>CAZJHX010000001.1:0-137659 GCA_964545715.1 uncultured Myxococcales bacterium
GTTTTCGGTTTGGTTGTGTTGCTGGTCGGGGTTGTCGTCGTTCGGGCAGTTGTCGGTGGCGTCGGGGTCGCCGTCGTTGTCGTCGTCCGGATCGCACGCGTTGCCTTTGCTGTCGCCGTCGGTGTTCTTCTGCCCGGGGTTCTTCTTGGTCGGGCAGTTGTCCGCGGTGTCCTTGACGCCGTCCCCGTCATCGTCCCCGTCGCATTTGTTGCCCTTGCCGTCTTTGTCCGTGTCCAGCTGGCCGCCGTTGGCCACCAGCTTGCAGTTGTCGTTTGTGTCTTTGACGCCGTCATTGTCGTCGTCCGGATCACACGCGTTGCCTTTCTTGTCGCCGTCGGTGTTCTTCTGTCCGGGGTTCTTCTTGGTCGGGCAGTTGTCCTTGCCGTCCTTCACGCCGTCGTTGTCGTCGTCGCCGTCGCATTTGTTGCCCTTGCCGTCCTTGTCGGTGTCCAGCTGGCCCGCATTCTTGACGTTCTTGCAGTTGTCCTTCTTGTCCGGCACCCCGTCCTTGTCTTTGTCCGGCGCCTTTGGCTTGGCGCCCTTGCAGGGTCCGCCGCCGGGACCGCCGCCCCACCACTCCCAGTGCCACTTCTCGCTGGGCACTGTCCGCTTGAAGCCGTACTTGGCGCCGTTTTTGTTCAGCCACTTGTAGACGCCGGGCGCCGACGTGTTGAGGTCCAGCGCGTGCCCGCTCTGGTGGTTGGAGTAGCCGGGTTTGGCCGCCAGGTTGCAGCCGTTGCAGCTGCAGTTGATGTAGCAGCCGTAGAGGTACTGCTGCTGGGCCATCGTCCGAAAGCCGCTGATGATCTTCAGGTTGATCCCCTTTTTGGCGGCGGCCTTGGCCATCACGTAGTAGGCATTGGCCGTCTTCAGCTCCACCTTTTTCCCGTCAACGGTGACGACCTTGATTTTGAAAGACGCACCCGACTTGTAGCCGGTGCTCGTGCTCTGCTTGCAGCTGATGCTGGACAGCGCACCCGACTGAACCGCCAGCTCGGGAGCGTCCGGATCGTGCTCACAGAAGTGTTCGTCGTGCCCACCTTCGAGACATCCCGCCGCCATCAGCGTCAGCGCGCCCAGCATCAAAACCACCGGCCATTGTGGACTGCCAGCCCCACCGGCTTTGCGCCTGTACTCCGGACGACGAGCCCCACCAGCCCCACCCAAGTCACACCCAATGCGTCCCAGCATCCCGATCCTCTCCGTTTTCGTGGAAACCGGCATGGGACACTGCACCCTCTGTGCCACACTGCTGAGCCATGAAGGGATCCCCGCGCGTGCTCCGGTTGGTCGTCGTCGCCTGTCTGTCCTCCCTTGTGGGTTGCAATGGCCCGTCGTCCACAAGCACAACGGCCTCCGAGCCGGACTTGCCGCCCCAGACGGACCTGCCGCCCCAGCCGGACCTGCCTCGCCACACGGACCTGCCTCCCCAAGCGGATGTGTCGCTGCCCGATACCGACGGTCCGCCGGCCGATCCGTGCGCTGCGGCGCCGTTTGGGCCCGGCTGCCCCTGCCAACAGCCCGGCACGCCCGACGGTGACTGCGAGGCCGGGCTATGCGTGGAGACCGGCTTCGGCGCGTTCTGCTCGCCGGCGCCGTATTGCATGTCCGAGTGCGCCCAGTCGTGGGCGTGCTCGGCGTTTCAGTTCGGCGGCATGGACACGATCTACGAGTGCGCTTACGCATATCCCAGCCTGTGCGCGCCCTGCCAGACGGACGCGGACTGCGCGGCACAGCTCGGGACGGACGAGCCGGCCCGGTGCCTGGCCGATCCCGATGGAGAGGGGTCCTTCTGCGGTGCTCCCTGCCCCTGCCTCCCGGGGTTCCAGTGCGTGTCGGCCCCAACGACCTCCGGGGAGGTCTCGACGCAGTGCGTGCCGGCGGAGTGGAACAACGGGCTCTGCGCTTGCACGCCCTGGGCTGTCGAGGCCGCCACCGCCACCGGCTGTGTCAACACGAACGAGCACGGCAGCTGCGCCGGCAGCCAGTGGTGCACAGACGACGGGCTGTCTGCCTGCGCGGGCCCCACGGCCGCGGCCGAAGTCTGCAACGGCGCGGACGACGACTGCGACGGCCAGGCGGACGAAGGCTGTCCGCCGCCACCGATGGGCTGCGCGGCCTTGGACGGGCCGTGTCCGGTGGCGCCGCCGGAGTGCAAGCAGACGGGGGGTGTCGGCGGCCCGGGCGCGGGGCTCACACCGGCGGAGGCCGGGGGTTTCGGTCTCGAAGATCAGGACACCTGGGCAAAGGGAGCCGCGTTCCTGGACGCGCTGGCCGCCCAGCCCGGGGCAACACAGGTGACGCTGGAAGCGCTTCTGAACGATTTGAATCGGCAGGCGGTCCAGGTGAGCGCGGTACCGAACGTCGGCTGCGCGCACACCGGGTTCGAGTGGAACAGCGGCGACGACGGCGTGGACTATTGGATGCCCCAGGGGATCACGGGCACGGCGGCCGCCGATGCGTCCGGACTGGTCGCCGGCAAGAGCGTGGTGGCCGTCAGTTGGTGGCACAAGCACGCCGAAGACTCCAGCATCGACTCGACCAAGGGCGTGCGGATCTCCTTTGCGGACGTCACTGAGATGAGTGACGTGGACTATCGACACGTGCTGCTCGTGCAGCCGATCTTCGGCTCGAGCCCACCCGACTACGAGATCGTGCCCGTCCATGCCGGCGGCATCGCGTGGTATGGCGACTATCTGTACGTGGCCGACACCACCAAGGGCTTTCGGGTTTTCGACATCAAACGGCCCATTCAGGTGTCCACCGGCGAGAAGGGGCTGGTTGGACACGTGGGCGACGGTGTGTACCGCGCGCACGGGTACAAGTACGTCCTGGTTCAGATCAACCGCTACAAGCTGTGCGGCGCCTCCTGCTGTGCCCGCTTCTCGTTTGCTGCGGTCGATCGCAGCGCTAGCCCGCACGGCATCGTCGCTGGGGAGTACTCCAAATCATCGGGCATGGGCCGCCTGCACCGCTGGCCATTGGATGAGACCACGGGGCGGCTGCCGGCACCCAGCGGGATGGCGGCCGCCGACGCGGTCTGGCACACCGGCAAGAACAGGATGCAGGGCGGCGTGACCTACGACGGCGTCGCGTACGTGTCATCGAGCTCTCAGATCGGCAAATACGGCGCGCTCTACCGCAGCACCGAGTCGGGCTGGTCCGCACACAAGTGGGTCCATGGCGCCGAGGATCTCCACGTGGCGCCGGGCTCGGGCGACGTCTGGAGTCTCAGCGAGTTCCCGGGCAGCCGCTGGGTCTTCGCCACCAAGCTCAGCGCGCTTGCGGCGGGCTGTCAGTGATCGAGCTGGGGTTGGGCGGGTGACAGACCCCAGCGCAAGCCGCGCCAAGCGCTGATCCTTGTCGGGATGTGACGCCGCGCCAGTCGTTGTAAGATGGCGACACACACCCACAGGGAGAGTGAACGTGCGGGTCCAACTGGCTCTGGCCATGGCTTTATGTGCGCAGTCCGCTTTGGCTCAGGAGGCCGGTACGGTCCACGGCCGCGTCGTGCAATCCGGCTCACCGCTCCCGGTTCACGGTGCACAGGTGGCGCTGGACGCCTCGCCGGCCGACGGCACGCCGGAGCATGTCGTCACCAGCAGCGTCGTGGGTACGTTCTCCATCGGGGAGGTGCCGGCGGGCAGCTATCGGCTCGAGATTGCGCGGCCCGGATACACAACACATAACGCAGACATCACCGTGGGCGGCGGGCGGGTCCGGCACGACGCCGCGCTTGCGGTCGAGAGCGGCGCAGAGACCCTGATCGATCTGTCGGCGAGTGTTTTGGACGTCACGACGCGGGCCGCGCTGCCCGGGGCGGTGGTCACGTTTGATTTCTGGCCCGCCGAGCCCGCCGCAGGTGATGGCGTCGCGGCCTCCACCACGGTGGTCGCCGACGACGTCGGGCGCGCGCTGCTGCCGGCCCAAAGCGTCGGCTATTACCGCATCACGATCGCGCGCGGCGGCTGGGAGACCTACGTGCACCCCGAAGCGCCGGGGGTCGCGACGCTGCTGGACGAGGGACACGACGCGCTGGCGCTGCTCAAGCCCGTCGCCAAGCCGCTGACCGTGCACGTGGTCGGCCGCGATCCCGCCCAGTTTCCGGCGCTGGATGACGTGCCGCTGGCCGGCGCCATCGTCGAGATCACGGCCCTGGAGCTGCTGGTCGATCGCGTCGTCAGCGCCCCGCGGGCGGAGCTGTCGAGCCTGGACGGCAGCGTCGTCTTCACGCTGCCGAAGCTGGCGCCGGTCCGTTGGCAGGTGCAGGTCAAAAAGCTGGGATACGAGCTGTTCACCACGATCGTCTCCCCCAACGTCGCCGGGGCCTTCGACGACCTGGACGTAACCCTGGCGCTGCATGAAGAGACGCAGGTGCGCGTGGTGCTGCAGTCGCCGTACGCCGACCCGGTGATGATCGCCGGCGCCTACGTCTTTTTGGAGGGCGTCAAGGGCACACACACCGAGGGCGTGGGCCGGTTTGTGCCGGCGGCGGTGGGTCCGGACGGCGCGGTCGAGTCCCTGTTCGAACGACTGGTGCCCGGCCGCTATTGGATCCGGGCGTCCCACGTGGCGACGCTGACGCCGGAGCAGCTGGGTCTGCCGCCGACCAACGGACCCATCGTCGGGCTGCCGTTTGCCATTCAGGTCGCGCTGCATCCGCGGGAGGCTCATGTCGAGATCGCCGACATGGAGGCGGCGACGGTCACACTGGCCATGGAGCCGGTTTCAGCGCTGGTGACCGGCACGCTGCTGGGCAGCGACGGGCTGACCGATCCGTTCGACAGCAAGGCCCGCCGCCTGGCGCCGATGCCCAATGTGGAGCTCACGCTGCGGGCCTTCACCACCGACGGTCTGCTGGATCCCGAGCACGCCGACTACACCGCCACCACGGACGCCGAGGGCCGGTTTGCCATGGAGGTGCCGCCCGCGCGCTACGGCGTGGTCATCGAGGCGCTGACCGACTACACGGGCTTTCGCGTGATGAGGTCGTGGCGCAACGTGGGCGATGAGCACCTGTCAAAGCCGCTGCAGCGCGCGTGGCCGTTCGCCGTTCCCTGGCCGCACGAGACCCACCACCAGTGGCTGCATGGGGCCGCGCTGGCGATGAGCAGCGGCGCGCAACACGATCTGGGTCTTGAGGTGCACAAGCAGGCGATCACGCTGGGCGCCAACATTCTGCACGCCAAGAACACGTTGAAGACCCCCGCCAGCGTCGCGGTCTTTCAGGATGGCGGCAGCTTTCTCACCCAGTATCTGGGCGACATCTGGATGACCAAACCCGAGCACACGCTGACGCTGGCCGGGCCCCAGACCTACACCGCTCAGGCGAGCCGCACGCCGGGCGTCAACCAGCCCACGGTCGTCTTTGAAGGCGTTGTGCCGGGCGACTACACGCTGACGGGCGACCATCCGTACTTCGACATCCCGTCCAAGACGATCACGGTGGACCCCTGGGCCGCGCCCGGCGTCCCGCCACCGGCGGTGTATCCGCTCAACACCACGCACTACGTTACGCCCGGCTATTTTCACTGGCTGCTGATGGCGGCCGACGACGACCCCGGCAAGACGACCAACTGGTGGTCGTGGACGTCCAAGGTGGATGCCTCGCCGATCGACGGCTACCAGATCGTGACCTGCGCCTGGATCCCAGCGGCGTCACCCGAGGACCAGCCGAAGTGGGCCAAGGTCGCCACGCTGGCCGGCAGCTTCGTGTCGTCCGCGCTGCCGGAGTTCGAGGACATGCTGTTCTTCGGCGCCCAGCCGGTCTTCGGCGAGCACCAGATCCTGGCGTATTACGACAAGGTCTATGGGGAGTCGGTCAACGGCTGGGCGGTCTTCTCCCCCGGCGACGCGGACAACACCACCACCTGCTGCCCGGGCACGAGCGGATCGTTGGACTGCATCACGCAGTCGCCCAACTACGACACGTTCTGGGCGTACGTCGGCGGCGCCAAAAACAACGTGGGGCCCGAAAAGAAGCCGACCGCCATCCCGGACACGTTCGAGGTGGAGATCCGCACGTTCAATGTGCGCGACGAAGAGATAGTGGGTCTGCCGGTCACCGTCGACGAGCAGACCGTGGAGTCGGGCGAGGGGCAGGTGGTGGTGCTGGCCTCGCTGGCGGATCTCACGTCGCCGACCATTGCCTCGCCGCAGTGGACGGTGTCGGGCCAGGTGCAGACCAGCGTGCTGTGGACGCCCGCGGCGGATCCCGGGACCCTGCGGCTGCAAATGCGCATTATCGTCATGCGCGCCATGGTCATCTCGGGCAAGGTGACCACGCCCGACGGCGCAGGGATCGGCGGCGTCCCGATCGTGCTCAAGTCGCCGGGCGGCGCCGACTACGTCCCGGATCCTGGCGACGTGATCAGCGGCGCAGACGGCTCGTTTGAGGTAGGCCAGCTGATCCCCGGTGCGACCTACCTGGAGGTGGCGCGCGAGTCGATGATCCCGGTCCGTAAGCGCGTCGCGCCGGCCAGCGCGGCCGAGCCGGACGTCAGCGGCCTGACCCTGGTGCTGCAGCCGGTGCCCCCGCCCGAGGTGTCCGAGCTGGCCATCGATCGCTACGGCTTCTTTTTGCCGGCGGTGCTCAAGAGCGGGGACGCGACGGGCCTGTCGCCGGACAACGCCGCCGGCAGCCTCACCGCCACGTGGACGACGACGCTGACGCCCGCCACCTACTGGGTGACGCGCCCCACATACGAGGACGCCGACGGCGCGTGGGAAGAGGAGACGGTGACGATCAGCGATCCGATCCGCAGCGTGTGGCTGGTCGACAAGCGCTTCTTCCGCACGCCGAGTCTCAGCGCGCCGCCGGTGGCGGGAGATGACGCGCCCGTCGACGAGCTCGTGCCGCCGTCGACCACCGGGGCCACAACCCAGTGGCTGGACGACATGATCCGCGGTGTCAGCGACCTGGTCGAGCCGGGCGAATACTTCAACGTGCTGCACCAGCGCGGGCAGGCCCAGGGCGGCGACGCGGTTGGAGGCCAGCTGAAGCTGTGGGAGCTGCCGGCGGGCACGTTTGAGCCATGGATCGTGGCGTTCACGCACGGGGGCGGCGTCGCGTTCTTCGACTACGCGGACCACCGACCGGCGGGCAGGCACGCCCTGCACGGCGTACATCTGCCGCGCTGGGCCTCGTTTCTGGTCAACCTGATCGGGACCATGGCAAACCTGCCCGAGGTGGATCCGTCCAAGTGGGTGCCCAAGGGGCGCTACCTGCCGATGCCCAGCTTCGACGCGGCGATCGGACTCTCCCAGGACGGCTACCTCACCTACGACTACCGCTTGAAAGTGGCCTGGCTCGAGGGTCAGAAGAACGGCGGCGGTGGCCTGCTCGGCACGGCGTCGCGGGCGCTCGGCCTCATTCTTCCCGCAGAGCTGGGCTTCAAGGTCGACGGCGCGGCCAAGAAGATCTCGATGACCGGCACGGCCGTGACATCGGCGGAGAACCAGACGCAGTTCTTTGGCGCGACCCGGGTGGACGTGCCGGGCGCCGTGCCGGTCGGGGAGACGCCGACGAAAAAGGTGGACCGCAAGGTGACCGGCAGCCTGGCGCTGAGCATCATCGAGCAATACGGCGAGGGGGCGTTCAAGGACTTCCGGCTGAAGCTGACCGCCAGCGCGACCCTGGGGATCATCACACGCTACCGGCTGAACAAGCTGCTGCGCCGGGTTCCGCACGTCAACGCCGCGCTGGCGTTTCTGGAGGCGGTGGCGGGGCTCGATGTCTTCTGGGTTTTCGACTTCGGTATCGGCGGCGACATGAGCAGCGAGTTTTCGTTGCTGGTGGACGAGGCCCCGGAGTCGGGCGTTCCCACCGGCAGCCCGAGCCTGGACGCGTTCGGCGGCAAGGACTCCCGGCTACCCATCGATTTGGATGCCATCTTCTTCAAGTCGGCCACGGGCCTTGAGTTGGCGGCCTGGAGCGACCGGCTCAAGGTGCGGGGTCTGCTGAAGCTGGGCGCGCCCAACGACGTGATCGTGCCGCTGGGCGGGATGAAGTTGGTGCCCAACCCCGAGTCCTGGTGGCCGCCGATCGTCCGCCTGACGGGCGCGTTCAGCATCGAGCTGTCGCTCATGGCTGACACCTGGGGCGTCGGCTTTGCCAAGCAGTGGCAGTGGGACCTGAAGCGGTTCGACGTCGAGTTCGGCACCGAGCCCAGCTTCAACCTGACGCCGAGCGGTCTGGTGACGACGGTGATCGCGCCGTCGACGATGCCGCCGGGGGGGGGGGCGCCCGCAGGCGAGCGCCTGGTCACCGATCTCTACCCGCTCACGCCGGTTGCGTCCGCCTGGAGCAAAGACGGCTCCGGCCTCGCCTACGTGCAGACCGAGCCCATGAGCGGGACGTCCAGCCTGGTCGCCGCCATCGGCGCACCCGGCGCGTGGGCTGAGCCGGTGACGGTCGCGACGACGGACGGCATCGTGGTCGGCGCGGCGGTGGCGGCGCTGAAGGACGGCCGCTGGCTGGCGGCGTGGTCGGATCGCGCGGCCGACGATCCGAGCGCGTCTCCGCCGACTGCGGTGCAGTGGGCGGTGGGCGACGGCTCGGACGGACCGTGGACGGACTCGGGCGTGGTGGCCGACGTGGAGGCGACCGCCCACGATCTGCAGCTGGCGGCTTTGGAGGGCGGCGCGGTGCTGGTCTTTCGCGTCAACGCCGAGGGCCCCGAGTCGGTGGTGGAGGCCGTGCGCGCGGCCGTGCTGAAAGACGACGCGTGGAGCGCGCCGGGCGAGGTGCTGGCCCCGACGCCGCTGCGCAGCGTTCACCTGGCGGCCGCTCCAACAGGTGGCTCGGTGGACGCGACGCTGGGCGTTGTGACGGACGACGGCAAGCTCGATGTGCTGGACCTGACGGACGGGCAGTGGGGCGACTGGCAGCCGGCGGCTACCGAGGCGGGCGGCGGGGTGGACCTCGCCTTTGACGACGACGGCGGCCTGTGGATCGCCGCCGGGGGTCGCGACGGCGGCGTTGTCGTGCTGTCGCGCCCGGCCGGCGCGGGCAAGCCGGTGGCGGCGGGCCCGTTTGTCGAGGTGCGCGCATTCGATGACCGGGACACGCGCGAGATCCGCCTGCACGCCTTCACCGAAGCGGCCGGCACCAGCCTGCTGATGGCCTGGCTCGAGCGCGGCGAGACCGACCGCCTGGCGGCAGAGTACCTGTCTGCGGACGGCGCGACGCTGGCCGGCCCTCTCATCATCGCGCCCGACGCACCGGGCAGCTTGCGCGCGCTGCAGCTGTTACCGGCCGAGGACGCAGCCCACGCGGCGGTGCTCGTCGTGCATCGAACCCACGGCACGTCCAGCCATCTGGAGGCCTGGCGGCTGGACGACACCGGCACGGTCACGCCTGCGTCAGACGGCGAGGCCCCCCCGCCGGTCGAGTCCGATCAACCCGGCACTGACGTGTCCGCGCCCCTGCCGCCGGACTCGGAAGGCGACTGCAGCTGTCGCACAATCGGCGGCCCTCAGCCGATCCGACCGGGCGCCTGGATCGTGCTGCTTTGTTTGCTGCTGATGGGCGTCACGGCGCGCCGTCGTGCGACGTCTCGCCACGGCACCAGTCACCTAGTGATCCCGTGAGCCGCGCCGACGAGACGCCGCAAACAGGCCAAACGCAGCAAGCAGCGCAAATCCCAGCCCGTGGGACGGAGCGCGCGGACTCGAGGTCGTGCTGCATCCATCGCTGGGTTCGGGGAGCGGAGTGAAGGCCTGCGCGTCCACCGCCTCCTCAGCTCCCGTGTCCGGTATCGGCTCGACCTCGTCGGGCCCCGCGTCCGGCATCGGCTCGACCTCGTCGGGCCCCGCGTCCGGCATGGGCTCGACCGCGTCCGGCGGCGGCTCGTCGCACTCGAGGCCCTCATCGGTGTCGCCGTCACAGTCGTTGTCCAGCTCGTCGCAGATCTCCTCCACGTCCTCGACAGTCTCACTGGGACACTCGAGCGCGGAGCCATCCGCCGTGCACACGGACACGCCGTTGGCGCAGTCATCCGAGTCAGCGGTGTCGCACGGGTCGCCCAGGCCGGGGAACTGCTCGTCACAGTCGGGGTCGTGACAGTCCACCAGCGAGTCGCAGTCCGCGTCCTGGCCGTCACACACTTCCGCGAGGTTCTCCACCGTCTCCAGGCACATCACTGCGCCTCCGCTCGGCGTGCACACGTAGGCGCCGTTGGCGCACTGATCGCTGTCCGGCCCGTCACACGGCTGCTCCAGCAGCGGAAACTGCGCGCTGCAGTCGGGGTCGTTGCAGTCGACCAGCCCGTCGCAGTCCGCGTCCTGACCATCGCAGGTCTCCACGATGGATTCGACGCTCTCACCAACACACTCGACGCCGGCGCCGTCGGCGGTGCACGTGATCGCGCCGTTTGCGCACAGGTCGTCGTCGTCACCGTCGCACGCCAGCCCCACCGTCGGAAACGAGTCGCTGCAGTCGCTGTCAAAGCAGTCGACCAGCCCGTCACCATCGTCGTCGGTCGAGTTGTCGCAAATCTCGGTGGCCGCCGGGCTGACGCCCAGGTGGTCAAATGCACCCTTGGAGGCCACCACCCACTCCGAGTCATCCGGGCCCGAGCCCGCCGAACCGGGCCAGACGGTGTTGCCGTGCGCCACCGCCGCTTTGCGTCTGAGGGTGTGATCGGCGGTCGCACCGGCCACGCCGGCCACACTCCACCCGGCGCCGGGGTCCGCTCCCGCCTCGCCCACAGAATCGACCAGCGTGTCGTGTCGTGCCAGCCCAATCGCATCGTTGCCGTCGAAGTCCAAGACCGCGTCCGTGACATCGCACTTGGCCAGCAGCGCCGGCTGAGCGTCGGGATGACACACGACCAGCGTCTGCAGCGGCTCGAGCTTGCCGGTCAGCGCAAGCGACGCCTCAGGCCAGTCGCCCCCGTCGGTGATCCGCCACAGCGAGAAGCCGCTCAGATCCAGCCCCAGGCCAAACGGCCACGGGTTGACGATCTCGATGGCCCGATCGCTCCCGTCACCTTCGACGTACTCGGAGATGAAGACGTGGTTGACGGTCACAAACCCGTGATACTGAGCCATCGGCACAGGTATCCCCGCCTTGGAAAACTGCAGCCCGCCGACCTGCGCGTACAGGTCCATGGGGTACGCGTCCTCGCTGACATCCAGCGTCCAGCGCATGATGGGGCCGACCCCGGCCGGAATCACATCCAGGCTGAAGTCTAAGAACAGGACAAAGCTGGTCCCGGCCGACACCGGCAGATTGGACGCGGACGGCGGCCCCAAAATCGGCAAGCCGGCGTCATCGAGCGCCCGGCCGACAAACTCCAGCGTCTTCAGCGTGACCTGATCGCCGGTGCTGATGCTGAAGCTGTACTGACCGGCGCTGAACGCATCCACGGCGTCAAACCCGATGTCCAGCTGCACATCCTTGTCCCCCGGATTCACGACGACGCGATCGATATAAAACGTGTTCAGCGCAATTGAGTTCGCGGCCCCGGGCGTCCCGTATTCGGCAAACGAGGGCTGCCATCCAATCGCCGGCGGATACCCCTCCAGCAAGGGCACTATCCGCTCCAGTGACGGCCCGTACCCGTCGGGGCTGCTTGGCCAGGACGGCTGCGAGAAGTGGTTGAAATAGTTCATGGTGTCAACGATCGCGCCCGAGGGATCGATGATCTGAAGGGTGCCCTTCTTGTCCACAAGGTCCCCGTCACCCTCCCACTGAAACACCTGATACCCCTTTGCCGCATATGACGACGCGTTGCGCGCGATGACGATGTGCTCCCCGGCCCCGATCACGTGCCCGGCCGAGAACGTGAACGTGATCCAGCTGAGGTACCCGACCGTGAAGCCGTCGAGCTGAACCGGCTCGGTCCCGTCGTTCACGATCTCGAAGAACTCGAAGTCCTCATCGGCCCCCTGCGCTTCCGAGGGGTTGTAGTGAATCTCATTGATCACGAGCCCCTGAGCCGCGGCCGGCCGACCGCAGAAGAGCGCGAGCGCGCTCGAGATCACGACAGCAAATGGCAACGTCCGCACGATAAAGCCTCCGCTCGCTCCGAGTTGGTTAGACCATGGCGAGGCCCAGGCCCCAACTAAACGAAACCGACGGCGGTCAGGGTCCGGCCGAACCGCAGGTCCCGCTTGCCATTGTGGCGTGAGGCCCGTTCCGGCCAAGGTGACCGGCATTCGAGCTAAGCCACTTGTGGGATCTGCTGTATCGTCTCCGGTCCGGCCCCGATGACCGCGGCGGCCGAGAGCCGACGGTCAAACGTCGCGAGCCGCATGTTGTGTCTGTGCGCCAGACCGACCAGGTATGTGTCGGTTACCGCGCGACTCCCCGTGACGAGCCCCGCGTCAAACAACGACTTGTCCGCCAGCGAGACGTCGTCGGCGATGGCCTCGTGTCGCGGGTGCTGACACAGCGCGCGCAAATAGCCGACGACCTCCGCCGCAGAGGCATCGACAGTTCCGTATCCCGGATTGCCGAGGATTCGGACAAGACCGTTCTGCGTAAGCGGGCATGTCGCCCAGTCCGGTCCGGCCCCAAACCAGGCGTGGGCCGCGTCGTGGTTCAAATGCGCCGAGTCGACAAGCGCGATCAACACGTTGACATCGAGCAGAAACCTCACCGGCCGTCGTCATCGCGGAGCTTGTTGACGAGCTCCATGGTGGCAGGTCCTCGATCAGCCGTCGCCGGGAAGACGGGCAACCCGTTGCGGATCGCGGGCGCCTCGCCGCGAACAAGGGCCTTCGCCAGAAGCTGAGACACTGTCTCGCCAATGGTCTGACCCGTCTGGGCCGCCAGGCTCTTCACGGCGATCATGATCGGGTCATCGATGTTCAAGGTCGTGCGCATACTTTCACACTACGTCTACCCACTGTGATGTCAAGATGTGTGATGCGGCGCATCAGTTACGGTGTCGATGTGAGGCATGCGCACACGGTATAACGTGCCCGCCACGGTGGTCCTGTTGACGATCAGTGCGAAACCGAACACATCGCGATGAATGTATGGTGGCCCGGTGAAGGTCACTCAGGGCGCTCCCCGAGCTCGACCAACCGCTGTCAAATCGTGCTAGCGTAGCGCCGGGAGACGACCCCTTCACGTCTCACTTCGGCACGTTCTACGACGAAGTGACGCGGGTCGACTGAGCACATGGCCAACTTCAGGGACGGGGAAAAAAAGGCGGCGCTGGTATCGGCGTTCGAGGACCAGGCGCGTCGCGAGCTGCGGGACTTCGTGCCGCCGTGCGACATGCCGCGGGTCTTTACGGTGCCCGTCGACGAAGAGACCGCTGCGGCCGAGCTGGAGCAGTTCAAGCGCACGCACAACATGCTGCCCGAGGAGTACTACGTACACGCGCTGATGAAGGTGCTGTTTACGGAGGTGCTGCCGCAAGCCGACGAGGACGCCGCGGACCTGATCTATCTGCCGATGCACCTGCCCGTCTACTCGGTGTGCGGCGTGGACCTGGGCCGCAGCCTGCGCCGGAGCGGCGTTCTGGACAGTCCCAAGCCCAAGCTGTTCGCGTACGTATGGGACACGTATCTGCGGCCGCCCTTCGAGCGCGCCAACCCCTACTGTGTGCTGGGTCAGGACCTGCTGGATCTCAACGACTTCTATCTGGGCTGCAAGGAGTGGCTGGACGACACCTGGCACGCCGGGGTCAGCGAGTCCACGATCGACCGTCATCCCAACGATTTCGGGGTCGGCACATATGTGCCGCCGTATGAGAGCGCGCTGGCGCCCGGGTTCGAGGCGCCGCTCTTGTACTCGTTTTGCGGCGTCCTGAACTACGGCTCAGTGCTGCCGCCCACCCACGTGCGCGGCGACGGGTTTGCAGACGCCTGGTTCGCGATGGCCCAGGCCGATCTCCCAGACGTCTTCGTCGGGGAGCTGGCGGATGCGAAAGCACGGTACGGCGAGGCGGCCGGTTATCGCGACTTCACCCAGAACAGCGTGTTTACGCTGTGCCCCGCCGGCTGGGCGCGCTGGTCGTTTCGGCTGTACGAGGCCATCGCAGACGGCAGCATTCCGGTGATCCTCTCGGACTACTACGAGCTGCCGTTTGACGGGTTTGTGCGCTGGAGCGACTTCTCGCTGCGGCTGCCCGAGGCGGGGCTGCGCGACATCGACACCGTTCTGCGGGCGCTTACTGCGGAGCGCGTCGCCGAGCTGCAGCGAGGCCTCGCGCGGTGGAAAGACGCCTTCACGCTGACCGGGCTGTGCCGCAACATCTGTCGCGAGGTCAGCCGGCGCGTGCGTCCCGGGTGAGCGTACCGGGGGCTACGGAAGCTTGGTGCCCACCTTCGGTTTCACTTTCACGCCCGTCTTCTTGTCCACGTTCTTGGCCGCGATGTCCTTGCTCGCGTCCTTTCCGATCTCCTTGATGGCGATCTTCTCGCCGCGCTTCACTTTGCCGCGGCCCTTCTTCTTGGCGGCGCTTCCGCCCTTGATGTTGCGGAGGTCGTCCACCGTTACTTTCTTGATCGTCATCCGTATGTCTCCTGCGTGTGAGCGCGTCCAAATCCGTACGTACAATCGGTTCTAGTGTGTGGGCGTTGACGGCGTCAAGGCGGGCGCCGGTCAATTCAACAGAAACAGCATCTCGCGTTCGCGCCCGTGCACGTCAACGCGCGGCATGTCCTTGAAAAAGTACTCGCAAAGGTCACGGCGCCCCTTGTGGAACAGCTCCAGCTTTATGGCGAGCAGCTCATCGGCAAGCGCCTCGAAATCGTACTGACTCACAAACTGGCGAAACCAATAACAGAAGTTGTCGGAGTCCTTCAGGTGGAGGTCCATCCGGCCCAGGCTCTTGCGCCGTTGAAGGATGTTCCAATTGGCAAACCGGAAGTCGACCGGCTTGTGCAGCGGGATTCTCCAGGCCTTGCGCGGATCGGGACCTCGCCCGGGCGGCTCGGGGTTGTTGTGTTTCACCTTGGACCACAGAAGCTCGGTGATCTGGCCGACCAGCTTCTTCTGCCACGCCGCGCTCGTCGTTACGCGACCCTTCAGCTTTGGCGGCTCGACCTTGATGTCCTCTTTGGACAGGTACGACAGCCACAGCCGCGTGTATTGGCGCTGCCGCACGCCATACTCGAGCTCGTGAGACAGCCAACTGACCAGCAGCGGACTGCGCGCCAGATCGGTCCCCGAAAAACCGAGAAACTCCCCCGTGCAATAGAACTTCGTGATCATGCCGAGGTGGGCGGGCTTCTGGGCCGTGAAGGTCGGGTGGAACCGGCGGTATTCGGGCTCCAGCGACTCTTTGTAGCTCAGGGTCGCGCACGTGTAATCGGTGCCCAGGTTCAGCGTCTCATTGAGGTCCATGGTGCACAGAAACCAGTAGTCCAGGCCCACGGTGGCGACCGCTTCGGTCAGCAGGTGGCAAAACGCCAGCGCCTCCAGATTGTCGCGTGTGATAGGCGCCGTCCCCAGCCCGATCTCGGGGCACAGCGCCTGGATCCAGCGGTAGGCCCAGATGTGCAGGTGGTCGTGCACCAGGAACATCGCTTCGCCGACCAGATCGTCGTTGTAGTTGTGCTTGCGGGTGTCCTCCTCGCGATGAGCCAGCCACTTGTCCACGTGCGAGTGCGCCCGATAGAAGATCACGCCGCTGGTCGGGTCGAACCCGCTCTGATTGGTCTGGACCTCTTCGTTGTAGGTCCACCGGGCGTCGACGCCGCGCCGCGCCAGCCGGACGGTGTGATCCGCGAACAGATGCTCGACCAGCGACAGGTTCAGCAGTGAGCTCGGATGGCGTTTTTGGTTTTTTCGCCGGGCCATCGGGTCCTCTCAGATCGTCTCGAAGATCGTCTGCGCCTCGGGGTCTGATGTGCGCAGGTCCTGGCTCACCGCCCCGTCCTTCAACGAGATAACACGGTCCGCGTACGCCAGCACGTTGGGTCGATGCGTAATGATGATGATCGTCTTGTCGTCGCGCGCCGCCTGCAGATGCTCCAGGATGCCCCTCTCCGACGCCTGGTCCAGATACGATGTCACCTCGTCCAACACCAGGATGGTCGGGTCCCGGTACAGGATGCGCGCCAGCACGAGCCGCTGCTTCTGCCCACTGGACAGCCCCATGCCCGACTCCGGTACGCGCGTCTCGTAGCTACTGGGCAGACCGTCCACGAAGTCGTGAATTTGCGCCTGGCGGCAGGCTCGCTCGGCCCGGGTGCGGTCCGGCGGGTCGGGCGCGCCCAGCGCGATGTTCTCCAGGATGCTGCCCTGGAAGAGGTGGTACTCCGGCAGCGCTACCGAGACCGCGCCGCGCAGCCGATCGAGCGGGAACAACGCGGTGTCGACCCCGCCGATCGCGATCGTCCCGGACTCGGGTGTCAGCAGGCGATTCAACAGCTGCGCTACCGTGGTCTTGCCCGACCCGCTGCGCCCCACCAGCGCGGTGATCTCGCCCCGGCGAAAGCCGATGCTCAGCCCGTCCAGCACCGCCGCTTCGGCCCGCCCATAGCGGAACACGATGTCAGTGAGGACCACGTCGCCCGCGATCGGCGCGTCGGTGTCGCCGCCCGGCGCTTCGACCGGCTGACTCAGCGCCTCTTCAACGCGCTCCGTGGATACCTTCAGCTCTTGAAAGTCGGTCCAATGCTCGGCGATCGACGCGATCGGCCCCAGAATCTGTGACACCAGCTGCGTCCCGGCGATCATCGCGCCCAGCGTCATGTCCCCGATGATCACCCAGCGCGCGGCCAACACCAGGCACGCCACCGTGACCAGCGACTGAAACACGTCCACCGCCGCGTTCAGCGGGTACAGCGTGCGCTCGGCTCTGAGCGTCTGGCGCAGGTATGAGTCCAACCCGGCCAGCCACTTGGCTTGCGCCTGCGCCTCCGCGCCCATGGTCTTGATGGTCCGATAGCCGACGATCTGCTCCATCAGCAGCGTCTCCAGCTTGGCGCCGCGATTGACTTCCAGCGAGTGCAGTCGCTGCAGCACCGGGCCCAGCATGTAGGGCACGACCGCATACACCGGCGCCACCGCCACCACCAGCCACAACAGCTGTGGCGCCATCCAGGCCAGCAGCGCGATGTATACGATGAGGTTCAGGTACTCGAGCATGTTGGCCACGACCTGACCCGTGATGAACGACCGGATGGCCGACACCTCGTCCAGCGTCGCCGAGATGTCGCCCGGCGTGCGCCGCAGAAAATCCGTCAGGGGCAGCCGGAAGAAGCGGTGATACAACGCCACCGTCAGCCGCCGGTCGATGTCGAAGCCCAGCCGCGTCATCACCCACTTGCGGGCAATCCCGCCCGCGGTCGACATCAGAATGACCGCGACATACCCGACGGCGATCCAGCCCAGCGCGCCCAGATCCCGCAGCGGGATGACGTCGTCGAACACGTACTGCGACAGCAGCGGGCCGACCGTCCCCAGTCCGAGCAGCAGCAGGGAGTACCCGAAGGCCTGGCCCATCTGCGCCGCATGCTCACGCGCCAGCCGCCAGTAGCGGGAGTGGTCCGTGCGGTAGTCCTGCCACTGCACAAACGCCTCCAGCGGCGCCATCAGAAGGCAGATCCCCTGGGCCCTCTCGGTGAGCTCCGCCAGGGGCATGCGTCGCCGACCGACGGCCGGGTCCATCAGCTGGGCCTCGTCGCCGTCGCGCCCTTCCACAACGACGAAGTGATGGTCAATCCCCACGATGAAGGGCGTCGGCAGGTCGTCGAAGTCGTCCCCGAAGTCGGCGCGCACCCCCTCGCAATCGAAGCCAAGCGTCTGCGCGCCCAGCTGAACGTCCAGCAAGCTGGCCCCTTCGCGGTGGTACTGGACCGCCTGCCGGCAGCGCGCCAGCCCGGCCCGTTTGCCGTAGCAGCGCACGACGGTCTCCAGGCACGCAGCCGCGCAGTCCATCTCGTTGTGTTGCGCCACAAACGTCGCCCGCCCGCGTGCCCCAAAGACGTCGGCGGCGTTCCTCAGCTGCGATACACGGGCCAGGATGTCGGGCTGCGCCGGCTCGATTCGATCCATCACCCAACCGCCGTCGGTTGCCAGCTTATCGGCCGGTCCGGTAGCCTGCGTCCATGCTGACCGGACCGTTTGCCCCCGATCCCAACCCGCCCGAGGACCTGCCGATTCAGGTTCGCGAGCTGACGGTGGGGGCCGGCCGCAAGCGCGCGTTTCTCGTGGACAATCTGATCGAGCGCGGCGCCCTGGAGGGCATCCACGACCTGTTCAAGGACCTGGACTACGGCTTCAACGACGTGGATCGTGGGGACACCGAGTTTGCGCGGCACCTGGTGCACTACTTCGACCACGACGACCTCGAGACCTCGCCGGCCGTCTCCCTGCTGTTGAGTCAGGCGCGCGCGGTTGTCGACGAGTACGGCCTCGTGACCAGCGGTATCGAGCGAATCTACGCCAACTTCAACCTGTTCGGCGATTTCCAGTTCGCTCACCCGGACGGCAAGACCTGGACGGCGCTCTTCTTCATCAACTCCGTGTGGAACGCCAACTGGGGTGGCGAGTTTCTCATGTACGAGGATGGACCGCAGCCCATCGCGCTGTCGATCCAGCCTCGACCGGGACGGATGGTCTTGTTCGACGGCGAGATCATTCACCGCGGCGGCTCGCCCAGCAAGTACTGCCTGGACGCTCGGATCACGCTGGCGATCAAGTTCAGCAGGCCGTAGCAGGGACCTCATCGGCGGCGATGTTCCCCTGAGGCGACCCGTTTTTCAACCTGGCCCCCTCGCGGCCTGACCGCTGGCCATCTGCTAAGCGAGGGGACATCGCCGACATGGGATGGGTGGTGGCTCGGGGAGCTTTGCGCCGGCCTCCTTCCGGGGCGACTTGTTCGGCGCAATTGTCGCCAGACGCTTAGACGTGAGAGAACCGAGCCACCGAAGCACGAGGCCTTCTACAAGTGGCGCAAGACGTCGGGCATCCTGCAATACATCCGTAAGGCCGCCACCCAACAGGAGAAGGCGCTGAAGACCGGCTATGCCGAGGCGACGCTGATCGACGCGCGCGGTGTCGTCTCCGTGGCGCCGACGGCTGATGCGTGATCTGCAAGGGGGTGACGACGACGTCGCTGACCCCGAGCAAAGACTGCAAGGAGAGGTGGCGTGTCATCGACTCTGCCTTTGAGAAGGAGATTGTGAGGGCGATTCGAGACGCGCGCGGCACTCAGGTCGGCGGCCAATGGACGGAGCGTTGGACCGCTCGTGCCTGTGGCGTCAATAAAGCGGTTCGGTTCAAGCTCACCGCCGACGGGAAGGGCGGCACCAACTGGACCATGGAGCGGCTGTGAGAGGGGCCTGGTCTCTTGTTGCTCCTGGCGCGTGCATGCCGGCGGCGCTCAGCCTCCCATGCAGGTGTAGAACAGGTTGCCGTCCCCGTCCTGCTCGCAGGGGCCGGGGCAGCTGCTGCCGTCCAGGCAGTCGCACGTCAGCTCATCTGTGCACGCGGCCGGTAGCGTCTTGCAGTAGTGGATGATGCCGAGGCCGGTATCGTCATGGACCTTCAAGCAGTACTGCCCCGCGCCGCAGAAATGCTCTCCGCAGCCGAACGTGTCGGTGGGCGGCGTGCACGCGTCCGGCGCCTTCTGCACGTCCTGTCCAGCGAGCGAGGCTTTGCACGCGTTGAGATGGACCTCGCCATCGCACGCGCAGACCCAGTCGACGATCTCGGGGCAATAGGGCTCATCGGGGTGCTCCTCGAACTCCGGCTGGCTCTGCTTGCAGCTGCCGGCACCGTCACCCTGGCCGCACAGATCGTCGAAGTAGTCGCAGTACAGTGGTGGCGCGCAGGTCACCGCGTCGGGGCCGCCGCATCCGTCACCAATGGCGGATGCCACCGGGGGGCCTGCCGTCGTCGTCTCCTCCTCGACGTCGCCGGCGCTGGTTGTCTCGGGCGCGGGCGTGTCAGCGGTCTGGGCGTCGGTGGCAGGTGCGCATGACACGGTCAGAAGGGCGGCAACAATCAGGTGGGCTCTCATCGGCAAGCCTCGCTCTATGGATCACCGTTCGGCGATGGGCCATGGTCGCCCGGATGGTCCTGATGGTCCAGCGGCCCTCGAAGACGATCTGCGGGACGGCCCCGTCGGCTGCAGGGCGGACGCAGACTGAGGACGCCCAGGCCTGCAAATCTTGTTATTGTCGTCCCATGACCTCACGTGTTTTGACAGCGCTGTTGCTGGTCACGCTGGGCTGCACGCCGGCGGGTGGGGGCGGTCGCGGTGGTGGCTCGGGCTCCGCTGAGTCGCCTGGACCCGACCCGGCGCCGGACCCCGACCCGGACAAGTGCGGGCAGGCGTTCCTGGTCCCTTGTCCGGTGGGCTTCCCCTGCAAGACGGATGAGGATTGCATCAACGACTTCTGCCGCGTGGGCGAGTGTTCGTTGGAGCACTGCAACGATGACGTGCGCAACGGCGATGAGCCGTACCGGGACTGCGGCGGCAGCTGCCCCGTCAAGTGCGACGACACGCGCCCCTGCAAGGTCCACGCGGATTGCAAGAGCGCCTGCTGCAGCTCGCAGCTTGCGTGCGAAGCCGATGCCGACTCGGACGAGACCTGCGACAGCGACGACCTGTGCCCCGACGTGGTGGACGTGCACACGGTGCCCGACGGATGTTCGTGTCTGCCTCGTTTTACGGGGGAGCTGTGCGACCAGTGCCTGCCGCAGTTCGCAGGCGAGCACTGCCAGGAGTGCTCGCATCGGTTTGCCGGCAGCGCCTGCGATCAGTGCGCGAGCCGATTTGCGGGGCAGGACTGCTCGCAGTGTGCGACCCCTCTGATCTTCACGGGGGAGCTCTGCGATCAGTGCGTTCACCCCGGGTACTCAGGTGCCGACTGCAAGACCTGCGACAGCGGCGATTGCACGTGCTTCGACGAGATCGGCATCACCCAATACCCGGGGTTCTGCACCGACGCCAACTGCGCCGCGACCGGCCAGTGCAGCACTCGAGGCAAGTGCGTCGCGTCGGAAGACGGCACGAAGTGCGTTACGGGGTCCGGCACGGGGTCGGGGTGCGTCGACAGCGCCGCCTGCACCTACTCCGGGAAGTGCAAGGAGCCGGCAGACGGCATTGAGTGTTATGCTGGCAGCCACGCGGATTGTGTGGCCGCCAAGGCTTGTGCGGACGTGGGCTGGTGTTCGGCCAAGGACGAGTGCGTGACGCCTGAACCCAGCCTGCCGAGCTGGGACTGCGAGTGCGTCGCCGCGACAACGGCGCACTGCGGCGCGTCACTGGCTTGCAAGGAGGAGGGCGCCTGCCAGGTTGCCAACGGGCGCTGCCACCCGCTCACCGACGCCGACTGCGAGGGCTCGCTGAACTGCAACCTCAAGGGATATTGCTCGGTGTACGAGTACGCGGATGCGTGTCGCGCCGGGTCACACGACGAGTGCGCGCAATCACAGGACTGCAAGGACAAGGGCAAGTGCTGGGCGAACCTCGACACGGACAGCACCTGGTACGGGTACTGCAACGCCGAAGCGCCTGAGTAGGCGACCGCCAGCGGCCGTAGACCAGCTACCCAGGTCTGACCGTATCCGGGCTCTCCGCGGCGCTTCTGGACCTGGATCATTGTGCCGTCGCTTGCCGCTTCTCGTGACTCGCGGTCTCGTGTAACCACGATCACATATGTGCGAGACAGCACTGTAGGAGCCGGATGGACCGCGAACACACACACGACAGTTCAGTCGGCGCGCTCCGTAGCACGCAGGTCCAGGCGCAGTCGCGCGGCGGTGGGGTCAGAGACACCGTGCGACAGACCGCCGGCTACGACAGCCAGCAAGCGCTGCTCAGCCCCACAGATTCGTCCGTCAGTGGCGAGCTGATGGAGTTTGCGGTCGCGTTCAACGACGAGTTCCAATCCGTGTTGCACGCCTTCGGGCTTCCGATCGCCGAGGTGTGTACCGTCGCGCAGTCCAATACCGGGCCCGCGGCGCAGCCCGGCTCCCGCAGCGGCGCGGACCTGGGCGCCGAGCGGCTGGGCGCCCTGTTCACCGCCACGCAGCGCAGCCAGCTTCTGTCATTCATCGACACTCGCGAGATCCCGGACCGCCTGTTCAACGGCGACGAGACCGGCACCGCCACGGCGCAGCAGCGCATTCTGGTGTCGTCGCACATCCTGGCGACGGGCAACTACCGGCCGGGCTCCTTCGAACAGCGAGTGCACGCTCGCATGTGCTACCACTGGGCCCAGATCGTGCACCACTATGCCGGGGCCATACCATCTGCGGGGCCCATGACCAACGGCATGATGGGTACGTTCGATCACGCCGGGAACCTGGTCCTGGGCACCGGCCGCGCGCGCGGCGTCTTTCTGGGCGACAAGGTCGGCGCTGACGAGCTGCCCGACGCCGAGACGGCCGGAGCTGTAGGGCCAATTCCCGAGGGGTCGTCGCACGCCGGCGCTGCCTCACGCGAGCAGGACCGCATGGCGGACGGACGGCAGGAAAACGGCCGAGTCCACCGTCGCGTCGGCCTGGCGTTTGCTGAGTTCGCCACGCTGCAGCCAGGCGATTGGCTCTGGTACTACAACGCCAACGGCTCGGACGGCGGCTCCCACAGCGTGATCTTCTCGCGCTGGGCCGACGGTCCGCAGCAGTCCGAGGAGGGGGTGTGGTACCGCCAGGCCATCGCGTTCAGCCAGGGCAGCCCCGCGCGCGGCGGGCGCGAGCACAACGTGTGGCTGGGCGATCGCTACGCCGAGGTCGACGGCCATACGGTGTGCCCCGTCACCAGCGTGACCCGGGTCGACGCCGGGTCTCGGCCCGCACGCACGCCGCAGGAGCTGATCGGTCAGCTGGGTAGCGGCAGCGCCAGTCGCGCCAACCAGCGCCTCCTCGATCAGCTTGCGCGACGGCATGGCGGCCCGATCGACCTCGAGGCCCTGCGCGCGTGGATCCGCCAGCAGAACCTGGAGCGGATCTCCCAGCTGGCCAGCCGGTTTACGGCCGGGCAGCGCGCGCTGCTGGAAGAGACCAACGGCCAGGATGACCTGGAGGGGCTGGTGCGTCTCAGCGAGCGGCTGAGAGGCCTGGTCACAAATGCCGACCTGCTGACCCGCAACGAAGACAGCCACTACCAAGGCGTCAACGCCAGGCACGGGGAGGCGTCACCACGAGTCGAGGCGGCCGAGACCGAGCAGCGCCGGGAGATCGCGGAGATCGACACCGAGCTCTCCACCTCCCAGACCGACCTGGAGACCCTGCAGGCGCACTTGGCCATCCTGGACCACAGGCCGGAGATCCGCGCCCTGCGACGCAACGAGGTCCCAACCTTGCGCCAGGCCATCAGACGCCTCCGCCAGCGGATCCGCCGAAACCGCGATGACAGCGCCGGTCTCGAGGCTGAGCTGGAGACGATCCGCGAACAGTTGGCCGCCACTCTGGCCGAGATCCAGCGGCTCGTGAGCGAGCAGAGCGCCGGACGCGCCGAGTTCAACTCGGTGAAGCGCGAGATCCGAGCGCTGCAGGTGCGCATGCGACGACTGCAGGTGCGTCGCCGGTCGGTCGGCAATCGCCGCATGGAGCGACTGCCTTATGGCATGGTGCACCCTGGGAGGCGGCGCGGGGAGACAAACCACACGCGCACCACGGGTCAGCTGCGCAACCTGCGCCCGACCCCGCCCTGGGCTGAGCTGACGGGCTCCTGATCACCTCGGGGTAGTCCGAGGCCGCGGAGATCAGTCTTTCTGGACCTCGGTGAGCTCTTTTTTGCGGGCGTCGATCAGCGCCTGGAGCTCGGCCTCACGCGCGCTGACCAACGCTTCGAGCTCGGCATCCAGCCCCTCGGGCTTGGCCTCTTGGATGCGGGCCTGGGTCTCGAGCAGCAGCTGGATCGTGGTCTCGAGTTCGCGGGCGCGAAGTAGGTCGATCTCGCGGCGTTGGCGGGCCTCAGCTTCGGCGCGTTGGAGGTCCAGGGCGGCGATCGCCTCGGCGGCCTCGACCTCTTGCTGAACGCGCCGGCGCTCCGCCTCCTGCGTCAGCTCGCGGGTGCGCGTGTCTTGGCTGGCGGTGATCTCCGCGATCTTGCGCAACCCCTGGGCGTCCAGGATGTTGCCCGAATCCAGGTGCTCGGCAGCGGTCATCTCGATGCGATCGATCGCGACGTCCTCCAGACAGAAGCCGTTCAAGTCGCGCCCGATAAAGCTCATGATCTGATCGCGCACCTCCTCTCGACGCGCGGACAGGTCTTCGAAATCCAGCTCCTTGAAGAGGGTTCTCAAGGCGTCTTCGAAGCGGCCCTCGAAGAGCGAGCGCAGGTGCTCGGGGTCGGAGGCGCGGCCGCATCCGACGGTCTGCGCGACCCTCAAGACGTCTTCGGCGGTGCGGTTGACGCGAATGAAGAACGCGGCCTGCACGTCGGCGCGAATATTGTCCCGGCAGTGGACCCCGCGCGGCCCGAGAAGCTGCAGGTCGATCGAGTGCAGCGACGTGTCCACCAGCTCACCGCGCTGGAGCACCGGGATTACGATCGAGCCGTTGAAGCGCACCCTCGCAGGTCCGTTCGCACTGACGATGACCAGCGCCTCGTTGGCGCCGACCTGACGATAGGTGCGCTTCACCATGGCGCCGGCGATGACGGTCATCACGAGGGCGGCGGCAAGGACGGTTGCGAGGACGGAAAAGACCACGTCCGGCCACTTTACGCTGATTGAGCCTGTGCGGGAATGGCTACGCGGCCAACCTGGGCGTCGCCGGGTTGCGGCGCCTCGCACGCGACCTCCCTGAGCACGTTCGGCGTGCTACGGTGCAGTCATGGTCGGTCGCCCGCTCCTGTCCGCTGCGCTGTTTGCCGCCGTGTTTGGCTGCGCCCGCAGCGCACCGCAACCCCATCCCGAGGACGCGACGGGCCTGGCGGACGACGCGCCGGCAGAGGACGTGACGGGACCGGACGCGACGGCACCGGACGTCGCGGACCCTGCTGAGCCGCTGACCTGCCGGAGCCTGGCCGATGGCGGCTGCGAGGTGTGTGCGACGGCCGCGGTGGCCGAGGCGTTTCCAGCGGGTGGCGAATGCGACGCGCTGGCCGCGTTCTGTCCCCTGGGCGGTCCGGTCGGGGGCGCCGAGGTCGGGGGACCGCTGCCGCCATCGCCGGGGTGCTGTCCGCTGGAGCCACAGGTCTTCGCCGAGTATCAGGGGATCCCGGGCGAGCCGACGCTGGACGTGGATGTCGGGCAGCTCGACCAGAGCGGCGCCTTCGTGCCGCTCGAGGCCGGCGGCTGGGTGCCGCAGATCATGGGCCCGCAGGGCATGTTCCACGTGTGGGCCAGCGTGCGGCTGTGGCTTCCCGGCGAGACCGCGGACCTGGTCCACGTCCGGATCGCAGCCCGTGCGCTGGACGGCTGCGCGGTGGCGGGTACCACAACCCTGGAGGTGGACCTTCGACCCGATCCCAACGCCCCGGGCGCCTACACCTTCCTGGACGTCGAAGACCCGGGGTTCGTGGTGCTCTTTCCGTTCGGGCCGGTCCACGCGTGCGTCTTCTGCGGGCACTGGGTGGACTTGCGGATACAGGTGCGGCCCCTGCCGGGCACGGCATGGGGAGAGACCCAGCGCACCCAGCGGCTGTACCTGCCGGCGCTGCCCGACCTGGGACCCGGGGGGCCGGGCTAACCAGGATTCGACGTGCTGCGGTCCTGCGTGAAACACGTTCTAGTCAAAGCGCGCGCGTTTGGCTAGGGTGGTTGGATGACCGCCGAGCACCTCATCCGCCCGCTGGATCTCGGGCTGGGCCTGCTGAAGCTGGGCCGACGTGCGCCCGGGCTCATCAAGATGGCTGCGTCGATGGCCGTGGCCGGCAAGCAGAGTCGGCGATCGCTCGGGCGGCTGCTGGAGCGGATGGCGCGGCGGCATCCTGCGCGGGTCGCGATCAAGCACGCCGGCGGGGTGGTCACCTACGCGTCGCTGAACCGGCGCGCCAATCGCATGGCGTGGGTGCTGGCGTGTCACGGGGTGGCGCGCGGCGACGTCGTCGGGTTGATGGCGGAGAATCGGCCCGATGTTCTGGTCGTCGTCGCCGCGGCCGCCAAGCTCGGGGCCGCGACGGCGCTGCTCAACACTCAGCAGCGGCGTGGGGCGCTGCGTCACAGCCTGGAGTGTGCGCCCGCGCGGGTGACCGTGGTCGGCGAAGAGCTGCAGGACGCGCTGCCGGCGGTGCATGGGGCGCCGCATGGGACGCTGCTGTGGCTGGCTGACGGGCGCGAGACGGCGCCGCCGCCGGGTTGGGCCGACGTCTTGAGCGAGGCGGACGGGGCGCCATCCGGAAATCCGCCCAGCACGCTGCGCGTCGAGATGGGCGAGCCGGCCTTCTACGTCTTTACGTCGGGGACAACCGGGCTGCCTAAGGCGTCGCCTATGTCGCATTATCGCTGGATTGGCGCCGGGCTGATGTTTGGCGACGCGTGCCTGTCGCTGACCGCCGACGACACCATCTACGCGCCGCTGCCGCTGTACCACAATCAGGCGATCACGCTGTGCTGGAGCGCCGCGATGGCGACCGGCGCCGCGCTGGCGATCCGGCGCACGCTGAGCATCTCTGCCTTCTGGGAGGACTGCCGGCGCTACGACGCGACGGTCTTTGCCTACATTGGAGAGGTGACGCGCTATCTGCTGCGCTGTCCGCGCGACCCGCGGGATCGCGAGCACCGTGTCCGCAAAGTGGTCGGCGTCGGCATGCGGCCCGACGACTGGTCCGCTTTCAAGAGCCGCTTCGGCATCGCCCAGGTGTGCGAGTACTACAGCGCCAGCGAGCTCAACGCCGGCTTCTTCAACCTGCTGGACCTGGACCGCACCGTGGGCGTCTGCCCGGCGCCATGGGCGTTGGTCGCCTTTGACACCGACCAGGGCGCGCCGATGCGGGGACCCTCGGGACATTTGATGCGGCTGGCGCGCGGTGAGACCGGGCTGCTCATCACCCAGGTCACCGACCGCTTTCGGTTCGAGGGCTACACCGACCGGCAGGCCACCGAGCGCAAGCTGCTGCGCGACGTCTTCGCGCCGGGCGACGTCTGGGTCAACACCGGCGACCTGATGCGCCATCTGGGCTATGGCCACCTGCAGTTTGTCGACCGCGCCGGTGACACGTTTCGCTGGAAGTCCGAGAACGTCGCCACACGGGAGGTGGAGGCCGCCGTCGCCGCCGAGCCGAGCGTGGCCGACGCCTGCGTCTACGGTGTGAAGGTGGCCGACGCCCCGGGGCGCGCCGGGATGGTCGCCGTGGTACCGGCCAACGGCCATGTGGACACGGCCGGTCTGCTGGCCCGTCTGCGCGAGCAGCTGCCCGAGTACGCGGTGCCGCGCTTTGTGCGGATCACCGACTCGCTGGCCGTCACCGGCACGTTCAAGCACGTGAAGAGCCGGCTGCGCGAGGAGGGCTTTGCCCCGGAGCGCGTGACCGATCCCGTCCTGGTCTGGGTGCCCCGCACGCCCGGATATACGGCGATGACGCCCGCGCTCTACGACCGCATCGTGCGCCATGAGGTGTCGCTGTGAGCACCGTCGCGGACCTGATCCGCATCGCAACAAAGCGCGTCGGCTCCGCCGGCCTGCCGTCCGCGCAGCTGGCGGTGGCGCGCAACGGTGTGGTCGAGGCGTTCGAGACCTTCGGCGCCGGGCACGACTCGGCGCAGCCTCCGCTGTACTCGGCGTTCTCCACAACCAAGGCGCTCGTATCGTCGGCGGTCTGGCTGCTGCTGCAGGACGAGCTGCTGCGGCTGGACGAGCGCGCCTGCGATCTGGTCCCGGGCTTTGGCAAGGACGCCGTGCTGGTCGAGCACCTGCTCACCCACACCGCCGGCTTTCCGCAGGCGGCCATGCCCCCCGAGCTGTGGGCGGATCCGGACGCGCGGCGCGCCCACATGGGGGCGTGGGAGCTGCAGTGGGACCCGGGCAGCCGCTTCGTCTACCACGCGACCAGCACGATGTGGGTGCTGGCGGAGATCATCGAGGTGCGCGCCGGGGTCGACTTCCGCGAGTTCATCCGCGCGCGGATTATCCAGCCGCTGGGGCTCACCGACCTGCACCTGGGGCCCTCCGCGCCGGTGACGGACCGCGTGGCGCCTGTCGAGCACGTGGGCCGTCCGCTGCCCGGCTGGGTGCTGCGCATGCTCGGCGTAAACCTGGCCGACGTCTCCGGCGAGGCCTATTTCGAGACGTACAACCAGCCGGCCGTGCGCCGCGTCGGCGTACCCAGCTCGGGTGTGGTGACAACGGCCGCGGATCTCACGCTCTTCTACCAGGCCCTGCTGACCGGGTGTGCGCCGGACGGTCGCGTGATCTGGGCGCCAGAGACGCTGGCGTCGGCGCTCGAGGTCCGCACCGGCGATCTCGTGGACCCGATGACCGGCAAGCAGGCCAACCGCGCGCTGGGCGTTGTCGTGGCCGGCGGCCGTGATCGTATGTATCGCGGCTTTGGCAAGACCTGCTCTGCACGTGCCTTCGGGCATCCGGGCGCCGGTGGGCAGGTCGCCTGGGCGGACCCGGAGACCGGCCTCTCGTTCGTCTTTCTGACCAGCGGCTTCGATCGCAACACGGTGCGGCTCGGCCTGCGCATGGGCGCGCTCTCTAAGTGCGCCGCGTCCGTCCCAGGAGGACCCTGAAATGATCGTAGACGCATGGGCACGCGAGACCGAGCGGCGCGTCGAGGGCGCAACGCTGCAGCACGACCCCGACTTCATCCAGCGGCTGGTTCCGCTCATGGAGCGGTTTTCGCGGTACTTCGACTCTGAGGTCCGCGGCTTTGAGCACGTCCCGGAGCACGGGCCGATGCTGCTGGTCGGCAACCACTCGGGCGGTGCGCTGACCCCGGATACGTCTGCCTTTCTGGCGCGCTGGTATCGCGAGAGGGGCTGCGATGAGCCGCTGGTCGGCCTGGCCTTTGACGCGGCCTTCAGCATCCCGGGTTTTCGGACGATCCTGCGCCGCCTGGGATTGGTGCCGGCCAGCCCAAAGAACGCCGGCAGAGTGCTGGAAGAGGGCCGCTCCCTCTTTGTGTATCCGGGCGGCGCGCACGAGGTCTTTCGGCCCTGGGGCGATCGCAACCGCATCGACTTTGCCGGGCACATGGGCTTTGTGCGGCTGGCGCTGCGCCACGGCGTGCCGGTCGTGCCGGTGGTCGGGCACGGCGGTCAGGAGACGATCATCGTGTTGACCCGCGGCGAGCGGCTGGGCAAGGCCATGGGGCTGGACCGCGTTCGCCTGCGCGCGGTTCCGTTTCTGCTCAAGCCGCCGTGGGGGCTGGCGCCTGCCGGCATCCCCGGCATTCCGCTGCCCGCCAAGATCACGGTGCAGATCACGCCCCCGTTCGACTGGTCCGCCTACGGCCCGGAAGCGGCCGACGATCCCGCGATCGTGCAGCGCTGCTACGACGAGATCACGGCCTCCATGCAGACCACGCTGGATCGGCTGGCCGCGGAGAACCCGAGACCGCTGCTGACCCGTATGCGGCAACTGCTGGGTGTCCCAGGCCGATGAGCGGCCCGAACACCAGCCTCGTCGCGCATGACCCGGGTACAGGTCGCTCCCGCCTGGGTGGGGCGCTGGTGCGTCGCGCCGCCGCGATGGTGGACGTCACGCTGCTGCATATGATGATGACGCGCGACCGGCTGCCGCACCTGTCCGACTACGAGCGTCTGCGCGCCGAGGTGGCCGGCATGCTGGCGCACCTGGAGAAGGGCGGTCATCTGGATGGCCCCGCCACGTTTCACCCCGCCCCGTCCGCGCCCGCCACGCTGCGGGTTCGCCGGGGCTGGATGCCGGGACTGCGCTATGAGCAGGTGTCCTTTGACAGCGGGTTTGAGGCGGACGCGCCCGCCGACGTGGCCGCCCGCTGGTGGGGACGTCGCGAGAATCGGACCGCACGCGCCGCCATGCTGCAGCACGACTGCGACGAGCCCCGCCCCTGGCTGATCTGCCTGCACGGTCTGGGGACCGGCAGCCCGTGGCTGGACCTGCCGGCGTTTCGCGCTCCGCAGCTGCACAAACAGCTGGGGTTGAACCTGCTGCTGCCGATGTTGCCGCTGCACGACGCCCGGCGGGCCAGGGGCATGCACCGGGCCGCGATGATGTCGTTTGAGCTGGTGGACACCGTGCTGGCGCTGGCGCAGGCGGTCTGGGATACGCGTCGCCTGATCGCGTGGCTGCGGGCTCAAGGCGCGCAGCAGATCGGCTTGTATGGGCTATCGATCGGCGCCTATGTGGGCAGCCTGGTGGCGGCGCTGGAGCCGGTCGATCTGTTGATGGGCGGCATCCCGGTCTCCGACATCCCGTCCCTGTTTGCATGGCACACGCCGCCGGCCGTGCTGGTGGAGTCCAATGGGCTGCAGCCACCCGAGCGCGACGTGCAGCGGCTGTTTGAGGTGGTCTCCCCGCTGCACCTGACGCCGAAGCGCCCGCGGCTGGGCACGCACCTGTTTGCGGGGGTGGCGGATCGCGTGACACCGCCGGCGCAGGCCCAGCGGCTGTGGGAGGCGTGGGGCCGGCCGCCCATGCACTGGTTCGAGGGCGGTCACGCCAGCTTCTTCTGGTCCAAGAGCTGCGACCGCTTTGTCGACAGCGTGCTCACGGACGCCGGATGGGCGGTGGAGGGCGGGCCTTGAAGCGCCTGGCCGGCATCGACGCCAACTTCCTGTATTCGGAGTCGCCGACGGTTCCGATGCACACGCTCAAGGTCGTGATCCTGGACTTGCCGCCGCTGCCCGGGGTCGCCCTGTTCGAGTACTTCAAACGCGGTGTGGAGCGGCGGCTGCATCTGCTGCCGGGGTATCGGCGCCGTGTCGTCACCGTGCCGCTGGGGCTGCACCACCCGGTGTGGGTGGAGGATCCGGACTTTGAGCTGGACCGGCATCTGCATCACCGGACGATCGCGGCGCCGGGCGGTCGTCGCCAGCTGGAGGCCGCCATCGCCCAGCTTGCCGCCACCCCGCTGCGGCGTGATCGGCCGCTGTGGGAGCTGTGGATGCTGGACGGGTTGGCCGAGGGCGGGATCGCGGTTGTCACTAAGCTGCATCACGCGGTTGCGGACGGCGGCTCCGCGCTGCGGATGCTTACCGACGTGACCGCGGAGCTGGCCGATGCCGCCGAGCCCGACGCGGGGTCTCGCTGGACGCCCGAGCCCATGCCCACGCGGCGCCGCCTGGTGCGCGATGCGCTGGCGGAGCAGCCGAGACGGGCGCGCCGGCTCGCGGCGCTGATGCGGGACACGGCGCACTGGACGGCTGAGTTGAGCCGTCGGCGAAAGGCGGAGGGCCGGCGGGTCAAGAACCCGTTTACGGCGCCGCGGACGGTGTTCAACTGCACGCTGCCTGCCGGTCGGACCTTTGCCACCACGCGCCTGCCGCTGGAGCCGGTGAAGGCGATCAAGCGGGCGCTGAAGGTGTCGGTAAACGACGTTGTCATGGCGCTGGCGGGCGGGGCGACGCTGCGCTACCTGCGCCGGGTGGGGCCGCTGCCGGATCAGCCGCTGATCGCCAGCGTGCCGGTCAGCGTGGGGGCGTCGCTGCCGACGGGCGAGACACCGGCCAACGCGCTGTCCAACATGCTGGCGCCGCTGTTTACCCAGATCGCGGATCCCATCGACCGCGTGCGCGCCATTCACGCGGACGTGCGCAAGCGGCTCGCGGCGCAGACGGTGCGCGGCGGAGCGGGGATGCGCGACTGGGCCGAGTACACGCCGGGACGGACCTTTGGCAGCGCGCTGCGCCTGTACGAGCGCTTTCGCATGGCGGATGTGCACCGGCCGCCGGTGAACTTGATCGTGTCCAACGTGCGGGGTCCCGAGAAGCGCCTGTTTGCCGCGGGCGCGGGGCTGCGCGATCTCTACTCCGTCGGACCGATCCTGAACGGGCTCGGCTTGAACCTGACGACCTGGAGTTATGACGGTCATCTGGGGTTTGCCGCCCTGTCTCACGATCGGCTGCCGTTGCCGCTTTACCATCTGACCGACGCGCTGCACGAGGCGTTGGACGAGCTGTTGGCGCGCGCAGTGGTTTAAGCCCGGCTCGTCGTCGCCGCATCGCCGCTGGTGCCAACAAAGGGCCGGCGCCGGCTGCTGAATGTCCGGTATGGACACACTGAGACTCCTGACCGTACCTCTGGTCGCATTTCTCGGGATCACCACCGCAGCGGCCAAGCCGCCCGCCGACCCGTGCGTCTCGTTGCCTTACCCCCATGCGACCAGCCCGACCACCCCCAGCATCATCAGCATCGCGGCATGATGTTGAGATCGTCCGCGTCGCCGGGCCTGTCCGAGCATGGCGGCATTCTACCACGCAAGGCGACCACCAAGATCTGACCTTCCCCTGAGTTAACGGGCAGTTTTGCCAGGCTGCTCGAGCAACCTCGCATTGACCATGTGTGGTGGTAGATCAGCTTGGATTAGAACGAGTCTCAGCTGGCCGTGGAGGCTGGGGGTCGCTCTTGTCGCGGGCGGGACAGGGTTTTGAGGAGGGACACGATCCTGTCGCGGACCCACCTGCCGGCCCTTCCCGATGGCGTGGCAGGCGCTGCGTTGCACCACGTCTTCGACGACCCGGACATCGACGAGATCCAGGCGTCGGACTTGCTCGGTGATTACCCGGCGGTCCAGTACGTCCCTCCCGACGGCGACTTCCATCTGGATATCCTCACGCGACTCGGCGAGGCGTTCACGTTCGACGACCTGGAGGCCATGCGTATCGACCTCGATGGCCTGGAGGTGTCAGTGGTCACGCCGCGCACCCTGTACACTATGAAGAAGGACACCGTGCGCCCGCGCGACCGCCTCGACGCGGCCGCGCTGCGAGAGCGCTTTGACATCGAGGACGACGACTGATGCCCGTCACAAAGTACCGCAGCGTGGACGAGATGCCGGATGAGCGGTGGCGCGAGCCGGGTTCGCCGGCCCATATCGCGGCGATGAAGTCCTTGTGGTCATTCTCCGCACAGGCGTTTCCGCGTTGCTTCCCGGCCGGCGTCTACCGCCATCGATCGCGCGACGACGCCGATGCGCAGGGTCGACGCTGGGAGGATGCAGATTTTGAGGCGCTGTGGCGGAAGCGCGGCGGCCGTCCGGACCGTTAGCGAGGCTTTCGCCCTCGTCGGAGAGAATCACGCCGACAAGCAGAAATCGTGTCTTTCGATCGGTCGGGGGCATTCTCGTCGCCATCGTCCGTTTGAGTGGCGCGACCTTGTCAGATGGTCGATCGAGTTGAATACACCGCTGCGCGCACTGATGTTTGAGAAGCGCGGGTCGGATCCGTATGGTTCAAAGTGCGTGTGGGGCGCTGCTGATGACTTGGGGGGTAGTCCCACATGTACAGCACGCCACGCCTCGCGCTGCTCGCGCTCACGCTTCTATTAACAAGTTGTACGGTCCGCACGGAGTCGGCCGAGGTCGCTGACCGGCAGGGGACGCCGAGCGCGGCTGGGCCCGACGATGGGTCGTCCGCCGACCTCACACTGCCGCAGTATCGCTTTGACGGGCAGCTCGCCGACAGCGCCGTGCGCGCTGAGCTGTGTAATGGGCAGGACGACGACGGCAACGGCCAGGTGGACGACGGCGACCTGACGCTGGTGTGCGCCACGGCGTGTGGGCTTGGGATCCGGCGGTGTCTGGAGGGCGCGTGGTCCGAGTGCGACGCGCCTGCGCCGACACGTGAGGTGTGTAACGGCTGGGACGACGACTGCGACGGCCTGACCGACGAGGACAGCAGCCCGGAGGTGTGCAATGGGCTGGACGACGACTGCGACGGGGACGTGGATGAGTCGCTGATGGTCGGGTGTCTCTCCGGCTGTGCGACCGGAACCCGGTACTGCATGAGTGGGGAGTGGAGCGCCTGTGTGGGGCCCAAGGCGCCGGCGGAGATCTGCAATGACCTGGACGACGACTGCGACGGCGAGATCGACGAGGGCCTGAGCATGCCGTGCGCGACCACCTGCGGGATGGGCAAGGAGACGTGTAGCGCGGGTGTGTGGGGCGGCTGTGACGCGCCGCAACCGGAGCCCGAGGTGTGCAACGGGCTGGACGACAACTGCGACCTGTGGATCGACGAGGGCACCGACGAGACGTGTAGCACCGCGTGCGGACCGGGGCTGCGCAAGTGCGTGGGCGGTGAGCTGGCCGAGTGTGACGCGCCGCTGCCGCAGCCTGAGCTCTGCAATGGCTGGGACGACGACTGCGACGGCGAGGTGGACGAGGGCACAGCGGTTGCGTGTGAGGGCGTGTGCGGTCCCGGGATGCGCCTGTGCGTCGACGGTGTGTTTGCCGATTGCAATGCGCCACAGCCGCAGGTCGAGGTGTGCAACGGGCTGGACGATGACTGCGATCTGCTGGTGGACGAGGGCGTGTACGAGTCGTGCAGCTCGGACTGCGAGGATGGGGTGCGCCTGTGTGTGGACGGCGCGTTCGGGGGCTGTAGCGCCGCGCTGCCCGAGCCCGAGGTGTGCAACGGGCTGGACGACGACTGCGACGGCGCGACGGACGAGGGGACCGACCAGGCTTGCCCTTGATGTGTGTGGTGAGAGGTGTATCGAATGTGCTTCGACGGTGCGGTTGGGGAGTGCTACGCGAAGGTGCCGCAGTCGGAGTTGTGCAACGGGCTGGACGACGACTGCGATTTCCAGGTGGACGAGGGCACCGAAGCAGCGTGTGAGACCCAGTGCGGGCAGGGCTGGATGCTGTGCGTGGACGGTAAATATGCGCCGTGTGACGCGCCCGGGCCCGAGGTGGAGATCTGCAACGGGGTGGACGACGACTGCGACTCCAAGACCGACGAGAATCTGTTTCAGGACTGCTTCACGCCCTGCGGTTCGGGCTGGGAGAAGTGCCAGGCAGGGGAGTGGGTCGGGTGCACCGCACCGACGACGGATCCGGGTGGCTGCGACGTGGACTGCGACGGCATGGTGGACGAGGACTGCTGTGAGCTTGGCGAGGTGCAGGGCCTGGAGGAGTGTCCCGATGAGCCGGTCGACATCGTCTGGGTGCTGGATAAGAGCATCTCCATGTGGTTCTCCGACCCGATGAACATCAAAGAGCAGGGGCTGCTGCAGCTGATCCCGATGATGGGGTCGGCCGATCGGGCGGCAGTGGTCCTCTTCGGCAGCTGGGCCTACAAGATGGGGCCGCTGACCAACAACAAGGCGTTGCTGACGTCGCAGGTCTTCAAGGCGATGAACACGGGGACGCTGGGCGGCACGAATATCGAGAAGGCCCTGAAGGTGGCGGAGAAGGTCTTTGACGACCCGGACCGCAAGCGCGTGGTGTGGCTGCTGACCGACGGCGTGTGCGCGCCGAACCCGATGTGGATGGCGAACAAGCTGAAGGCTTCGGGGGTGAGCATCGTGACGATCGGGCTCGGCTCTCAGCCGGATATGTGGCTGCTGACGAAGATGGCGACAGACGGCGCGTTTTCGATCAAGAGCGCGGCGGAGATCCCGGCGCTGTACACAAAGACGTGGGCCAAGCTGGTGTACGAGACGTGGCTGGAGTGCGGCCCGGACGGCTGGGTCGAAAAGCAGGGCGATTGCGGAGACTGAGGCGTCAGCGGCCGAGCGCGCGCTCTACACCCTGGACGAAGCCCGGTGTCCCGGGGCGGCCGTTGAAGACGATCTGACCCGCCGGATTGGTCACGAGGGTGGTGAACGTGGTGATGCCCAGCGGAGTGACGACCGCCGAGCCGGTGCGGTCCATCACCAGGTTCTTTTCGACGCCGTACCGGGAGGCCCAGGAGGTGGTTGCCCTGCCGTAGGCCACGTTGACGACCGGCCAGCTGTCGACGCGGCCGGCGCGCGCGAGGTCACGCCAGGCTTCAAACGCCGGCATGCAGTCGTGACAGGCCTGCAGCCAGACGTTCATGACGATGTTGCCCTGGGGCAGGTCCAGTCCGGAGAGCAGGTCGCCCGCTGTGGTTCCGCGTGGCGCTGCAGGCCGTACGGTGGCGGGTGTGTCGGCCTGGGGTTGCGCGTCTGTGGTCGGCTGCACCGGGTCGGGCAGCGGCGGTGGGCTGGGAAAGGAGACGCCGCCGAGATTGGCCTTGGGTGCGTCCTCCGCCGGTTTTTTGTCCTCGTTGCGATCGAAGATGACGGCGGCGGCGACGGCCAGCACGGTGATGAAGACCAGTATGTTGCCGATGTCTCGTCGCATTTTGTTCTCCAGCCGTACTGAGAAAGCGTAACAGCAATGCCCCACGAACAGCCATGGGCGTTCGATCGGACTACTATCGCGGCGCGGGCGGGTGTATGCTGTGCTCGCCATGGGCGACCGCGCTCCCGCAATGCCGCCGGGCGTCGTTCTCATCGTTGATGATGACCCCGCGCTGCGGCTCCTCTTGCAAGAGGTTTTGCTGTTCGACGAGTCCTACCAAATCCTGGAGGCGGTGGACGGCGTGGACGCACAGCGCGTACTGCGCGAGACCGCGGTCGACGTCGTGATCACGGACCTGCGGATGCCCCATTTGGACGGACTGGGGCTGATCCGGTGGGCCCACGAGCACTGTCCGGGCCCGATCTGGATCATTAACTCAGGCCTGGATACGTTCGAGATGGCGGCCGAGGCGCTGGAGCTGTCGGTTTTTGCGTTTCTGCCGAAGCCGCGCGCCAACTTCGACTCGATGCGGATGACGGTGCGGAAGGCGCTGGAGTATCGCGAGCTGCTGCGGGATCGCGAGACGCTGAACGACGCGCTGGAGGTCAGCAACGCCCAGCTGCGGGAGAAAGTGGAGCAGCTTGAGAGCGTGTGCGAGCTGCTTCAACGCCAGGCGGACGTCATCGACGAGGATTTGCGGCGCGCCAACCGCATTCAGCGCTCGCTGCTGCCCAGCATTGCGCCGGTCTCCAAGCGGTACGCGTTTAACGGCTTCTATCGGCCCTGTCGAAATGTTGGCGGCGATCTGTACGACGTGATGAGGCTGCCCGATGGTCGCATCGCGTTTTATGTCGCGGACGCGGCGGGGCATGGTGTGGCTGCGGCCATGCTGTCGGTGCTGTTCAAGCACCGCCTGCGGGTGTTCGACGAGCAGAAGAAGTGGCGCATGCCGGCTCAGGTCCTGGCGGATATCAACGCCGTCGTCATGGCCGAGTGCGCTGGACGTGGGCTGTTTTTGACCGTGGTGTACGGCGTGTTGGACTCCGATACGGGCGATGCGGTGCTGGCGTCGGCCGGACACCCTCCGGTCGTTGTTCACAGGCGCCGGGGCGGCACCGAGCAGCTGGGGCACACCGGGCCGGCGCTGGGCCTGCAGGCCGACCCGAGCTTCGGTGAGCATCGAGTGCGGTTTGGCGATGGTGACCGGCTGCTGCTGTACACGGACGGCGTCTTCTGCCCGGTTCCGGGGGGCGAGCCGCGGACGGCTGACGATGTGGCGGCGGCGCTGTTGCGGGTGGAGGGCGACGGCCAGAACGCGCTTCGTCAGGTGCACCTGGCGGGCCGCGCGCAAAACGGTAACGGGGTCGACGGGGCGCCGCGCGAGGACGATGTCACCATGCTGTTGGTGACCGCGGGGGGCGGAAAGTCAACGGTCGACCACGGGGAGGCGGCGATTGCGCCGTCGGCTGCGATCGGGACCGAGCTGGGCGCAGAGCTGTTGACCGGACAGGACAACGGCACCGCCTACATCTCCATTCGCGGGCGTGGGATCTGGAACGGGGCCGGCGCCTTTTTGAACGAGTGTGAGCAGCAGCTGGCCGACAACCGTCCCCTGGTGCTGGACTTCTCGGGCTGCAGCTATCTGGACAGCACGTTTCTGGGGACGATTCACGAGGTCGTTGTGCGGGCCGAAGAGGCGTCGACGGCGCTGACTCTCACCGGGGTCGGGGCGGAGGTCCGCGGGCTGTTTGAAGAGCTGCACATGAGCGACGTGCTCGAGCATCTCGGCGCTGATCAAGCGCTGCCGGCGCGTCTCCACCCACTGCCGGTCGCCGGGTCGCTTCAAGAGGCGCGCCGTCGCGTCCTGGCGGCGCATGTCGCGCTGGCGGGGATCAACGACGAGCAATCCGCCCAGCTGTTGGCTGTCGCGGACGCGATTCGAGCGGAGTCCGGCGACCCGTGAGAAAGCGCGCGAAGGTCGCGGCGGGCCTGCTGATGTATCGCCTGCGCGACGGTGAGCTCGAGGTCTTTCTAGTGCATCCGGGAGGCCCGCTCTTCGCCAAGAAGGACTCCGGGGTGTGGACCCTGCCGAAGGGCGAGCCCGACCCCGACGAAGTGCTGATCGACACGGCGCGCCGAGAGTTCAACGAGGAGACCGGCCTGACCGCGGGGCAAGAGCTGTTGCCGCTGGGGCAGGTGACGCAAAAGGGTGGCAAGGTGGTGCACGGCTGGGCGTTTGCCGGCGAGTGGGACCCCGCTGACGGCGTCACGTCCAACACCTTTGAGATGGAGTGGCCGCCGCGCTCCGGGCGCATGTGCGCCTTTCCGGAGATCGATCGCGGCGGGTTTTTCACGCCGGAGGCGGCGTGGGAGAAGATCAACGTGGCTCAGCGGGAGTTTGTGACGCGGCTGGTCGCGGCGTTGGCGGCTACTTAAGCTCGGTGCCGCAGCCCAGGCAGGCGGCAAAGCCCTGAGGGACCCGCATGCGGCAGTCCGGGTTGGAGCACGTGGCCATATGAAAGCCGATCGTGGCTTCGGTGTCCGTGTCGTAGCTCCACTCCACCAACTCGACCCGGAAGCTGTGCGCGCCGACAGAGATCGTGTCGGTCGGCAGCACGGGGGTCGGGTCGGCGACGATCTTGCCGTTGACCTCGGTGCCGGTGCGCGACCCGAGATCCTGAAGGATCATCTGCTTGCCGCGCCGGGTGATCCGGGCGTGGATCCGTGACACGCGAGAGTCGTGAAGCACGATGTCGTTGGCCGACTGGTCACGCCCGATCATCGGGTTCGTGTCCTTGGGCAGCGAGAACGTGATCGTGTCGTTCCCTTCATAAACGTAGGTGACCCGCAGCAACATGACGCCGAAATTTAGCACAGGCGATGCAGCGTTGCGTCTGGTATTATTTACTGAACAAAGGATCAGATAAGAGTTGACCGGCCAGAGGTACTGAACATAGTATCAGTCATGTGCGCAGGGCGATTCCACACCACACGATCCACTCTCTCCGAGAAGCCCTCGTACAGCGTTTTTCGACCTCGATTGTTGTCGAGAGCCCCGAGGTAAGCACCTCCCCTGCTTTATCTCGTACAGCCCAGGAAGGGCTGGGCGCCTTGCCAATTGTTCGGGGTCTCCCGGGTGTTTGCGCCGTCGCGTCCGACCGCCTTCAAGCCGCTCAGCTTCCCGAGGGGCTTGTTACCGAGGTGGTCGGCGCGGTTGGCGCAGGTGCCTGTTCTCTAGTCTTAGCGCGTATGGCGGCTCTCCTGGCAACAGGGGACCGCTATGCCGCTTTCATCGATCTAAACGCTGAACTTTATCCCCCGGCTGCTGCTGCGCTGGGCGTCCCCCTAAAGCGTCTTCTGCTGGTCCGCACCGGCGAGTTGAACGTTGCGCTGCGCGTGACCGAGGCTCTGCTGCGCGGCGGCGCCACGAAGCTGATCGCTGTCGACATGCAGCGAGATGCCAGACCCCTGCGCTTGTCCACCTATCACCGGCTGCGTCGCCATGTACGCAACAGCGGTACGGCGCTTGTCTTCATGGCGTCCAGCTCCATCATCCCCGCCGACAATCGCATCAGCCTGGACACCGATCCAGCTGCCGATCGGTCCCCCATTCTCGACATCTCAGTGGCCCGGTAGGACATCTAGATGCTGAGAATCGCCTGTGTTCACGTCCCCAACCTGGCGCTGCAGGCCGTGCTGCGCGAGCGCTTCGGCAACGCGACGGACATGGCGCTGGCGCTGTATACCGGGCCTGAAGAGCGGCGCCTGGTCACTGCCTGCACCACGCTGGCGGCCGACTGCGGCGTGCGTCCGGGGCTCAACGTCGCCGCCGCGCGGGGCGCCTGTCCCGAGATCGTACTGGTCGAGCAGGATCCGGAGCATGCCGCAGAGGCGCTGAGCGTGCTGGCCGATGCGGTCGGCGTCTTTGGCCCCACCGTCTCGCTGGCGCCGCCCGATGCGGTGCTGGTCGACACGACCGGGGTCTGCGGTGTCGAGATCACCGGCGCCGCGTTGGTCGACGCCGCCGCCGAGCTTGGGTTCTCGGCGCGCGCGGCCATCGCGACCACCCCGTTCGCTGCCATGGCGCTGGCCTCTCACGGCGCTGTCGACGGGCCGGCTGAGCCGCCACCCGGGCAGGCGCAGCGGCGCGCGGTCGAGCGTCTGCCTCTGGCCGCGGCGCACCTTCCGCTCGCGGCGTATGAGTCTCTGCACGTGGTCGGCATCCGCACCGTGGGGGCGTTTATGGCGCTGCCCGCGGCGTCTTTGGCGCGGCGCTTCGGCGGGGACGTTCGGCGCTGCTGGCGTGAGGCACATGGCCGCGCTGTCCCTCGCTTGGCTGCCTACGAGCCCGACCGCCCGGTCGTGGAGCGCAGCCGTCACGACGAGTTCGCCCTGGAAGAGCTGGATCCGCTTTGCTTCAGCCTCAAGACGCTGCTTGATCGCGCGCTCAAGCGGCTGGCGGGCCGCGGCATGGGCGCCGAAGAGCTGCTCGTGACGTTTCAGGTGCAGGCGCGTGAAGAGCAGCGCCACACCTTGAACCACATGACGTCGCTGAACCTGGGGCATGCGGTCAGCGACAGCCCGTTCATCATGCAGCTGCTTCGGGAGCGGCTGGGCATCGCGCCGCCGCCGGGTCCGGTGGAGCGCATGGAGCTGTCGGTGGTGCGCGCGGCGTCGATGTCGGCCACCCAGCTGAACCTGTTTGGCGATCGCTCGCCCAACGAGACGATTCAGACTACCGTGGCGCGCCTGGCCGCGATCGTGGGCAGCGACGTGCGCTTCACGCCTGAGCTGCGCGAGGACTACCGGCCCGAGCACGCCTGGGAGCTGGCCCCTTTTCGCCCGGCCGATAAGCCCCGATCCGTCCAGGAGGCCGCGCGCCCGCCCCTGGGACCGCGCCCGACCCGCTTGCTCAGCACGCCGTCGCCGCTGCCTGAGCTCAAGATGACAGCCGCACCCCCAGGCGCGGTCACCGGGCCCGAGCGCCTGGTCTTCGGCTGGTGGGACGGCGACCCGATCGCCCGCGACTATTGGGTGCTGGCCGATCGCTGGGGACGTCGCTCCTGGGTCTTTCGCGACATCGCCACCGACGACTGGTTTCTTCATGGCCATTTTGATTAGCCGTGTTCGCTGATCTCCGCACCAAGACCAACGCGTCCTTTCTGATAGGCGCGTCCCACCCTGAGCAGATGGTGGCGGCCGCGCACGCCCAGGGTTATGCCGGGCTGGCGATCACCGACGTGGACGAGCTTGGCGGGGTCGTGCGCGCGCACACCGCTGCAAAAAAGGTGGGGCTGCCGCTGCTGATCGGCACCGAGTTCACCATGCTGGACGCCAACGATCCGCCGGTGATCCTCATCGCTAAGGACCGCGCCGGTTACGGGCGGCTGTGCCGGCTTTTGACCCACGCCAAGCGCTCTCGGCCGCGCGGCGAGCCCGGCATCGCACACGATCCGATCCTGGCCGCACCCGAGGGGCTGTTGGCCGTCATTACGGCGCCGTGCTCCGCGGCGCTTGCCCGGCGCTATGTCGCCGTATTTGGGGACGATGTGTCCCTGGCGATCGCTCGCAACTATCTGCCGGGTGAGGAGCGTCTGCTGGCGGACAGTCGCGCGCTCTCGGACGCTGCCGGCCTGCCGCTGGTGGCGGTGGGGGACGCGCGCTATCACGACGCGCTGTACAAGCCGCTGGCGGACGTGCTGTGTGCGGTGCACCACTCAAAGCCGCTGACCGAGTGCGGCTATCACCTGCAGGCCAATGGGGAGCGTCACCTGCGCGCGCCCCGCGAGATCGCCGATCGCATGCACGCCATCGGGCTGTCGCACGCGGTCGATCGGTCCGTTCAGCTGGCCGAGCGGTGTCGCTTCAGTATGGACGAGCTGCGCTTCGTGTATCCCGAGAAGCACCTGCCGGTCGGCGAGACCCCGATCTCGTTCTTCATCGCGTCGGTCATGCAGGGCGCTCGAGAGCGCTTTGGTGATCCGATCCCCGACCTGGCAATGCAGCAGCTGACGCACGAGCTGAATCTCATCGAGGGGCTGCGCGTCGAGGGCTTCTTTTTGACCATGTACGACATCGTCCGCTTTGCGCGCAGCCAGGGGATCCTGTGCCAGGGGCGCGGCTCGGCGGCCAACTCGGCGGTGTGCTACGCGCTGGGCATCACGTCGGTCGACCCGGTCGGCGCCGGCCTGCTCTTTGAGCGCTTCATCTCGGCGGAGCGCGGCGAGCCGCCCGACATCGACGTGGACTTTGAGCACGAGCGCCGTGAAGAGGTCATTCAGTGGGTCTACAACCACTACGGTCGCGACCACTCGGGCCTGGTCTGCGAGAACATCTGCTATCGGCCGCGGTCGGCCATTCGCGACGTCGGCAAGGCGCTGGGTTTATCCTTGGATCAGGTCGACCGGCTGGCAAAGGGCGTCGGCCGCTCACGGCAGGCGCTGCTGGACGACGGCCGGCTGCTGGAGGCGGGCATCTCACCGACCGCCGAGGTCGCCGCCCAGCTGCGCGCCATCGTGCCGCAGGTGCTGGGTTTTCCACGCCATCGCGGCACCCACGTGGGCGGCATGGTCGTCACCGCCGAGCCTCTCATCGAGACCGCGCCGCTTGAAGACGCGGCGATGCCCGACCGCACGATCCTGCCGTGGGACAAGGACGACTGCGACGCGCTGGGCATGTGCAAGTTCGACCTGCTGGGACTCGGGATGCTCACGTGCATCCGTAAGTGCTTTGAGCTGGTCTCCAAACACGAGAGTCGAAAGCTCACGCTGGCGACGGTGCCGCAGTCCGACGTCGAGACCTATGACCGCATCTGCGCGTCCGACACCATCGGCCTGTTTCAGATCGAGAGCCGCGCCCAGATGAGCGTGCTGCCGCGCCTGAAGCCGCGCCGCTTCTACGATCTGGTCATCGCGATCTCGATCATCCGCCCCGGACCGATTCAAGGCGGCATGGTGCACCCGTTTCTGCGCCGCCGAAACGGGGAGGAGGAGATCACGTTTGCTCATCCGACGCTGATCCCGATCCTGGCCCGCACGCTGGGTGTGCCTCTGTTTCAGGAGCAGGTGATGCGCATCGCGGTGGAGGTGGCGGGCTTCAGCCCGGGCGAGTCAGATGAGCTGCGGCGCGCGATGGGCGCCTGGCGCAAGACCGGCAGCATGGGCGACGTGCGCGAGCGCCTGCTCAGCGGCATGACCAGTCGCGGCGTCGCGGTGGCCTACGCAGAGCAGATCTTCAAGCAGATCCAGGGCTTTGGCGAGTACGGCTTTCCCGAGAGCCACGCCATCTCCTTTGCGCTGCTGGCCTACGCCTCGGCGTGGCTCAAGACCCACTATCCGGCGCACTTCACCATCGCGTTGCTCAACAGCCAGCCGATGGGCTTCTACTCGCCGCACACGATCATCAGCGACGCCAAGCGCCACGGCGTCCCGATCCTGCCCATCGACGTCGAGCACAGTCACTGGGACTGCACCCTGGAGCGCGGCGCACTGCGTGTGGGCGTGCGCTACGTCAAAGGGCTGGGCTCCGCGGCGGAAGAGCTGTACGAGTCGGCCCGCCCCGCCGGCCGCTTCGAGACCGTGGAGGCGTTTGCCCAGCGCACCGGCTTTGACCGCAAGGCGCTCAGCCATCTGGCCCACGCGGGCGCCTTTCGCTCGCTGAACCGCGCCGCCGAGGCGCCCGACAACCACGCCGTACGCGATCTCTGCCGCCGCGCCGCCTACTGGCAGGTTCTGAGCCCACGCCCCACCGTCGACGCGCCGCAGATCCCGCTGGCCGACGATCCGCCGGCGGTCTTTTCACCCATGACCACCGAAGAGCAAGTGCGCGCCGACTACGAGACCACCGGCCTGTCGCCCATCGCCCACCCGATCGAGTTTCTGCGCCCGCGCCTGGCTCGCATGGGCATCTCCGACATCCAAGGTCTGGACGGCCTGCGCGACGGTCGTAAGGTCCAGGTCGCCGGCCTGGTCATCGGCCGCCAGCACCCGTCCACGGCCAAGGGCTTCGTCTTTCTCTCTCTGGAGGACGAGACCGGCCTACTCAACGTCATCGTCAACCCGCAGCTCTTCGAGCGCCAGCGCATCGAGATCACGCGCTACCCGGTGCTGCTGGTCGACGGCACTCTGCAAAACCGTGTGGGCTCGACCAGCGTAAAGGCGGTGTCGTTCCGTCCCCTGGTCAACGATCTGGCGACGCCGAAGTCCCGCGATTTCAGATAGAATTTCGGCATGCTCTCGTTGCTGGCAACGCTGGCGCTGACTCAGTGCGCGCCCGAGGTGATCTCGCCGCCGAACCTCGCTCAGTTCAAGGCCGGCGGAGACGGCGCCGGGGCCCTGTGTGAGCTGGACGTGACCGCTGCCGGCTTCGACTGTCCAAGCGCCGCCTCGGTGCTCTGGTACGACAACGGCGTGCTCGGCGGCAGCGTCCCGCCAGACGGTCTCTTCAAGGCAAAGCTGACCTACGGCTCCCACCAGGTGTGCGTTGTGCCGGTCGATCCGCTCGGCGAGCCGATCCCGGGAGTGCCGCCGGGTTGCACGGTGATGCGTTGTACCAAGCAGTGCCAGGGCCTGTCGGACTGTGAGGACTCGGACATCTGCACCGCCAACGCCTGCATCCCGCAGGCCGACGGGAGCAGCCTCTGCAAGTTTGGTGGCGCGCCGTTTGCCGCCTGCTGCACAAACGACTTCAACTGTCAGCTCGGACAGCTGTGCAACGTGTCCGCCAACAAGTGCGTCAGCTGCCTGGCCGACGCCGACTGCGCCGACGCCAACGCCTGCACGAAGGACAAATGCGGGGCGACCGGCATCTGTTCGTTTATCAAGGACGATCCTCTCTGCTGTGACTCCGCCGCCGCGGGCCTGGTGGGGCAGTCCATCGCTCAGCAGTGCCAGCTGCCACTCTTGTCGCCGTGCATGCAGGAGGTCTGCATAGAGAGCAAGTGCTCGCTATCTAAGATTGCGCCGCCCGCTTGCTGCGAGAACGCTGCGCAGTGCCAGGACGCCCTGTTCTGTAACGTGGACCAGTGCATCGGCAATAGTTGCAAGTATGGTCCCGACCTGACCAAGCCCGGCTGTTGCGACACCGACGCCGACTGTGGCTACATCAACAACCCGATGGTGTCATCTCAGTGCGTCTTCAACCTGTGCACGCCGCCGTTCTCCCCCAGCGGCTGTCTGGGCGATTGCTCCATCGGTTGCGATGACGGCAACCCGGCAACAATTGACGGGTGTTTCGACTGCCAGTGCCAATTCCAGCCCAAGCCGCACTACTGCGACACACAAGTGAACACATGCGCGCTGGACGGCGACCCGTGTACGGACACAGCGTGTGACTTCGCCACCAAGACCTGCAAGTACGGGCCGGTAAAGGGCTGCTGCCTCGGCAAGCCAGGGTGCTGTGAGCAGGGGTCCGAGAACTATGATTGCGACGACGGCAACGACTGCACCATCGACCTGTGCCTGCCGCCGGCGGGCCGGTGTCGCTCCACCAAGCCGGACCCGGGCTGCTGCTCCGCGGATGTCGACTGCGAGGACAAGGATCCGTGCACCATCGACACGTGCGGCGCGGATGGGCAGTGCGCGTTCGAACTGCTCGAGGGCTGCTGCGTGCCCTGGTTCTCTGAGCCCATCGCCCAGCAATGCGACGACGGCGACTACTGCACCAAGGACGTCTGCCAGGGCTTTCAATGCGTGCACGAGCCGATCGCGCCGCCCGCCGGGGCGCTTTGTTGCGACGGACCGGCCGACTGCGACGACGGAGACCCCGCGACCAAGGGCGTCTGTTGGTTTGGGATCTGTCGTCAGCTGGGCGGTTGATGAGGGCGTAGCGTCTCAAAGGTCCATGCGCCGCTCGGCTCGAGACAGCGCTGCGCCGCCGGTCCGCTGAACACCGCGCGCAGGTCGGCCTCCCGTGCCAGCGTCGGTCCGACCGCCCGCGCGTCCAGGTGGCCCTCGAAGATCGAGAGCTGCAGCTCATCGACCAGTCCGGGCGCCTCGTACAGCGCGCCGACGGTGGTGGGGCCCGCCTCGACCAGCACCGTCTCGCCGTCGTCGCGCAGCCGAGTGACGACCGCCCTCAGGCCGCCCTCAGGCGCCACGATCTGCACGTCGCCGGACCGAAAGATGGGGTGCTCGGGATCCACGCCGCTTCGAGACAAGATCACTGTGCGCGGTGCAGCGCTCTTGCCCAGCCGCGCCAAGCGGTCGGCGCTTGGGGCATGGCACAGATCGGGCTCCATGCGCACGTTTCGGCCCGTGGTCACGATGACATCCGCCCGGGCGCGCGCCGCGTCGAGGATGGCGCTGTCGGTCGGGCTGGCCGGCGAGTGCTCGTTGATCGCGATCGTGACCAGGTCCGGTCCCCGGCGCCACACCGCGGTGACATGAATGACGTGCCCCATATATAGGACTATGCCCGATCACGGGCGTGCGGTTACCAAAGCTGTGTCTGTGGACCGGCCGCGTTTAATGGCATCCTTCAACCATGAGAACGGCGTTGCTCGCGGGCCTCTTGGCGGCGATGGCCGGCTGCTCGTCGGACGGCGCGTCCGGCGCGGGGCTGTGTGTCACGCTGGACCTGCTGTGCATCGGCGGTGACGTCTACGTATGCACCGCTGAGGGCAAGACGGCCTTCGTCAAAGAGTGCCTGGTCGGCTGCACCGACGGCGAGTGCGACGACTGGGCCTCACCCCTGCCTGACGTTCGCAGCAGCGCTCCGCCGCCACCGCCGATCCCGGACGTGGCGGAGCCCGAGGATCCGGGGCCGCCGCCGTCGGACGTACCGGACGCAGCTGAGCCGGATGTGCCCTTGGTCGAGGATATCGCGGACGTGCCGCCGGTCGAGGATATCCCGCCGGCGGAGGACGTCCCCCCCGCCGAAGACGTGCCGGATGCCGCCGACGTGCCGCCGGTCGAGGATGTGCCCGCCGTAGAGGACGTGCCGGACGTGCCCGCGGAAGAGGACATTGCGGTCGAGGACGTGCCGGTCGGCCCACCGTTCGAGGTCCCCGAAGGCGAGTACGAGCTCATCGACCACTACGCCTGGGTCCACGTACCCAACAGCCTGGACCCGTGGTGGGGCGACGGCGACGGAAAGGACGACTGCGACGACGTCAAAGCGCCGCCCGGGGGCATGGGAACGCCGGGGTTCGAGACGGAGCTGGGTCTACCCTCGTACGCCAAAGCCTGGTTCACGATGGCCACCGCCAAGTGCAACTACGGTACCGTGCGCTGGCAGCTCTTGGAGGGCGTGCTGGCAGGCACCACGCTGCAGGTCTGCGTCTACGCCACAAAGCTGTCCAAGGCAGTTGCCGACTACAACCTGGCCATCGCGCTGGGCGCCGACTTCGACACCTACTACACGTGGACGGCACCCGTCCCGACCACTGAGGGGGAGTGGACCGAGCACACGTTTACCGTGGACAAGGACTACCCCGCCGGTGACTTCTTTGTGTGGCACATCGACAATCACGGCGCCAACGAGTGGAACCTGGCCAAGGTCGTCGCCAATCCGGTCACGACCTGTCAGTGGAAGGACAAAGACGACTGATCAGGCGCGCTCAGCGTGGGCGCGCAGCAGCGCAGTGCATTGGGGCGCCGGCAGTGGCTTGCTGAAGTAGTAGCCCTGGTAGCCCTGGCACCCAGTCCCGTCCAGGAATCGCAGCTGCTCGATCGTCTCCACGCCCTCCGCGATGACCGTCAGGCCCAACGTGTGGCCCAGGCCGATGACGCAGGCGGCGATGGAGCCGTCGTCGGTGTCCGGGATGTCCTTGATGAAGCTGCGGTCCACCTTGAGTACGTCGACGGGGAAGCGCTTCAGATACGCCAGCGAGGAGTAGCCGGTGCCGAAGTCGTCGATGGACACCCGCACGCCGCACTCTTTCAGCGCGGCCAGCGCGATGATGCTCTCGTCGGTGTCGGCCATGATCAGGCCTTCGGTCAGCTCGATCTCCAGCGCGTCGCCGGGCAGTCCGGTCTCCTCCAGCACGCTCTTGATGGTCTCCGGCAGGCAGCTGGAGCGGAACTGTCGCGGTGACACGTTGACCGACACCCGGCAGTCGTCCAGGCCGCTGGCACGCCACGCCGACACGTCGGAGCACGCTTTGCGCAGCACCCACTCGCCGACCTCGACGATCAGGCCCGTCTCCTCCAGCGCCCCGATGAACTCCATAGGCGGCACCAGCTTGTCGTCCCGCTGCCAGCGCAGCAGCGCCTCGACACCGATGACCTCGCCCGAGCGGACGTCCAGCTGCGGCTGGTAGTGCAGCACGAACTCCTCTTCGGCCAGGGCCACGCGCAGGGCCGCGTGAAGGCGCGCCTTGGCGGCCGCGGCCAGCGTCATCTCCTCGCTGAAGAACTGGCACCCGCCACCGGACGCCTTGGCGCGGTACATGGCGGCGTCCGCACGGCACACCAGCAGCTCGGCGTCCGTCGCGTCGTCCGGGCAGGTCGCCGCGCCGATGCTGGCGCGAATCAGCACGGTCTCGCCCGCGATCGTGTACGGCCTGGCGATGTCGTCCAGAATGCGCTTGGCCACGATGGCCGCGTCGTCCGAGCGCGCCATGCCCTCCAGGATGATCGTAAACTCGTCACCACCCAGGCGGCTCACGGCGTCCACCGCGCGGATGGCGGCGCGCAGCCGCTGACCAACATCGATCAGCAGCTGATCGCCCGCATCGTGGCCCAGCGTGTCGTTGACGTTCTTGAAGCCGTCCAGGTCGAGAAACAGCAGCGCCAGCGCGTCGCCGTTGCGCTGTGAGCGCGCGATGCCGTCCTTGAGCCGGTCGCGGAACAAGGTGCGGTTGGGTAGCCCGGTCAGCTGGTCGTACAGCGCCAGCCGTGTCAGCTCCGCGCGCACCCGCTGCCGCTCGATGGCATATCTCAGCGTGCGGTCCAGCAGCGCCGGCGTCAGGTCGTCCTTGTGCACGTAATCAGCGGCACCGGCGGCGATCGCGGCGATGTCCAATTCACGGTCCACGCGCCCGGTCACCAGCACCATCGGCGTCGTCTGGTCCGTCTCCGTGCGGTCCTGAATCAGCTGCAGACCGGAGCGTGAGCCCAGGTCGTAGTCGACGACACACACGTCATATCCACCGACCGGCGCGGACATCGCTTGTTCGTAGTCTGTTGCGATCCCGACCTCGTAGCGACCGGGATCGATGTAGTCCAACATCTTGCGGAAACGGTTGAGCTCGTAGTCGTCGTCGTCGACGATCAGCACACGAACTCTGGATTCGTCAGGCTGTACAGACATCTTGCCTACCTCTCTCTATTCATCCAACCGGCGCCACAGGCGCACGATGTAGCCGGTCGCCTCGCCCGCAGGCTCCGCGCGACCGTAGTGAAAGCCCTGAACCATGTCGCAGCCCATGTCCCGCAGGATCGCGGCCTGGCCCGACGTCTCGACGCCTTCGGCGATGATCTTCATGCCCAGCGTCTGACCCAGCTGCACGATCCCGCCCACCAGCGACCGCTCGCGATCGTTGGTCTCGATGTTGGACACGAAGCTACGGTCGATTTTGACCACGTCAAACGGGTACTGGTGCAGGTGGCTCAGCGACGAGTAGCCGGTGCCGAAGTCGTCCAGGGCCAGCGAGAACCCACGCAGCTTCAGCGCCGCCAACGTGCTGCTCACGCGCGCCGGATCCTTGATGGCCGACTCCGTCAGCTCCAGCCGGATCCTCTGGGGCGCCAAGCCCGTGCGCTCCAGCACCTGGTCCAGCTCGTCCAGCAGCCCGTCTTCGTTCAGCTGATCCGGCGATAGGTTGATGCTCACGAACATCTCCGAGGCCGATCCAAAGTCAAGACGCCACTTCTTCAGCTGCGCGCAAGCCTGATCGATGACCCAGCCGCCGATCGCGGAGATCTGCCCACACTCCTCGGCCACCGGGACAAACAGCGCCGGCGAGATGGGGCCCTTCACGGGGTGATTCCAGCGCAGCAGCGCCTCAAAGCCCGCGGTCAGCTCACTACGCAGGTCCACCACCGGCTGGTAGTAGACGTCCAGCTCGCCGCGCTCCAGCGCGTTGCGCAGGTCACTCTCCACCGTCATGCGCATGTTCATGCGGTTGGCCATGGACGTGCGGTACAGCAGCACCTTCTTGCTGTCCGTAGCCGACGCGGACGCAAGCGCTGTCTGAGCCGCGCGCAGCAGACCGGCCGGACCGCCACGATCCTTGTCGGCCAGGGCGATGCCCACCCGCACACGCAGGAAGATCTCGTGCTCCCCGGCGCTGATCGGCTTGGACAACACGCTGTGAATGCTCTTGGCCAGCTCATTGGGCGCGTCGGAATCGGCCAGATCCTCGCATAAAATCGCGAACTGACCGGCCTCCAACCGGGCCACCGTCGTCCGTCTGCCCGCGCAGGCCAACAGGCGCTTGCCCACCTCCGCCAGCAGCTGGTCGCGCTCTTCGGGCAGTAGGCCGCTCTCGATCACGTCCAGCTTGTCCATCTTGACCACCAGCAGCGCCGCTGAGGTGCCGTCGGACGGCGCCGCCTCCAGGACGTGGCGCAAGTGCTCCATCAAGAACGGCCGGCTGGGCAGCGACGTGACGGGATCGACCAAAGTGCGCGCCGTGATGTCGCGTGAGTAGATCGCAAGCCCGCCGACGTTGGGGTCTTCACGGCCGTTGACGAAGCGCGACTGCACATAGACGGTCTGCCCATCGTTTCGCCGGCATCGATACTCGACCTCGATGACGCCGCTGGGGGTCGCCCGAACACGCGCCAGGGCGGCCAGGACGTTCTGTCGATCCTTCTCGACAATCGACTGGGTGAAACGCTGCCAGTCAACCTCGTGCGGCTCACAGCCGTAGATGTTTCGCGAGGATCCGCTGGCCAGCCGGCACTTGAACTGGTCGTCGAAGATGGCGACGACCTCGGTGGCGTAGCGGGTCAGCGCCGTGAAGCGGTCGATCTCGGCGGGAGTTCGGGGGTCCACCCCGACGCTGAGCGAGATGTCGCGCGCGTTGATCACCGCGCGAGGCGGCGTGGTCCGATCCGTGAACACGGCCGACGCCTGCAGCGGCGTCCAGCTGCCGGCTCGGCTGAAGACGCGAAACTCCAGGTCCGCGGACCCGCGATCGGGATCAAACACCGCCGCCAGCGCACCGGCAACGGCCTCTGCTTCAGCCGGATGGACCCAGTCCAGGAGCTTTGCGTGGGTGGTGTCCGCGGCCGACGTCCCGAGCAGGCGCGCCAGGTTGTCGCCGACGTACAGTAGTCGCCCATCGGCGCCTACCTCGAAGACCATTCGGTTGATCGGCGTGCGTGGCGCCGGCGCAACAACAAGGTCTGATTTCTTCTTGGCGTGTTTTAACAATGTACAGCTTACATCGTAATGCTGCGCTGAGACGTTTAGGCCTTTCTGTCCGTGACTCGGAAGCGCTTGCGGTAGACTGCCCTCCGACGCGGCGTGCGGCCGCGCGGGGAGGAATCAGTATCTTGCGGAGTATGGCGGCCCTGACGATTGCGATGGTGTTTACGGCGTGCAGCGACTCAGCCCCGCCCCCCGCCGCTCCGGCGCCCGACGCCGCCGCGCCGGTAGATGACGCCCCGGTCGAGGCCGACGAGGGCAGGGCGATACCGGACTCAGGACCGGCGCAACAAGACGACGGTGTGGTTGTGGACACCGGGCCGGTGGAGCCCCCGAGCCCGTGCGAAGCGCGCTGCGCGGCGTTTGTGGAGTGCGGTGAGGCCGTTATGGCGGCGTGTGAGCGAACGTGCGACGACGAGGAGGTCGCGACGTGCGAGGACGCCTGCCTGGAGAAGGACAACAGCTGCGCGTCCGCAGAGCAGTGTCTGGGCGTCATCGCGGACGGCGGCGAGCCGTGGAACGACGGGCCCTTTGGTCAGGGGTGGCGCGATGTCGCCGACGAGTTCGTGCTGCCGACGCTGAGAGGTGATTGGAGCTTCGCGGCCGAGTGGACAGGCCACGACAGCCACGTGTTTGCGATCACCCAGACGGGCTTCGAGCCGGCGCAGCAGCTGTGGGCGTCGGAGCCGTTCTATTGGCTCGATGAGTCCCCGCAAAACGTCCACTACTTCTTCATGGCGTACACCAACGCCGCCGGGGAGGACGACTCGGCCGCGCTGGTCAGCAAGATGAAAGAACAGCTGGACCCGGTGCTGACCAAGCTGGGCGTGATCCGCGGGCGGGCCCTGGAATGTCACTGGCGCCGCCGCATCCACTACGTGACGACCAGCGCGTGGAGCTTGTCTAACTGGATGAGCGCCAAACTGCAGGGCACCCCCGTCATGTCGTTTGCCATCGACCGCTTTCAACGGCTGCGGCCGGTCGGGCTGCTCTCGCTCGTTCAGAGCACGCCCATCTTGAAGCACCTGCAGTATCCCGCGGCCTACTACAACTTTGAGTTGATGCGGGAGAAGGAGGCGTGGAAGGGCGCCCAGACGACCGTCACGATGTACGATCAGGAGAAGGTCAACGGGGCGGACGTGATGGTGGACCTGCCGTCCAAAGAGGAGCTGGCCACGTTTGACACGCTGGAGATCGATCTCAGCCAATACTGCGACCAGCACTCCGACCAAAGCTGCTTCGAGTGGGACTACAAGGCGTTCATCAACGTGCGAGAGCGGCCCGTGGAGGACGAGAACGCCGACGCCGAGAAGCCGTGCCAGGGGGAGGTCAAAGCCGTCGAGGCCGCCGAAGAGGTCCCGGGCACGTGCCCCGATGAGTCGACATGCACGGCGGACATCGACTGCGGCGACGACGCGGTCTGCGAGGGCTACCAGCCCGAGGTTCTACCGGTCGAGGCGGTCGCGGCTGACACGCTGCCCTGCAAGTGCCACGTCCCCGGCCAGGCCGACCCGCGCGACGCCGACAAGGTGTGTAAGGGCGACGGCACGGGCTTCAACGCCTGCCAATGCAACGAGCAGTGGGAGATCGCGCGCTGGATCACCACCTATCACCGCGAAGGGCGCTGGGTGATGGACGCCAGCGCCTTCCTGCCCCTGCTGGACGCCGGCGGCAAGACCCGCTTCAAGTTCAAAGGCAGCTACCCGTACACGACAACCGTGCACCTGAACTTCTCCAACCGCGGCAAGCCCCATCGCGCGCGCACCGTGCAGAAGATCTTTACGGGTGGCGGCTTCGGCCCGGGCTACGGCAGCAACAAAGAGCCAAAGGACGTCACCATCCCCGACGCCACAAAGCACGCGGAGATCTTCGCGTTCATCACCGGCCACGGCTTCGGCGGCATGCCCCACAACTGCGCCGAGTTCTGCAACCACACCCACCATTTCACGATCGACGGCACCGAGTTCGCCCACTCGCACAAATACATCAACGACTACTACGGCTGCGCCAAGCAGGTCAGCGAGGGCACGGTCCCCAATCAATACGGCACCTGGACCATCGGCCGCGGCGGCTGGTGTCCGGGCAAAGACGTGACCCCGTTTGTCGCGGACATCACGGCGGTCACGTCACCGACCACCACGATCAGCTACATCGGCATGCTGGACGGCAAGCCCCACAAAGAGGGCGATCCGGGCTACGGCGGCAGCATCTGGATGAGCTCGTACGTAATTACCTACGACTAACCTGCGTGGACGATGCGCCGTGCGCGCGGTACGATCCAGCCATGTCCGCGTCGCTCCTCGCTCGAATCGATAGCCAGCGCAAAGTCCTGGCCCGCGAACGAGCTGCCGATCATCAGCGTTGCACACACCAGGATCACGAGGTGGCTCTGATTCGACTGCTGGATCTGGCCGACGCCCTGACGGATGCCCGTGGCCCGGTTCCACCGACAGAGAGGGCGCCGGAGGCTGTCGCACTCTGGCGGCGCCTCGTCGAGACTGGACGAGCGTGACCGAGCCCGATTCCCTGGTCGGCCTGATCGAGGCCATTGTGGACCATCTCGATAGTACAGGCACAGACTATGCGCTGGGCGGCGCGTTCGCGCTCGCCTACTGGCGGGAGCCGCGTGCGACCGCGGATGTGGATCTGACCGTTTTCGTACCGCCCAGCCGTATACAAGAGGTTGCCGACGGACTTCGGCAGGCTGGAATCGACCACGTTCCAAGCACCGCTCGGCGTGACGCTGAGGAGGTCGGGCTGGTAGTGCTGCGGGCGGGCCGTACGCGGGTGGACTTGTTTGTGCCATCGGAGCCGTTCGACTTCTACGAAGCGGCACAGGTGAGGCGCTGCACGGTCCCATTTCGAGGCCGTCAGGTGCCGGTCTGGTCGGCGGAGGATCTCACCGTGTTCAAGATGCTGTTCGACCGCAGCAAGGATCACGAGGACGTGCGAGCCATGCTCGAACATGGCGGCGCGGACTTCGATCGGGAGTATGTTCGTCGCTGGTTGGCCGATCTCGTAGGCTCGGACAACCAACGCATCGCAACGTTCGCTGCGCTATGCAGCGCCGTGCCGCCGACCGCCTAAGGGCACTGCGGGAACTCCGTCGGGTCCTTCGGCACGTTGATGCAGTTGGTCGGTGTGGCGCCGTTTGTCCCGCAGAAGTCGTCGGTGCACGCGTCGCCGTCGTCACAGTCCGGGTCCACGTCGCAGCCCGGGCAGGGATCCAGCGCCGTGAACACGCAGCCGTCGACCGGATCGCAGGCGTCGGTGGTGCAGATGTCGAAGTCCGTGCAGGCGATGATCGCGTACGTGCACTGGCCGCCCTCGCAGTCGTCCTGGGTGCACAGGTCGCCGTCATCGCACAGCGGATCGCCCTCGGGCGAGTCTACGCAGCCGACCCAATTGCCCGCGTACGGGACGTAGACGCACTCGCCGGTCACCGGGTCGCAGTAGTCTTTGGTTTTGGGATCGCCGTCGTTGCAGCTGGTCAGGGTGACCGAGCACTGGCCGGTCAGCGAGCACTTGCCCACGTAGCACGGGTTCCAGTCGCCCGCGGGGCAGTCGTCGTCGGTCAGGCAGGTCAGTCCGCCGCAGGTCGGGTCCTCGTGATGCGCGCAGTAGGGCTGGTTGGGATCGCACAGCGCCGTGCCGTCGATCGTGCACGGGTTGCCGTCCTTGCAGGCCGCCTTGGTGTAGGAGCACACGTCGTTGGTGCAGCGATTGACGGTGCACGGATCGTTGTCGATGCACTGGCTGTCGTTGGTGCAGCTCGGGGTCTCGCAGCTGGGCAGGTAGAAGCAGCTGCCGTCCTGGGCGCATTTGTCCAGCGTGCACGGGTCGCCGTCGTTGCAGTCGACGTCCTCCTGGTCCTTGTCGCACGGTTGACAGTCTTTTATCGCGATGTGCTGGCACTGCGCCGTGGCCGTGTCGCAGGTGTCGACAAAGCACTGCGACCAGGTCTCACAGTCCGAGTCCTTGGCGCAGCCCTGGCAGCCCGGGACGACCGTAAAGACGCAGCCCGCCGCCGGGTCGCAGGAGTCGATGGTACACGGATCGGAGTCGTCGCAGCTCACCTGAGCGAACACGCAGCCCCCGTCGATGCAGTCGTTGTCGTTGCAGGCATCGCCGTCGTCGCAGTGGCTGTCTTCCGCGCACGGCGAGACGACCGGCGTGGTCACCGGCACGGACTTGCACGTGCCGGTCGCGTCGTTGCAGACCTCCAGCGTCAGCGGGTTTGCGTCGCTGGGGCATACGACGGGCGTGACCTCGCACACATTTGTCGCCGGGTTGCACACGCCCGGTGCGCACGGATGGCCGGTGTCGCAGTCCGCGTCCGACAGACATAGCGCGCTGCACTCGAGGTCCGGCAGGAAGTTGCAGCCCGTCGACACGTCGCAGTCCGGCGGGGCTGAGCCGCCCTCCTCCTCGACCTCGTCTTGTCCTACCACTTGGGTCGAGCACGGCTTGCCGTCCTGGCAGAGCACCGGATTGGTGGCGCAATACCCATCCACGCACCGGCTCCACGTGCACGCGTTGTCGTCCGTGCAGTCGATGTCCTTGACGCACGTCTTTTTGGCGCAGTTCGGGTCGTAGGTGTTGGAGCAGACCCCGTCACTGCACAGGTCCACGGTGCACGCATCGCTGTCGTGGCAGTCCGCGTCCGCGTTCACGCACGCCGCGTTGCAGCCGGCGATGACGCTGAATTTGCAGCCGGTGACCGGGTCGCAGCTGTTCACGGTGCACGCCGCGTGGTCCTCGCACTCGATCGGCGCGTACGCGCACGTCCCCACGCTGGTACAGAAGTGCTCCTGGCACTCGTTGCCGTTGTCGCAGTCGTCGTCCTCGGTGCACCCGGTCCAGCCCTCGTACGTGACGCTCTCGCACTTGCCCGTGTCCGCGTTGCAGAAGTCCTGCGTGTCGGGCAGTCCGTCGTTGCAGACCACCTCCACCACGCTGCACGTGCCCCCGTCGCAGATGCCCTGCAGGCACTTCAAGCCGGTGTCGCAGTCCGCGTTGGTCGCGCAGTCGGCGCTGCAGCTCGTCACCGGCTCAAACACGCAGCCCTGGGTCGGCTCGCACTTGTGGTCGACCGTGCACGCCAGCCCGTCGACGCAGTCCACTTTCGTCCACACGCACGTTCCCGTGCTCACGTCGCACGCATCCATCGTGCACGCGTCCTGGTCGTAGCAGTCCATGGCGCCCGTGCAGGCCTTGGGGCACACATCGATCGCGGTCTCCGTTGCGGGTTGGTGGTCACACTTGGGCGCCGGGCTGCCCTCTTCGTCCACCGCCGCAAAGTCGCAGGAGTCCAGCGTGCAAGGGTCGCCGTCCTCGCACACGTTGTTGGTCGTGCACGGCGTGCCCGGGCAGCCGGACTGCGTCGGATCGGTGACGTGCTCGCAGAAGCAGAAGGTCGGGTGGCAGGTGTCCACCGTACACGCGATGCCGTCGTCGCAGACCGCCTTGACCTCGTCTCCGGTCGCAGCCGGGTCGCAGGGAATGCAGTCGGGGATCGTCAGCGTCTTGCACTTGCCCGAGCCCTGGTCGCACAGCCCGTACGCGCACACCTTGGCCTCCGGGATGCAGTCCGAGTTGCTTGTGCACGGCAGGCAGTTGTCGATATCCGTAAAGGTGCAGTCGCCGTCGTCGCACGCGTCCTCGGTGCACGCGTTGCCGTCGTCGCACTCGCTGTCCGTTGCGCAGCCCAGGCAGCCCGCCACCGCCGTGAAGACGCACTGCTTGGTTGCGCCGTCACACGCGTCCGACGTGCACGGGTCAAAGTCCTGACATGGCAGGATGCTCTGTGTGCACGCACCGGCGGCGCATTTCGGCGGCGCGCAGGTCGCGATCCCCAGATCGGGGCAGTCGGCATCCGTCGTGCAACTGCCAACGCACGCCGGGTCGGGCACATACTCGCACTTGCCGGTCAGCGGGTTGCACACATCAACGGTGCACTCGTCAAAGTCCGTGCAATAGGTCGGCGCCGGCGCGTCGTCGTCCGGCGGAATGGCGTCCACCAGCGCGATCTCGCAGGACCCCTCCACACACTCGCTGGCGTAGCACAGGTCCGCCGACGCGCAGTCCGCGTCGCTGTTGCACGGCGCCTCACAGTTGAAGTTGGTGTTGAACTCGCACCCGTACCCCTCCACGCACTCGCCGTAGAAGAACTGGCAGCCCAGACCCGACTGGCACAACACCGGCTTGCTCTCGCACTCTCCGATCGGCAGGCACGCGTCGATGGTGCAGGTCAGGGCGTCGACACACTCCGCGTCCGCCTTGCAGTAGACCTTGGGACAGTCGGCCACCGGCTCGTGAATGCACTTGCCGAAGACGCACGCGTCGCTGGTACAGGCGTTGTCGTCGTCACAGTCCGCGGTGGTCGCGCACTGCGGTGGCTGACAGCTGTCGTCGGCCTGGGTGTACACGCACCCCACTGCCGGGTCGCACGTGTCCGTGGTGCACGGGTTGTAGTCGTTGCACGCCACCTGCTCGTACAGGCAGCCGCCCCCGGCGTCCTCCGGCGCACACCCAAACCACACGCACTTGTTGCCCGTATCGCAGTCCGCCTCGGTCTTGCACGCGCTGCCGCCGCCCGCGCAGGTCACGTCCGGTGTATTGACGCACTCGCCGCTCGTGGGATCGCACATGTCGAACGTGCACAGGTCGCTGTCGTCGCAGGCCACGGGCAAGAAGAAGCATGCGTTGGTCGTCAGCTCACAGCCGTCCTTGGTGCACGGGTTTCCGTCAAAGCAGTCGGCGTCTTCGTCACAGCCCGTGTCGCAGTCGATCAGCCCGTCCCCGTTGGCGTCGCCCGCCGTGCGGAATTGGCAGCCGCTCGACGGCTCACACAGGTCCAGCGTGCAGATGTTGGCGTCGTGACAGACCTTGTCCTCCCACACGCACTTGCCGGCCCCCGGGCATTTTCCGGCGCCCGTGACCTGGCAGCTGCCGACCTTGCAGAAGTTCACCTGGCCGGTCGCGACCGCCGCCGGATGGTGTTGCGGCTGGCAGTCCAGGTCGCTGTTGCACGACGTGCACTCCGGCTCCGGATCCCACACGCACGTGCCCGACTCGTGGCACACGTCCTCAGTGCACGGGTTGCAGTCGTCACAGTCGGAGAACGGGCACAGCTCCTCGCACCCCGCCAACAGCTGAAACTCGCACTGCACCGTGCTCGGATTGCAGAAGTCCAGCGTGCACACGATGCCGTCGTCACATTTCATCGGCGCGTTTATGCACAGCCCGCCAAAGCACAGGTCCGTCGTGCACGCGTTGTTGTCGTCGCACTCGGCGGACAACTGACACGGGTTGCCGCAGTTTCCGCCGATCGGCGTGTTCACGCATTTGTCCAGCTCCCCCAGCATCGGATTGCACGCGTCCAGGGTGCACCAGTCCGCGTCATCGCATGTGTCCACAGCGAAGGCGCAGGCGCCAGTCACCGGGTCGCACGTATCGATCGTGCACTTGTTGCCGTCCGAGCAGTCCTTGGGCACAAACTGGCACTCGCCTGTCGCCGGGTCGCAGCTGTCGGTCGTGCACGCGTTCTTGTCGTCGCAGTTGAGCGCCGCAAGCTTGCACAGCCCCGACGCCGCATCGCAGAACTCGATGGTGCACGCGTCCCCGTCCTCGCAGTTCAGTGGCGTGTGCTCACAGACGCCGCCAGTGCAGCTGTCCTGCGTGCAGTTGTTGCCGTCGTTGCAGCTGATCGGCAGAAACGCGCACAGCCCGGTTTGCAGGTCGCAGCTGTCCACCGTGCACGGATCCGGGTCGTTGCACGTCTTGGGTACGCTCTCGCACGCCCCCGTGAATGGGTTGCAGTAGTCGTCGGTGCAGGCGTTGCTGTCGTCGCAGGACTTCTGCGAGAAGGCGCACCCCCCCGTGACCGGGTCGCACTGGTCGATCGTGCATAGAAGGCCGTCGCTGCAGGACAGGGGCGTGTTCAGACACTCGCCCGTCCCCGGATCACACGTGTCCAACGTGCACAGCAGGGCGTTGCCTTCCGCGTCGACGTCCGAGCAGTCCACCGGCGTCGTCGTGCAGCCCTCGTCCGGCACGCACGTATCGATGGTGCACGGGTTGTCGTCGTTGCACACGATCAGCTCAAACATGCAGCTGCCGTCCACGTTGCTGCATTGGTCGATCGTGCAGTCGCTGTTGTCGTCGCACTCGATCGCCGTCGACACGCACCCGCCCGCGCCGGGATCGCACACGTCGATGGTGCACGCGTTGTTGTCGTCGCACTCTTTGGCCGCCACCTGGCAGGTGCCGCCCGCCACCGGACAGGTCGCCACCGAGCAGGGCTTGCCCTCCAGCAGCACCGCGCAGTCCGCGGCGGTCTGGCAGATCGGGTCGCACGCCGGGTCAAAGGTGTGTGTACAGCCCGTCGCCCCGCACCCGTCGATGGTGCACGCGTTCGTGTCCAGGCACGGATTGGCCACCTGCTGGCACCCGCCGTTGACGCAGAAGCCCAGCGTGCACGGGTCGCCGTCCTCACACGCCTTGGCGTTGAACTGGCACACCTTGCCGCTGGGGCTGTTGACGCACACATCGTTGGTGCAGGCGTCGTTGTCGCTGCAGTCCGCGTCGACATCACACGGGCACGGCACACCGGGAATCGGCGTGTGGACGCACCCCAGCGACAGATGGCACGTGTCGATGGTGCAGGCCTTGCCGTCGTCGCAGTCTTTGAGCGGGTGCTGGCAGCCCAGCCCCGGGGTGCACACATCATCCGTGCAGGGGTTGGCGTCCGTGCAGGGCGCCGGCGTGTTCTGGCACCCGGCGCCGGGCTCGCAGCTGTCGGTCGTGCAGTCGTTGCCGTCGTTGCAGCTGATCGGTGCGTGGAAGCACCCGGACGCCGCCACGCATCCGTCAGTTGTACACGCGTCGGAGTCGTCGCAGCTCACCAGCAGATTTGCGCAGCCTTGCTGCGGGTCGCACAGGTCCAGCGTGCACGCGCTGTTGTCGTCGCAGTCCAGCGGCGCGTGCGAGCAGAAGCCGCTGACCGGATCGCACACGTCCGTTGAGCAGGCGTTGCCGTCGTCGCACGTCTTGGGCACAAAGACGCAGCCACTGGCGGGGTCGCACGTGTCGACGGTGCACGGGTTCTTGTCGTCGCAGGTCACCTGCCCGTGCGAGCACAGCGTTACGGCGTTGCAGCTGTCGGTGGTGCATGCGTTCTGGTCGTCGCATGCATCGGTGCTGACGCAGCCGTCCACCGTTTGAGAGTCGCATGCATCCGTCGTACAGGGATCGCCGTCGTCGCAGCTGCGCGCCTTGTACACGCACCCGTCCTGGGTGTCGCAGATGGGCGCCCCCTCGTCGTCCGTCTCCACGGTGCACGGGTCGCCGTCGTCGCAGGTGACCGGCTCGTAGTGGCACGCCCCGGACGTCGGATTGCACAGGTCGGTCGTGCAGGCATCTGCGTCCGAGCAGTCCTTGTCCAGGTGCACGCAGCCCTCGGTCGGGTCGCATAGGTCAAACGTGCAGGCGCTCTTGTCGTCGCAGCTGTACACAAACACGCAGCCGATCGGGGCTGTGCACGTGTCGGAGGTGCACTTGTCTCCGTCGTCGCACAGCGCGGGCACGTGAATGCAGGCGCCGTCACCCGCGCAGGAGTCCTCGGTGCAGACGTCGTCGTCGGCGCAGCTCTTGGCGTTGAAGACGCAACCCACCAGCGGGCTGCACAGGTCGTCGGTACACACGTCGCCGTCCGCGCAGGTGATCGGCACGTTGCGACAGCTTCCCGCGACGCACCCGTCGTTGGTACAGAGGCTGCCGTCGTCGCAGTCAGCGTGGGACTGGCACGACGGGCCCAGCGGTGGACAGCCGGCGATCGGCACGTTGCTGCAGCCGCTGCTCGGGTCACACAGGTCGGTCGTGCAGTAGATGCCGTCGCTGCAGTCGATGAGCGCGTTGCTGCAGCCCGTGGCGTCATCGCAGGTGTCCACCGTGCACACGCTCTTGTCGTCGCAGTCGACCGGTGCGCTGCTGCACTGGGCGCCGTGGACTCCATCCACCGTAATGACCGAGCACGTCTCCACGCTGCACGCCGCTTTGTCATCGCAGTCCTTCAGCGTGTGGACGCAGCCGGTCGCGGGGTCGCAGGAGTCGTCGGTGCACAGGTTTGGGATCTGTGTGCCGTCCACCAGGTCCACACAGGCGTTGGCCGTGTACGTGCACCCCGCAGTCGCCGTCTCGCAGGCGTCCACGGTGCACGGGTTGCTGTCGTCGCACTTATCCGCAAACACGCAGCCGGCGGCCGGATCGCAGCTGTCCAGCGTGCATTTATCGTCGTCCGCGCAGGTGATCGCGGTGTGCGTGCAGGAGCCGTCCTCCGCCTTGCACCCGTCCGCCGTGCACGCGTCGCCGTCGTCGCAGTCGACCGGGGCGTTGCTGCACTCGCCCGTCTGGCGGTTGCATTTGTCGGCGGTGCACTTGTCGCCGTCGTCGCAGCTGATGACGATCGTGTTGGCGCACCCCGCGACCGGATCGCACGTGTCCTCGGTGCACACGTCGCTGTCATCGCAGTCGTACAGGTTGATGCACCCCAGCGACGGCTCGCAGACGTCGATTGTGCAGGCATCCAGGTCGTCGCAGTTCAGTGCCTGGTGTTGGCACAGCCCCGTGGCCTGATCGCAGCTGTCCGCTGTGCACACCTGCCCGTCATTGCACTGGACCGGCTGCAGCAGGCACCCCTGGTCGCTGTCGCAGAAGTCGACCGTGCACGGATCGTTGTCGCTGCACGTCACAGCCCCCTGGGCGCAGATGAGCGTCGCGGGATCACACACGCTCAGCGTGCAGGCGTCCCCGTCGTCGCACTCGGCATCGGTGCCGCCCGGACAGGGACAGCTGGCCTGGGGCACGTTTTGACAGCCCGCGATCGGGTCGCACAGGTCCTTGGTGCACGGGATCTCGTCATCACACACCGTCGCCACGTCCACCGGCGCCGCCACGCACCCCAGCGCCACGTCACAGCTGTCCGTCGTGCAGGCGTTGCCGTCGTTGCAGACCGCCGGCGTGTGGCTGCACAGCCCGCTCGTCACGTCGCATTTATCCACCGTGCAGGCGTTGGCGTCCCCACAGTTCTTGGGGTTGAACACGCAGCCCACCGCCGGCAGGCACGCGTCCACGGTGCACGGGTTGGCGTCCTGGCACGCGATCTGGACGTGAGCGCACCCCAGCGCCGCATCGCAGGTGTCCAGCGTGCACGCGTTGCTGTCATCGCACAGCGGGGCGTTTGTGCAGCCCGCCGTGGGATCGCAGGTGTCGGCCGTGCACGGGTCGCCGTCGTCGCAGACGGCCTTGCCGTCCTTGAGCGGAACGAAGACGCAGCCGTCCTGGGCGTCGCAAACCCCGTCCCAGGTGCACGCGTTGTCGTCGATGCACGGGTCCGGGGGGTTGGAGCACTGGCCGGCCGCCTTGTCGCACACGTCCAGCGTGCAGGCGATGCCGTCCGAGCAGTCTTTGTCCGTGTGAGTGCAGCCGGTGACCGTGTCGCAGGCGTCGATGGTGCATGCGTCGGCGTCGTCGCACGCGTAGACGTGGGAGCAGCCCGCGGCGGCATCGCACAGGTCGGTCGTGCACGCGTTCTGGTCGTCGCACGGGTTGGGCGCGTTGATGCAGTCTCCGCTGGTGAGGTCGCATTGGTCCAACGTACAGGCGTTGTCGTCCAGACACCCCTTGGCCGCAAAGACGCATCCGATCGCGCTGTCGCAGCTGTTCACGGTGCACAGATCGCCGTCGTCACAGACCAGGCTTTCGAACTTGCAGCTGCCGCCGCCGCCCGGGGTCGGCACGCACTCGCCCGTCGTACAGGCGTTTTTGTCGTCACAGGAGGAAGGTGTCCCCGGATCACACGGGCAGTCCCCCGTCTGCACAAAGACGCACCCTTTGGCCGCGTCGCAGTAGTCGATAGTGCAGATGTTCTCGTCCTCGCACGTGATCGGCGCGTGCGCACAGCCCGTCCCGATGTCGCAGCTGTCGGTGGTGCAGGCGCTGTCGTCGTCGCAGCTCACGGGCAAGAAGAAGCACGCACCCGTCAGCGAGTTGCACAGGTCCTGCGTGCACGCATTGTTGTCGTCGCAGCTGATCGACGGATTGCTGCACGTCTTGGTCACCGGGTCGCACTTATCCTGTGTGCAGGGGTTGCCGTCATCGCACGCAGGCTTGAAGTCGCAGAGGCCGCCGCCACCCTCCACGCACGTGCCCAGGGTGCATGCGTCGCCGTCATCACATGCAAACGTGGTGTACAGGCACCCCCCCGTCGCAAAGTCGCACGTGTCCACGGTGCACGGGTTGCCGTCGTCGCAGCTCTTGGGCTCGAACAGGCACGTGCCCGGGTCCGTCGCGCCGTTACAGAAGTCGGTGGTGCACGGGGTTCCGTCGTTGCACGCCGGGGGGAAGATGCACCCGTCTGCAGCGTCACACAGGTCCAAGGTGCAGTTGTCGCCGTCCACGCAGACGATCGGCTGGTATGTGCAGCCCCCCGACGCGTCGCAAAGGTCCTTTGTGCACGCGTTTTTGTCGTCGCATTTGGCCTCGAACACGCAGCCCAGCGCGATGTGGCAGCTGTCAGCGGTGCACACGTCCCCGTCGTTGCATGTGACCGCTTTGTACTGGCACTCGCCGCTGTCGTCGCAGGTGTCCACCGTGCAGGCGTTGCCGTCGTTGCAGTCCGTTCCCAGGAACTGGCAGCCGTCGGTTGGGTCGCACAGGTCGATCGTGCACGGGTTCGAGTCCGAGCAGATCACGGGCTGTACGATGCACCCGGTCGCCGGCACACACAGCGTCGTCGTACACGGGTTGTCGTCATCACAGCTCTTGGGCTGGTGCTCGCAGGCGCCGGTCGCCAGATCGCACGTATCCTGGGTGCACGCGTCGTTGTCGTCGCACACCTTCAGCGCGGTCTCGCACGCGCCCGTCAGCGGGTTGCAGCTGTCGATCGTGCACGCGATGCCGTCGTCGCATGGGGCCGGCGTGTTCTCGCAGTCGCCCGAGTCGGGGTTACAGGCTCCGATCACGCACGGATTGCCCGTGTCGCAGTCCTTGGGCAGGTTCGAGCAGCCGCTGTCAGGCACGCAGACGTCCGCCGTGCAGGGCACCCCGTCATCGCAGCTGATCAGCGCCACGTCACACGCCCCGGTCAGCGGATTGCACGCCTCGGTCGTGCAGCTGTTGCCGTCATCGCACTCCAGCGCGGTGTGCGTGCAGCCCGTCTGCTGTGAGCACCCGTCGGCCGTGCACGCCTTGCCGTCGTCGCAGGGGTTGGCCGTGTACTGGCAGGCCCCGTTGGCCGGGTTGCACGCGCCCACCGTGCACGGGTCTCCGTCGTTGCAGGCCTCGGCGGCAAAGATGCACTCGCCCGTCCCCACATCGCAGGTGTCCTGGGTGCAGATGTCGCCGTCGTCGCAGGTCTTGTCCATGAACTGGCAGGCGCCGGTCGCCGGGTCGCACAGGTCGATGCTGCACGGGTCGCCGTCGTCGCAGGTCGCCGCGTTCACGCACGTCCCCGTCGCCGGATCGCACGCATCACTGGTACAGACGTCGCCGTCGTCGCAGAAGAGCGGCTTGCTGACGCACTCTCCCGTCTCGGCGTTGCACACGTCGAAGGTGCACGCGTCGCCATCCGCGCACGGCAGCGGCGAAAACACGCACGCGCCGGTTGCGGGGTTGCAGGAGTCGACGGTGCACTTCAGCCCGTCATCGCATGTCTTCTTGTCGTGGCTGCAGGTACCCGTCGGCGGATCGCAGGGGTCCGCGGTGCACAGGTCGCCGTCCTCGCACGACTTCACGCTATGTACGCAGTCGCTGCCCGCCGGCAGGTTGATGCACTGGTCGAAGGTACACGCGTTCTCGTCCTGGCAGTTGACCGGCGTGACCTTGCAGAAGCCGTCCGTGCCACAATGCGCTCCCGCGCAGTAGTCGATTTGGCCGCTCTCGCTCGTGACAAGCGCCACGCACACCGCGTCTTGGGCGCAGGGCGTGTCGGGCAGCTCGCAGCTCCACTCGTAGGCGCACCCCGCCTCGGGCGAGCACGTCTCGGTTGTGCACGGGTTGCCGTCGTCGCACGTCGGCACGGTGGTGCAGGCGCCGTCCTGGTCGCAGACGTCGACCGTGCAGGGGTCAGAGTCATCGCATTTGGCCGCGTACGTGCACTCGGCGGTCTCCGGGGTGCACATGTCCACAGAGCAGGGATCGCCGTCGTCGCATAGCCCGACATACGCGCAGGCGCCGGTCGCCGGGTCGCAGGCATCCACTGTGCACGGGTCACCGTCCGATTCGCAAACCACGTCCTGCACGACGCAGGCGCCGGTCAGGGGATTGCAGAGGCCGGGCGCACACAGCCCGTCGCCGTCGCACGGGGCCGGCGGGTTATGGCAGCCGCTTTTGGGCTTGCACAGGTCCAGGGTGCACAAGCTGAAGTCCTCGCACGACTTCGTGAGGTACACACACGCTCCGGTGCCCGGGTCGCACTGATCCACCGTGCACGCGTTGTCGTCGTCGCAGCTTTTGGGTTTGGCCTCGCACGCGCCCGTGCCGCCGTTGCAGCTGTCCACGGTGCACGGGTTTCCGTCGTCGCACACCACGGGCGTGTTGGCGCAGGCGCCCGTGTCGGGATCGCACACGTCCTCGGTGCAGATGTCGGCGTCGTCGCAGGTCTTGGGCGGGTGGCTGCAGGCTCCAAGCGCCGGGACGCACAGGTCCAGCGTACACGCGACCTTGTCGTCGCAGACAACGGCGATGTTGGCGCATTGCCCCGTGACGGCGTCGCACGCGTCGACGGTGCAGAGATCGCCATCTGCGCAGTCCTTGGCCTTGACCGCGCAGGCGCCGGTCGCCTGGTTGCAGAAGTCGATCGTGCACGGCTTGCCGTCGTCGCAGATCACGGCATCGAACTGACAGGTGCCCGCATCGCACACCTCGTCGGTGCATAGATTCCCGTCGCTGGGGCAGTCCGCGTCGACTTTGCAGACATCGAACTCAGTGACGTGAACGCAGCCCACGCCCGGCACGCAGGCGTCGATGGTGGCGGCGTCACCGTCGTCGCAGTCCTTGGCGTTTGTCACGCAGCCGCTCGCCGCGTTGCAGCCGGTCGTGGTGCACACGTCGTCGTCGTCGCAGTCGATGGGCGTGTTGCTGCACTGCGGTGCTCCGTCCACGGGCTGACACTGGTCCGCCGTGCAGGCGTTGCCGTCGTCACAACCGACCGCTGGAAACTGGCAGTTGCCGGTACCGCCGTCGCAGGTGTCTACGGTGCAGGGGTTGGCGTCGCTGCACGCTTTGGGTGTGTGGATGCAGCCGGTCTCCAGGTCGCAGTTGTCCAGTGTGCACGCGTTGCCGTCGTCGCAGTCGTCCGGTGGGTAATAGCACCCGAATTGAGGGTCGCATTTGTCGGCTGTGCACGGCCCGCCGTCGGGGCAGGGCGGCTTGGTCTGCTGGCACAGGCCGGTGTTGACGTTGCACGCGCCGATCGTACATGCGTCCTGGTTGTCGCAGGTCTTTGGCGTGTGGACGCAGCCGGCGCCGGCGCTGCACGTGTCTTGTGTGCACAGGTCGCCGTCGTTGCAGACCTTCGGGACGCTGGAGCAGGTCCCCGTCTCCGGGTTGCAGAAGTCCTGCGTGCACTCGTCGCCGTCGTCGCAGTCGACTGTTGCGTACACGCATGAGCCGGTGTCCGGGTCACAGCCGCCCACCGTGCAGGCATTGCCGTCGAAACACGGCGTGGGTGTGTTGCTGCACTCACCGGTCAGCGGGTTGCAGGTGTCGGCAGTGCACAGGTCGGCGTCACCACAGTCCTTCAGGGTCGACCCGCACTCACCCGCCGTGCACACGTCCGAGGTGCACGCGTTGCTGTTATCGCAGTCCGCGTCTTTGGTGCACACACAGGTGTTCTCGTTGACGCAGCCGATCTCCTCGCTGCAGGTGTCCTTGGTGCACGGATCCCCGTCCCCGCAGTCTTTGGCCAGATAGGCGCAGCCGTCCGCGGCCGTACTGTTCGGGTCGCACAGGTCGTCGGTGCAGCTGCTGTTGTCGTTGCAGTCGATCGGCACCTGGACACACTCTCCGTTCACGCCGTTGCACTGATCCTGGGTGCACGCGTTGCCGTCGCTGCAGTTCTTGGCCTTGAACACGCACGTGCCGTCCACGCAGAAGTCGACCGTGCACAGGTTGGCGTCATCGCACGCGATCGGCGCGTTGATGCAGGCTCCCGTAATCGCGTTGCAGCTGTCGATTGTGCACGGATCGCCGTCATCGCACGCCTTCGGCGGGTAGTAGCAGCCGCCCAGCGGGTCACACGGATCGATGGTGCAGGGGTTGCCGTCGTCACATTGAAGCCCGGTGTGCACACAGCCCCCGGACTTGAGGTCACAAGAGTCCTGGGTGCACACGTTGCCGTCATCGCACTGCAACGGCACGTTCTGGCAGCCGACGCCGGGTGCGCAGGGATCCAGCGTGCACGGGTCGCCGTCGTCGCACGTTTTGGCCAGGTGCTGACAGCCGCCGGTCTGGGCGTTGCACAGGTCGATGGTGCAGGCGTTGTCGTCGTCGCACACTTTGGTCGTATGGACGCAGCCGCCCTCCACATTGCTCAGGCACAGGTCGTTGGTGCACAGCTCACCGTCGGTGCAGTCTGTCGGCGGAAAGGCGCACTCTCCGGTGTTTGGGTTGCAGAAGTTGTCGGTGCAGGGGTCATCGTCGTCGCAGAGCTTGGGTGTGGCCTGGCAGGTCCCCTTGGTTTGCCCCACAGCGATCGCGCAGGAGTCGTCGGTGCAGCTGTTGCCGTCGTCGCAGTCGGCGTCGGCGTCGCAGGTGTCGCAGGACAAGAACGAGCAGCCGGCGGCGGCGCTGCAGGACGTGAAGAAGCACCCCTCGGGCTTCAAATCGTCGCAGTCGATGGGGGTGTGCAGGCAGCCCTCCACGGGATCGCAGGCGTCGACGGTGCACGCGTCGCCGTCGCTGCAGTTCACCGGCTTGGGTGGGCAGCCGCCGTCCTCCTGCGAGCAGAGGTCGACCGTGCAGACCGACCCGTCATCGCAGTCGACCGCGTCAAAAACGCAGCCCGTTGCGGGATGGCAGGAGTCGACGGTGCAGTTGTCGCCGTCGGCGCACACCTTGAACGACAGCTGGCACCCTGCCTTGGGGTCGCAGGTCTCGTCGGTGCAGAGGTTGCCGTCGTCGCAGTCGATCGGCTTGAACAGGCAGTAGAACCCGTCATCGGTGGCCACCAGAACGTCGACGGTGCACTCGTTCTTATCATCACAGACGGGCACCGGCGGCTGGCACGACGGGACGGGCTCGTACTGGCATCCGCCAAACGGGCTGCAAGAGTCCTCGGTGCAGTCGTCCCCGTCGTCGCAGACCTTGGCCGTGTACACGCACTTGCCGTAGCTGGACGACGTGGGCTCCGCGTCACAGCTGCCGACCTCGCACTGATTGGACCCCGTGTTGCAGTTGATGAGCGTGTTGGAGCACAGCCCCACGTCGGTGTCGCAGTAGTCCACGGTGCACAGGTTGTCGTCGTCGCAGGACGCGCCCGGCGTGCACGGCTTCAAGCTGGGGCAGGTCACGTAGTCGGGCTTGTTGACGCACGCCTGTGAGTCCGCGTCGCAGTAGTCGATGGTGCACTTGTCCTCGTCGTCGCACAGCAGCTTCAAGTCGTTGACGCACATGCCGCTGTTGGCGTCGCAGTAGTCGTTTGAGCAGGCGATCCCGTCGTCGCAGATGCCGTCGGGATCCGCATTGCAGGTGCACGGTCCGCACCCCTGACCGTCGCACGCCAGTTGGTGCTCGATGCCGCTCTCCTCCTCGCAGGAGTCGACCGTGCACGGGTCCTGGTCGTCCACGTCGATGTCTACGAAGGCGCACTTGCCGGTCGAGAAGTCGCAGGCGCCGTCCTTACAGAACAGCTGGCTGTCGCAGAACTGGTCCGCCTGCGTCTTGGTCTGGCCGCTACCGCAGGGCACGCAGCCTTTCTCCAGCTTGAAGTCGCACCCCTTGGCCGGATCGCAGGCGTCGATCGTGCACACGTCGCCGTCAGAGCACTCCGGGGGCGCGTACTCACACTTGCCGACACCGGTCGAGCCCGGCCCCGGGTTGAACACCACGCATGTCGGCACATTGCACGGTGCGCTTAGCGGACAGATCTCCAGCAGCGCCTCCGCCGTCGCAGCTAGCTCGCACGGGTCGCAGCCGGGCGTCGGGCTGTGGTAGCAGGCCGACTGGAAGCACTTGTCGATGGTGCAGGGGTTCGTGTCGATGCAGTCGCTGTCGTCGGTGCACCCCGCGTCCGGCACCGGCGGCGTGTCGCTGGTGTCCGGCACATCGGGCACGTCAGCCGCGTCCGGCGCCGTTGCTGTGTCGATCCACGCGTCCGCGTCGACCCCGGGTCCGGCGTCAGGGATGTCGATCTCGTCGGGTGGCGGCACGTCAGCAGCGCCGCCGATATCAGCGTCCGGCGCGCCGATCAGATCAGGCGGATCCGGGACAGGACAGTCGTCCTGTGGACAGCCGGCCAAAAACAGAATGCTGATGACAAGAAGACGGCGCGAACGCGGGCGAACGGCTCCCACGATTGACTCCCCAGCAGCGTCCCGACCCCATCGCCAAACTCTCCGCGCCTTCCCACTGGCCCGGTCGCTAACCCACGAGACAGACCGTAACAGAAAGTCGGTCGGCGCCCGCTGGTGAATTGACCCCGAAACCGCGCTGCTGCGGTCCAGCTGTGCAGTTGTTTTTCGGCCCCGGTCGAGGGCGGCCCGGGTGCTACGGCTCTCCGAATCCGCTACCATCGTCTCCATGAGAAAGTCGGTCATCGTGCTGCTGTTGCTCGCAGCGTGCACCGATCCCCCGGAGGAAGTCGGGGGCGTCGGTGATGCGATTGTGCCTGATGTTACGCAACCCTCGCCAGACACCGGTCCGGCGGGCGTCGATATCGCCGTGGATACGCCGGCAGCACCCGATAAAGACATCGACACGCTACTGGGTCCGTGCCTGCTGCTGGGCGTCTCCGAGGCCGAGGCGCTGTCGGGCGATGCGTTGCTGCTGTCCACCCTGCTGCCGCGCACAGGACCGCTGGCGATCTACGGGCTGCCCATGGACCGCGCGGTCGCCATGGCCGTCGCCGAGATCAACGGCGAGGGCGGCATCGGCGGACGCAAGCTCGGCATGCTGTCGTGCGACTCTCAAGGGGACTCCCAGGTCACGACCTTCACGGTCACCCACCTCGTGGAGCAGGGCATCGCGGCCGTGATCGGCGCGGCCACCAGCTTTGCCACAATGGACGCCTTCACCAACGTCGCCAAGGCCGGCGGCCTGCTGATGATCAGCCCGTCGGCCACGTCTCCGGCCATCACCCACTTCCAGGACGACGGCCTGCTGTGGCGTACCGCGATCAGCAACGGTGTCGAGGCGCACGCCATGTCCGCCCACCTGCTGGCCACCGGCGCCAAGCGCGTGGCGCTGGTGCACGCCAACGACGTCTTCGGCAACGGCATGCGCGAGGCCTTCGAGTCGCACTGGTGTCCAAAGAACGACTGCGAAAACGACTATCTGCCGCGCCCCTACAACGAGCAGGGGCGCAACATCGACCAGGAGCTGGCTCTGGACGCCATCGAGGTCTTCGAGCCGGACGCCATCCTGGTCATCGGCTTCAGCGAGCCCATCGCCAACTTCGTCAACCAGGCGCACGAGCGCGGCATCGTGAAGCTGCTGCTGAACCACGCGGCGCGCGACCCGGTGTTTCTCAGCCTGATCAAGTACACGGATCTGCTGTGCCACTCTCTGGGCGTGTACGCGGTCGAAGATCCGGAGGGCCCGGCCGCCGGCGCCTTCTTGTCGGCCTATGAGGCCAAGTGGTCCGAGCCCGCGGGCGTCTTCACCGCCAACGCCTACGACGCCACCTACGCGCTGGCCTACGCCGCCGCGACGCTGGGCGACACCTCGGTGACGGGCACCGCTCTGGCGCAGGGGCTGACCAAGCTGACCAAGGGCATCAAGGTCGTCGTGGGCGCCGCCGCCTTCGCCGGCACATCGTCCGCGCTGGTCTCGGGCAACGCCCCGTCCATCGACCTGGAGGGCGCGTCCAGCAGCCTGAACTTCAACCCCGAGACCGGCGAGCCCGCCGGCAAGGTCCACGCCTACCACTTTGCGACGGGCGTGACGCTGGACGCGGGCTTGATCTACGACGAGGCCGGCGTCTACCAGGCGCCGCAGCCGGGCCCGCCCTGCCAGTCCCAGCCGTGAGCCGCCTCAAGCCCCTGGCGGTCAAGCTCGGCCTGGCGCTGGCCTCCGTGCTGATCACGCTGCTGGCGGTCGAGCTGGTCATCCGGCTTATCGTCCCGCCGTCGGTCCACGACCAGATGTACGCGCCGAGCGACGATCCCGAGCTCGGCGTCGTCCTGCGCGCGGGCGCCGAGTTCGACTTCTCCGGTGTCGCCATGCGCATCCCGACCACGCAGGTCGCCATCTCCGAGCAGGGGCTGCGCGACGCCCCGATCGAGGTGCCCAAGCCGCCCGGCACCCGCCGATTGCTCTGCGTCGGCGACTCCACCACGTTCGGCTGGGGCGTGCAGGCGGACGAGTGCTTCTGCTCGCTGCTGGACGATCTGCTGGGCCCCGACTGGGAGACGGTGAATCTGGGGATCCCGGGCTACAACACCGCGCAGGAGGTGCGGCGCCTGCAGGTCGCCGGCCTGCCGCTTGAGCCGGATCTGGCCATCGTGCTGGTGCAGGACAACGACTATCAGCCGCCCATGGTCTATGGCGAGACGGGCGGCCTCGGCGGCTGGCTGGTCGCCCACAGCGCGCTGCTGCGCTGGGTCCGCATCCGCCTGAAGTCGTCAGCCCCGGCCAAAGTGGACAAGGGCACCCGCCAGGGCGTGCTCGACGCGTTCACCCGCCTGGGCACACTCTCCGCGTCGTCCGGATTCCCAACAGTGGTCTTCCTGCCCGGCGCCCAGGCCCACGCCGAGCTCACGGAGCACCTCGGCACGGTCAATCTGCCGTGGGCTGACGTCGAAGCGGCACTGGAGGGCGCAGACGCCGTCATCAAGGGCGACGGCCACCCGAACGCCGCCGGCCACCGTGCCCTCGCCGCGCTGATGCATAAGGCCCTGGTCGACAAAGGCCTCGTCGCGCCCCCCAAAGACAATTGACGCGCCCTGCGGCACATACTAAAAGTCGTCCCATGGAAGAACGTGCACGTCGTATCGTCGAGACCGCGATAGAGCTCGCCGAACAGGGTGGCTTCGAAGCCGTCCGCCTACGCGACGTCGCAGCCCACGCGGGCGTCGCCCTGGGCACGGTCTACAAGCGCTTCAAGAGCAAAGAGGACATCCTGGTCGCCGCTCTCACGCGCGACGCCGACGAGTTCGAGACGCTCATGTCCCAGCACCCGATCCCGGGCGACAGCGCCGTCCAACGCGTCGGGCAGTTCTTTGCCCTGGCCACGACCAACTTCCTGGCCAAGCCCAACTTCGCGCGCGCCGTGCTCCGCGCCGTCGCCAGCGGCGAGCCCGAGCTGACCGAAAAGGTCGCCCGCTTTCACTCCCGCGTCAGCGCCCTGATCAACGCCGCCATCGACGGCACCCCGCTGAACCCGGAAGCCGGCGACGACGAGGCCAACCGCCTGGCCTTCCTGCTGCAGCAGATCTGGTTTGCCAACCTGGTCGGCTGGATGGGCGGGCTCTCCACAGTGGACGGCGTCATCGACGAGATGCGCTACGCCACGGGGCTGTTGGTTCAAGACTAGACCTCGCCGCCAGAAATCCCAACCCATTTGCGGGTCGCTTTCGCGCCTGGCTTCGTTGGGACGCTTCGCTCGCCCTCGACGGGGCACCACCGATGCCTTCGGTCGCCCGCCTTGCCAGTCACAAAAGCGCCCGCGCCAATGGGTCGGGATTTCTGTCGTCAAGGTCTAGTTCTTGTCAGGGGTGGTCACCAGAAAGACCGTCTGCCCTTCTCGTTGTTCCAAGACGTCCAGCGGCACCTGCACGCCACCGCACCGAGCAAACAACGAGCGGACAGCCGCCCCTGGCGTGTGCTCCGCCAGCTGCCTCCGTCTAAACACCGCGGCGTCTTCACGCCCGAAGAGAAACGCGGTCCAGTCAGCGACGTGCTGGCCGTCACGAAGCCCTGTGTTGAAAAGATCAGCTCGGTCCGCGAAATCCCACAAGCGGATCTCTCCCTGCGCTCCACCAGTTGCGATCCTGCCGAGGCCGTCAGCGGCCAGGGTCACGATGCGCCCGTCGTGAGCCGGGATTGCGACATGCGAATCCAGCTGCTCCATGCGCCAGAATCGCAACACGCCGTCATCACCCCCGGTGACGAGAGTCTGCCCGCCATGGAGTGCTGCGATCGAAGCGCCGGGGTGATGTGGCAACCGCAGCGACCGCCGCGACCCGCCTTCTGCGACCGACTGACACACGATCAGCTCATGGGAGGTGCAGATCAACAGTCCGTCATCTCCCAGTGGGACCAGCTGCCTGACTAGTTGAGGTTTGAGGTCATACGCGCAGATCACGTGTCGCAAAGCCGGGTCCCACACCGTGACGAGTCCGCGGCCATCCGCAGCGGCCACAAACCTGCCGCCAGAAACTGAGGCGAGGGCGATAGTGGCTCGACCGCGGGGCGCTCCGAGCCGGGCATGAAGGGTACCGTCCTGTGCATCCCAGACGCGGAGGACGCCATCTTCGCCGGCCGACACCATTGTGCCGTCCGTCGGCAGTGCGAGCGCCGTGACAGTCCCGCCATGTTCCGTAAGGCTGTGCCGTAGCTCGCCTGATTTGGTATCCGCCAGCTGAACGACTCCGTCTGCCCCTGCGGTTGCGACCAGGCGGTCCCCGGCGGCCATGGCCGTGATTGGACCGTCATGCCGAGGAAAGTGCATCATGAGGCGGCCGTCCGGGTCGAACCAACGGATGATGCGCCCATCACTGCTCGCGGAGAGGACACACTGGCCATCACCGAACACTGACAGATGCGTCACGTCTGCTCGATCGCTGTCGAGGGAATATTGGCGCCTGCCCGTGACGGAATCCCACACACCGTACGCGCCCGTCTCCCCCCGCCATAGAACCAGGCGCCCGTCGCCGAAACCCGCGGTGACCTGCGGGCCTGGACGCCCGCGCAGGTCTTGGCTGATCTCCGCCGTATCGAGGTTCCAGGCCCGCAGCGATCCGTCTACAGCTGTCGAAACGACTTCTTTGCCCCGGCCTATCACCGCAACTGACGAGATCGGTGCGTTGTGGTGGCGAAAAGAATCCACGTATCGGTGCGTCTGAGTACACCAGACCGACACTTCGGCGTCCGTCCCGAAACTGAGGGCCCTGTTGTCGGCGACGGCAGCGACACCCCGGACTCGGTCAATATCCGCCCTGCACTTCCAACGCACCTTCATCGACTCGACGTCGAACAGCACCAGATCCCCACCGGACAAGCCTGCAACGAACCGATCTCCCAACGGCATGAAAGCCAACGAGAGAATCCGCTGGCCGCTGGTCCGCGCCTTCTCGAGAGGCCTGAGCTGCCCGATCCGCCACAAGCAAATAACCCCGTCGTCGCCACCGGAAAGCAGTCGACCGTCACCGGATGCGGCGAGTGCGTTGATGCGTCCGGCGTGCCCCGTCAGCCGGCTGTGCAACGCGCCGCGATCGAGGTCCCAGATCGAGATGACATCCCAGTCTGCGGCGGCCAAGAACCGGCCTTGTCCCTCCAGGACAACGGCGGCCACGCTCGACGATTCGATCGCGTGGACTTGCTTGATCCGCCCCGTGTCAGCGTCCCAGATTCTAATCCGCTTGTCCCGGCCGACCGTCGCAACCGACCTGCTGGCGGAACAGGCGGCAGCACACTCGATCTCCCGAGGGTGCGCCGGCAGCACATGGGGCTGTTCCGGCGTCACTTCGGTCAGTTTGACACCTGTGATGCGCCCCGTCTGCAGGCCAACTCCGACCATTGAGCGAACGTCGCTTCCTGTCAGGTCCATGGCGCCGCAGTCGACATCGCTGAAGAGAGCATGCCGCAGGTTGGCGGAGGTCAGCGACGATCCCGAGAAGCTGCCGCCGCGTACCTGGATCGCGGCGGCATCCACCCCAACGGCGGACACCTGCTGCGCGTCCACGTCGAAGAATCGGCACCGACTCAAGAGCGCACCATCGAGGTTCGCTCCAGCAAGGCGCACTCGAGTAAGCGTTGCCCCGCGCAGATCGGCACCACGCAGGTCGGCCCCCGCGAGATCGACATCCTCCCAGCAGGTATCTGCAAGAACAGCATTTACCAACGTAGCCCGCGCGAGGTTGATTCTCCGAAATTGGCAGCCAAGGAGCTCCGCACCACCGAGGCGCGCATCGGTCAGGCGGGGGGCGCCGGCCCGGCCGGATCGGCGCCAGGCCATGGCGATTCGGAGGGCATTGGCGGCAGTCGCCGCTCCGGAGTCTCCGTGTCCAGCTTTCAATTTGGGCGGGCCGGCGCCGCCGACGAGCACCGACCGGATCGCAGCGCTCACATCGGCTGCACCCTCTTCCCACTCGACAAGCAAGTCGATGACAAAAGACACGACTTCAGCATTGAGTGCAGGCAGTGCCAGAGCGCCTGGGTGAGCGCTTTGAAGGCCCCTGAAGATCGCTCGTGCCAGAAATAGTTCGCCAATGGATGTGTGCGCGAATCTGAAGCCGCGTTGTCCTGCACGCACCAAGAACGTCGCCGCTCGGACGTCCGTGAAGGCCTTCTGCAGGAACACGTGAAGTTCGCTGAGATTCCAGCCGCGCAGGTGGCTCGGCAAGTTCGCCAGCACCCATGCTTCCAACGCGTCCACGTCGATGGCACTACGCTCACCGTCTTTAGCGGCCGCGAGTGTCCGGCCCTTGGCGAAGAGAGAGACGGCGAGCCCCTCCATCAAGAGCGGCTTGACCAGCACCGGGATCACGTGTTTTCCGTCATCTCGAAGCAGCCAATTCTCGATCATCACATTATATAGGGTGGCAGCAGAGACACGGCCGCCTGGGCGCGATTCGCCGAGCCGCTTCAGCTCGCTGAGTTGACCGGCGATCAGTTGCAAGAGATACGGGCGACACGCGAGATCTGCGAGGTCGTACAGGCGCCTGCAGAGGTCCCATGCGTCAGCCGCATCCTCCGCAGTCAGCAATCTGCCAAGGCACGCCTGCACCTGCAGCTCGTCGAACGGGAGCACTGTGCAGGTGCGAGGCGCCAGCTCGCTGCGTTGACCGCCTGTCATCTCAAGCTCGTGCTTACGACTGCGGAAGTAGTGATCGCGGCACAGCACCAGCACTTTCGGACACGGCGCATCCTCGTTGGCCACTGTGCCGTCTCCGGCGGGCCGGGTCGTTCTTCGGGCGCACGCCTGAATTTGCGCCAGCAAGCGATGCGCTTCGCTGATCCGCATGTGGACGGCCTTCTCGTCTACCCCGTCAAATACCAACAGTGCACTACCAGACCGCAGCAATCCCAGCACCAGGTCCGCAGTCACATCCGGCATGCCCTGTTCCGTCATGACACTGTCGATCATCTCTTCGACCGTGGGAACCTGCCCGTTCACGTAAGTCGGCATCAGCCTCATATCGAGGTAGAAGGGCAGCCGGACCGACGCGCCCGCCACGACACTCGACGCCTCCTGGGCCTCCCGATACAGTCTGCGACACAGCATCCGAGCGAGGAAGGTCTTGCCCGCGCCGTATTCGCCCGACACGGCCATGAAAGGCGCGTCGGGATCGTCGAGCCACTGGCTGAGAAAACTCAGGGCGTCCTGTGCCTGGCCGGTCGCTGGTTTTACCCGAGGGGGCTCGAACAGAGCATCCTTGTAGGTTGCATGCTCACTGCCGACGTCGTCGGCGAGGCGATGAACGGCCTCTTCGAGGGCGAGAAGTCCCGGTAGGCGTTTCGGAAAGTCGGCCACGCCTATCACATTGCGCGCCGGGTCTGGATAGGGGCCAACAGCCAGCGCGACCGCACCCGGGCCGAACCCCGCCAGGGATTCGAACACGGTCAGGCGGACGCGACGGTCGGGCGCGCGCAACACGAGCTTAGACGCGTCCGAGGTCTGTTCCTCGATTTCAACGGATGTACCGAAGTCCCGACACGCGCTCACGACACGAGCTAGAACGGAGGCGTCCTCTGTCGACTGCAGCACGTAAGCGCCCGGTGGATCGGACAACGAGAGCTCATCGGCCCAGGCGTTGTCGAGCTCCACCACGGCCTTGCCGTGCACCAGAAGATCTGTCGCATCCCCGAGCGCTTCCTTCTTCCGATTCTTGAGAATTCGGAGTGTGGCGGGCTCCGTGACTTCGCTGACCAGGGTAGCGGCTCCGTCACGCCCGACTTCAGCGAGGCGCGCCAGCACATGATCGGTGTCGCGATGCCCGGCTCCCATGGACGCTTCGATGGACTCGTACGGCGCGGAGATGATGCGCAGGGCAGCCGACATCGTCTCGTCCACAGAGGCGGCCCGCGCCCATCCGTGACCGACGCAGAATCTCAGCGCCGGCATCGTCTGCAACATCGAGCTCACCTGCTCCAGCCTCTCTTCGCTGAACGGGCCCTCCAGCTCGAGCACCAGGCCCGTGGCCCGCATCACAAAAGGCTCCAGCACAGACATCAACTCTTCGCCGATGGGCGCTTTCGGATGCAGTGGCACAACTGACTTGAGCTTGAGTCCCGGCTCAATCCCATTCCGGCACGCCCACCCATACAGGTCGTCGGCCGTACGCAGCAGGACGGCCAGGGCCGCCAGGTGTAGATGATCGGCGGGCAGTCCAACGCGTTGGGCGTGATCCAACAAGCCGTCCATTGCGATACCGCCCGCGCCCATCGGCGTCAGCGCAAACCCCCAGAGCGCGTTGGGCGCGCCCACGACAGTGATGGGGCGCAGACGTGCGCAGATGCCACAGAGCATATCCTGCGCTTCTTTGTCGTATGTGCTCCAGTGCGCGTGCAGCACCCGCTCCACGTACTTTGCGAAGGTGCGCCCGCCCGACGTCGACACGCGCAGCGGCTCGAAAGCGCTCGGCTGATAGTGCCTGTGGTCGCTACGCAGCCACGGAGCCTCGGCCATGGCGTCCAGGCCGGCGTCCAACGGGTCTTGGACGCTCGACAGCACGAGCGTCTTGCGCCGGATTGGCGTTCTGGATTCGGGCGGATCGGTCTCTAGCCTTAGAGCTCCTGGCACGTTGCGCGCCTTATCGTTGAAGCGCGATTTGAAGGTGCGAAAATGATCCGCTCCAACCCGGATCGGTTTTTCGGGGTAGAGGTGCTGGATCACTTGCACCAACCTGAACTCTTCGGCGCGTATAAGGTCCAGCAGTTGCAGCGTGCGCGCCTGATCGGCATCGCCGAGGATGTTCGCGTCCAACACTCGATTCAGGTGCCTGGCACCGGCTTCGGAAGTGAGTCTGACTCGCCTTTCGGTCAATTCAAGACCTCCTGGCCGATCGAGGGACTTACATGCAGGCCCCCATGCGCATCCGTCCATCGAGACTGCAGTACGACCAGCTCTTCCTGTCGGACGTCCGGGAGTAGCAGGTCGCCACATGACCGAGCCATACGCGACAATTCGGCAGTGGCAGCCTCCGGCCGCCTGGTCAGTGCTTTCAGGACCTGGCCGACGCTCTCGCGACTTGCAATCGCACCATCGATCACGCGGCCCAGTCCGGCGGGCGGATGGCACAGATCATCAGCACCAATGGCCAGAAGAAAGCGCACAGAAGTCTCCGCGTTCAAGCTGATGAGTTCCGACCGTGTCTCGTGAGCGGCGTCTGACTCCACGGTCAGTAGGGTTGAAACGCCACCCCTCCGCAGCGGATCGGCAATTGCTGCAAGCAGCGTTCTGTCCACCGCTGAGCCAAGCACGATTCTCGGCTTCTCGTGGGGTAGGTCGATAGCTGCGGCTACGACCGTCTCACGATCCACCGCACGAGTTAGAGCGCCTTGATACTCGACGAAAGTCACCCTCAGCGGGGTTCTTACCCCGACGAAGTCCCGTGTGTTCGGGGCGGACCTCATCGATCGCATCGAGACGGGGTCGCACAGCTCGTCAGCAATCGCGTCGGCCACGTCCGCCGGCGACAGCGGGTAGTGGAGGACTTCATCCAGCCAGGTCGCCGCTTTCATGATCGCGGGCACCGCTACCTTTTCGAGCCGGGCCACAAAGTTCACTTTGGCGGCGTCCGCGAACAGAAGGTTCCGCTCCCGGCGGCACCAGTCCGATCTGTTGTAGGCGCGGCTGACTAGAGACACGCCGGCCCTGGCGGTCACAGCGGCCTCAGCAATCTGGTCCGGAAAGTCCCTGCCGCGACGAAGCGAGGACGTGTCCATGAAGACGGTCAGGCCGTGGGCTCGGAGACACTGTGCCAGTCGACGCGCCCAGACGCTGTGCACGCGAGCATAACTGACAAAGGTGTCGAAGCCGGACATGCCGACAGGATTGGCCGCGCAATGAGCTGAAGTCAAGTGGTGTTTTTCGCTAAACGTTTCGCGTAACAGTCCTTGAACGTGTGTGCCTGCTGTATCCTCGACACGTGGCGACTGCTGCCCAGCTGCGCGGGGACGAGATACAGGTGTGGCTCGTCGACCCGGACACGGTGGGTTCGGCGGGGCAGGTCGAGCGGTATCTGGGGTTGTTGACGGCGGACGAGCGGTCCGTCCATCAGGGGTACCTGTTCGAGCGGCATCGCCACCGATACCTGGTTCGGCGGGCGCTCCTGCGCACCGTGCTGTCGCGGTACGCCGACGTGGCTCCCGAAGACTGGCGGTTCGACCTCAACGCCTACGGCAGGCCTGAGGTGTCCGGCCCGACGGGGGCGCGCTTCGTGCGCTTCAATCTCTCTCACACCGACGGGCTCATCGCGTGCGCGGTCACGCGGCGCTGTGATCTGGGCGTGGATGTGGAGGACGTGACGCGCACGGTCGACCCGATGCTGATCGCTCGGACCCACTTCTCCGCGGGCGAGAGGGCCGACCTGGGCGCGATCTCCGAGGCCGGGCAGCGCGGCCGATTCTTTGAGTACTGGACGCTGAAGGAGGCGTACATCAAGGCGCGCGGGATGGGCCTGTCGATCCCACTCGATCAGTTTGGGTTTTGGTTTGGGGAGGACCAACGAATCGGCATCCGGTTCGATCCGCGGCTGGGCGACGACCGCCCGGCGGACTGGCAATTCGAGCTTTTCCGGCCCACCCCCCGGCATCTGATGGCGGTCGGGATCCGTCGCGAAAAGCAGGCCAACGTGCCGGTTACCATCTTGGAGTTGGAGCCGTGATACGGTACGCCAAAGGCAAATCGGTGGAGCAGAACAAATGAAACGACTGACTCTTCTCTTGGCTGGATTGGTGGCGCTCGGTTGCGGGGACGACGACACGGACGACCCGGGCACGGAGTCCTTTCTGGGGGGCAACTTCCAGTTCACCAACCTGGCCGTCACGGATGGCTGTACGGACAACGCGATGGTGTATCTGTTCATGCCCGAGGGCACCGCTTCAGACTGGGCCAAAGTGACCGAGCTGCCCTCCGAGGACAAGCTGCCCCTCACCTACACCGTGCAGGCGCCTGACCCGTACGGCGCGGTGGAGGTCAACGCCAAAGCCTCCGGCACCACCGGCTTCGAGTTCTCGGAGACCACACAGAAGGACGTCCTGCTCGACAACGAGAAGTGGCCCGGCTGCAAAGTCGACGTCACGATCTCCGGCAACTTCGTGATCGTGGACCCCAACAAGGTCACCGGAAGCCTGACCCTGACCACCACCAGCTACGACGAGCCCAATTGCATCGCCGTGGACGAGGAGCCCTGCTCCATCGTGCTGGACGTCGAGGGCAACCGCGTTCAGTGAGCCTGGTGGCGCTCGCCATTTGTCTGCTTGCTGAGCCGCTCCTTGCACAGACGCCACCCGTCGACGGCGACACCTGGTTGAGCCGCCTCGACGGCGCCATGTCACGCCTGGACGACGCCCGGGTGACGCTGGCCGTGCAAGTCACCGACCGCCACGGCGCCCGAGCCGACCGCGAGCTCGTGATTCTCCAGCGTAACGCCCAGCGTCTGGTCCGCATCACCGCCCCACCGCGGCTCGCGGGCGTCGCCGTCCTGATGAAGGAGGGCGTAATCCACCTCTACCTGCCCGCGTTTCGCAAGGCCCGGCGCGTCAGCGGCAAAGGACGGGGCGACGCGTTTCTGGGCACCGATTTCACGTTGGACGATCTGACTCGACGCTCCTTTGGCGACGAGTACCGGGCGACCGTGCTCGCGGTCGGCAAGACCGTACAGCTGCGGCTAACACCCAAGGACCCGGGCCAACACGATCACGCCGCGATCGAGCTGCGGATGCGCGCAGTGGACTACGCGATCGTCTCCATGGCCGTGCTCGACACGCACGGGACGGCTCTGCGCCGGGTCGGGTTCAGCGACTATCGTCCTGTCGGCGGTCGCCCGTTTGCCCATCGCTTCGAGGTCGAGGACGTGCGCCGCAAGCGCCGGACGGTAGCCCGGGTCACGCACGTCAACGATCACGCCGGGCTGTCCGACCGGATCTTCTCCGTCAGCCGGCTCCACACGCGATGATTCGACGCCTCCTGCTCGTGGCGTGCTGCGTCGCCCTCGCCGCACCCGCGCTCGCGGGCCCGATCGATGGGGGCGGGCACGTCTCGTTTGCGCTGCGAGCCGATCCTGAGGACGGCAAGCTCGTCGATCTCGGAGACACCATCGTCGCCGGCGGCTGGCTGGGCGGCCGCTTCGCGGACGATCTGGTGGGCTTCCGCGCCGCCCTCGACGTTCGCTTGCACGGCCCGAGCGACGCGGACCGTCTGGATGAGGCCGAAACACAATCGCCGACCGAGCTGTCGTTACGCCTTCGCGACGCCTGGATCGAGCTCGAAGTGGAATCGAGCGTGGACATGGCGCTGCGAGTCGGCGTCCAGGAGATCCGGTGGGGTGCGACCGACGCCCTGAGGGTCGCCGATCCCGTCAGCCCATACGACCTGGAAAACCCGATCGACCAGGATCGGCGACTCGCAATACCGGCCATGTCCGTCCTGCTCCACAAAGCCGGTTGGTCCTTCCAGGTCGTCGCGGTCCCGATCTTCTTTCGGGCAGCCATGCCGCGCGGCTCGTTCGACCTGGTGCCCGACATCGGCCGGCTGCTGCCCGATGAGCTGGGCGGGCAGCGAGTTCAAGAGGTCGTGTGGCGGCTCGACGCCCCAGAGCCCTCGCTCAAAGACGTGGGCGTGGGCAGCCGCCTGTTCCACTCCGGCCCGGTCGGTGACTTCGGCCTGAGCTGGTACTGGGGCCGGGACAGCCTTCCGCAGGCCGACGGCTCGTTGGTGATCACCGGCTTCCAGACCGATCAGGACCGAATCGACGTCGCCGTTCCGCTCACATTTCCCCGCCGCCACATTCTTGCCGCCGACTATCGTGGCGATCTCGGAGCCGGCATCGGCCTCGCCGCCGAGCTCGCCGTTCTTTTGCCGGCCGGCACCAAAGTCACAGCGCCCCTCGGCCAGCTGGAGGCGCTGGTGACCCTGGGCACGCTGGACCAGGTCCCCGATCCGTTGCCCGGGACCGAGACCCAGGACGGCCACCCCGTGGTGCACGCCACCGTCGCTGTCGACCGCGCATTCGGGCCCGTGCGGGTGCTGCTGTCGTACCTGCGCGGCTTTCCAACCGAGCGCCGCATGAAAGACGTCGAGGACTACCTGTTTGCCGGGCTGCGCTGGTCGATCATCGACTCGCTCGTGCTCGATTTCCGCTCCATGACCGACTTCGACGGCTGGCTCGTGGGCGGCGGGCTCACCTGGCTGTACCGCGACACATTCGAACTCGGCGTCGCCGCCACGTGGACTGGCGGCCCCACCGACAGTCTCTTTCACCGGCTCCGGGGACTGCGCCACGTCGCCCTGACCGGCAAGGTGACCTTCTGAGCTTCGCGGTCTGGCTGTGCCGGTGGCGAAACGTCGCGCTGCTGCTCTGCCTGGCTGTGACGGCGGCCGCGATCATCCCGCTGCGCACGCTGCGCGCCACCAACGAGCTGTCCAGCTGGTTCGCCGAGGACGATCCGGCCCTGGTGGACTACCAGGCGTACCGCCACAGCTTCGGCAACGACGAGCTGATCATCGCCGTCTTCGATCTGCAGAAGGTCACGCTGCAGGACATCGATCAGGCGACTGAGGCCCTCACGGCGCTGGCGATGGTGACCTCCGCCTGGTCGCCTACGAGCCTGCCGCGCCTGGGATCGGACGGCGTGGAGCTCTGGGACGCCGACACCACCTCTGCCACCCTCGCGGCTGATCCCCTGCTGGGCGGCCGCGTCATCTCCAGGGACGGGCGCTTTGCAGGGATCGTGCTGCGGACGCAACCCGGCGTCCCGCGCCCGCAGGTGCTGGCGGAGGTTCGGGCAACGCTGGGCGATCTCCCGCACGACCTGGGTGGCGTGGCCGTAGTCAACGAGGCGCTCAACCGCATCTCCAAGCGGGACGCCGGCCGCTTCCTGGGCCTGGGCGTCCTCGTCAGCGCCATCCTGCTGTTCATAGCCTTCGGGCGCGTGCGTCCCGTTCTGGCCTCTCTGCTCGCTATCGTCATGGCGGCGATCTGGACCCTGGGCGCGCTGGCCGCGTCGGGTCGGTCGATCAACCTCGTCACGCTGGTCTTGCCGCTGCTGGTGGCGGTGATCGGGCTGTCAGACGCGGTCCACATCCTGCTTCGGGCGGCGGACCAACGCGAGAAGGACGTCGCGATGGCCATCGCCGACGTGCTTCGACCCTGCGCTGCCAGCACGCTCACAACGGTCGCGGCCTTCTTGTCGCTGACCCTGTCGCCGATGCCGGCGCTCGTCGACCTGGGCCTCTTCGGTGCGCTTGGTCTCATGTGCACATTTGTGACGACGCTCGTGACCAGCGCCTGGGTCCTGGGCTTTCGGGGAGGGTGCCCACGGCCGGGTCGCGGTCGGTTGGCGAGCGCATCGGTCCGCCTGGCGCTACTCGGCGCACGACGGCCCAAACAGGTGGTGTTCGTCGCCTGCCTGCTGACGGCCGGCGCCGTCGTGGCCGCGACGTGGATCGAAGTGGACACCCGCTCACTTGGCCTCCTCCCGCCCGACAACCCCACGCGGCAGGCCGCCGAGCGGATCAGCACCCGGTTTGCGAAGCCAGTCGGGTTTGAGCTGCTCGTCGAAGCCGAAGACGCGCTGGACCCTGCGCTTCTGGGCGCCGTGTGGCGGTGGCAGCGTCAGGTCGTCGCGGACGGCGTCGCGGGGTGGAGCACATCGGTGGTCGACCTGCTCGCGCGGGCGACCGGCGCCTACCTTGGGACGGACGAGGTGCCGAGCTCACCCGATGCGGTCGAGCAGGCCTTGATGGTGGCGGACGCGTTGACGCCCACCGACCGATTCGTGCGCCGCCCGGGGACGCTCCGGGTGGTGTTCGGCATCCCGATGCGCAGCGCTCGCGGCCTGGAGGCGATCCAAGAAGAGGTAATGAGTCGCGCCGCGCTGCCGGATGCCACCGTCCGGGCGGTCGGATACGTGCCGCTGTTTGTCGCCAAAATGGACCGCATTGTCTGGAGCCAGGTGCGCAGCGTGGCGTGGAGCTTCCTGCTCGTCTTCACGCTGGTGGGGCTCGCGCTCGGCTCGGCACGTGCCGCGCTGCTGTCCGTGCCGGCCAACCTGGTGCCCATCGCGCTGTTGCTTGGCGCGATGGGCGTCTTCGGCGTGCGGCTCGACTCCACCACGGCGACCCTGGCGGCCGTCGTCCTCGGCCTGGTCGTCGACGACTCGGTCCACTTCCTCCATCGCCTGCGCAGGGAGCAGGCGGCGGGCGGCGAGCTCTCCGAGCGGGTCCGCCGGGCGGCGCATGGGACGGGGCGCGCGATGGTCATGACGACGTTCGTCCTCGTCGGAGGCCTCTCAGTGCTCGGGTTTGCCACCATCACCACATTGGTGTGGTTCGGCTGGCTGATGGCGATCGCGCTGGTGCTGGCGCTGCTGTCGGACCTGGTGCTTCTACCGGCAGTGCTCGGACTGCGTCGCTGAATGACGCGATGGTTGTTATGCTGCCCCGATGGTTATCGACAGCCTGATCGCACGGCTCACCGGCCGCGGGCGGATCAGCCGGCCCACGACCCGTCGACGGACGGCCATGGCGCTCTGGTCCGGTCCGTCGGAAGGCTACATGCACGCCAAGGTGGAGGTCGTCGTCGACGAGGCGCTGGCGTGGATCGAGCGGGAGCGAGAGCGGACGGGTACGCGCATCACGATCACGCACGTGGTCGGGCGAGCGGTGGCCGAGGCGCTGCGTCAGGTGCCGGAGCTGAACCATCGGCTGGTCTCCGACACCCTGATCGGGCACGAGACCGTCGACCTGTCGTTTCTCGTGGGCACCGACACCGACGATGACGTCGGCTGGGTCAAGGTTGAGGCCGTGGAGAGCAAGTCGGTGCACGCGCTGGCCGAGGAGCTGACGAAGCAGGCGGCGCAGGCGCGAGAAGACGGGCTCCCCGGCCGCACACTCGTCCAGAGATTGCCGATCTGGCTGCTCCGCCTCGGGATGCGGATCGGCGGATGGTTCGCGGGCGGTCTCGGACGACCTCTGGGGTTCGCGGGCCTCTCGGCGCGCCCGTTCGGCAGCGTGGTCATCACCAGCGCGGCGGCATTTGACCTCGAGGAGGTGCATGTGGCCCGTACGGCGTTCGCGCACGTGTCCATGAACCTCGTGATCTGCGCCATCCGCGAGCGCGCGGTCGTCGTGGACGGGCAGGTGCAGGTCCGACGTTGCCTGAATCTGTGCACCAACAGCGATCACCGCTATGTCGACGGCAGACACCTGGGGCGGGCGCTGAAGATCATTGCCGACGCCGTCGCCGATCCGTCGAGTCTGCACACGTGAAGAGCTTCGTCGACGTCTTGCGCAGCCGGGCTCAGCAGAGCTCGGAGCGGGTCGCTTTCCGATTCCTGCAGTCGGGAGAGGCTGACGGGCCGTGCGAGCTGCGGACATTTGGCGAGCTGGACCGGCGCGCACAGGCGATCGCCGCCGCGCTGGCCGAGCACGGCGCCTCAGACGAACCGGTCGTGCTGCTGTTCGCCCCCGGACTGGACTTCATCGACGCGTTCTTCGGCTGCTTGTACGCCGGCTGCATCGCCGTGCCCGCATGGCCTCCCGATCCCCACAGGCCCAAGCGCTCGATCGCGCGCCTCAAAGGCATCGTGGCCGACAGCGCGGCGCGCTTCGTACTGACCGAGGCTCGAATCCACGCGCTTTCAGACGCGATAGGGGAGTCGGCGCCCGGCCTGCATTGGCTCGTGACCCCGGACGTCCCGACAGGTCGGGGCGACGGTTTTCGGGCGGGGGCGCACCGGGCGGATCGGCCCGCCATGCTGCAGTACACCTCCGGCGCAACGGGCGCGCCCAAAGGTGTGATGCTGGGGCACGACAACCTGCTGGCAAACCAGCGCCTGATCGCGGCGGCGTTCGGTCACGACCCTGAGCGCCTGGCGGCTCATCCCGGCGTCTTTGGCGTGTCGTGGCTGCCGCTCTTTCACGATATGGGGCTCATCGGCCATGTCCTGCACCCGGTGTGGATGGGCTACGAGTCGGTGCTCATGGCGCCCGGGCACTTTCTGCAGCGCCCGGCGCGCTGGTTGGAGGCGATCTCGGCCTTTTCGGCGTTCACAAGCGGCGGACCGAACTTTGCCTACGATCTGTGCCTGCGCCACATCGACGAGGCGACTCGGGGGCCCCTGGACCTCTCGCGCTGGCGCGTGGCCTACTGCGGCGCCGAGCCCGTGCGCTGGAGCAGCCGGAACGCGTTTTTGGACTGGTTTGAGCCCTGCGGGTTGGACCGGGCCGCGTTTCTGCCGACCTACGGCCTGGCGGAGGCGACGCTCCTGGTAACCGGCCGAAGCGAGGGCTCATCCGGGGCCGGCGTGGTCTGCCTCGACGGTCCGGCGCTGGAGGACGACCGTGTGAGCATGGCGCCGCCTGGCCGCGTCGGCGGTCGGTTCGTCGCGTCGTGTGGAAGACCGCAGGGCGACGCACAGGTCGAGGTGGTCTCGCTCAACACGTCAGAGCCTGTCGCCGACGACCGGATCGGAGAGATTCGGGTCTGCGGCTCCAGCGTCGCGCGAGGCTACTGGAAGCAGCCCGAGCGGTCGGCGGCGGTCTTCTCGTCAGGTTGGCTTCGCACCGGCGACCTGGGCTTCGTGCGCGACGGCGAGCTCTACGTCACGGGCAGGCTGGAGGACCGGATCGTCGTCTTGGGACGCAACCACTATCCGGCCGACATCGAGGCCACGGTTCACAAGGCCCATCCGGCCGTTCGCCCAGGCGGCTGCGCGGCCTTCTCTATATCGACCGACGAAGGCGAGCAGCTGGCCATCATGTGCGAGGTGGCGCTGAACGCCGATCGCCAGGCGGTCGCAAACCGGATCCGCCAGGCGGTCGAAAGCGAGCACGGGCTGGGGGTCGGGCCGCTGGCGCTCATCGACCCGCGAAAGTTGCCCAGGACATCGAGTGGCAAGCCCCGGCGGCTGGCGTGTCGGGCGGAGCTCCAGTCCGGCCCGGTGCCCACGCCGGCCCGCAATGGGGCTCCGAAAGGAGCGGTGAGGCCCTGGCTGAGCCGTCGAATCGCGCGAGAGCTCGGCGTTGGGATCGAGGAGCTCGACGAGACCACACCGTTTGGCTCGTTTGGTCTCGGATCGCTCAAGCTGGTCGAGATCACCAATGAGCTGGCCGAGCACCTCGACCGCGAGCTCCCCGCAACGTTCTTTTACGATCACCCGTCTATCGACGCCGTGGGCTGGGCGTTGCATCCCAGGCCCGAGGAGGGCGACAGCGACGACGCGCAAATCGAGCCTGCCGAGCCGATCGCGGTTGTCGGCATGGCCTGTCGTTTCCCGGGAGACGTGGACGATCCCGAGGCGTATTGGCAGCTCCTGTCGGACGGACGTGACGCGGTGGGGGAGGTGCCCCCGCAGCGCTGGGACATCGATCACTGGCACGACGCCGACCCGGACGCGCCGGGCAAGATGGTCAGTCGCCGCGGCGGCTTCCTGCGCCAGCTCGACCGCTTTGACCCCGCCTTCTTCGAGATGTCGCTGGGCGAGGCGCCCACGATCGATCCGCAGCAGCGCCTGCTGCTCGAGGTGTGCTGGGAGGCCTTCGAGCGGGCCGGGCTCACGCGCGAGCGGCTGCAGGGCAGCGACACCGGCGTGTACATCGGGATCCCGGGGACCGAATACGGCTATCACGTGATGGCCGACGAAAAGGAGATCAACGCCTACAGCCTGCTGGGCACGGCGCACAGCGCAGTCGCGGGCCGGCTGTCCTACTGGCTGGGCCTGCAGGGGCCGAACTTTCCTGTGGATACGGCGTGCTCCTCGTCCCTGCTCAGCGTGCACCTGGCTTGCCAGGGCTTGCGCGCGCGCGAGTGCGATCGCGCGGTTGCGGCCGGCGTCAACGTGATGCTGGAGCCCGCGGCGACGGTCTACTTCACCAAGCTGGGCGCGCTGTCTCCTCAGGGGCGCTGTCAGGCGTTCGACGCCGCGGCCGACGGCTATGTGCGCGGCGAAGGGTGCGGCGCCGTCGTGCTGATGCGGCTGAGCGACGCCCTGGCCCAGGGGCAGCCGGTGTTGGCCGTGATCCGCGGGTCGGCGGTGAATCAGGACGGGCGCAGCAGCGGGTTTACGGCGCCCAGCGGCCGTCAGCAGCAAGCCGTGGTCCGGCGCGCGCTGCGGGTGGCCAACCGGGGTGCGGACGACTTGGACTACGTGGAGGCGCACGGCACCGGCACGCCGATCGGCGATCCGATCGAGGTCAACGCCCTGGGGGGCGTGTTCGACCCCGGACGGGAGCGCCCGCTGTGGATCGGCTCGGTCAAAACCAACATCGGCCACCTGGAGGGCGCCGCGGGCATCGCGTCGCTGATCAAGGCGGTGTTGATGCTGCAGCACCGGCGCATGCCCGCCAGCCTTCATTTCCGGGCGCCAAACCCGCGCGTCGACTGGGACTCACTGCCGATTCGCGTGGTGACCGAAGCCCGTGACTTCGAGGACCGCGGCCGTCCCATCACCATCGGCGTCAACGCGTTCGGGTTCAGCGGCACCAACGCCCATGTCGTGTTGGAGGAGTGGCCCTCAAGGGGACCGACCCCGGACGTCCAAACACCGGTTCGGGGGCCGTGGCTGCTGCCCATCTCCGCGAAAGGACGCGATGCCGTCGCGGCCTGGGCTGGCAAGCTGCGTCATCAGCTGGAAGGCTCCACGGACGCCGACATGCCGGCCCTCGCCGCCGCGCTGGCCCACCGGCGGACGCACTGGACACATCGCGCCGGAGTGGTGGCGAACGGCATCGACGATGCGATGGCGGGCCTGGCGCGGCTCGACATCGCCAGAGCTCCCAGAAAGCGGGGGAAGGTCGCGTTCGTCTTCACTGGCCAGGGCTCGCAGTACCCCGAGATGGGTCGCGGGCTCTATGAGCGCAACCCGGTCTTTCGGCGCGCGCTCGACGCCTGCGCGGCGGCGCTCGATCCCGAGCTTCTGGACGTCATGTTCGCGCCGCCGGGCAGTGAGCTGGCGGCGCGTCTGGACCAAACCGCCTATACCCAGGCCGCCCTGTTTGCTGTCGAGGTGGCGCTCGCAGAGGTCTGGGCGAGCTACGGCGTTCAGCCGGACTGCGTGCTCGGTCACAGCGTTGGCGAGATCGCCGCGGCACACGTCGCCGGTGCGCTGTCGCTGCCGTCTGCTGCCCGGCTTGTCACCGCACGTGGTCGGGCGATGCAGGCTCAACCCGGCGGCACCATGGCCGTTGTCGCGGCCGATGAGGCGACGACGCGACGGCTCATCGGCGACTTGTCGAATCACGTGTGCGTGGCGGCCGCCAATGGGCCGGCTCAGACCGTGGTGTCCGGGGAAGCGGCTGCGACGGCGGACCTGCTGGCGCGACTGGAAGACCGTGGAATCGCCGTCGTACCGCTCACGGTGTCGCACGCGTTCCACTCCGCGATGATGGAGCCGGCCCAGGTGCTGCTTCGTGCGCAGATCAGCGAGCTGGAGTTCAGCGAGCCGCAGATCGACTTTATCAGCACCGTGGCGGACGCAGACGGGGTCGAGGGCGCCGACTACTGGGTCGACCAGCTTCGTGCGCCGGTCCGGTTTATGGACGCGATCCGAGCCGCCGTGGCGAGTGGCGTCACGACGCTGATCGAGATCGGCCCCGCGCCAATCCTCTGCGGCCTGGCTACGGCGTGCCTGCCGAATGACACAAAGGTCGCGCTGGTCCCGTCGCTGCGACGTGGGCGAGATGACGTGAGCTCGCTGCTCTCGGCCGTCGGCGCCGCCTGGACCGCGGGTGTGGCCCCGGACTTTTCGGCGGTCAACGGGGCCTACGCCGGACCGCCCTTCCCGCTGCCGACATACGCCTTTCAGAGAGAGCGCTTCTGGGTGCGGGACGTCGCCGGCGACGACGGCGGTGTCGCTCGGGTCGCCGGTCCGACCGGGCGCTATGCATTATCCGGCGCGCCCCTGCGGCTGCCCGGCAAAGAGCAGCATCGGCTGCTGATGGTGGGACTGCACCATCAGCCTTACCTGCGCGATCACGTGGTTCACGGCCACGTCGTGGTGCCCGGCGCCTTCTGGCTGTCGACCATGCTCGCCATCGGGGCGGAGACGCTGTCCGCGGCGGGGGCCCAGCTGACGGACGTGGAGTTCCTGCGGCCGCTGATCGTCGACGACGACTTCCAGCTGCATGTCGTCATCGACGACACGGGCCGGTTCCGGATGGACACGACCCGAGACGGCGACTTCACGACCCATGTGACCGGCACCCTGTCCGCCGTGGCGGACCGCCCCCAGACCACGGCGAGACTGAACGGCGCGCGGGATCGCTGTGAGCGCGTGCTCGACGTGGACGGTCTCTACGGGCAGCTGTCCGCCATGAGTATCGAGCTGGGTCCGGCATGGCGGTGGACCAAACAGCTGCAAGCGGGCGCCGGCGAAGCCCTTAGCCGGCTGGAGGCCCCGCCGAACGTGCAGGCCAACCAGGCGCCGCTGCATCCCGCCCAGCTCGACAACGTGTTTGCCACCGGGTTGGTGTCGCTGGCCGACGAAGAGAGGGCGCGGACCACCCCGGTGCTGCCGTTCTGTGTGGAGGCCGTGCGCTGGTACGGCGGCGACGTCGGCGCCTGCTGGGCTCACGGATCGATTCGAGACTCGGAGGACGGCCACGCCGTCTTCGACCTCAAAGTGTTCGATCAGGCCGGGGCCCTGGGGGTCGAGCTGGAGGGATTCCATGCGCGTTCGGCGCCGCGGCAGGTCTTCATGGCGCTCGCCGGCGCGACGGCCCGGGACCCGCTGTGGCGCCTGGATTGGGAGCCCGCTGCGGTCGCCGACGAGCCCGACGCCGATGTCGAGCAACCGGCGCTGTGGTGTCCGCCTGAGGACGGACCTGACGCGGCGGAGCGCACGACCAACGACATCATCGCGTTTGCGCGGGAGGTCGCCGCGATGCCGACACCCCCCAGGCACGTCACGCTGGCGTCATGCGGCGCAACAGCCGACGTCGTCTGGGCGGTGGGCCGCGTATGGCGCAACGAGCTGGCCGGGACCCCCACGACCGTTCGCTTGCTGGCGGGCTCGCGCGAGGACGTGGCGACCGCACTGACGCGGTGGCCGTCGGCGCCCGCCAACTGGCAGCTCCGCCTTGGGTCCGAGGGCGCCCTGGTGCCTCGCTTGAAGCGCGTCGTCTCGGAGGGCGCCGCGTTCCCGCCACTGGCCGGCGGCACCACCATCGTGACCGGCGGGCTCGGCCACCTCGGGCTGCACCTGGCGGCCGCGCTTGTGAACCAACACGACGCCACCCGGCTGCTGCTGCTTGGCCGCTCGTCCCCGGGGCCGGAGGCGCTGGAGGCGATCGACGCCCTGCGCAACGCCGGAGCGGTAGTCGACCACGTCCAGGTGGACGTCGCCGATCGCCCATCTCTTGGCTCGGTTATGTCTCAGGCCGCCGAGGACGCCGAATGGATCACGGTGGTCCATGCCGCCGGAGCCGTGGACGATGCCCCGCTGGCGGATCAAAGCCCCGAGCGGGTGGCGCGCGCGTTTCGAGCGAAGGTTCGTGGGGCGTACAATCTGCACGACCTCACCAGCGGCATGCCCGTCAGGGCCTTTGTGTGCATCTCGTCCATCGCGCCGCTTCTGGGGTCCCCGGGACAAGCCAACTATGCGGCCGCCAACGCCGCCGTGGAGGCGCTGTGTCGGAAGCGGCGTGACGATGGACTGGCAGCCCACGCCGTGGCTTTGGGCCCGGTTGCGGGCGGTGGCATGACCGCGAGCCTGTCAGCTGGGCAGCGCCGCCGCATGGAACAGCAGGGCGTTCGCATGTTGGAGCCCGAGGTGGCCGCGGCGCTGTTGGTCGACGCGCTGACTGGATCTGAGCCCGTATGTATCGTCGCCGAGCTCGACCCGGCCGTCATCTCAGGCGCGCGTGCGCGTCCCGCGACTGCAGGCTGGCTGGACGAGCTCACGGGACTCGAGGTCGGGGAGAGGGAGCTCCGACTGCGCGACCGCCTGACGGACGAAGTGGCGGCGGTGCTCGGGGTGGCCGACCCGACCGAGCTCCCCTCCACTGAGCCGCTGCGCAGCTTGGGGCTGGACTCCCTGATGGCTGCCGAGCTGCGCGCCACGCTGAACAACGCGCTGGGCGTGACACTGCCGCTGGCGGCGCTCTTCGACCATCCCACCATCAACGCGCTGGCCGCTCACCTGGCCACCGAGCTCGGCGACAGCTGCCATCGGGATGCGTCCCTTCAAGAGACCGCCGCAGAGACGTCCATCGAAGTGCCTTATCCGGTGACGTCGGGGCAGCGTCGTCTCTGGCTGCTCAATCGCATGTCCGACAGCCCGGACCGCTATCACGTGCACTTCGAGCTGCGCATCAGCGGCGTGCTGCCGATCACCACCGTTCGTCGCGCGCTGACCGTGCTGATAGCGCGCCACGAGGTCTTGCGCACCGTCTTCGTGCCCGGCGACGGCGACCCAAAGCAGGTCGTGCTGGCACCTTATGAGCCCGCGCTGCCGGCTGCGGATCTCATCGTTCTCGCGCCGGCCCAGAGGGCTGAGCGGCTGGCGAAGTTGACGGAGGAACTCACCACAGCCCCGTTCGACCTTGCCCGCGAGCCGGCGATCCGATTCGCGTGGATCACGGTCGCAAAAGACACCCACCGACTGCTCGTCACACAGCATCACATCATCACGGATGGCCTGTCAGTCGCGCTGCTCGTCCGCGAGCTCGGCGCGATCCACGGCGCTCTGCACGCGGGACTCTCGCCGCGAAATACGCCGACGGGCCGCCGGTTCACCGAAGTAGCCCACCTCGAAGCCGAGGCACAGACATCCTCTCACATGGCCTATTGGCGGGACGCTCTAGCTGGGTTACCGCCCCTGGTCCTGGCCCCGAGCCGTCCCCGACGCACCGGTTGGGACGCGCGCGGGGGCCTGATCGCGCTGGACCTCGGGTCCGCGGGCGCCCGGCTGCTCGAGCTGGCCGGTCAAATGGACGTCACGCCGTTCATGGCGGTCCAGTCCCTTCTCACCACGCTGCTGCATCGGGTCTCGCGGCAGGAGGATTTCGCCATCGGCACGGTGGTCGGCGGGCGCTGTGCCGCTGACCGCGAGACGCTGGGCTTCTTCGTCAACACCGTTGTCCTGCGGCAGTCCTTCTGTGACACCCCGACGTTTCGGGATGTCCTGGAGCGAACGAGGGCCCTGACCGCCGCCGCGTTATCTCACGCCGATGTTCCATTCGACGATGTGGTGCGGCACTGTCGGACCGCCCACCGCCCCGGTCGCAATCCGCTCTTCGATGTGTGCCTGGTGCAGGAGACGCCGGTGCCGGCTTCGACATCCGCGGGTGGGCTGACGATCGAGACATCCATGAGCTCGCTGGGCGGCTCGGTGGCCGGAACCGCTAAATTCGACCTGGCGCTGGTGTTCGAACTGGCCGGCGGCACCGTTCGCGGGCACCTGGCCTACGCGGACGATGCGGTGGGGCGACCGCTGGCGCAACGATTTGCTGAGCGCCTGACCACGCTGGCCGACAGCGCAACGCGCGCGCCCGACCAGGCTGTGGCGTCACTGGATTTCATCGGTCAGGCGGAGCGCGAGGAGCTCGACGAGCTGGAGCGGCCAACGCCACCGGCACCTACGCTCGGCGAAACTCTGCACGGGGCGTTCGCGGCGCGGGAGGCGGAGGCGCCGGACGCGATCGCGATTCGAGTGTCGGATCGCACGATAACGCGCCGTGACCTGCGCGCGCGGGCCAGGGCGATCGCCGCACGGATCGCGTCCGACGGCGTCCCCGGCGGGGAGTGTGTCGCCGTTTTACTGCCCCGATCGGCCGATTTGATCGCCGCCATCATTGGTGTTCTGGAAGCGGGGTGCGCTCTCGTGCCCCTGGCGCCCGACCTGCCTCCGCTCCGCCTGCGCGACCAGCTGGCTGAGACCGAGGCGCGTGTCTGCATCACGACCAGCGAGTTGGCGCCGATGCTGGACCAGCACGAGACGCGGCTCATAAACGTCGACGAGCTCGGGCGGTCATCGCTTCTGGAAGCACCGGCGCGGCCCCAATCCGAGCTGGCGTACGTGTTGTTTACCTCCGGCACCTCGGGCCGGCCGCGGGGAATTCAGGTTACGCACCAGGGCCTGATGAACGTGGTGTCGTGGAAGTGCGCCGCCGTTCCGCCCCAGGCCGGTGATCGGCTGCTTCTGGCCACATCGGTCGCCTTCGACTCCGCCCTGGGGCAGATCGGCTGGGCGCTGGCCGGCGGAGCGGAGTTGGTGCTGGCGTCGCCTGGTGCCGAGCGTGATCCGGAGGCGATCTCGGTCGCGCTGAGGACCCACCGAATCACCGTCTTCAAAGCGGTGCCGAGTCAACTCGAGGCGCTGCTTCTGGTCGGCGGCCTGGACGGTTGTGACGCGCTGCGGATCCTGATTTCGAGTGGTGAACCGCTAAGCGCAAGCCTCGCCGCGCGCCTCCTCGACGCCACGTCGGCCGAGTTGGCCAATTTCTACGGTCCCGCGGAGACCACGATAACGGCCACGGCCCATTTCGTGAGCCGGTCCGCGCCGCCGGACTCCGCCATCCCGATCGGCCGCCCGATCGGTGGCATGGCGGCCAGTGTGGTCGATCCGGACGGGCGCAGAGCCCCCCGCGGCTGTGTCGGGGAGTTGGTGTTGAGCGGGCTTGGGGTTACGGACCCGGGCGACTGTGGTTACCGCACCGGAGATCGGGCCCGGTGGAGCGACGACGGAGACCTGGAGTTCATTGGGCGCACCGATCGACAGGTGAAGCTGGGCGGTCATCGCATCGCACTCGAGGAGGTCGAGCGCGTGATGTCGACGGCTGCGGGCATCCGGAGCTGCGCGGTCAGGATGCAGCGAGGACGTCTTGTCGCGTATGTCGAAGGGGCGGAGGTCGGAATCGACGACGTTCAGCGCGCGGCCGAGCAGAGCCTTCCGAGGGCGGCGATTCCGACGCAGGTACACCAGGTCGAGGCCTTGCCGAGATTGCCCAGCGGCAAGGTGGACTATCAGGCCCTCGCCGGCACGCCTTCGGGGCCGGCAGCGGCTCTGCCGGCCGCGGGCCCAGTGACGGCGACCGAGCACGTATTGGCTACGCTGTGGGGCCAGGCGTTGGAGGTAGATCACGTCGGACTGGACGACGACTTCTTCCGACTCGGGGGCCACTCGCTGCTCGCGGTGCGCGTGATGGTCGAGACCCGGCGGCGGCTGGGGGGACCGATCACCATTGGCGACCTCTTTCACTACCCGACCGTGCGCCGGCTCGCGGCGCACATCGATGCAGGCTCGCCCAGCTCGGACCACTCGTGCTCGCGGGATCGCGACGCGCTGTACCGTCGCGTGCGGCTGCCCACCGATCTCGTCATCGTGGATGGCCCGTCGGTGCCGCCTGAGCAGTGCTCTCGCCCGCTGCTGACGGGCGCCACCGGGCTGCTGGGCGCGCACATCCTGGCCGAGCTCGCCAGTGACCGTTCAACCGAGGTGCACTGCCTGGTGCGTGCGAGCGATCCGACCCAGGGCCTTGCCCGAATTCGAGACGGCCTGGTGCGTCAGGGGGTCTGGTCCGAGGCCGCCGGCGCGCTCATCCGGCCGGTGTGTGGCGACCTGGGCAAGCGGCGCTTCGGCTTGACCCCCCAGGCGTGGTCGTCGCTCGCGGCGTCGGTCGACCAGGTGATCCACTGCGGCGCGCAGGTCTCGCACGCGCAACGATTCGACGCCCTGCAGGATGTCAACGTGGGCGGCACGATGGAGGTGCTGCGCCTCGCCTGCCACGAGCGATTGCGCCCCATGGTCTTCGTCTCCACCCTGGGCGTCTTCGGCGATCTGTCGGAGCCGTGCCTGGAGAGCAACCCGTCGGCTGTCCAGCCGCCGGCGCGGTCGGGGTATGCCCAGACCAAATGGCTGGCCGAGCAGCTGCTGTGGCGCGCCGCTGATCGGGGTGCGCGCGTTTGTGTGGTGCGACCGGGTCTGGTGGTCGGTCACAGCAAGACGGGCCGAATCGACGCCCCCGACCACTGGCTGTTGCTGCTGCTCGACGCCATCATGACGCTTGGCGCCGTCCCGGAGGCGTCGCGATGGCCCAGCCTGACGCTGATGCCGGTCGATCTGGCCGGCCGCGCCATCGCACGACTGTCGCGCATGACCGACGCGCTGGGGCGGGCCGTACATCTCGACCACCCCCAGCCCGTCGAGGTGGACATGGTCCGCCGGTCGCTCAGCGCGGCCGGCCTGGACGTGCAAAGCCGGCCCTACGCACAGTGGCATGAGCAACTGGCCGGCGCGGATCTTCCACACCTGGAGCGTTTGCTGGCCGTATTGCCGCCGGTGGACACTGAGACGCCCGGCCGGCGAGTAATTGATCGCAAGAATGTGACGGCGCTGCTCGGCGACGTGCTGGGCGCGCTACCATCGGCGGAAGACCAGATACGCCGGCTGATCGCAGACCGCGCTCAGACGTTGAGGAGAGACGCGTGAAAATCCTCCTGGTCCAGCCGCGCAAGTCGGACAAGACCATCGGCGGCGAGGACCTGCACATGTTCGAGCCGCTGTCGCTGGAGTACGTCGGTGCGGGTGTGCTCGAGGATGGTCACGACGTCAGGCTGCTCGATTTGCGCCTGGAGGACGAGCTCGAGAGCACGCTGGCCAGCTTTCAGCCGGACGTCGTGGGCACGACGGCCTTCACGGTGCACTCCGCCGAGGCCAAGGCGCTGTGTCGCCGTACCAAGGCCGCGCACCCCTCGGCGACCACGGTCGTAGGCGGCCACCACGCCACGGTGATGCCCGCGGATTTCCGCGTGTCGCAGGTCGATGTGGTGGTCAGCGGCGAGGGCGTCTTTCCGTTCAAAGAGCTCGTCCGAAGGCTTGAGGCCGGAGAGCCCCTGGCGGGCATCCCGGGCGTGGCCTGGCAGACCGACGGACACTGGGATATCACGCCGGAGGGCCGCCTCGACGACATCGACACGCTCCCGATCCCGGCCCGCTCGCTGACCGAGCGCTATCAACCCAAATACTACTCACAGTGGATGCACCCGATGGCCGCGGTGGTCTCGTCGATGGGCTGCCCGTTCCGCTGCACGTACTGCTCGATCTGGCGCCTTAACCAGGGCCGCCGCTTGAACCGCAGCCCGGAGCGAATCGTCGAGGAGCTGAAGACCATCGAGCAGGACTGGATCTTCTTCGCCGACTACGAGTCTCTGGTCGACGTCAAACGCATGAAGGCCCTGGCCACCGCCATCGCCAAATCCGGGCTGAAGAAGAAGTACTCGCTGTACAGCCGCAGCGACACCATCGTGAAGCACCCCGAGCTCCTGGAGCAGTGGCGCGACATCGGCCTGCACATGGTGATCACGGGCGTGGAGTTCTTCCGGGACGACGACTTGAAGTCGGTCAACAAGGCGGCCACGGTCCGCGACAACGAACAGGCGGCGGTGGTGCTGCGCGACCTGGGCATCACCAACGTCGCCTATTTTCTGGTCCGTCCGGAGTACGACCGCAGCGACTTCAAGGAGCTGCGCGCGTACATCAAGCGCCTCAACGCCCCGTTCTCGAGCTTCTTCGTGCTCACCCCGCTGCCGGGAACGGCGCTCTACGACGATGCACTGCCCAACATGATCCGCACCGATCCGGAGTTCTTCGACTTCTTTCACACACTGCTGCCGACGACGCTCCCGCTCCCCGAGTTCTACGCGGAGCTCCACCGAACCTGGCGGTCTTCAATGTCGCCGTTGCGTGGCCTGCTGCTCCTGCGGAAGTTCCGCCTGCGCCACATCCTGCCGGCAATCCTGCGCATGCTGCGCTTCTACCGCCGCCTCAAGACCGCGTGGCGAGACTATGAATCGCCCGCACGCCACGCGCTGCAAGGCAACACCGAGGGGTCTGTGGCACAGCTGCCTGCCGACGCTACTGGAGTCCGGCGCAGGCCGCACTGATTTGGTCGCCGTGCGCTTTTGGGTCCCCGGCAAACGCCCGGCATGCCGACCTCAGCGCACTCACCCAGGTCTCCCTGACGTACGCGGTGGTCTTGCCCTCGAGCTCCTGCCGCCCCAGCGGGATCAGGCGAGCCAGGGCGCCCTTCAGCTGCGAACACCACGGACCGTCGTAGCGACCCACGGCTGCCAACGCCTGCAGCCAGCGTCCGACCCGCTTCCCGCCGTCCGTGTCCAGGGTGTCTATCCAAGCGGCCCCGTAGCGCTCCTCCGCGCCGTCACAGCGCCCCGCTCTCGAGCGTGTGAGCGCCGCGGTAACGATGGACTCGGGAAACACCTGCATCCCGCGGTCGAGGCGCGCTTGTACATCGATGTAATCGGCGCCCTGCAGACGCATGAGGTGCTTGTGCCAACCGAAGTGCGGCACAAAGCAGTGCGGCGGCGATGGCTGCGGGGGCTCGTGCGGCACGTGCGGCGTGGGTCAGAGCTGCAACGCGCAGGGCAAGTGCATGTGCCTGCCGAAGTGCGGCTCCAAGCAGTGCGGCGCCGACGGTTGCGGTGGATCCTGTGGCACGTGCGCGGCCGGCAAGAGCTGCAACACGCTGTTCAAGTGCGTCTCAGACTGCGTGCCGAGCTGCGCGGGCAAACAGTGTGGCGGCAACGGCTGCGGCGGGACGTGCGGCTCTTGCGCCGCCGGCAAGAGCTGTGACGGTAGCGGGCAGTGCGTCATGCAAGCGGTGGTGTTCGCGGGCGGGACGTTGTCCGACCTCAAGGCGCTCAGCCCCAGTCTGGAGTTTGGCGACCTGACGATCACCGGCAAGCTGAAGCTCAACCCGACCGACTACACGGTCAAGCTGAAGGTGAAGAACCTGACGATCACGGCGTCCGGCAAGATCGCCAACGAGGCGACGGCCTGTACATACAAGACGTCCGCGTCGATCGACGTCACCGCGACGGAGAAGGTCGCCATCAACGGCCCGATCGATCTCCACGGCAAGTGGGGCAAAGCAACGTTCAGCGGATCAAGCTGCAACCAGTGCGGTGGCGAGAACGCGGGCAACGTCACGATCACCGCCGACGAAGTGGTTGTCGACGCGTATATCCACCTCTGGGCCGGCAACGGCGCCACGACGACAATCGCCGGCCTGAAGCTCGGCTGCGACGGCGGGGACGGGGGCGATCTGTTGATCGAGGCGCCGACGGTGACGTTCCAGGACGGCGCCGACATCAACATTCGCGCCGGCTCAGGCGGCCCGAGCACCGGCGGAAACTCGGACGGCGACGACGGGAAGATCGGTACGGTCGAGGTCATCAACACCTACACGGCATACGAGAGCGAGCCCAACGCCTTCTGGGGGCCCCAGCCGGGGAACGGTGTGCTGCCGATGGGGTCTGCCAAAATCATCGGCAGTGCATCCAAAGGCGACGACCTCGCGGCGGCGGGATCCAGCTCCTCCAACAAGACCACCATCTACTACGACAATGGGGAGGTCGACTTCGTGGAGGACGTGTACATGTTGTATTACACCGGCGGCGGCAGCGGGCAGTTCCACGTTGACCTGGAGGCGTCCAACGACGCCGCGGACCTCGACATGTTCATCCTGAACAGCAACGGCACCAAGATCCTTGCCGAGAGCAACGGCGAGGGCGCTGACGAGTTCACCTCGTTCAAGGCCACGGTCGGCAACGTCTATCTGCTCGGGGTCAGTTGGTGCTGCAACAAGCCGTCTACCAACTACACGGTCACGATCAGTCCGGCCGCCAGCTGGTAGGCTGAGGTCAGAATCGATAGCCGATCGTGCCGGTAAAAGTCGGGACGAAGCCGGCGCTCTCGCCCGGCGCGTCGAACAGCAGAATGATCGGCGCCTCCAGCCGAATGTCCAGGCTGGAGAAGGCGAAGCCGACCCCCAGATTGATAACGGTGCCGGCGTTGATCCCGTCGGCGGACTGACAGCTGCCTCCGGTGCCCGAGCCGCCGAGCGACGAGTCGGTCGCGCTGCACTCCTTCCAGTCGACGCTGATTACCGCGAGCCCCAGCCCCGCGACACCGAAGATGCCGCCATCGCCGCTGGTGTAGCCCCAGAGGTAGTTGGCCAGGACCCCCGCGACGATGAGATCCGTGGTTTCGTCGTAGCGGTGGGCGCCACCCGTGTCGGGGTTGTGGCCCGAGCGCGAGGTCTCTTTGGTGGAGTTGGCGAAGATCGCCAGGCCGAGCTCCAGCCCACGGCCGACGTAATAGTTGATGTTGCCTCCGAACCCGAGTCCGCCGCTGATGTCGGTGCCGACGCCGGCTCGAATTCCAATGCCCGGGCGGTCGGTCCCGGCCGGCGACGGCTGAGCGTGGGCCACGCACTGCCCCGCCGATGTGCAGGCGTGGCCACCGCGGCAGGGCGGGTTGCACCGGGAGACGCAGACACCTGCGGGCGAGCACAGCTGGTTCGTGGCGCAAATCGGGTTGCACTTGGAGACGCAGACCCCGTTGGGCGAGCAGACCTCGGTGGCGCCACACGGCGGATCGCAGGATTGGGCCTGGCCGGCGGCCGGCGCAGCGAGCGCCAGTACCGACACGAAGACAAAGGCAGTCCGGAATGGGATGGAGGTCCCGCCCATCATTTGCTCTCCCGGGTTACAGGACCGCCCAGCCGAAGCGGAGGAAGCCCGCGTAACGAAGGCCGGAGAGGTCGGTGATCGCGTTGAAGGCCACGCCCAGGTCGAACTGCTCCTCGCTGCCGAGTAGAACGCCGAACTCAGCCCCCCCGGAGCCACCCAGGATCGTCTCGTCGACATCGACAGTCGTACCTTCCGGTGTGTCGTCGGGGTCCGCAGTGTGTCCAAAGCATGAATCCTGGCTACCTACGCCAACGCAGCTCACAGAGCCCCAGGCCAGGCGCGCTCCGAAGCCGGCCATAATCCCGAAATAGACCGGGACTCTGCGCCCGTACGGGCCGAAGCGGAGCCCGACCTCAGCCGCTGCCGAGACAGCCGCGGCGCTGGCCTCCCATCCCATGAAGTTGTTGTAGTTGTTGCCGGTCGGTCCATACGTCGCCCACAGCCTGGCCTGCATACCGAAGCTCTCGGAGAACCCGTGTCGGAGGCCCAGGCCGATGCCGCCCTCGCCAACCAGCTCGCCGCCGGGTACCAGACCGAGCTCGTTATCCTCACCGAAGCCGCCCATCAGGTAGAGGACGAGGCGCGTGCGGGTGCGCAAATCGGCCAGGCTCTCTGTCCGCCGGACCGTTGGCTCTACGGGGGCGGTGGTTTCGGGGGGAGCCGCTGTCGCGGACACGCATTGGCCGCTCCGGCACGAGTAGCCAGGTCGGCACTCAGGGAAACACCGTGCCGCGGCGCAGCGCCCGTCCACGCAGGAGAAGCCCGTCCGGCAGGGCGGAAAGCAGTCACTTTTGTCCTGCGCGGTCGCCGGGGACGACAGAGCCGCAACGAGGACGAGCGAAGTGAGCGCGGACTGTGACGTGAGCATGATGTCGGAGCATACTTCGGGCTGCGGATTCCGGCGCCGGCAAGCCAACCCGGCGCTGACGGTAGTCATCCCCGTCGGCAATGAGACTGCGGTCTCGAATTGGGAGCTGCTGGGGTGAGTCAAACGCTGCGAATTCGTGCCTCATCTCACCCGGTGGGAGAGCCTGCTGCGCTACATTCGCTGATGGCGCCACTTGCGCGCCACGTTCACATCCGCGACAGCCGCCTTGTGGCCATCGGTCGTAAACGAGATGGTCCGGCGCTGTCCGTGCGCACGGATGCGGACCTTGCCTGACACCGGCGCGGTCGCGTCCCCCTCTTCGGGGTGGATGATGAAGATCTGGTAGCGGCCGACTTCGCCGGTGGACATCGCCAGCTTCTCGCCCTTGTCCGACAGCGCGTCCGTAGCGCGGGTGCGCCTGGCGCCGCCGGACCAGCTGACCGCGCGGCCCTTCGGGGTGATGACCACGATGTCCAGGTCAGCATCGGTCTCCCAGGTGGCGTCGATGCGCAGCGGCGTGCGGCCCTTCTTGGCCTTGGGGGCCTTGGCCAGCGCGCGCTCCGCCTTGCGACGATCGCGTCGTGACAGGGTGTCCAGGTGGCGGGTGCGCTCGCCGCCGCAGCGGACGGCCTCCACCTGGGCCTTCCAGTCCTTGGGGGCGACCAGTGACAGCGTCAGGGCGTGCGCACAGCGAAGCGACTGCTCGGCCGCCGCCTCGTACATATCCGCCAGGCGGCGGTGTGCCGTCGGGTTGCGCGGGTCCACATCGACCGCGCTGGCCAGCAGTTGGTGACTGCGCTGCACGTCTCCCCGCAGCGCCGCCAGGTCGGCCAGCGACACCAGCGCGCCGGCGTCCATCCGATCCTTGGCCAGCCAGCGGTCAGCCAGGGTCTGGGCCGCGTCCAAGTCGCCCGTTCGCACGTGCCAGCGCAGCAGGTCGCGGGTGCGATCGCGGCTGTCCGGGTTTTCGCCAAGCCGCGTCTCTCGTCGTCGCAGCTCGCGGTGCTCTTTCGACGTTCGGCTGCCACCGTGCGCCGAGACGGTCGCCTCGCGATACCAGACCTTCTTCATGGGCACCCAGCTGCCGCCGCGGTTGCGCCCGCGCATGCCGCCGATGCGCCCAATCGTGCCGAATGGATCTCGCGTGATGGGTGCCTGTTGCCGGGCAGTCGAGCCCGAGTCGCTCGCGGAGAAGACAAACGGGTAGGTCACCGTCACCGGGCCGCCGCCGGGGCGCGCCGGAAAACGCCAGCGCCGCGCAACCCGCTGAATACCGTTGCGCACCTCCGCCGACGCGCTCCCGCGTACGTTGGCGCTGATCACGCGGCCGTTCTCACCGATCGTGAAGCGCAGGTTGACCCGCCCGCTCATGTTCGGGTTCGACCTCAGCGAGCGCTCGTACACGCGCCGGATGCTGCCCATGTTGCGCCGGACCACACGATTGATGACGTTGTTGTCCAGATTGCCGCTGACACGTCCCCGCCTGGCTTTGGGCATCTTGACCTTCACCTCGCGCTTGGGTCGTGGAGACGCCGTAGTCGCCCGTGCAGGCTTCGAGACCGTCAGACCGCCGCCACCTTTCCCGGTGCCTTTGAAGCCCATTCCGGCGCGGCCTGCTCCGAGGTTGTAATACCCGTCCGACGACGACGCGTCAGCGCTGGTGATTCCGTGCAGCAGCATGGAGTCTTTGCGGCTCTCGCCCGCCTTTGACTTGTTGCTGTCGCCCGCGTCGGCCAGCGACTCCAAGGTCTCATCGGCGCCCGACCACTCCACGTCCGGGCGGGTCTTCTCCACCTTGAACGCGCGCGCCATCGCCTCGCTCTCCAGCACCAGCAGGCTCGTGTGGCGGCTGAGTACGTGATAGCGCTTGGACAGCTCCACGATCGTCTTGTGATCTCCGTCGTTGCTCTGCAGATCGCTGATCCGGCGCTCAGCCCACAGGCGCGGCAAAAACGCGTTGCCCGCCGCCGTCGTCGGCTCCAGGTCGATCGTCCACCGCTTCTCGAACGGCTTGCCGGCCAGCGTCCCGCGCAGCACGGCCTCACCCTTGACGGCGCCGCTTGTCAGGCGCCCCGCGATCAAGCGCTCCTGGCCCGGCCACACGTCACCCAGCGCGGCGGGCGCGATCTCGCCAAAGCCCTCGGGCAGCGTGATCTCGGCGTTGCGCAGCGGCTCGCCCCGCTGGCGTTGCAGCAGCTCAAACGCCGTCGTGCGCAGGGTCTTGCCCGCGTCATGCGTCACAACCGCGCCGCGCCCGGCAGCCGCCATGGCAGCCAGCACCAGGTCGTCCACGTTGCCGCCCAGACTCACCGCGGTCAGTCGCGCGTCCCCCAGCTCGATGCGCGCCTTGTCGGCCAGGCGCTTGGGCTCCAGCTCGCCGACCGACGGCGTGCCGTCGCCGATGTAGATGACTCGAGCCCCGGCGCGCGCGTCCGCGCTGTCCAGCGTCTTGCGCGCCGCGCTGAAGATGTGCTCCAGCCGCGTCGCCCCCAAAGGCTCCACAGCCGCCACCCGCTTGCGCAGGTCGGCCGCAACCCGTGACGACGCGTCCCGGAAGCCCGGTCCCACGGCCCGGCACAGCGTCCCGCAGCCCAGCACGTGTACGCGGCTCTCACGGTCCAGCTCAGCCACCACGCGGCCGATCAGGCGGCCCGCGCGGTCCAGCCGCGTCTTCTGCATGCTGTAGGAGGTATCGACCACAAACAGCACGTCCATGCCGCCCGCCGTGCCCGTCGCCGGCAGGTCCGGTCTCAGGGCGAGCAACCCGAAGTCGCGCGCTGGGTCGCTGCGCACCGGCTCGCGATAGGCCCACGTCTTCAGCTCCGCGTCCGCCTCGCGCTGCGGCACGTCGATCACCAGGTCGCCCTGCGGCCGGAAGTTGCGCACCTCCGCGTTCAAGACCACCGCGTTGTTTTCCACGCGCTCGGCGAAGTCATACGGGGTCGCGCGCACCTTGGGCCCATCCGGCAGCGACCCGATACGGGCCTCCACCTGAAACTTCTCGGCGACGACCTTGCCGTCGGAGTCCGCGGCCATCGGGTATACGTAGCGACGCCCGTTTGGGACCGCCGGCAGCGTCTGGGTGTACGCGATCCGCACCCGCCGCTCGCTCTTGGCGTCGATGGGGAAGATGCGCAGCTCAAACTCGGAGCCTGCTTTCCAAGTCAGGATGGCCGGGTCCTTCCACGGCCCGGGCACCCACACGTACTCGATGCGATCGCGCCGCTTGTGCTTCGGCGTCGCGTTGCGGATTACGCCCCGCCAGATCTTCTCGCCGCGCTCGCGCTCGACCATGGCGCCTTCCATCCACTCGCCATCCACCACCAGGTCCAGCGCCGCGATCTGAGCGCCGGGCGGCAGCGGGAACGAGTACACGCCCTCCAGCGTCTTGTCCGTGTCGTTGCGGAAGGACTCTTCGATCTCGGTTCGCGCGACCTGGCCCTGGATGTGGATGGACACCTTGTGCTCCGCCAGCGTCAGCGCCTGCTCCGTGTCCGCCTTGGCGCCCGGACGTCGCGCCCGCAGCGTGCCCAGGCCCATCGTGCCCTCGGCCTCCTCGGCCTCGAGATCCGTCCACCGCGTAGCCTCGCCCAGGTCGGCGGCCGTGCGCACCCGCGGGGTTCCCTCGGCCCTCAGGACCGCCTCTTCACCCGCGTGCAGCGTCGCGGATCCGGCGCCCGTCATCGCGACGACCTCCCCCCGCAACACGTCGACAGCGGCCTCGTCGCCGTTGACGCTCACCATCAGCCGCGTCCCGGTTACGCGAACGGTACCGACCGGCACGTCCACGATCAGCGGCGGCAGCGGCGCCTGCTTCACCACGTCCAGGAATACCTCGCCGCGCTCGACCGTCATGGTCCGCGGCTGGTCCGCGACCAATCGCACGCGCGTGTCGTGGTTCAGGTGTAGCGTTGTGCCGTCGGACAGCTTCAAGAGCCGCCGCTCACCACGCTTGGTCTCCAGCACAGCGCCTGGCCCGGCGTCCCCGGAACCGCGGACGCTCAGCACGTGCTCCGGCGGTGCGACTACCGGCTCAGGCGTGACGCGATTCGTTTCCGGCGTGGCCGCATCGCCCTCCGCCACAGCGGGGGCTTCCGGTGTCTCGGTCTCCGGCACCACAGAGACAGCCGGCTTGAGCTGCGACGCGAACCAGACCGTGGCCGCGACGCACGCGATAAGCAGCGCCGTGGACGCGACCGGCCCCCAGATGCGGATGCGCGCCGGCGGTTTGCGTTGCTGGGCGTCAAAGCGGGCGATAGCCCGGCGCGCCGTCGTCGGGTCCACGGTCAGCTCGCCGTAGTGCGCGGCCAGCAGGCCGGTCAGCTGCAGCGAGGCGTGGATCTCGGCCCGGCAGGCCATGCAACGAGACGCGTGTTCTTCCAGGTCTTTGGGCAGCGCCGCCGCCCGCTCAGGAGCGGACGAGACGAGTTGCGAGACGTGCTGACATGCTTTCATCGACATTCTCCGTGTGTTCAGTGGCGGTCATCATCAACAGCGGCCGCAGCGAGGTGCGCAGCGCTTGGATGCCCAGTGAAATGCGTTTGCGCGCCGCCGCGTGGCTGATCCCCAGAGCGGAAGCCACCTCCACCCCGTCCAGACCCGCCTGGTAGCGCAGGAGCACTGCATCACGGACGCCCGGCTTCAGGCTCCCGAGCGCCGACGTCAAGGCCGCTCGGTTCTCCGAAGCCTCCACCGGGTCTTGGGGGGGCTCGGGCGCCACCTTGGACTCCGGTACAAACCACCGCAAAAGCAGGTTGCGTCGCCGGTCACGACGTCGCAGGTGGCGGATGCAGATGCGTCGTGCGATGCCGAACAGCCACCCCCGGGCGCTGGAGTCTCCGCCAAAGCGCCCCATGGCGCCGTAGGCTTCGATCAAAGCGTCCTGAAGCAGCTCCTCTCCCTCGGCAGGTGACCCCACCATGGCCGCACAAAATCGAGCGACGTCGTCGCCATACTCGGAGGCCATGAGCTCGAGGGCCTCCCGATGGTCGCCGGACGCCATCAAAGTTGTGATGCGAAGCTCCATACGCCCCCTACGCGGCCGCGATGCGGCAAACTGTGAACAAGAAAATGCCTGGGGGGTCTGACGTGTGGGCGCGGGGAAAGTTCCCCGGCGTCTCTCTACTTGATGACGGTGAGGCTCGCGCCCTGCTTTTTGGGCGCTGGATCCGGGAGGATCGGAGACTCGTGACGCGCCTCGTCCAGCGCGTCTTTGAACACGCTGTACCGGCGGTACTCTTTGCGGATGCGCTTGACGAACTCGAGCCCGTCCTCACCCTTCTGCGACAGCGCGATGGCCTCGGCCACGCTTACCGTCAGCTGGGCCGCGCGCGCCTGACCGCGCCGGTGCTGGCCGTTCAGGACGTCGCGTACGACGGTCTCTACCTTGAGCTGAGCCACGCCCAGCATTCTCGGCCGGTACACCTCGGGGATCGGGTGATGCACCACCGCTTCGCGCAGCAGCTCCGAATACGCGCGCTCGTTGCCGAACGGCTCCGCGGTCGCCTCTGAGCCCGAGCTCATCCGGTCCAGCAGCAGGCGTCGGTCGAAGTAGTTGGGGCCCGTGTCATCCAGGTCCTTCCAGAGCGCCTCGATCGCAGACCCACGTGGCGGCTCCGGCAGCTGAGTCGACGCCAGCAGCAGGAAAGGCAGCACCACCGAGCCCGCGTGGTCGGTGCGACCCCACCCCAGCGCGTCCGCGCGCTGGAAGCGGGTGGCCGCCTCTTCGTGACGTCCGACCAGCAGCAGCAGCCGGCAGGCCAGGGCGTCGGAGTGGTTCCAGTCCGGCCGCAGCACCGCCGCCGCCTCGCGCGCCAGCACGGCGTCGCGCATCTCAGCCGTCTCGGCAGCCGACACCAGATGCAGCAGCCGCACCTGCGTGGGCGCCGCGCGCCAGGCGTTGCGAGTCGCCTCCACAGCCAGGGTCAGATCGCCGGTGCTCGCCGCCAGCGCGGCCAGCCGGTCAGCCAGCCGAGCGCGGTAGGCCGCGTCACGGATGCGCGTGGTGCCTTCGCGTGCCGCACGAATCGCCTCGGGCAGGCGGTCTGCACGAACCAGCGCGCCGACCCAGTCGTGATACGCCTCGGGGTGATCGGCGCCGCCGTCGCGCGCCAGCTTGCCCAGCCCGTCCACGCCGCCATGCAGGTCGACTGCCTCTCGCAGCAGGCGTCTGGCCTCGCGCCCCCAGCCCTTGGGGTCGTTGCGCACGGCCTTCAGCTTCTTGATCCACTCGGGCAGGAAGCCGGTCAGGTCGATAGGCTCGTCGCCGTCCGGCTCGGTGTCGATCAGCGCGCGGATGCCCACCTCGTGGTCGCCGACGTTGCGCAGCGCCTCCATCTCCGTAATCAAGCGGTGCGGGCGATCGATCGGCGTCGCGACGATGAACAGCGCGCGCAGATAACGCCGCTTGGCGTCGCTCAGGTCGGTCCGGATCATCCGATCGGGCGGCTCGGGGCCGCAGAACACGCCATTGCGGTCCGCGTGCCGGAAGGTGCCCAGCAGCCGGCCGTATACGCGCGCGGCCAGTTGGTGGCTGCCGCTCAGATAGCCGGTGGCCGCCCGCCCGAACAGCTCGTCCATCTCCCGCGCCCAGGACTCGTCGCCCCACGCTCGCTCCTCGCGGCGCTCTTCGTCCCAGCGGAAGCCCTCGTAGTAGTGGCCGTCTTCAAGCCGGCGTACGAACGCGTCCACGTTCTCGACCAGCTCGACTCCGGGCGCCGACGCCGGCAGCTCGGGAAAAGCGCGCACCGACAGCTCGGGCTCCGTCGGATCAGCGCTGTCGGGCAGCGACTCCAGAATGTCCGCGCGCAGCTCTTCCGGCACCGCGGCCGCGAGCGTGCGCAGCACCTCCAGCATCTCGTCCTGGTTGGACACCGGCGCCCGCCGCTCGAGATGGTCGATGAACTCGGCGGTTGTTGGGTGCGCTAACGTGGGGTCGGTCTGAGTAGTCATGCGCTGCCCGCTATCATAGCAGAGATCCGTGGAGATCAGCCTGCGACTCAGAGCTGCTCGGTCGTTTTGAAGTGAAGCTTGGCGTAGCGGCCCAGCACCTCGGTGCCCTCGCGGGCGATCAGCTTGCGCGCCGCGGCGAGGACCTGCGGGCCCGCGCCCTTGGGCAGCTCCTGACCCGCCTCGCGCGACAGCCGCCGCATCTGCCACAAGAACTCGGCGCGTGCCAGCACCGACGCGACGGCTACGGCGGGATCGGACTCCGCCTTGTGCCACTGGTCGAAGCGGATCTCCTTGCCACGCGGCTTCAGTGCCCGCAGCAGCGTGTCTTTGCTCTTGGCGAACTGGTCGCTGATCGCGTACCCGATGTCCGGCTCCTGCTCCAGCAGGTCCTCCAGCGACGCGGCGTGACCCCACGCCAGCATGCGGTTCAGGTTGCCGATCTTTTCGTACAGCGGGTTGTAGCGCTCTGGCCGGACGATCAGCTTCTTGAACTTGCAGAAGGTCTTCAGCTGCCCGGACAGCTCCAGAACCCGCTTGTCGGTGATCTTTTTGCTGTCGTCGACACCCAGCTCGGCGAGCAGGCCGATCCGGTCGCGATCGACCGCCGCCGCGACCACTACGAGGGGCCCGAAATAATCACCTTTGCCGGTCTCATCGATACCGATCCAGCGTGCCGGCGGGGGCTTGGGGTGCTTCTTCAGCGCGTCCTCGAAGGGGGCCTTCTCGACATGATCGGGGGCTACGACGGGCACCCACTGCTGCGGATCGTTGGCCTGAATCACCACCTTGCCCTTGGTGTAGAAGGTGATGGTGCAACCGGCGCGCTTGGCTCGAAAGAACGCGTACTGCGCCTCTGACAAGACAAAGCCCTCGTCGACCAGGGCCAGCCGCACGGCCGCCGCTTCCAGTGGGGGGCGCTCCAGCGTGATTGTTGTCTGAGCCATGGCCGCGCAGGATAATCGCGCCCTGATGCGGTTGCAACGCCATGTCCTTCCGGCTGTCTGGGGGCTGCTCATGTTCGGGTGCGGGAGCGGGGATCCACCCGTCGTTCCGGCACCTGCCGAAGATGTCCCGGATGTCGTGGTGGTCGACGACATCGTGGTCGTCGATACGGCGCACCAGAGCGATCCGGGGCCGCCGCCGATCGACACGCCGCCGTCTGAAGACAGCTCGCCGCCGGAGGATGTCCCGGACGTGCCGCCGGCCGACGTGAGTCTGCCCGAGGCGACCTGGACGCTGGGCGAGCCCATGCCGGCGCCGCGCGTGGCGGCCGGCGGCGCGCTAAACAGTGGCCGGGTCTACCTGGTCGGAGGCGTCGGCTTCGATGACGTCGCGGTCTACGATCTGCTGGGGCAGACCTGGGACGTCGGCGCCCCGATGTCGGCCAATCGGCACGACCTGGGCGTGGCTGCGGTCAACGGGCAGGTGTACGCGGCCGGCGGGCGCAGCGACAACGACACCGGCTACACGTCGCTGAGCTCGGTAGAGCGCTACAACCCCGGCGCCGACGCCTGGAAGACGATGCTCTCCCTGCCCGACGCCGGCTGTTGCGGCGCTGCGGTCGGCGTCGATCCCAGCGTCTACCTCTTTGGAGGTCGCGACGGCGCCGCGCTGGTCCACAGCTTCGACCCGGCGGTCGGGGTCTGGTTGGAGCACTCGCCGATGCCGGTTGGGCGCAGTCGGCACTGCGCCGCCCTGCTGGAGAATCGGGTGGTGCTGATCGGCGGGCTGGAGGCCGATGACGCGCCGGCACCGATCCACCAGCAGGTCGATGTCTACGACACCCTCTCCGACGTCTGGGTCGCAGCGCCCGAGGCGCCATTTCAACGCTACGATACGGCCGCCGCCGTGGGTGGCGGGCTGGTATGGGTGTTCGGCGGTCGGGATGCCGCGGGCCAGCCCACGGACTCCGTTTGGGTCTTGGACGTGGACCTGGGCTGGACCGCCGCGCCGCCCATGCCGCGCCTTCGGGCATCTCATGCGGCAATCGCTGTACTGGACGGTATTTTGTTGCTTGGCGGGGAGCCGGAATCCACAGCGATGGATCGCCTGACGCTGTAAGCAACCTGTTGAAATTCTTTGACAACTGCGCGTAATTTCGCAAGATCGGGCCGTTATGCGTGTGACCTGGGCGCCGGTGTTGTGCACGCTGCTCGCGCTGGGGTGCGCGAAGCAGCAGGACACCGCTGCGCCCGAAGCTGAGCCCGCGGCTGAGCCCGCTGCCGCCGCGGCTGTTGCACCGCAGGCCCCCGAGCCGGTCGCTCCGGCCCCCATTGCGGAGCCCAAGCCGCCCGCTCCCGTGAAGCTTCCGCCGGTGGTGCGTGTCGTCCGTGAGCCGGTTCCCGAGCACGCCACCGCGCGGCGGGCGCTCGAGGTCGATGTGGCTGTGGCCGGCGCAGCAGCCGCCGATCCCGCGCCGAATGCGGTGGCCGAAGCCGTGAAGGCGGCGCTGCCTGCGGCGATCCAGGCGTCGAAGAGGGCCGCGCTGATCCAGGCGATCTACAGCCTGCGCGGTGATGGTCCGCTGATGATGAACGGCTTGAACCCGTCACCGGGTGCCACCGCCCTGCTGGCCGCGGTAGCGACGCTGCCGGCGCAGGACCTGGACCCGGCCGACTACGACCTGCCCGAGACCGTGGCGCCCACGAAGGACGCGGCCGCCGCCGCCGCGCTCGACGTCCAGCTGGTCGCGGGCGTGCTGCAGTACACGCTGGACTTCCGGTTCATCTACCGCGCCCATCTGCGGCTGTTCACCGCAGACGTTGCACAGCTGCTCATCGACCGGCAGGACGACATCGCCGCAGCCACCGCCAGGGTCTTCGACAATGTGGAGGCCGGCCTGGCGGCCATGGTGCCCGGCGACCCGCGATACGCCCGCATTCAGCTGGAGATCCCCAAGTACGTCGAGCTGGCCAAGCTGGACAGCAAGATGCCGCAGCTGCAGGCGGACTGGCGCACGCGCACCATCGAGCCCGGCCAGGCCATGCCCAAGGTCAAGCTGCTGCAGCGGCGCCTCAAGCTCCAGGGCTACTACGAGGGGACGATCAGCGGCGTGCTGGACAAGCCCACCCAGGCGGCGGTCTTCAAGTTCCAGTCCGAGCACCAGCTGGACGCGGACGGGCGGCCCGGCAAGTCCACCTTCAAGGCGATGAACGTCAGCATGAAGACCCGCCTGCGCCAGCTGCGCCTGGGCCTGCATCGGCTGCGCGAGTACCGGCCGGCCCGTGACGGCGCGCGGACCTACCTGCACGTGAACCTGCCCGGGTTCATGGCCCACCTGTACGAGGACGGCGAGCGGACGCGCACGCACAGGGTCATCGTCGGCAACAACAAGCTGGACTACAACCGCGTCAAGTGGCGGCAGGGCCACCTGAACCGCTCGCCGATCCTCAAGACCTGGCTCTACAAGGTCGTGCTGAACCCCATCTGGATCATCCCGGGCCGCATCCGCGACACCGAGGTCACCGAGGCGTCGATTCGTCGCAAGGGCTACCGCGAGGTCGCGTCCAAGGGAAAGAGCTTCCTGGTGCAGAACGCGGGCAAGGGCAACGTGCTGGGACAGGTGAAGTTTCTGCTGGAGCGCAGCAACGCCGTCTACCTGCACGACACCGACAAGCGCTACTTCTTCAACAAGGCGGAGCGTGCGCTCAGTCACGGGTGCATGCGCGTGCACGAGGCGGTCGACTTCGCCCGCTACCTGGTCGGCAAGCGGGTGGACCTCAAGGGTGACGACTTCGATCGTATCCTGGAGACGAATCACACCCGGTCGCTGGAGCTGACGGAGAAGCTGCAGGTCTACACCGGCTACAACACGATCGAGCTGACCGAGGACGGTCGCATCGTGTTTCTCGAGGACATCTACTCCTACGATCGGGCCTACTTCCGCGGCGAGCTGCCGCCCCGTGAGTGGACGCGCTTTGGCAGCCCTGCCTTCAAGCCGCGCAAGGTGCCCCGAATCCCGTTCAAAGAGTACCTGCGCCTGAAGCGAGAAGGCGGTCCGGCCCCCATGAAGTGGCCGCCCGACGCGAAATCGAAAGGTTGAAACGCATCTAGACTTGGTGTTTAACAGCGCGCGAACGCTCGCGCCGGGTTCTGCGTTATTAACCCGGCAAACCGCGACCCTCAAGGAGTTAAACACATGCTGAAACGGACACTTATCGCTGTCAGCATCACGCTGCTGGCGCTCGTCGGCTGCAAGAAAGACACGACCAAGGCCGCCCCCGGCAAGAAGGCCACGGCACCTGCCGCTGCCCAGCCCGCGCCAGGCGCACAGCCTGCCGCAGCACAGCCCGCCCCGGCGGCCGCTGCCCAGCCCGCTGCCGCCCAGCCCGCTGCCGCCCAGCCCGCCGCTCAGCCTGCGGCCGCTCCGGCTGCCGCACCGACCGAGGCCAAGCCTGCTGCTGCCGCGCCGACCGAGGCCAAGCCTGCCGCCGCGCCGACCGAGGCCAAGCCTGCCGCCGCCGCGCCTACCGCTGCTGCTGCTGCGCCGCCGACCGAGGCCAAGCCCGTGGAGGCCAAGCCCGCGGAGCCGGCCAAAGAGGACCCCGCCGCGCGCGCCCGTCGCGAGATGGAGGAGCGTCGTCGCCGGATCCAGGAGATCTATACGCTGGGTCGCTCCAAGGACGAGGCCGACCAGACCAAGCTGCGCGGCATCATCGTCGGCGACGGCCCGGTCTACGAGCGAGCGTCTGCCATCCGGGCGCTGGGTCGCGACAAGCGTGAGGCGGTTGTGCCGGACCTCAAGAAGCTGGTCGAAGACAAGGCGACCGCGGTGAAGATCGAGGCCTCCATCAAGCTCTACCAGTGGGGTGAGCACAAGTTCGCGTACCCCGTGCTGGAGAAGCTGCGCGCCCAGGGCGTGGCGCTGCGCCGCGCCTTCCAGACCGGCTACGACAAAGGCAAGCCGACCTACGACAAGAACGCGCTGAAGTTCTTCCAGGAAGGCGTGAAGAACGAGAACGTGTACGTCCGCCTGGACTCGGCCATCGGCCTCATCGAGCTGGGCAAGGCCAAGAAGGGCCTGCCGGTCATCAAGAAGGTGCTGGAGAGCGAGGAGAAATATCACATCCGCATGGCGGCGGTGAATTACATGACCCCGCTCAAGGCTAACGAGAAAGTGAAGGCCCTGCTAACCATCGCGACGACGGACAAAGACCCGCGCGTGGCCAAGCGCGCTCGCGACGTTCTGGGCATCCCCAAGGCCGAGCCGAAAGCGGCGCCTGAGCCCGCAGCCAAGCCCGCTTCCAAAGGCGGCGCTCCCGCCCCTGCCAAGTAGGCGCTCTCACGCGGTGCCAGCGAAGCCCGGCGGTCGTTTCGGGCGCGCTGGCTGGGCGGTCGCACCGTCCCCCGCCTCACCGGGGCGCCACCCCGCCTTCGTCGGCGGACCGCTACGCTCGCCACGCCCGCCAGGCCAGCACCCCCGAAACGACCGCCGGGCTGACCTGACACCGCCCGTCGCGCCGGTTATTTCGACGCGCTCATAAGTCAATCGAACGCTCGATCTTTTCTGGGCGCCATGTTACGTTGCTGCCCGCGAGGAGGATGAAGCGGATGCAACGGTTGTGGTTGATCCTCGTTATGTCAGGGGTTCTGGGTCTTCTGCACGCCTGTGGGGCGGATGGAGGGCAGACCAGGTTGCCGGTTGCGGGCGATCGCGGCGGAGGCGACAGCAAAGCCGACCGCGCGGGCTTCGGCGGCGGCTTCAACCCCAACCCCGGTACAGATGAAGACCCCGATAATGTGGATGGATCCAACCGCGCGACGGACGGCGATAAGCCGGAGCAGCCGGGCGGCACGGTCTCGCAGGGCGACAAGCCGGACGACGGCTGCGGCTACGGCGTTGTGTACGGGCTCATCTGCTCCAAGGACGACCAGACGTTCGTGAACGGCGCGACGGTCTCCATCGCGGCCGAAGACTGCGACGGGACGACCAAGACGATCGAGACGCTGTCGGACGACAACGGCTTCTACACGCTGGAGGGCGTGCCCAGCGGGCTGCAGACCATCCAGGTCAAGAAAGACGACTGGTCCAAGGAGTACACGGTCCTGGTCAAGGACGCGATGCTCACCGACGTCACGGGCGTGGGCTACAAAGAGTGCTTTAAAGCGGTCAATCAGTGCGCAGTCGGCGGTATCTGGGGCATGGTCTGTCACGAGGACGGGACCCCGTACGGGGCCGGCGCGGACGTGAGCGTGGACGGACTGGGCTGCAACGGAGAGCCTCAGCATGAGGAGGCCAAGACCGACGCGGAAGGCGGCTTTTTCTTCGGCAACCTGAAGACCGGCGTGTGGACCGTCACGGTGGCGGGCGGTGGTGAGTGGCTGTCGTATGAGGTCACGGTGGCGGACGGCGTGGTCACCGACATCGCGGACATCGGCGTGGAGTTCTGCTTCGAGGACATGGAGGGCGGGCAGGGAACGCTGACAGGTTATGCGTGCATTCCGGGCCAGGACGACTTCTTCTTGAGCGGCGCCGAGGTCTCCGTGCTGTCTCAGGACTGCGACGGCAACGCCTTCTCGGCCAAGACATTTACCGACGCCGAGGGCGTCTACCTGTTCACCGGCGTGCCCAGCGGTCCGGCCAACGTGCAGGTCAAAAAGGACGGATTGCAGGTCGGCTACGATCTGGTGGTTCCCGCCGGCGGCACGGCCAACGCGCCCGATATCGTGGACGACGTGTGTTTCCACGAGCAGTGCATCCCCGGTGCCGTGACGGGGTACGTGTGTGCGCCGGGCCAGGACTTCTTTATCGGTGGGGCCAAGGTGTGGATCGACGGCGTGGGCTGTGATGGCCAGCCGGTGCACATCGAGACGTTCTCGGACGGCAACGGCGTCTACATGCTGCAGGGGGTGCCCAAGGGCCAGCAGTTGGTGCATGTCGAGAAGGGTGGGTTTACCAAGCAGTATCAGGTGATGATCCCGCCGGGCGGCATCGTGCAGGCGCAGGATCTGGTCGACGATCTGTGTTTCCCGACGGGGCAGCAGGAGTGCGCGGCCGGCGATATCACCGGCTATGTGTGCGCGCCCAACAACACGCTCAAGATCGGCGGCGCGCATGTCTGGACAACGGCGTTCGACTGCACCGGCAAACAGGTCACTATCGACACGTTTAGCGACGACAACGGCAACTTCGTGCTCAAGAACGTGCCGTCAGGTGAAACCAAGGTCTTCATCGAGAAGGGCCAGTTCAAGACCGAGTATGTGGTCAACGTGCCGCCCAACGGCGTGGTCAACACGCCCGATGTCGTCCAAGACGCCTGTTTTCCCAAGCAGTCTGTGAAGTTTGCGGTGGTCAGCGGGCAGTGGGATCACATTGAGACCATCTTGAGTCAGCTGGGTGTCGACTACGACCTCTACGACGGCACACTCTTCACCTTTGCCGCCAAGGAGTTTCTGACCAACTCCCAGAAGATGGCCCAGTACGACGCGATCTTCTTTGACTGCGGCTCCCAGCACTACGACATCCTGACTTTCAACCAGAACCTGATCATCAACAACCTCCAGAACTTCGTGGCCAACGGCGGCAGTGTGTACGCCAGCGACTGGGCGTTTGTGTATGTGGAGTGGCCGTGGCCGGGCGCCATCGACTTCTTTGGCGGCGACTTCAACAACAGCGCGCCCAAGGTCGGCAAGAAGGGCAACATGGGCGCCACCGTGGTCGACGCAGGCATGGCCGGCTTCCTGGGCAAGTCCAATGTCTCGATCAACTTCAATCTGGGCGCCTGGGTCGTCATGGCCGGAGCGCCGTTCAGCACAACCACGCAGATCACGGCCTCAGTGCCTCAGGTCGGGCAGGCGCCGTTGATGGTCAGTCACAAGCCATCGGGCGCCAATGGCGGCACCGTGCTGTACACGACCTTCCACAACGAGACGCAGCCGACCAAAGACATGATCGACATCCTGAACTACATGGTCTTCAGCATTTAGGACGGCTGCCAGGTGGCTTTCGGTAGCGCGTTTTGACCGGCTGCGATTGAACCGCTGGCTTTATACATGCGTTACCGCATGGTAGATTGAGGTCTGGTTAGTAGTGGGTTTTAGTGGCACCAAATAGCTCCAGCACCGGGGAACTGCTCGGTAGGATCTTCGACCGGCGATACCGCGTAAACGAGCTGATCGGCTCCGGCGGCATGGGATCGGTGTATCGAGCGACCCACTTGGAGATGAACCGCGAGGTCGCGCTCAAGGTCTTGGAGCGCGGTGTGGCGGACACCGATAAGCAGGTTCAGCGCTTCTACCAGGAGGCGCGCGCTTCCAGCCGCCTGCAGCATCCAAACACCATTCGCGTCTTCGACTTCGGGCGTGCCGACGACGGTCGGCTTTATCTGGCCATGGAGTATCTGCGCGGCGAGACCCTCACGGATCTCCTTAGGCGCAACAAGGCGCTGGAGATCTCGCGCATCTGCAAGATGGTGCGGCAGGTGTGCAAGTCGCTGGCGGAGGCCCACCAGGTCGGGATCATTCACCGCGACCTGAAACCGGATAACATATTTATTACGGACATTTACGGCGAGAGCGACTTCGTCAAGGTCCTGGACTTCGGCATCGCCAAATCGACCGAGGGCGAGGAGCAGGAGTCGCTGACCCAGACCGGCTTCATCTGCGGCACGCCGCGCTACCTGTCTCCCGAGCAGGCGATGGGCAAAGCCATCGACGCGCGCAGTGACCTGTACTCGCTGGGGGTGATTCTTTACGAGATGCTGGCCGGGGAGCCGCCATTTGTGGCCGCGACCCCGATCGCGCTCGTCATGAAGCACATCCACGAGAAGCCGCCTATCGTCGGTGACGAAGGCAGCGAGCCGCACCGCTGGCTGAGCAAGCTGTCCTGGACGCTGATGCAGAAGTCGCCGCAACGACGCCTCTCATCGTCCAAACAGGTGGCGGAGGTGTTGGATTCGGTGCTGGCCAACCAGCCGCCGAAGCTGCTCGGCTTTGCGCCCGCGGCGGCCGCGCCAGGCCATGCACAGCCGGCCCGTCGCACGGCCGAGAGCCGCGCCCGGTCGGCGTGGACCGGTACCACCGGCCGCACGGGTACGGCGGGCTCCGGCGCTGCACGCCCGACACGGTCCGCTTCACCGGCGGCCGCAGCGCCGGCAGCGGCCGCAGCGTCGGCGGTGGCGGCCACCGCGCCCGAATCCACGATGCTGCTGGACTCCAGCGATGTGGTCCAGGTCGCCAACAAGCTGCGAGCCGATGCGGCACGCAAGAAGCACACGCCGCCGTCGCCCGACTACGACAGCCAGGTCATCGTGTTGCAAGAGGACGAGGACAACGAGCCGACCGCGATCGGCGTGCCTGCAATGGCCGACGATCCGCACGATCAGGCGACGCGCCTGGGTGTCCAGCAGATGCTGGATCCGGACGACGAGGACACGATTCGCCGGCCGCTGCGCGGACAAGGTCGCGGCTCCGAAGAGGCCACAGCATTAGGCGTCTCCGCCATGAGCGATGAGCTGCTGCTGGACGAGAGCCCAACCCGCGAGCAAAACCGGCCGCAGGGGCTGGTTCGTCACGCCAGCACGCCCGGTCTGACACGTCGCCGCGCAAGCGCCTCGGGGCTGCAGAGGCCGCCGGCAGGTGGTTTGGTGCGCAGTACGTCCGGCCCGCGGACGCGCACACGCAATGACGCGGACGCGAACCCGATGACTCAGGTGATGCGGTCGCCCTTGAGCAGCCCGTCCGTGGAGCTGCCGGTCGGCGCCGTAAAGAGCAGCGGCTGGACCTGGCTGATCGTCGGGCTGGTCGCGGTGGTGGCCGTGGTGGGGAGCGTTGTGGCCTACCAGGTGCTCAGCAACCAGGCCGAGGCCGCGGCTGCCGCGTCAGAGGAAGCGACGCCGGCAGAGACGGACAGCGAGCAGGTCGATGAGTCGGTCGGAGCGGCTGCGAGAGCCGACGAGCCAAAACCGGAGGAGGCGGATGCGCCCGCCGTCGAGGCCGAGGCGCCCTCAGTCGAGAAGGTTGTTGCGCCCACCGCAGTCGAGAAGGCGGAAGAGCCCGGTGAGGCGGAGGCGGTTGCTGCGCCGGCCGAGAAGCCTGTGGCCAAGCCCGCGGTCGCTGAGGAGCCGGTGGTCCCTGCGGAGCCTGCAGTCGCCGAGGAGCCCGTTGCTGCCGAGAAGGCGCCTGCCGCCAAGCCCAGGCCGGCCGCTGTAGTCGAGCCTGTGGCCGAGCCGTCCGGCGGGACGGTCGAGCCGGTCGCCGCTGAGAAGCCCGCTGCGCCGGTCGAGCCCAAGGCTGAGGCGCCAGAGCCCAAGGCGCCGGCCGCCAAGCCCAAGCCGAAAGCCAAGCCGAAGGCCAAGCCGAAGCCGAAAGCTAAGCCGAAAGCTCGGGCCAAACCGAAGCCGAAAGCCAAGCCGAAGCCCAAGGCCAAACCCAAGCCGAAGGCCAAGCCCAACCCGAAATCCAACCCCAAACCAAAGGCCAAGCACAAACCGAAACCCACGACCAAGCCAAAGTTCAACGTGTTCTAATGCGCACCTTTGTTATCGCTCTCGCCCTGCTGGTGCTCTCGCCGGCCGTGGCCGTGGCTCAAACCGACGCGGAGAAGGCCGAGGCTGCGTTTGCCGCCGCCAAAGCGGCCTACGAGAAGGGCGACCATCGCCTCTCGATCTCGAAGCTGAGGGAGGCCTATCGCTACTACCCGGACCCCGCGATCATGATCAGCGTGGCGCGCCGTCTGCTCGACCTGGACGAGCCTGAAGAGGCGATGGCTGAGCTGAACAAGATCGTGTCCAAGAACCGGCGTCTGATGCGCGCGGTCAAAGCGGAGAAGGAGAAGGTTGCGGGCTTGCTGGCCCAGCCCGTGCCGGTGCTGATCAGCACCACGCCCGCGGGCGCGATGGTGAAAGTGGGCGACGACAAGCCGGCCAAGAGCCCGATTCGCAAGTCGCTGCCGCGCGGCAAGGTGCAGCTGTCCATTTTGCTCGGCGGCTACAAGCCGTTCGCCATGGAGCTGAAGGTGAAGGGCACCAAGACGTTGCGGGTGCCGATCAAGCTCAAGAAGCTGATCTCGCGTCTGCGCGTAGAGCTGCGTGGCGTCGATCCCGAGCGCGAGGAGGGGACGCCGACGCTGGAGTTGAATGGCAAGCCGGTCAAGTCGGGTCAAGTCCAGAATGTGGAGCCGGGACGCTTTATCGCCAAGTGCGGATATCCCAAGGGGGCTCCACCGACGGTCGTGCGCTTCTCGGTGCCGGCCGGCAAAAACGCCAGCATCATCTGCGCGCTGCCGGGGCCCCTGGAGACGCCGAGGACATGGAAGACGCCGGTGGGCTGGTCGACCGTGAGCGGTGGCGCAGCGGCCGTTGCAGCCGGCATCGGGATCTTCGTTTCTCACGCTGTTGACCAGGGCGCCTATGAAGAGCCGCGATTCACGGTAAACTCGACGTCGAAACCTCTCGCTGGTGGTTTGGTCACGGGGCTGGGCGCTGGCTTGATCGGTTTGGGGACCTACTTCCTCCTGTCTGATTGACCGCTGACCCGATTGAACGCTGAGCGCGAAAAACTACTGAGAGGCCTCCAAGAGGCCCGGGAAGAGGGCAACGAGCATCTCGTTTCTCAGTGCCTCCTTTTGCTCAGCGAGTCGACGCCGCTGTTCGCGGACCATGTCAGCGAGGTAAAGGACTGGATTCGCGAGTCGCGCGATCTCGCTGTGCGGACGGTGCTGCCGCCGCGACAAGAGATCGGCCAGGTCCTGCGCAGCGCCGAGTGCTTCTTGGCTGAGGGATCGGCGCGCACGGCCTTTGATATCGCGACCGAGGGCTGCCAGCAGGCACACAACGCCGACTTGCCAAGCCTGGAGGATCGCGGGTGGATCGTCTCGTCCCGCGCGCTGGTGCGCCTGGGGCGCCAGGACGACGCGGTCGGGCTGTTTCACCAGATCGTTGACCGCGAGCTCGCGCCCGAGGAAGAGGATCCCATCGTGCCCGGCCTGGCGTTTGTCGCCGTCGGCGAGGCGCACTTGTTCGAGGGGCGGTACGACGGTGCGCACGGCCCGCTGGAGCGCGCTGTAGGGTTGCTGCCGGAGAACTCCGCCGCCGATCGCTACCGCTACGACGCGCTGGTCGGACTGGGCATGCTCGATCACCGCCTGGGCTCCTTCGACACGGCGGCTCTGCGCTACAGCGCCGCCATGCAGCTCGCGGACACTCACGAGTCACGTCCCGAGCAGGTGGAGAGCCAGCTGCTGATGGGCAGCTTGTGCCGGGGGCAGGGCGACCGCGTCGCGGCGCATCAGCACCTGAAGCGGGCCTTGACGCTGTCCAAGGACCTGAGCCCGCCCATGACGTACCTGCACTTTCCTACCGAGCGCCTGCGCAACCTGATCGGCTGTGCGGACGCCTCCGAGACGATCGATGCGGCCACGGAGCTGGCGCGCGACTGCGGCGGCCGCGGCGACCTGATGGGCTACGTGCAGCTGACCTCGATCGTCGCGGCGCTCGTCGACTTCGACGGGCGCCCGGGTGAGGCCAAGGACATGCTCACCCAGGTGTCGGCCGGGCTGGAAGAGGGTGGGCAATCTCAGGCCGCGCTCGTCCTCCGCCAGCACCTTGAGGCCTACAAGTAGTCGAACTCGATGGTGTGCACGACGCCGTCCACTGCATCGACCAGCAGCACGCCGGAGATGCCTTCGTAGATCAGCGCGTATTCGAGCAGCTGTCGCCGCGTGGAATCCCGGGTGGCGGACCGCCGCGCCCCGCCCTTGACCTCAGCGGCGTAAGTCAGCCCGTTCTTCTCCACGATGTAGTCGACGCGCACCGTGCTGGTGTGGCGCTTCCCGTCGATCGTGACGTGAGCCCGCGCCGGACGCTGGGACTCCACAATGCTGTAGCCGTGGTCGCGCAGCACGCCGCGCGCGCTGTCTTCAGCCCGCTTCCCAACGCGCTGCCGGCGCCCGCCGATGAACCGCTCCCAGCGTTTGCGCAGGGCAAGGGTCAGCCAGACGGCAAAGACGAAGAGTAGGGCTGCCGCCGCGGGCAACCAGGAGGGGAAATCGGTAGTCGTTAGTTGCGGCGGTAGATGGTGCCGGCGCCACCCAGCAGCACGTTGCCGCCGTCCGCGCCGTACACGATGTTGTGGTGCTTGGTCGGGAACGTCCGCTCGTTGGTCCACGTGCCGCCCGACCGCAGGTAGCTGTGGCCGTTGTCGGCGGCCACGTACACCGGCACGGGGTTGGTCGTCCAGACCGCGTTCAGCTGGGTGCCGGAGCCGGCCAGCACATCGTCCGGAATCGACTCGTTGTTCCAGTCACCGCCATCGAAGTGGTAGACGGCGCCGTTGGTCCCGACGACCCACATATCCGTCGCGCTGGTGCCCCAGATGTCTCGCAGCGACTCGTCCGTCAGTGTCACGCTGCTCCACTCGCTGCCGTCAAAGCTCTTGACCGCGCCCGAGCTGCCGTCGACCGTGTGGAAGTCGGTCATGGACGACCCTGCGCCCGAGACGCCGCCGCCGCCCGCCGTCGTCTGCCACTGGATGCCGTTCCAGATGAACGTGGCGCTGTCCTGCACCAGGAAGAGGTTGGCCGCGTCCAGGCCCCAGATGTCTCGATGCGCGTTGCTGTTCGGCGTGAAGGCCTGCTCCGGCAGCAGGTCCAGCCATGCGGTACCGTCCCAGGTCTTGAACAAGCCGCCCTCGCCGACCGCGAAGATGGTGTCGCCGCTGCCGGTGCCCCACATCGCCAGGAAGTCATGCTCCCCGGTACCGTCGGCGCACGCACCGTCGTCGATGCTGGCCTCAAGCCACTCGCCGCCCACCTGACGCAACGCCAGGCAATCCGAGCCCATCGCAAACTGGTTGGACGCATCACCCGATACGCCGAAGAAGGCCCGCACCTGGCGGGTCAGCGCGGGGAAGACCCACTTGCCGCTGGTATCGCGATACGCCACGCGACCGTCCTGCGCCACGACCCAGATGCCGCCCGCCGGAGCGCTGCCGCCGATGAGCGCCCGGAAGTGCGCGGTCGTCGGGAAGCCGTCAGTGACCGGGTTCTGCTTGCCCCAGCCCACCGCGTCGCGCTTGAAGACGCTGGTGTTGTCGCCGGCCGCGTACACGGTGACGCTGCCCGGCTCGGACTCGGTGTCGCCCCACACGGCGTGAATGTTGACGCCGGCGTCGAACTCGACTGTCCAGCCGCCGTCCTTCAGCAGCCAGATCTGGCCGTCCGTACCGGCCCAGACGCTCTGGTCACTGACGCCCCAGAGAGAGCGCACCACCTGCCCGTTGGGGGACGCCTGCTGCTCCCACTCTTCGCCGTCCCAGTGAATGATCGTGCCGTTCTCGCCGGCCACCCAGATCTGCGACGGGGAGTCCGCCCAGACGGCGTTGAAGTGCGTGTTCTTCCAGCTGTCGTCGGAGTCCCACAGCTCGGGCGCCCAGTCCTTGCCGTCGTATCGCAGGACCGTGCCGTTGGCGCCGACCGCCACGATGAACGTGGGCGAGAAGTGGAAGATGCCGTTCAGCGTCTGGTAGCTGCCCGTGATGACCGTGGACCAGTTGCCGCCCTTGTACTCGATCAGCTTGCCGTCCTGACCCACGGCGAAGAGGAAGATCTCTCCGGCCTTCTCGTACCCGGTGATCGCGTGCAGGTTCTTGTCGGTGCCCGTCGCCATGTTGGTCCACGTCGCGCCGTCATAATGGACGACCTCGCCGTTCTGGCCGGCGATGTAGAGGTTGTCGGCGACCGTGATCGCGCCGCGCATCCCCGGCAGCTGCAGCGGGGTTTGACGCGCCCAGTTCACGCACACGCCGTCGTTGCACAGCCCCTCGCCGCACTTGGCGATCAGCTTGCCCGGCTTGGCGCAGGAGTCCTGCTCGAAAGCGTCGTTGCCGATGCACACGTCCTCGAACGCGGGCAGGCACTGGCACACACCGAGGCTGGCCGCGCCGCACGACGGGCTGCCGTCACAGCATTTCTGTGCGCCGGGGCAGCTGTCGAAGAGCTGCTCGTTGCACGGGTCCTCGTCTCCGCCGTCGCCGCAGGTCCAGGTCTGGCCCAGGTCCTCGGAGCAGCCGACGGAGCCGGTGCTGCACTCGTCGACGCAGCCCGGGTTTTTGAACAGGTTCTCAAGCTGATCGACCTTGGACTTGAGACCGGCGATCTCCTGATTCAGGGAGTCGATCTGGTCGTTGACCCCACCGATGGCGGCGGTCTTGGCGAACTGATCGGCGGTAAAGCCGTCCAGCGTCGCCGCGGTCTGGGCGGTCACGGCGGTCTGAGCGGCATCGGCGCGCATCGCGTACGGCACGCTGATGATCTGCAGGCGCGGCTCCAGCTCCGGGCTGCCGTTCACGCTCAGCGCCAGGTACTTTGTCCCACCGGTGAACTGGTCCCCGGGCAGCGCATTGTTGCCGGCCCCCAGCAGCAGTGAGAACGATCCGGCCCGCACGACAACGGACTCGTATTCGTCGGACCAGAAAGAGTCCCCGCCGGACGCCTCGTGGTACATCGCCACGCCGACAGTCAGCCCCTCGGGCGCGTCCACAGCGTTGCCGTCCAGATCGGTCAGGAAGCCCTGAAAGCCGACAAGCGACGGCACTTGAGCCGAAGCCCCGCCGGTGAGCAACGCCAGGGTTGCAACAGTGATAAATACCCTACGAGTCATACGATGGTGCCTCTCTTAGAGCCCCGGTCCGATCGCGCGGACGCGGTATTGTCCGTTCTCTGCCGTGCCGTAAATCTGTGGATAGTTGGTGGTGCCGACCAGCCGATACTCCGTCAGCTCCCACAGCCAGGAGTCCCCGGTCAACGTGTGCCACCGGAGGCGGAAGAAGCCGCATCCCTGAATCTTGACGTCTAGCTCGCCGACGCAGGACCCCGCCACGCAGGTGTCGCCAAGCGTGCACTCGCTGCCGTCGTCGCAGGGCTCGCCGTCGTCTTTGGTAACGACCTGGCAGTCAGCCACGCCGTCCTTGTTGAAGCACTGGTTGACCTCGCAGCCACCGAGCCCCGACTGGTCGCATTGCACCGCCGTGGTTGGGTCCAGCACACACTGGCCGTCCGTGTTTGCCGGCTCGTCGGGCTCGTCGGGGTTGCAGTAGTAGCTGCCCTTGCACGGGTCGCCCGTGTTGTATTTGTCGCAGTCGCCCTCGATGTCGATCTTGCACGGGCAGCTGGGCGTGCCGGCGCAGACGCCCGCGCTGCATTTGTCGTTGGCGGTACACGGGTCGTCGTCGTCGCAGTCGCCCGCCTTGATCACGTACACGCACTCGCCGGTCGCGATGTCGCAGGAGTCGTCCGTACAGGCATTGCCGTCATCGCAGTTGGCCGCCGTGCCGGCGCAGGCCCCCTCGGTGCAGGTGTCGTCTTTTGTGCAGGGCTCGCCATCGTCGCACTGGGCGCCGCTGGACGGCTCGTTTGTGCAGCCCGTCTCCGGATCACACGCGTCGGCGGTGCAGGGCTCGCCGTCATCACACACGATGGCGGTGCCGCGACAGAAGCCGTTGGCGTCGCAGGCGTCGTTCTCGGTGCACTGGTCAAAGTCGGTGCACTCGCCGTTCTCTTCGATGATCTCGACCACGCAGAGGCTGTCCACGCACGCGACCTGACGGCACGCGCCCACGTCCAATGTGCAGTCGTTGGCGGTCTCGCAGGTGGTGCCGCCGCCGCCGACGCCTTCGCAGTCGGGTGGGTCGCCCGTGCACGGGGAGTCGGGCGCGCACGTCTTATATAAGACGAACGCCGTCTGGTCCTCGCTGCACCGCTCGACGTTGTTGTTGTTGCACCGAAGCGCGTCCTTGACACAGCCGCCCTCAGGGAAGTTCTCCGTGACATCGGTGCACCCCGTTGCGAGCACAGCCGCGATTGCCATGACACCGACAAGCAGTGAGCAGTAGCGCACTTTTACCAAGACCTCTCCACTAGTGACGAACGGGCTGAACCTTATCATGCGTGCGATCGCTGAATCAAATATGAGGACCGGCTCCAACCATAAGCCGCTTCCCCGAAAAACGACGTTGTATTAGGATGCGCCGATGCTTTTGGCGGGAGTTGTTCGAGTTGAGAAGTAATGCGGTAGTAGTTGGCCTTCTGATCACCCTCACCTTCGTGCTTGCAGCCGGGTGCGGCAAGCAGTCGGATATCGGCGGCAAGCTCAAGGCCAAGGCCGAGGAGCGAACGGCGACGGCTAACAAGGAGATCACGGCCGTTGTAGACACCTACATCCAGGGGATGACGGACATCCTGCCCGCGCCGGGGACCAAGTCGCCGGTCGGCCAGCCTCCGCTGATGCACAAGTGGCGCAAGCAGGCGGCCGCCAGCAAGGATTTGGCGAAGCTCTGCACCGAGAAGGCGGCCGAGATGGGCGACACGCCGGTCGCCGCCAGCTTCAAGGACGGCGCGCTGCTGTTCAAGGCTGTCCAGGAGTACTGGCTCGGGCGCGCCATGAAAGGCCCCGCCAAGAAAGAGGAGTGGGAGGACGGCTACCAGGACTCGCTGCGCGTGGCGGCCAAGGACGGCGCCAAAGAGGTGATCTCCATGTGGCAGCACATCGCCAGCATGAAGGAGCTGGGCCGCGAGAAGGGCGGACCGTGGCGTTCTGTCGCCGACTTCGAACTGTTGCTGCCGCACCTGATGCAGGTCTACCAGTTCCGCAGCTACAAAGGGATCATCCAGGCCACCTCCTTCAGCCGCGTGTGGCAGGTGATGTTCGAGTTCAAGCGCAAGATGGAGTCGGACGGGCCCGAGCAGTTCCAGACCTGGAAGGACCGGCTGTGTCGCGAAAAGCTGGCCAAAGAGTGCGATGTGCCGTACGAGCACCGCGAGATCGTGCTGCGTCGCCTGTATCTGGAGAAGCTGATCGCCGCGGTCGCGGACTTTCGCAAGACCTACGAGGGGCAGGGCTACGAGCCGATCCTGGACTACTTCACCAGCGACCTGGAGAAGGAGAAGGACTCGGCCGTCGTACCGCCGGAGTACCCCGTGCTGCCCGACACGCGTTCGCCCGCCTCCAGTGGCGAATACACGATCCTGAGCATCGGTCCCAAGGGCGCGATCCTGTTCTCGGACGACCCCAACGAGAAAACGAAGCGGACCAGCGTGACCCTGATGGAGGCCCGCGCGGACTGGAGCCTGACCGACGAGGAGGCCGTCACGCTGGCCGACAAGTTTGTCGAGGCGCACGAGAAGATGCGCGAGGACGGCGCGGGCGTCGACTACACGACCCAGGTCTTCTATCACTTCGACAAGAACGTGCCGATCAAGGTGCTGGGCCAGCTGTCCGCCGCCTACAAGGGTGCCGGCACCAAGCTGATCGACTTTGTGGGGCGCGCGCGACCCGACGGCAGCCAGAAGATCCGGCGCATCCCCGGCAATGCCATGGACCCCGAGGCGCTGCCGCCGGTGCCTGTCAGCTTCGGGCCCGATCAGGCGACCACCTGCATCCCGATCGCGTCGCTGTACGACAGCCAGGTGCTGCCCGACATGGTGAAACACTTCGTGTGGGTCACCAAGGACAGCGTGCACGCCGGCGCAGCGGGCAAGCGCGAGGTGTCGGCCAAGCTGGGGGGCGACCTCAAGAAGATCGGCGACTGGGTCAACAAGACCGACAAGCCTACGATGATCGCGCTGAAAGACACGCTGACCAACCAGCAGCTGCACCACGTGTTCAACGCGGTCGCGCTGAAATGCCCCGACGAGAAGTGCGTGAAGCCGCAGTTCGTCTCCAAGCTCGTGGTTGGTATTTGTAAGTAGCCCTCGCGCCCGATACCGTTCGGGCCCTATGACCGACGAAAACATCAGACTGACGCAGCTGGCGAAGACCGCCGGGTGAGCAGCCAAAATCTCGCCGGGGGACCTGGCGGGCCTTTTGGACACCTTGCCGCAGGTGGCGGACCCGAACGTCCTGGTCGGGTTCGAGACCGCGGACGACGGCGCGGTGTATCGTTTGACCGACGACCTCGCGGTGGTGCAGTCGCTCGACGTGTTGACGCCGGTCGTGGACGACCCGTTCGACTTCGGGCGCATCGCGGCCGCAAACAGCGTCAGCGACATCTACGCGATGGGGGGCGTGCCGCGTTTTGCGCTGTCCTTTGCGGGGTTCCCGCGCTCCAAGCTGCCGATGTCGGTGCTTGCGCAGATCTGCGCAGGGGGGGCGGCCGTGGCGGCGGAGGCCGGGATCCCCATCATCGGCGGGCACACGATCGACGACCCGGAGCCCAAGTTTGGCCTGGCCGTCACGGGGACCATTCACCCCGACCGGGTCGTGACCAACGCCAACGGGCAGGCCGGCGATGTGCTGGTGCTGACCAAGCCGATCGGTGTGGGCGTGCTCACGACGGCCAACAAGCGCGGCAAAGGCAACACCGAGGACCTGAAGGCGGTCGTCGAGGTGATGGCCTCGCTGAACGCAGGCGCCGCGCGCGCGATGACGTCCGTGGGCGCCCGCTGCGCGACCGATGTGACAGGCTTCGGGCTGGCAGGACACCTGCACGAGGTGGCCGCCGGATCAGGCCTGACGGCCGTGCTGGACTTCGCGGCCGTGCCCGTGCTCGAAGGCGCTCTGGTCCACGCCGCCGCCGACGTTTTCCCGGGCGGCAGCCGGCGTAATCTGTTGTATTTGCAGCCAAACCTGGATATCGGGGCGCGGTCCGAGGCCGACGCGCTGCTTCTGGCGGACGCTCAGACGTCGGGCGGCCTGTTGATCGCGATCAAGGAGAACCGCCTGTCCGAGCTGCTTGCCGCGCTCGAGCGGGAGGGTGTGCCGACCCGTGCCGTGATCGGTCGCTTAGAAGCCGGTGAGAGCGGCAAAATCGTCGTACGCTGAACCAGCGTTCATTGACTTGAGGGGGGTGTTTGTGCCATATCCCCTAGCTCTTATCAGGACGCGCGGGAGCGACTTTCAAGGAGTTTGAATGAAGTTGGTCAACAGGTTGATGTTGGTAGGTGTTTGCGCCATGGGGATGACGCTTATGGCGTGTGGCGACAGCGGCACCTCCAAGGGCGGCACGAAAGACACGGACACCACGTCCGACACGACAGATACGGGTACGGACGACACCACCGACACGGGTGATGAGACGACCGACACCACGGACACCGGCGACGACACGACCGACACCACGGACACCGGCCTGGCGTGCGACTACCCGACCGAGTTCGCGGACTACGGCTCACACGTCTACTCCATCGCTATCGTCGAGGATCCGGGCGGCTACGGCTGTGACTCCAACGGTGACGGCAAAGTCGACAAGGATGATGGTCTGCTGAACGACGCGCTCGTCGGCCCCGCCAGCCTGCTGAAGCTCGCTGGTCAGGACATCAACGGCACCTTCGCTGCCAGCGTCGAGGACGGCTCGCTCATCTTCCTGGCTGAGTTGGCCGGGTACGACGGGACCGACACCGAGGACGCCACCGTCAGCATGTACGTCGGCTCCGACATCGAGGGCCAGCCGGACCCCGAGTGCGGCATCTTCGAGAACGCCGACGCCAACTGTGACTGGTACATCGGCGAGTCGTCCTTTGACGACAACTGCGAGACCCTGGTCTCCGTGCCCGGCGCCTCGGTCAAGGGCGGGGAGCTCTCGGCGGGTCCGTCGCCGTTTACCTTCACGTTCGACATCGCCGGCGTGGCGCTGCCCCTGGAGGTCCAGCAGGGCAAGATCCTCGGCACCATCAGCGGCAAGTTCGACATCGCCGACGGTCGCATCTGCGGCGTTGTGCCCCAGGAGGCGCTGATCGGCGCACTGGACGCGGCCTGTCCCGGTACGCCCGAGGATCCCGAGCTGTGCCAGTACAAGGACCTGGTTCCGCTGGCCATCACCTGCAAAGAGTGCTCGGTCGTGCTCGAGCTCGATGCCGCCGAGGTCAAGAGCCTGGCGCTCGAGCCCGTAGAGTAAGCGCGCCGCCATTCCGGTCGCCAATCGGCGATCGGGACCCCATCCTCCCCGCCATTGTTTGACCCGTACCAGACGGGCCAGTAACCTCCACCCGGCACGTTGACCTGGGGTGAGAGGTTTCATGAATCAGCAGTTTGGCAACATCGCGTACTTTGCGGTGGCAATCGGCCTGTTTGTTTACGCGCGCACGCTCAGCGGCGGTTCGGCGACGGTTCCAGAGACCGCCGTCGCACCCGCCACGGCCCAGACGTCTCAGCCGGTGGCCGTCGCGGCAACGCCTCTTCCCGCACCCGCACCCGCTCCCGTCGTTGCGGTTGCGGCGCCCGTCGCTCCGGCGCCAACGCCGGCACCTGTCCAGCCCGCGCCCGCGCCCGTGAGGCCGGCCCCGGCGCCCGTGAAGCCGGCCCCGGCGCCCGTTAAGCCCGCGCCCGCTCCAGCGCCGCCGCCCTCGCTGGCAAAACCACAGCCGCTGAACACGAACCCGGATGACGCGCCCGCGCGCACCAACAGCGGCAAGGTCCAGTCCAGCGGTGACGTCAGTCTGCCGCCCGCGTATGGTCCGGTCGACGCGCCGGTCCACGTCGTGATCTTCAGCGACTTCCAGTGCCCGGTCTGCCGCCGCGCCGGTGACGCGACCCATCAGATCGCCGAAGAGTTCCCCGGCCAGGTCCGCATGGAGTTCTGGCAGCACGCGCTGGAGATGCACCGCAACGCCGCCAACGCGGCCGCGGCGTCACTGGCCGCCCACCGCCAGGGCAAGTTCTGGCCGTACCACGACACGCTCTTCCGCAACCAGGGCGCGCTGGATGAGGTCAGCCTGGGCGTCTACGCCGAGCAGCTGGGCCTGGACATGGCCAAATTCAGAGCCGACTACAAGGACCCGGCCCTGCGCGCGCGCCTCAAGCGTGAGGGCGCCTTCGCGGACGCGCTGGGCGCACGCGGCACCCCCGCCTTTATGGTCAACGGCAAGCTGAGCGTGGGCTGGGGCAGCTGGAACGGCTTCCGCGGCCAGGTCGAGCGCGAGCTGGGCAAGACGAAGCAGGCTGTTGCGGACGCGGGCGGCGATGCGCTGAAGGCGCGCGAGGCCCGGGCAAAGGCCAACATCGAGAACCCTGAGCACTTCCAACAGTATCTGAATCTGGCGCTGAACCCGCTGGCCGCGGCTGCCAAGAAGAAGTAACCGGGCCGCTCAGGACTAGATCTCTGTGAGCCAGCCGTGCGGGTCATCGATGATGCCGCGCTGGGTCTCAGTCAGCACCTTGTACAGCTTGCGGGTCCACGGACCGGGCTGGCCGTAGTTGAAGTTGCGGCCGCGCCAGTCGATGCTCTCGACCGGAGTGATCACGGCGGCGGTGCCGCAGCAGCCGGCCTCGGAGAAGCGGTCCAGCTCGGTGACCGGAATCTGGCGCTGCTCGACGCGCATGCCCAGGTCTCGGGCGATCTGCATCAGGCTGGCGTTGGTGATCGACGGCAGGATCGACAGGCTGCGGGGCGTCACGTAGGTGGCGCCGCCGTCGCTGCGATCGTGGATGGCGAAGAAGTTCGTGGCGCCCGTCTCATCGATGAAGCGGCTCTCGCGCGCGTCGAGATAGAGGACGTTGTCGTAGCCGTTGTCTTTGGCGCGTGCCACGGCGCGCATGCCGGCCGCGTAGTTGCCGGCGGCTTTGATGTCGCCGACGCCCAGAGGAGCGGCGCGGTGTACCTCTTCGTCGATGCAGAGGCGGATAGGGGACAGCTCGCCGCCAAAGTACGGGCCCACGGGCGTGACGAAGACGCTGAAGACGTAGTCGTCGGCGGGGCGAACGCCGAGACGTCCGCCGGAGCCGAACAAGAGCGGCCGGATGTACAGTGAGGCGCCGGAGTCCCATGGTGGGAGATAGCGGCGGTTCAGACGGACGACCTCGGTGACGGCCTCCAGGAACAGCTCCTCGGGTACGGGGGGCATCAGCAGCTTCTTGGCGCCGCGGCTGAGGCGGTCCGAGTTCTCCTCAGGGCGGAACAGGACGGCCCGACCGTCGGGCGTTTCGAATGCTTTCAGGCCCTCGAAAAGCGCCTGGCCATAGTGGAGTGCGGTGGCGCCCAACGGGAGCGTGACCTCGGCCTGCGTGCGGACCTCGCCTTTGCTCCAACCGCCGTCGCGCCAGCGGTACAAAATGTTGAAGTCAGTCGGAAGCAGGGTGAAGCCAAGCTCCTTCCAATTCAGATTTACGCGCTCCAAGTTTCTCCCCCTATCAGGTCGTGGCAACCGGGATATAAAAGGTGAAGCCGGGAGTTTACAAGACCTTTCTCACAGGTAGCCGTAATTGCTGAGTTGACGCAACGCGTCGCGTTTGACGCATGGGTGAACGATGTACGGTGAATTAAATGTACGGTGGTTCTGCTAATATCAGCGCCCGATGGCACTCACTGGAAAAACAATTGGCGACGTCGTCGACATATTCTGCTCGCGCTGCCGCCTGAATCTGGACGCCTCCGTCGCGGCGCTGGCTGACGGCAAGGTCGTGAAAGTGACCTGTCGCACGTGCAACAACGAGGTCAAATACCGTCCCGCTCGAGACGAAGACGCTTGGAAGAAGAAGCAGCTCGAGAAGGTCATGCGCATGCGGGAGAACCGCTTCGCGGGCAAGCCTAAGAGCGAGATGAGCGGCCCCAACCCACTGCGCAAGATGTGGGATGATCTGACCGACAAGGTCGACTCACGCCGCGCCCGCGTCTACGACCCGACGCGCACATACGAAGTCGAGGAGGCGCTGCTGCACAAGCAGTACGGCATGGGGATCATCGAACGCGTCGACCAGGACGGCGAGATGAATGTGCTGTTTCGAGATGGGTTTCGCGCGCTGCCCAGCCAGCAGGAACCGGAGGAGCCTGACTACTAATCTAGGATGACTTGGCGAACAGCCGCGCCAGCAGGCCCTGCTTGGGGACCGGCTCGGCGGCGTGCAGCGCCGGGATCAGCTCTTCCATCAACAAGTCGACGCTTGGAGGTCTCATCGCTGGATCGCGGTTGAGGGCCCTATTCAGAATCAGGTCGATCTCTCGGCTGAGTTGGTGGTTCACGGCGGAGGCGCGCTTCGCCGGGATCCGCTTGTCCGAGAGCAGATACGTCACATACTCCTCACTGTTACGGCCGGGGCCGAAGTCCAGCTGGATGTGACGGCTGCCGGTGAGGATCTCGTAGGCGATGGCGCCCAGGCTGAAGATATCGCTGCGATAGTCCGTCGCCTCGCCGGCGGCCTGCTCGGGGGACATGTACGCAGGCGTGCCGACCAGCATGTCGTCTTCCCGTACCACGTCCACCTCGTCGGCCAGCTTTGCGATGCCGAAGTCGAGGATCCGTGCCTCGGCGTGACCCTCGCCGTTGAGCGCGATCATGATGTTGCTGGGTTTGAGGTCGCGGTGGATGACCCGGTTGTCGTGCATGACGACGAGCGTGCGCCCCAGCTGGGCGATGATATCGGACGCCTGGACCGCGTCGAGCCCGCTGCGGTTCAGCTGCATGTGTTCTTCGAGCGTGACGCCGCCGGCCCATTCGAGGGCGGCGTAATAGCGGCCCTCGAGGGTAGCGCCGACTTTCAGCACCCGGCACACGGCGGTGTCCTTCAGGCGCTGACACAGAAACTGCTCTTTCAGATAGGGGTTGCGCGTGCGGCCGTTGATCTTCTCTATCTGACTCTGGATGCCGCGGTGGAGCACTTTGAGGGCGACCGGGCGGCGGTTTTTTGAGCGCTGGCGGGCTTCGTACACCGTCGAAAACGATCCGCGACCGGCGAGCGCCACGATTTCGAAGTCGCGGTCAACAACGGCGCCAGTCTCGAGATCGGTCGAGTGCGCAATTATGCGATTTCTGGTGCTCAAAGCGTGTGCGAATCCACCCATCGAACTGATCGTTCGGCACTATCTCACTATAACTAAAGGACAACCTCGTGCATGTATACCTATAGAAAAACGCCGCTGCCACCCGCCGTTCTGTCTAAGCATACAGCGTAAGGCTGATGTAACGCAAGATTGACTTTTAGGCCCTTTCAGCGTATGATTTGCTGACCTTGAGCCGGTGTGTAGCGCCTTCAAGTTGCCGTAGTTACAGTTGTTATTGGAGGTTCCTTTTGGGAGGGCAAGCAAACGCCAGGCTGGGTGATAACTCTAAGGTCCCGTCCGACGCTCACGGCTGCCCGGCCTGCCCGCACACTTGTGTCGGACCGCACATCGAGGGCTCTCCCGACGTATTCATCAACGGCAAACCGGCGATTCGCGTCGGCGACCCCGGCATCCACTCCTGCTGCTGCGGCCCCAACACGCACACCGCCAAAGTCGGCTCGGCGACGGTGATCATCAACGGCAAGAAGGCGCACCGCAAAGACGATGACGTGACCCACTGCGGGGGCATGGGCAAGAGCATCGAGGGCAGCGAAGACGTCTTCTCCGGCGGTTGACTCCGCGCTTCCCGGACGTCAACGAGGAGGCGCTCGGCCGCACTGTCGCGGCGACGAGCGAGTCGCTCAAGCAGTTTCCAGACGTCGACGATCCTCGCAATTACCAGACATTTCGGCTTAGGGCTCAAGCGCGGTACGCGGTCGGCGCGCCCGTTCGCGAGGTCGTGGACGACCTGCGCCTGGCGGGGCTCTGTCTGCGCCGCGAGGCCAGGGTTCGACTTTTCAAGATGGAGCCGCACCTGCTGAAGAGCCGGCGGCTGGATCCGCTGCACCTGGCGCTGCTGCACGCGGAGCCGGAGTATGTCGAGAAGATGGGGCTGGAGTACGGGCTGCCGCTGATGCAGTACTACGCGGGGACCGCTGACCGGCATCTCGAGGCTGAGGTGCAGACCATGTCGCCGTTTTTCCGCACGCGCGCGCTCAACCACCCCAAGCACGTCGTGGGGCTGGCGGCCGCCACGTATTGCGCCGCCCTGGGCGCGTTGGTGCGCGGCGACGAGAAAGAGGCCGCGGCGGTCTTGAACATGCTGAACCGGGCCGCTGACACGCTGGCGCAGGCGCCGCCGCCCTCCGGCAAGCGCTATCTGTTGCAGTGCGCGGCGCTGGCCGATCTGCTGAGCCGACGCAGCGATGACGTGGCCCAACACGTCGCAGCGCTGGCGCCGTATGCGGACTCCGATCGCGAGAAGGCGCTGTCGATGGATGGTGACGCCGTGCGTGGAGAGGGACTGGGAGCGCCCGACCTCGCAATCCCGGCGCTCTTCGGGCTGGCGGCGCTGATGAACATCGAGGTCGATATCGCGCCGCTTCGCGCCGTCTCACCGCACCTGGCGGACCTCTGCGCGGAGATCGAGCGCGCCTGGTTGCTGATTGAATAACTGTTGCCATCGTGCGTCACACGGCGTGGCGCAAGAACACCACACCTGAATATCTCTTTCCTAACTTACTGAAAGTACGGATTGTTTTAGGTGGCACGGGGGTTGCTACCTCACGGGCCGTGTCTAAGCGGCAACCATCTTTTGAGGCTCGACCCATGAATAAAACAATCCTGATCATGACTCTCGCAGCGGTCGCCTTCGCTGCGCCTGCCCTGGCGCAGGATCACAACGCAACTCCCGACTATCAGTATTCGGATCCCTACCCCGCCAAGCCCGACGGCGACTATGTGTGGGAGGAAGGTTGCGTACGTCCGGACGGCGAGGTTATCGAGGGCTTCTGGCGTCGCGACAAGGAAGACGGATTCATGTGGCAGACCGCCGGCTACGCCGAGGACGGCTCGTGGGTCGACTACGACTACCTCCCCGAAGAGGACTCGCCCTCCGGTTATGACTGGGAGCCCGGTTATCGCGGTGAGGACGGGGTCTGGCAGCTCGGTTTCTGGCGCCAGAAAGAGCGCGAGAAGCACCGCTGGACGTCGGGCACCTATGTCGATGGTGAGTACGTGGCGCCGCAGTGGGAGCCCGAAGAGATCATCGAGGAAGAGTACACCTACGAGCCGGGCTACCGCGCTGACACGGGTTACTGGATCTCCGGCTTCTCCCGCCGTCGCGCTCGTCTGGGTCACCGCTGGAACGCCGGCTACTGGCACGGCGGCTACTACACGCAGGGCTACTGGGCGCCGATCTCGCATCGCTCCGGTCACCACTGGGTGCACGGCCACATCGGCTACGGTGGCGTCTGGGTCGCCGGCTTCTGGCGTCCGACGATCCGCTCCGGCTACAGCTGGGTGGGCGGCTACTACGTTGCTGACACGTACGTCTGGGGCTTCTGGCGTCCGGCGCACGTCCGATACGGTCACAGCTGGGTCGCCGGTTACTCGGTGGGCGGCTACTGGCACGCCGGTTACTGGCGCCCCGCGCACCGCTCCGGTCACTACTGGATGCCCGGTGGCTACTACCGTGGTCGTTACACCGCCGGTTACTGGGGCTACGGTCACGCGCCGCGCTTCGGTCACGCACACTACGCTCGCTACCACCGGCACATTCACCGGTCGACGTACCACTCGTACCACGCGCACCACGGCAAGGCGCACCACGGTCCGCACTTCCGCATGGGCAAGAGCGCTCTGTGGGCTCGCAGCTCGGTGCACCAGGTCCGTTACGCCTCGGCGAACCGCCCGTCGGCCGCCCGCGCACCGTACCGCACCCGTCGCCAGGTTGGCGCCCCCGCCGCGTCCCGCGTTCCGGTTCGCAGCAGCCGCGCCGGCAAGGCTCGCAGCGTGCGCTATGACGTGACCCGTCGTCCGAGCCTGCGTCCCAACCGGGGCAGCCGCACGCCGCGCAACAACCCCGCTTTCCGCGGGACCAACCGGACGCGTCGCATGGCGCCCAATCGGGCCGGCAGCGCGCTGCGTGGCAAGAACGCGCGAAACGGCAACGCCGCTCGTGCACCCAAGCTGCACCGCAAGAGCAACAACCAGGGCGGGCGCGCCATCCGTGGCGCCAACAACACCGGCCGCACGATTCGCGGGCACAACACGGGCCGGGCGATCAAAGAGAACCGGACCAACAACCGCGTCCCCGGTCGCACGCTGACCCCCAAGCGGACCCAGCGCCCGACCAACCCGGGTCGTGTGAGTCCCCGGCAGCCCAAGCGTCCGACCAACCCCGGTCGCGTGCTGCGTCCCAGCAAGGCCAACAAGCCCGGCCGTATCACGCGTCCGGTGAACCGGCCCACGCGAGCGACTCCGAAGACGACGCGTCAGCCGACTCGCCCCACGCGTGTCAGCCCCAAGACGCCGACGTTCAACCGTCCGACTCGTACGGCCAAGCCGCCGGTAGCCACGCGCCCCAGCGCGACGCGCAAGACGTTCAAGCGCCCGACGGCTCCCGCGCGGACAACGCGTCCCACCACGGCGCCCAGGCGTACGTTCAAGCGCCCGACGGCTCCCAAGCGCACGTTCAAGCGCCCGACGGCTCCCAAGCGCACGTTCAAGCGCCCGACGGCTCCCAAGCGCACGTTCAAGCGTCCGACCACTCCGACCCGTCGCACCACGACGCGTCCCACGCGGACCCCGTCGCGCACGTTCCGTCCGGCTCCGTCGCGGGCCCCGCGTCCGGCGGCTCGTCGGCCGGCGCCGAGCAAGCGTCCGACCATCAATCCGTCGTCGCGGCGGCCCCCCCCCCCCACGCCCCCCCAGCCCCCCCCCCCCCCCGAAACCCCCAAATG
>CAZJHX010000001.1:137669-220419 GCA_964545715.1 uncultured Myxococcales bacterium
AAGCGTCCGACCATCAAGCGGTCGGCGCGTCGCCCCTCCCGCAGCTCGCGCCCCTCGGGCCGCCGCAGCCGCTAACGACCATTAGGAGTCGGTGGTCGCTCCCCCGCTTTGCGACCGCCGATTCCCGGTGCCCCCTGTCCCCGGATCCCTGCTTCGGTCTCTCCTTCTCCGACCTGCAACCCATCCCCGGGGACAGGGGGCTGCCCACTGGCGCTGCTCTCCCGACAGTCTGATAGACTCGGCGCCTATTGCGCGCCGCCTTCCCACTACTTCTCATGAGCATTCTCTTTGGCCTGCCGGGCTGTCGGGACAAGACCGACAACCACGTCGCCAACATCAGCAAGCTGGTTCACGACAAGGACTTCGATGGGCTCCTGGAGCTCACGCGGTCTGATGATGCGGAGTTGAAATGCCGGGCGGCCCGCACGCTGTCCTGGGTTCGCGCTCCCGAGGCTGCCGAGGCGCACGCTGCGCTGCTGACGCTGGAAGGGTGTCAGTGGAACATCCCGGTCGAGGCCGCCTGGCGGCTGATGGAAGAGGACGCCACGGACAAGCTGCCGGACGTGATCGCGCAGCTGGGCGCCAAAGACCGCAAGATGCGCTGGAACATCGCCAAGGTGCTCGCCAAGTGGGAGAAGCCCGAGGCCCTGCCGCACGTGCAGAAGTGCATGGCCGACCCGGACGCCTTCGTGGCGGCCTGGTGTGGTTGGTCGGTGTGTGAGCTGACCGGCGGGCCCGACTGTCCGACCCCTAACATGGATCTGCGCGACGGGATGCGTGGGCCGTTCGCGGACGGCCTTACGCTGGAGCAGGCGTTTCCAAAGGCCAAGAAGTGACGGAGACCAAGCGGGTCATGGTCATCGGCGGCGGGTCGGCGCGTGACCACGCGTTGGTGGGTGCGCTGCGCCGGTCGCCCCACGTCTCGCGGCTGTTCTTCGTGCCGGGCAACTCGGCGGTCGAGCACCTGGAGGGCGTGGAGTCCGCGCCGGTCGCTACTCAGGACCTGGCGGGGCTCGTCGAGCTGGCGGAGATGGAAGAGATCGATCTGACCGTGGTGGGGCCCAACACGCCGATTATCATGGGGGTCGTCGATCTGTTTCGGGACGCCGGGCTGGCGATAATGGGCCCGCACAAAGCCGCCGCGCGCCTTGAGGGCTCCAAGGTCTTCGCCAAGAACTTCATGCTGCGAAACGACATCCCATCGTCGCGTTTTGCGGTCTTTCACGACACCGATCGCGCGACGCATTTCTGCCGCAGTCGCGGGTGGGCGCGCGTGATCAAGACCGACGGGCTGGCCTACGAAAAAGGGGTGGAGGTCTGTCACAGCGTCGAGCAATGCGAGGCGTCGATTCAGCGCATCATGGTCGATGAGGTGCTGGACAGTGACGGGCCGGCGCGCGTCGTCATCGAGGAGCGTCTGGAGGGGCCCGAGATCACGCTGTGTGTGCTCTCCGACGGGCACGACGTGCTGACGTTGGACGCCAACCTCAACTATCCGCGCGCGCTGGACCACGGAGCGGGCATGCGCACGCGCGGCATGGGGGCTGTCAGTCCCGCGCCGGATGTCGACGCTGAGCTGCTCAAGCGCATGGAAGAGACCATCGTACTGCCCACCGTGCGCGGCATCTCAGACTATGGGCCACCGCTGGTCGGCGCGCTGTTCATCGACGTGATCATCGAGCGCGGCGACCCCTACGTGCTCGATTTCAACGTGCGCTTCGGCGACCCCGCCACGCAGGTGATGCTGGCGCGCCTGAAAAACGACCTCTTCGAGCTGATGGAGGCCTGTGTGGGCGGGACTCTCGGCGCGTTTCGCCAGGGGCTGAGCCTGGATCCGCGGACGGCGGTGTCGATCGTGACGGCCACCGACGGATATCCGGCCGTGCGGCGCCGCGATGATCCCGTGACGCTGGACCCGGGTATCGAGACCGAGTTTCGGACCGTGCACATGGGCGGCATGCGGCACACCAAAGACGGCCTGCTGACCACCGGCGCGCGTGTGGCGACGGTGACGGCGCTGGGCGACGACCTGGAGCAGGCGACGCAGCGGGCGTACGAAGGGATAGCCAAGGTGCGCTTTGACGGCGCGCACTACCGAAAGGACATCGGGTCGGGCTACTTGGCGTAGAAGGTGAGCGCCTCGCCGGTGATGTCTTCGTTCTCCGGGTGTTGCGTGAAGACGATGATGATGTCGCCTTCGTCCGCGCCGAAGCTGATGTTGATGGCGCCCGACTCGTTGGCGATCGTCGAGTGCGCCGTCCCACGCGTGTGATTTGTGAAGATCACGATGGCGTTTGCCCAGGTGAAGCCCGCGCTGGCCTGGAAGTGGAAGACCCCGTTTTGGACCGATGTGGCGATGGCGACGCCCGCGCCTGCGGTGGTCTCCTGGTCCGTCTTGGTCCCGTCACCCTCCTCGGGCGGCGGCGCGTCGTCCGGATCCGCGGGCGGCTCGGTTACCGGCTCGTGCTCGTCGTCGTCGCTGTCCATGTTGGTGAACGCGGGCAGCGGAGGCGGTGTGCCCTGGTTCTCGCTGCTGTCGCGGCCGCCGGCCTCCCCGGTGTTTGGTTGCTCGTCCGGGTTGTCGTCCCCGCCGCCACCGGCCGGGACCTGCGGGTCGTCGACCTCGACCAGCGTGTCGCTGTCGCGGTCGGCCTGCTCGATAGCGGCCACCGTGAGGCGGACCGGCTTGCTCTCGCGGCCGTCAGCCGTGATGTAGACCACGTCGTAGCTGTCGTCGGGCAGCGCCAGTACGGCCGCGCTGAAGGAGCCCGAGATCGTGCTGTCGTACTCGTCGACGACGCGGTTGCGCAGGTTGACCAACCGGACCATACCCTCGCCCTCGACAGCGCCGTCGAAGCCGACGACGGCGACCAGCTTCTCTTCCGCGGCTTCGCTGTCCGAGGCGCGCATCAGGCTGGAGGTGATGATCTTGTCGTCGTCCGGCTCCAATGGGCTGGGCAACGGGGCGATCGCGCCGGGCGGCTCGCAGCTCGCCATGACGAGCGCAGAGGCCATTAGCAGCGTCAGAATTCGGGTGATGTGCGTGGTCATCTTCAATACAGCTCCCGCAAGGCCGGCTTTCGCCAGCGCGCCACACGTATGTACAACAATCGTGCCAGCCACAGTGAGCGGTTTTAACGGTCAAACAGTGACATTCTGTGGACAAACGTAAAAACTTTTGTCACTTTGCTGCTCAATATGAGCACACCGCGTTACCAGTTGATCCGTCCTCTGAGCGAAGGTGGTGCCGGCCGTGTCTGGCTGGCGGAGGACGGCCACGACAACGGGCGCCGGGTCGCGCTGAAGCGGCTGCACGACGGTGTTGATGTGGCGATTCTGTCGCGCGAGTTCGACACGCTGCGGCGGCTCAGTCACCCCAACCTGGCGACGGTGCTCGATTTTGGCGGAGCGGACGGTGAGCAGCCGTTTCTGACCGAGGCGTTTATTGATGGGCCGGAGCTGCTGAAGGCGTGTGAAGGGCTGTCGCTGCAGGAGCGCGGCCGACTGCTGGCCCAGGTGCTGCGCGGCCTGGAGTATGTGCACGCGCGCGGGGTCGTGCACGGCGACGTGAAGCCGGAGAACGTCCTGGTGACCGACGCCGGCGGGGACCGGCGGGCCTGCCTGATCGATTTCGGCCTGGCGGCGCACGCGGGTCAAGGTGCGGACGGTATCGCGGGCACCGTGGCGTATTTGGCCCCGGAGGTCATTCGCGAGCAGCCGTCGTCGCCCCAGGCGGACCTCTACGCGTTTGGCGTGACCGCGTTCGAGGTGCTGACCGGACGCCGGCCCTTCCTGGAGTCGGAGCCGGCCGCGCTGCTGCGCGCACATTTGGAGAGCGCACCTCCGACGCCGACGGAGATCGCACCAGCGCTGCCCCCCACCATCGACCGCCCGCTGTTGCGGCTGTTGGAGAAGGACCCGGCGGACAGGCCCGGATCTGCGCGTGAGGCGCTGGCGGAGCTGGGCTCTGCGCTGGGATTGAGCCTGGAAGAGGAGACGGTCGAGACGCTGAAGGGCTATCTGCGCAGCGGCCGACTGGTCGCTCGCCAGGCGCAGCTGGCCCGCGCACGTGCGCTGTGGGACGGTCTGCGCGCGGACGGTCAGGGCGTCCGGATGCACGTGCTGTGGTGGTGGGGACCGGCCGGATCAGGTCGCTCGCGTCTGCTGCGACAGGTCGGCGGTGACGCGCTGATCGACGGAGCGCGCGTGGTTCATGGACGCGGAGGTGAGGGCGGTGCGCTCGGCCCGGCCCGGACGTGGCTGCGCGGGCTGGGCATCGGTGCCGATCCGCTGCAGGGCGCTCGCGATCGGTGGGAGGCCATCGAGCGCGCGGCGGCCTCGCTGATCTCGGTTGCGACGGACGCCGAGGTGGTGCTGACCCTGGACGACGTCGACGACGCTGACGAGATGACGCGCGACCTGCTGCGCGTGCTGATCGATCGGCTGGCGGCGTCCTACGTGCCGGGGGCGGACACAAAGCCGCCGCGGCTGGCGTTGCTGGTGGCGGGTCAAGCGCCGCCGACGCGTCTCGGGGGCTCGCACTCCGCGCTTTACGAGGCGCAATCCGTGCGGCCGCTCGAAGAGAGCGACGTCCGTGAGTGGCTGAACCTGCTGCTGCCGGGCGGAGATCTGCCGGACGAGCTCGTAAGCGGCGCCTGCCGGCTGACCCAGGGCCTGCCTGGGCACGTGGTGACGCTGCTTGGCGCCATGGCCGAGCGTGGGCATCTGCGGATGCAGGACGGGGCCCTGATTGTCGATCGCGATGCGCTGTCCGCGCCGCTGCCCGAGTCACTGATGGAGGCGCTCGCACTGCGCGAGGCCCGGCTGCCGGCTGAGACACGCCAGGTGTTGGAGGTCTCCCGCGTGCTGGGGGCCGCGGCGCCCGCGCGGTTGGTGGCGGCCATTCTGGGGCAGGAGGTCGAGGCGGTGTCCGACCACCTGGCACGTCTGTGTGATCGCGGGCTGGTCGGCCAGCAGCCGGGCGCTGAGCCACGCTATCGCGCCGAGGGCGCCGGAGTGGCGCTGGACGACGAGCGACGCCGCGATCTGCACACCTCGATCGCGCGCACGTTGATGGGTCTGGGCGGGCGCGAGTTGGTGGCGGGCTTCGGCATGGCCGAGGTTGCGACACATGCGCTGGAGGCGGTGCGTCTCGGCGCAGAGCGTCAGGCGGCGGCCGGCTACCGGTGCGCGCTTGTCGCTGCCGAGGAGGCGCGCCAGTTCCACGCCGCCGAGGACGAGTGTCGGCTTCTGGAGGGCGCCTTGGAGATGGCGCCGTCCGACGAGGCCCGGCGCACGGTCGGTTCCCGCCTGGGGGCGGTGTATCGCCGGCTTGGCCGGTTCGACGACGCGGTGGGCGCCTACGCCGGCATCGGCGGTGATGAGGGGACGCTGGGGATCGCCTCGGTGGACTTCGATCGCGGGGATTTTCCAGGAGCGCTTGAGCGCGCGTCAGCCATCGCCGAGGACTCGCCGCGTCGGGCTGAAGCGCTGGCTCGCGCATCGCGTGCGCTGCTGATGACCGGCCGATATGACGAGGCGCTGGCGGGCAGCACCGAGGGACTCGGGCTCGAGCCCGAGCCGGCGCTGCAGGCCGAATTGGTGGGCACACAGGCGCTGGTTTACTACTACACGGACGAGCCGGACCAGGCGCTGGCCGGTTTTGAGGCCGCCGAGCGCGCGTGCGAGGCGGCGTCCGATCCGGTGGGTCGTGCGTCCGCAGTCAACGGTGTAGGCCTGATCCATCACCGCCGCGGGGCGTTTGACGAGGCGTTGAGCGCCTATGAACGCAGCTTGCAGATCGCGCAGCAGAGCGGCGATCGGAAGCGAGTGGCTGTCGCGGCCATGAACATCGGCACCGTGCTGCACGAGACGGGCCGCGCTGTAGAGGCGGCCGAGCGTTATCGCGAGAGCCTGAAGACGGCCGAGCTGCTGGGCGACGGCGCCGGGGTCGCGCGCGCCGCGATGAACCTGGGCAACCTGCTAATCTACCTGAATCGCCTGCCAGAGGCGCGGCACTGGCTCGAGCGCTCCATGGCGGAGGCCGAGCAGCAGGAGGCGCGTTTGCTCGTCGCGTACGCGCAGGGCCTGATGGGCAAGACGTACCACCAGCAGGGCGACCTGGAGGGCGCGCGCCGCCGGTTGTTGGAGGCCGTGTCTACCCTGCGCGAGCTGGGTACGGGAGGGGAGGCCGGCGAGCTGCTCATCGAGCTGGGCATGGTCGCACGGACTGCGGGCGACTCCGAGGGCATGGATCACTTCGCCGCCTCGACGGAGAAGGCGTCGGAGGCGTCCGGTGCGGAGAAGCAGACCGCATACGTGAAGTTTCTGCGCGGCGAGGCGCGACGGGTGGCGGGCCACTTTGAGGAGGCCGTGCCGCTGCTACGCAGCGCGTTGGTGCTGGCGGATCGGCATCGGCTGCTGGATATCGCGTGGCGCTGCGAGGCGGGGCTGGCGCGCTGCTATCGCGAGCAGGGCAACGCCATGGAGGCCAAGGCCAGGTTCAGCGCCTGCTCTGAGCGGATCTTCGGCCAGGCGGGTGCGCTGACCGGACGTGATCGCGAGCTCTTCTTGTCGGAGCCTGAGCGCGCCGCAGTAGTGGAGGAGGCACGCCTGGCGTTAGGCGATCGCGGCGCGCTGCCGGCGGCTCAGCGGGAGAGCCACGAGCAGCTGATGCGGCTCATGGAGATCAATCGTCGTCTGGTGACCGAGCGGGATCTGCAGCGGCTGCTGGAGTTCATTCTGGACTCCGCCATCGCGCTGACCGGGGCCGAGCGCGGCTTCGTGATCCTGGGCACCGACGATGGAGGCGATCAGACCGCCGCTGACTTCTCGGTGCGCGTGGCTCGCAACATCGACCAGGAGTCGCTCCGCAAGAATCGCGACAAGGTCTCACGCTCGGTGACCATGGACGTGATCGAGACGGGCGATCCGCTCATCACCGTGGACGCCGGCGAGGACGTGCGGTTTCGCGACTCGTCGTCCGTGCATCACCTGAAGCTGCGCTCGATTCTGTGCTTTCCGCTGAAGGCACACGGGCGCCCGATCGGGGCCATCTATCTGGACAACCGCTTTCAGACCAGCACCTTCAACGACCACGATCTGTCGATGGTCGGCGCGTTTGGCGACCAGGCGGCGGCCGCGATCACCCAGGCGTGGATGAATGAGCGGATGGCCACGGCGCAGGCGGAGCTGAAGGCGTCCAACGAGCGCATCGAGGCGCTGAACAAGCAGCTGAAGGCGCGCGTGGACGACCAGGCGGCGCGGCTGCAGGAGATCGAGTCCAGCCTGGCGATGCAGCGAAGTCAACTGGAGACGCGCTACAGCTACGACAACATCATCGGGTCCAGCTCCGCGATGCAGCGGATCTTCTCGGTGCTGGACCGGGTTACGGACACCAGCGTCCCGGTACTGATCCAGGGCGAGAGCGGTACCGGCAAGGAGCTGGTGGCGCGCGCGATCCACTACAACGGCGCCGCGCGGTGCAACCAGTCGTTTGTGTCCGTCAACTGCGCGGCGCTGACTGAGACGCTGCTGGAGAGCGAGTTGTTCGGTCACGTGCGCGGCGCTTTCACGGGTGCGGATCGCGATCGCAAAGGCCTGTTCGAGGTCGCTGACGGCGGGACGCTGTTCCTGGACGAGGTCGCGGACATGTCGCTGGCCATGCAGGCCAAGCTGCTGCGCGCGTTGCAGGAGGGCGAGGTCTGGCCCGTCGGTGGACGTCGCGCCATCAAGGTGGACGTGCGCATCGTGGCGGCCTGCAACCGGGATCTCGCCGAGATGGTGAAGACGCGCGAGTTCCGCCAGGACCTCTACTTCCGCTTGAACGTGGTCAAGATCATCCTGCCGCCGCTGCGTCAGCGCGGGGAGGACCTGGTTCTGCTGGTCCAGCACTTCCTGCGCGCGTTCGCCGAAAAGCACGGTGGTCCGGAGCTCAAGATGTCGCAGAGCGGGCTGGACCGGCTGCTGCACTACAACTGGCCCGGCAACGTCCGCGAGCTGGAGGCGTGTCTGACCAACGCGTGCCTCTTCTGCGACACCGATACGCTGCAAGAGGGGCACTTCACCCACAAGCCCGAGCTCTTCAAGGAGAACCCGGCGCTGCCCGGTGAGGTCGCCCCGGACGCCCCGACGCGCCTCGGCGGCGAGCTGATGGACCTGGGCAACATGTCGCTGTCAGAGCTTGAAGAGCGCGCGATCCTTGCGGCGCTGGAGCGCACCGGCGGCAACAAGGTGGAGGCCGCCAAGCGGTTGGGGATCACCCGTCAAACGCTCTACAACAAGCTGAAAGCTCTGGGGATTGAGGTGCGGCGGAAGGTGCGCCGAGCTTAGCGGCGGTCGCGCTTTTCGCGCCTGAAAGCCCGCCAGATACCGACCTCGGCGCCCGCGGCGTCCAGGATGCGGCCCGCGATCACGTCGTGCCCGAGGATGCCCTGAAACGTGAGCGGGTGGCTCAGCGTGCTGCAGGTCGTCTGCCCCTGGGTGTCGATCACAAACAGCACGGTGGCCTCATGCATGCGCACGTTGCACACCGGCACGGCGCGCTCGCCGGTGTCCACGGTCGCGTAGACCGCCAGGCCGCGGGTGTCGGTCTCAAACGACAGATCCAGGTCAAAGGCGTCGGCGCGGCCCAGGTGTCCGGATGCCTGCCACGCGCCGGTCAGGCCCGGCGAGCAGGCGGTGGTCATCAACAGCAGCAACGGCAAGAACAGGCGCGTCATCGATCAGTGCTTCCTTGTGATCGCCCGCAGCAGCTCGTTGAACTCAGGCGACTCGTCGTATCCATCAAAGCCATAGCGCTTGGCCGCACGGTCGCTCAGACGACCGTGCTCGTCGGCCTTCTTCTGCTGGCCGCCGACGGTCTCGTACAGGCTGGCCAGCAGCGCGTGCGCCGCGGGCAGGTACGCCGCGCGGAACTCGTGTTTTCGGGGGTTGCGGTCCTGCGGTACGGCCAGCGCTCGTCGGAGCTGCCGTCGAGCCTCTTCGTGGTGGCCGTGGAGAATGGCAAATCGCGCGTGCAGGTAGTGGTTCATCGCCGCGTTGGGCACGCCCGCGGACGCCTCCCGAAAGGCGAACAGCGCGTCCTCCGGCGTCCCGGACTCCTGGTTGAACAGCGCCAACTCCAGCCGCGGAAACGCGCCCTGAGGATCCTCGCTGAGGTGGGCCTCCATCTCCTTGATGTGGATGCCGTCGGCGTCGCCGGCGCGGATGGCGCGCGGCCGACCCTTGTGATCAAAGCGAATGGCCAACGTCTTGAGGCAGGTCATAAACCAGCGGGTGATGTCCTGGTGCCAGGTCGTGAAGGCCCCGGACTCGCGGTGCCAGTCCACGATCTCCGGCCCGTCGGTCGGCAGGTCCAGGCACTTCAGGTTGCCCTCGAGGTCCGTCCCGATCGGCAGCAGATGGTCCGGCGGGTCCGACGACTGCCAGTCCCCATCGTCCCGATAGCTGTGCGCGATGAGCGTGCGCATGGTCTGCCAGCGCTCCAGGGCCTCCATAGCGCTGAACATGCGGTCGCCGCGCAGGTCGGCGCCGTCGAACATACGCAAGATCGCGACGTACTCGCCGGGCAGCGGCCGCTGGATGCCGTTGCTCAAGGCGTCCAGGTCGCTGTCCTCGACGGGATCGGCCAGCTTGATCACGCCCTTGCCCCAGCGCTTGAGCTCCGCCTTGATCCGTGTGATTCCGTCGTCCACAGCGCGCTAGGAGTCCTCGGAGGAATTGGCACAGAACCGGCGCGACGAGGCCGCGGCCAGATTGGCCGAAGGCTCCGAAGGGCGGGCCGGTGGCCCGTTCGAGGGGTCTGAGGCCAAGCTGGCCCGGGATCGTCGTGTCCGGTTCATGCGAATTTCTCCGAGGACTCCTAGCGTAGCGCTCAAGCGGCCGTGGTGTCACGTGCAGCTTGACGCTTTGGACGGGTTCGGATCAACTACGCGCCGTGAACGTACGTCTCCCAGTCGCCGTGTCGCTCTTGCTCCTGCTTTGGAGTGCGCCGGCATCGGCCAACCCGTGGGACCTGTTCGGGGCCGGTAGTCGCGCCGCTGGGCTGGCGGGCGCCGCGTCCACGCTGTCTGACGACGGCTTCGCGGTCTTCTACAACCCCGCGGCGCTGACGCTGAACCACGGGGCGACGATCAGCCTGGGCTTTGCCGGCAGCGTGCCCAGCCTGGAGGCGTCGGGCGACCTCGCAGGCGTCGGGGCCGCGGCTAATGTCAGCAGCTACTCCGCCCTGTCGATGGCCGCAACGCTGCCGCTGCGTCGCGTGTTTCCACAGCTGCGTCGCGAGCTGACGTTCGGCGTGGCCATCGGGGTGCCTCAGGCCGGGAGCGCTGCGGGCGCCGTGCGCTCTCCATCGCCGGATGAGCCGTACTTTCCCGTCATGGGCGGGTGGGGTGATCGCATGATGGTCATGCTGGGCGCCGGTGCCGAGATCCTGCCGGGTCGCCTGTCTGCCGGCATCGCGATCCTTGGCCTGACCGACCTCGGCGGGCAGATCACCGTGAGCAACGGCGACGCACCGGTGGCGTCATCGACGCAGACGTTTCAGACGGACATCGCGGTCAGCGCCGGATTTCTCTACAAGCCCACAGAGTGGTTCTCGCTGGCGCTGCATTTTCGCGACGAGCAGATCCTGCGGGTGGAGCAGCGCCTGGACCTTCCCGGGGTCGACGGCGCCGTCGCAGTGCCCTACCTGCTGCGCTCCAACTCCTTCTTTGTGCCGCGCCAGTTCCTGCTGGGGCTGGCAGGCAAGCCGCTTCCGTGGCTGACAGTGGCCTTCGATACGGCGTTTTTGCAGAGCAGCCGCCTGGCGCAGGGGCACCCGATCACCGAGCTGAGCCTGGTCGACGCCCCACAGTCGGAGCCGTTGACTATCAAGGCGCGTGACGTCTTCATCTTTCGGGGCGCGCTAGAGCTGACCGGGCTGGCCGAGGTGCTGACCCTGCGCCTGGGCTACGCGTTTCTGCCCCGCTTTCTGGACGGGGACCAGACCGAGCACGTGCTGATGGACAACGATCGCCACACCGTGAGCGCCAGCCTGACCGTCGCCGTTGGGCCCGGTGGAGACGACAAGCGCGCGCTCAAGCTGGGCGGGCATTTCCACGCGATCGTGCTGCCGGAGTCGACGTTCGGCTCGGCCGGCGGCCCTCTGACCAGCAGCGGCGTCGTAATGGGCGGCGGACTTACCGCCACGTTGCAGTTCTAGATTCCAGGATCTAAGGACCGACCGCGTGCGACGGGACGTCGTGACCGGCGGGCAGCAGGCGCATTTTGATGTCGACGCTGGCTGAGCCCACCAGCGTATCCACGTAGTTTTGCCGATTGCGTTGTATCAACCTGGGGCACAGCTCGGCGCGGATCTCGTCCACAACGCCCGGGGAGTCCAGCAGCCGATTGAGCGGTGGGCGGTGCTCGACCAGCAGCTGGATGCGCGTGCCGGCGCCTGCGGTCGAGACGTGGGCCTGCCCCACCGACAGATCACGAATAGCGAGGACCACCTCGGGCGGCATCGGGCTCTTGCCCGTCGGGTCCACGTGGAAGGTGTACTCCACAAAGCGGATGGGGCCGTCGCCCGCCGTCAGCTGGCCCAGCCAATACAGGTCCTCCGACGCTGAGACGGCGTCCACCAGGGGCAGCCAGCGCCTCTCCGCCCACGTCAGCGCGCGATCGATGCACTGCGCCCCCTCCGGCTCGCCCTTTGTGGTGCAGTGCCAGCGCAGCTCCGCGACACGATAGATGTCCCCGTGGACAAAGCGCCGCTTCATCACCGCGTACATGTCGCGCAGCTCGCGTTGCGTCACGTTGTCGCAGATCACGCGGCCGGAGATCACCCGCTCCAAAAACGCCTTGGCGCGTGCGATCGGCTCCTTGGGCAAGCCGCCGCCCAGGCCGGAGCGGTCCGCCTCTTGAAGCAGCACCGCCCGTCGCGTGAGGGTGGCCAGGGCGCGGCGCACCGACCGTTTCGGATCGGCGGCCACGGCGGCATTCAGCTGCGAGCGCGTGATCTGACGCAGATTGACGCGCATCACCACGGGATCATCAGCCGGCGGAGGTCCGGCGAACAGCAGGGTTGTCAGGGCGACTGCCAGCAATTACTGGGCCGGGCACGTGCCCTTGTCGGACGCCACATGCAGGCGCAGCACCACGTTGACCTTCACGGCTGCCGGGTTGGAGGGGGCCGTGTAGTCGTACCGAATCGAGAACGACTTGTCGCCGCGCACCAGGATCTCGCTGATCAGCTTGACGGCTGTGTCGTTGAGGTTGGCCACGCTGCTGTCCAGGGCGACGCGCTTGGCGTCCGCGTCCAGCGTCCCGTCCCAGCTGAAGAGCTGCACTTCGGAGCCGTCGTCGATGATGGTAGCCAGCAGCGTGAACTCGGCGTCGTCTTCGCCGTCAAACGAGACCAGCGCCAGGTGGGAGTTCGCGATGTCGAGCACGCCGCACGTCACGGGGTCGGTGATCGACACCACCTCCTCCCGGTCGGCGGGATCGATGACCAGCTCCTCAGAGGCCTGGCCCTGCTTGAACTCCAGCGTGGTCGTGAACTCGGCCCACGCGCCGGTCGTACTCTCGCTGCCGCCACAGCCTGCGGCCACGACGGCCGTTGCCAGAAAAGCGATGATGCGCGCTGTTTTCATGGGCATTTTCTACCACGTGCCGCGCGCTGATGGAAAGCGGCGGCGTAGTGGTCTTCCGAATGTGACTTTTTGTGTTCGGCCACCCGGCAGCCCTCGGGGAAATTGGCACCGAACCGGCGTGACGAGCTCGCGGCCAGATCGGTCGAATGTCCCGCAGGGCAGGCTGGTGGCCTGTTCAAGGGGCCTGAGGCCGAGATGGCCCGAGATCGTCGCGCCGGTTCATGCCAATTTCTCCGAGGGCTGCTAGACTCACTGCGGCAAAATGCGGGTACTCATAACATTCATAGTGGCCATGACAGCCATCCTCACCGGGTGCGGCGACGTGTCCAACCCGGTGATACGCGATATTCAGCTGGCGGAGGCGTCCACGCACACAGAGCAGGCCGCGGTGGCCAACGACCCGATTCGGCTGCACCTGAGCGTAAAAAAAGCGCAGATGATCCAGCTGCGCGCGTGGGCGGTGGGCTACCTGGTCGGCGTTGAGGTGAGCGTGGCAAACGCGGCCGGAGACGCGATCTACACCCAGATCAGCGCGGGCACCGACATTCGCATCGACGGGCTGCGGCTCGACGAGCCGGGCGAGTATGTGGCGACCGTGCGTTGGCTGGTCGGCTCGGGCGTGGCCAGCTACAAATACACCGTGTTGTCCGGCGGGCCCTCGCCGCTGAACACGTCGCTGATTAGCGATCTCGCCGTATCCCGCCTGGGGCATCAGGTGACGGTGTTGACGGATGGGCGCGTGCTGGTCACGGGTGGGCACGCGGATGGCGACGGCACGACGCCCGCAAAGATCACCGCGACTGCGTCGGCTGAAGTCATCGACCCCGAGAGCGGGGAGTCGACCCCCGTGGAGGATATGGCGCAGCCCCGGGCCTATCACTCGGCCGTGCTGATCACGACCGGGGCCGACGAGTTTCGCGACAAAGTGCTGATCGCGGGCGGGCTGGGACCCAAGAGCGAGGCGCTGGTCTCTACCGAGCTGTTTGATCCCTCGACCAACACGTTTGAGCCCGGGCCGTTTCTGTTGCAGCCCCGGGCGTTCATGGAGACCCTGGTCCCCCACGGGACCGGGTCGTTTTTGGACGGCAAGATCGTCCTCGGCGGCGGCGAGCGCACCCGGTCGGGACCGCAGCACGACCGTCTGGACGAGCTGTACTCGGAGATCGACGAGAACCCGACCAAGATGATGTATTTCGACCCGGAGGTCGGCGAGGTGAAGGACCTCAAGGACCTGGAGATCGGGCGGCTGCACGCCACGATGACCCTGCTGCCGGATGGGCGGATTTTGGTTATCGGCGGCGGTGTGGACACCATTCCGTCCGCGCCGGGGTGCGACGAGGAGGATCCCGGCTGCATCTGCTCCAATCAGGTGCCGCTGTGCACGCGCTTTGAGTGCACGGGCACCGAGGATGGGGACTGCACATACACGAACTACACGCGCAAGGACGTGGGAACGCGCTCGGTGGAGGTCTACGACACCACTGGGGTCACGCAATGGACCACGTTTGAGGAGCCGGGGTGGCTGACCCGCGGACGCGTGGGGCACAGCGCGGCGGTCGTCAGCGGCGGTTTCGTGGTTGTGGCGGGCGGCGCGACGGCCGAGCGGCGCAGCTTTCACGCATCGGAGTTCGGCCTGCCTGAGAGCCCGGCCACGCTGGATTCGGTCGAGCTGTTCGACCCCAACACCAACACCTTTGAGGTGCTGCCGCCGGTCAACATTCCACGCGAGCAGGCGGCGACGGTGACTCTGGCGACAGGCGATGTGTTGCTGTTGGGCGGCTACAAATCCGTGCCCGGCGGCATGGCGCCGGTCTCGCTGATCGAGCGATATGACGCGACCACTCGGCGTTTTACCGCTATCGACAATCTGCGGGTAGCGCGCGGTTTGCCCGGGGTGGCCCACATGAGCAATGACACTCTCCTGGTGATCGGCGGGGACGGCGCGAGTGGGCCGGTGGACGACATCGAGCGCGTCGCGCCGGTCGGAGCGGACTGAGCGGAGGCCGCGGGTGATCAGATTTACAGCCGCCCTGGTGGCGATGGCCTTGCTGGCGCCCGCACCGGCGTCGGCCGAGGGCAAGGCTGTGCACCTGTTGGTGCTGATCGACGGCAACAAGGACGTCGCGAGCTTTGATGCGCGCACTCACGTCGCCACCCTGCTGAGCAAGCTGGGGCAGGCAGGCCAGACGGATCTGGCCGGGGTCTACATGGTCGCGGCGGACGAGGTGTTTGTGACGGCGCCGACAGTGATGTCGGGCGCTGAGCAGAAGCGCGCCATCCGCGAGGTCAAGCGTTGGAAAGCGCCGCGCAAGGGGGCCAAGCGGGACCTGAGCTTCTCGGTGTCCAACCTGATCGGGTGGTTTGTCGAGGACCCGGCCGACGCCGTGAAGGCGATTGTTCTGGTGCACGGCGGCGGGCACGAGGGCGAAGCGGCGGATCTGAGCGATGCCCCCGTGGAGCTGGCGGGCCAGAAGGTGGTCATGCACGCGGTGGCGCTGGGGGCCGGCGCGGACCGAAAGGTGTTGCGATCGCTGGCGTCTGCACCTGGTGGGATGATGTACGTGGCGGCCGACTCGGCGGAGCTTGCCGGCGCGATCGACCGGATTGTCACAAACCTGGATCGGGCGCGCATTGGACAGCCGCCGAAGCCGGAGCCCGGGATGGCGCCGGTGGTGGCTGAAAAGCCGAAGGAGCCGGAGAAGCCGAAGGAGCCGGAGAAGCCGAAGGCTGATCCCGACGAGAAGAACGGCGCCTCAAAGCCCCCGCGCAAACCTCGCGACAAACCTCGCGACAAGCCGAAGCGGCCTCGCCGATCCGACCCGGACGACGATCCGGACGACGAGGATGAGCCCGACGAGAAGGCCGACAGCAGCAGCTCGGCCAAGAAGAAGGACAAAGGCACACCGGCGTGGGTCTGGTGGGTTGCAGGCGGTGGCGGCGGGCTGATTGTGCTGATCATCGTGCTGCTGATCGTGCTGAAGCTGCGCAGCTCGGACGACGACGACGATGATGACGACGACGAGGACGACGACGCGCCGGCATACAGCGCAGCGGAGCACTTCGGCGCAAAGGCCAGCGCGCCGGTGGCGTCAAAGGCCACAGCCACGTTCTCCCCGATGGTGGGCAACGCGCAGGAGTTCTCGTTCGATTCGTCGTCCGACGTGCTGACGCTGGGGCGCAAAGAGGTCAACGACATCGTGCTGGAGCACCGTGGCTGCTCGGGTTTTCACGCGGAGCTGCGCTGGGACGAGGGCCGCCTGGTCGTGGTCGACAAAGGCAGCACCAACGGCACGTTTGTCAACGATCAGCGGGTGCGGGAGCGCGCGGTCAACGCGGGCGATGTCGTGCGGTTTGACGCGGCGGCGTATCAGGTCGGCGGTCAGACGGTCATCCCGCGCCGAGCGCCGGTTCCGATGCCGGACGCGGGCGGTGGTGGCGGCCAGGGTGGCCAGGACAAGACGATGGTGATGTCGGCCGATGACCCGATGATGCGCCAGCTGATGGAGCAGCCGGAGGAGCCGCCGGAGCCCGAAGAGTCTGTGATGATCCAGCACGCGAACTGCTGGAAGCACAAGAATCGCATCGCGCATCAGCAGTGCGAGGTCTGTACGCGGCCGTGGTGCTCAGAGTGCCTGGTGACGGTTCTGGGACAAGAGGTGTGTCCCAAATGCCGCTCACAGGGGTATGGCGAGTAGATGCCGCAGTCGACCTCCGAGAGCGTCTCCCCCCAGCTGGCTTTCGTCGTGCGTAGCGGCAAGTTCAAGGGCCAGCGCTACCCGCTGTTTGTGGGGATGACCATCGGTCGTGGCGAGCAGGCGCACCTGTACCTGCCGGACTTCAAGGCGTCGCGATTGCACGCCAAGGTGACGCCGAGCGGGCCGGGCTTCGACCTGGAGGATCTCAAGAGCCACAACGGCACCTTCGTCAACGGGGACCGCATCGATCGGGTATCGATCAACGACGGAGATGTGGTCCACATCGGGTCGACCCGGCTCGAGGTGATCGCGGAGAAGCGCCGTGAGCGGACTCCCAGCACGTTCCCCGGCGACACGGGCGGGCTGACGCCGACGATCGTACGCCGCGTCGACCTGTTGACGCCGCCGACGCTGGATGAGGTGCCGGCTGAAGAGTATCTGACCGCGCTGGGGATTCCAGCCCCTGCGGACCTGCCGGACGGCGGCTCGGAGATCGCCCGCCGGGTGCTGACCAAGACGCGCAACTTTGCGATCGTCTACGAGATCTCAAAGGCGCTGGCGTCGGCGGTGCAGGTCGAGGAGCTGCTGACGACGGCTATCGACTTCATCCTGCGCGTCATCTCCGCGGACCGTGGCTATTTGATCCTGCGGGATCCCGAGACCGGGGAGCTGCGCGCGGGCATCTCGCGGCACGGCGACTCCCCGAGCGACGGTCCGCTGGAGTTCAGCCGATCGATCATCGAGTGGGTGATCAAGGAGCAGTCTGCCGTCGTCTCGTCGGATGCGAGCACGGACAAGCGCTTCCAGGATCGGCAGTCCATCGTGCTCTACAACATCCGGTCCGTGATGGCAGCGCCGATGATGACCGCCGACAAGGTCATCGGTGTGATTCAGCTGGACTCGGTCGGCACCGGCGTCGGCTTCTCAGAGGACGATCTGGAGCTGATCAGCGTGATCGCGCCGGTGCTGGCGGTCGCGATCGAGAACACCCGGCTGATCGAGGCGCAGGAGCGCACCATCGCCGAGCTGCGGGCCGCACATGCCAAGCTGATGAGCGCACAGCAGAAGCTGGTCGAGAAAGAGAAGATGGCCATCGTGGGGCGCATCACCAGTGGTCTGACCCACGAGATCAAGAACCTGATGGGCCCGTTCATGCTGGCCGATTTGCTGCTCGCGGACTATCCCGACGACGAGCACATTCAAGAGTGCTCGTCCCTGATTATCGAGGCCTATACGCGGATCGAATCCCTGGTCGAGGAGATCCGGCTGCTGGCGCGGGGCGAGCAGGCTGAGATGACGCTCAAAGAGCACGATCTGACCACCACCGTGGAGGCCGTCGCCCGCTTCATGCGCTGCGATAAAGAGGTGCAGCAGCACCGCATCGTGGTGGACATCGAGGGCGTGCCGCTCATCACTTTTGATGAAAACCGCATGAAGCAGGTCTTGATCAATCTGGTTCGCAACGCGACGCACGCGATGGAGAGCGCGGGCGAGATCACCGTGCGAGCGCGGCGGGACCGCAGCCGGCCGGGGTTTGTGCGCATCGAGGTGATCGATCAGGGCGTCGGCATCCCGGCGGGCGTGCGCGATCGCATCTTCGAGCCCTTCTTCAGCACCAAGTCTGAAAAGGGGACGGGACTTGGCCTGGATGTGTGCAAGACCATCGTCGAGCGCCACAGCGGACAGATCAGCTGCGAGAGCGCCGTGGGCGAAGGGACGAGCATGATCGTTCTCCTGCCGCTCAATCCTATAGAGATAACAGCGTAAAACTTTGCGCTGTCCGCTGCTCCTCGTATTCTGCGCGACGTGCGTCGCGTGCAGTGAGCCGATCACGACGGATCGCTGTAGGGAAGCGTGCTCGCACATCGAGCAGGTGGGGGAGTTGAAGCAGAGCCGGTGTATGACGTGGTGCAAGCCCACGGTACCTCGGATCGTGCCAAGTGCCTGCTCGGCGCTGGAAGCGTAGAGGAGGCTCGGAGTTGCCGCGATTGAGGATGTTCATATTGGGAGCTGTGGTGCTGGGCTCCTTGTCGGCGTGCAACCGGGTGCCGGGGAACAAGGTCGCGCTTGTGTCTGCGTCGGACAAGATGGTGACCGACCGGCAGACCGCGCTAGAGAACGCCGCAGCTGAAGAGGAAGAGGCGCTGATGCCGATGTGCACGCGCGCCTGCGGTCACTGGGTCTCCCTGCGCTTTCCCGACCCGGTCGGTCTCAACCGGGTGACGCCCGACGAGCTGGTCATGGTCAATGAGCTGTTGGACCAGCAGCGCGCCGTCAACCGCGCCGAGTGCGAGGAGGCCTGCTCTGACGGTGGGGATCACCGTCGCGCCCGCTGTGTATTGCGCGCCATGACCGTCGATGAGAGTGAGGCGTGCGCTTTGCGTTAGGCGCACTGTGCTGCGCGCTGCTCCTGACCGGCTGCCGGCGCGACGTACAGCCGACCGCCCCGCCACAAACCCCGCTGCCGGCGCTTCGCCAGGTCGATCTCACCGAGGACAAGACGCCCACGTCCACCGCTTCGCCCGTCCAGTGCCAGGCCGCGTGCGCGAATGTGGCGGCGCTGTCAGCGCAAGCGGAGTCCGCGGGTCTGAACGGGCTGAGACCGGGCCTGTCGCCGCCGCCGTCGCTGGTTCAGGTCGCTGTCACCGCCGGCGTCGCGAAATGCGCGGATGAGTGCACCCGCAGCACGCCGCCCGGTGTGACCACCTGTCTGTCGGCCGCGCGCGCGCTGGCGGCGCTGGGGCGGGGCTTACGCGAGAGCGCGTCGCAGGCGCGGCACAGCTCGACCCATGGCATCTCGTCCAGGGCCGGGTCGCTGAATGGGGCGCCGCAGCGCTGGCACTTGCCGTAGTCGCCGCCAGTGAGTCGGGCGCGCGCCTGGTTGATCTGGTCCAGAAACCGGCGCAGCCGCTGCTCGGGAGTCTCGCCGGTGTCGTCCATCTTGAGGCCCTTGATGTCGTCCAGGTTCAGGTTCTGATTGGCCTTTACCTTCATCAGACGCTGCGCGACCTCCCACCCTTTGTCGTTGATTCTCTTCAGACGGAGTTCCTGATTGGCGTCGCTCATGGGGATCTTCATACCACGTTCGGCGTGTGGTACAGCAGTGCCCATGGACAGCGAACGCGTCCTGGCCATCCTGAAGCGGCATGGCACGCACCCCACGTCATTTCAGATTCTGGAGCCGGGCTATGAGTACTGGTTCGACCCCGAGGTCGCTGCGCCCGGCGCTGTGGTGGCCTACGTTCGGGCCGGTCGGTATCGCGTGGTCGCGGGGGCCCCGATAGCGGCCATCGCGGAGGTCGGGCAGGTGGCCGGGCGCTTCATCGCGGACGCGGTTGCGGCCGGTGAGCGCACGCTGTTCTTCTCGGCGGACGACGACTTCGTGACCGCCCTTCAGGCCATCGATGACCCGCCCGCATTCGATCGCGTTCAGATCGGCGAGCAGCCGGAGTGGGATCCCCGCAGCTACACGACCGAGGGCGCCGACCGGCGCTCACTGCGCGCTCAGGTCAGCCGCGCGACCAACAAGGGCGTGACCGTGCGCACCGTGGACCCCGACGAGCTGGCGAACAGGCCCGGCGCGCTACGTGCGGAGATCGAGACGGTACTGCGCCGCTGGCTGGACGATCGCCGCATGAGCGTCATGAAGTTCATGGTCGATCTCGAGCCCTTTCACTACCCGCACGAGCGTCGCTACTACGTGGCCGAGTGTGGCGACCGCGGGGTCGGCTTTCTGGCGGCGATCCCCATCTATGAGCGCGGCGGCTGGTTCTTCGAGGACGTGATCCGGGTCCCGGACGCCCCCAACGGCACAGTCGAGCTGCTGGTCGATACGGCCATGCGCGACGCGGCCCAGCACGGAGACGACTTCGTGACGCTGGGCCTGGCGCCCCTGGCCGGCATCCCGAGCGGGGACGGTCCACACCGCCGGATGCGCGCTGTCCTGCGCTGGTGTTATGCGCGCCTGGGCGGCCTGTATCAGTTTACTGGCGTCCGCGCGTTCAAAGCCCGCTTTCGGCCGGACACCTGGCGGCCCCAGTATCTGGTGCAGAGCCCGCCCGAGCTGGGCGTGGGCGCCTTTCATGCCGTGCTGCGCGCGTTTGCGGGCGGCGGGTTGGTGGCCTTCGGCTGGGAGACGGGGCGCCGCCTGCTCGGTCGCTTGTCCCTGACCGCCTGGGCCGCTGCGCTGATGACGATCGCCGTGCTGCTGGTGCCATGGACGATCCTGCTGTCGATGGCGGACGGCGCGCGGTGGTTCGGCGACGTGAGCATTCAGCACGCGTGGGTGGCGTTTGACGCGGGCATGGTCGTGGCGCTGACCATTCTCGCCAGGCAGGTCTCACGCGGCCGTCCGTCGGCGCGTCTGCTCGCCATTTTCTTAGCAGGGGCCACGCTGACCGACTTTGTGCTGACCACCGTGCAGGTCTTCAATCTGCACAGCCATCCGGCCGGCGCCACGCTCTTGTTTCTGCTGATGGGCATGGCTGGTCCACTGCTGGCGACCTGGCTGCTGGTAACGCTGGCGCTGGTCGCGCCGCTACGCAAGGACCGCGTATAGGATGCCCAGCGGCAGCAAGCCCGCGAACAGCAGGCTGAGGCCCAGTCCCGTCGCCACGCCGGTCCACCACAGGTAGGCCACGATGTCGGCGCCCGTCGCGTCAGTGGGCGAGCCGTCCAGCTCCAGGGTCGCGCGCAGCTCGCCTACGCTCTGGTCCAGCAGGTCGTCGCCATAGTCCCGCGTGTAGAGGTTCTTTGTGTGTCGGCCGTGGACGAACGCGCGGAACATGCGGCGTGGACACATCCACCAGCCATAGGACATCGCGAGCAGGTTCAGCACCCACGCCGCGTAGTGGTCCCGGCAGCTGCCGCCCACCTCCCACGCACCGATCTCCGCCTCGCCGCGCAGGTCTGTCTGGTAGCCGGTGGCCACATGGTGTAGGTCGTGGAGGCCGACCGAGCGAATGCGCTGCTCGGTGTTGGGGAAGGTGATCGGGATGGGCCCGAACTTCACGGTGACCCACTTGGCCGAATACCCGCCGTCCGTACCGAATCCGTTGTCGTCAAAGTATGTCTTGCGCGCGTCTCGCAGGGCCGACTGCGAGTCGTAGGTGGTCGCGGTCACGTCACGTCCTTCAGGCGCAGGCGGGCGTATTGTGCGACGAACCGGGCCCGCTGGGCCGTCGTGTCCAATAGTGGCATCAGGGCTAGCGCCTGGGCAAACCGCATGGAGACGGGGCGCCGGGTCATGCCCGTGCTGGACGGGGCGTGCCACCAGCGCAGCCAGCGACCGCGCAGTCCGCCGGGCGCCAGGGCGATCTGCGCCTCAGAGGGAACCTGCGTGCCGAAGACCATCGTGCTCAGGCGCAGCGTCTCGGCCACGCTGGTCGCGGCGCCCCACGCCAGGGAGCGGCTGATGACGGCGCTCCAATCGATGCCGCCGCGCTCGACCCACAGGTGGACGTCGAGCAGGTGCTTGAACGGGCTGAGAAACTGCTCGCGTGCGAGGTGGACCGCCAGATGGATCAGTTGGTCGGCGTTATCGAGGCGGTACGCGTGCGGTCCGCCCTCGGGAAACGGCAGGGCGCGCGCAATGACCGCGTCGTAGTCGATGTCGTGGCGAAAGTGCTGGGCAAAGCCCGTGTGGACCTCGACGGGCTGGCGGACGCGTCCGGCGACCAGCTCTCGGCCGTACAGGCGCTCGTGGTACGCCGCGGCGCTGGCCTCGCGTGCGCCGAAGAGGTCGACCTCGGTGTATCCGGCCGCGAGCATGGCGCCGTGGGCCGGCGCGGCCTGATCGCGGCGCACCAGGATGTCCAGGTCGTTGGTCGATCGCAGTAGCGGGTCCGGGTAGGTCAGCCAGGCCACGACGGCCCCCTTCAGGAGCACGACCGGGTCGACCGCCGCGTCGTTCATCGCCACCAGCACACGATCACGCTCCCCGAGGGCACGCAAGGCGGAGAACGCGACCTTCTTGGCGCGCGGCTCCAGCTGGTCGCAGACGGCCTTTGGGGCGCTTGAGCGGATCGCGCGCAGGACCAGCGCCTCGACGCGCCCGGCGCGCGCCACGTCCACAACGGCATCCCATGAGACGCCGGGCGGGGGCGTCGTCGGGCCGTCGGCCAGCATCGTGGCGACGTATCGGGCTGCCGGGGTCATCGCGGGTGCAGGTGCGCGACGACCAACTGGTGCCGCAAACCGCCGACCAGATTGTCCAGCGCGTCGTTGACCGCGTCGCCGATGAGGTGCACCTGGAGCTCTCGTCGCCACTCTTGCTGCGGGTCGGCGCAGCGGATGCGGCTGACGCGCAGCGTGCCGTACGTGTAAGAGGCGCTTCTCAGCTGGATCGTCACGTCTTGAAGGCGCCCGTGCGCAGCCGGGTTTTCGAACCGCCAGGCGCCCGGCTCGTGCTGCAGGTACAAGTCCAGCGTTGCATGGACGGCGCCCAGGTCTGTCAGGGCTACCGCGGTGCTCTGCCACAGCTGCTCAACGTCGCTGCTGTCTCGGATCGCGCGTGCCATCGCTCGCCGCTCCAGGGCTGCTTCGGCCGCTGCCGTCGTGTCCGACGTGCCCATCAGGCGATGTGGTAGCCGCAACATGGCGATCAGGCAGAACACCGCGGCGGCGGCTACGCCAAATGCAGCGGCTTTGGCCGGGTCCTGTCCCAGCTTCAGCGTCCAGGTGACGGCCGCCAGCATCATGCACACGCCGTAGAGCAGCAGCACCGCCTGGCGGGGGCTGTATCCCGCTTTCAAGAGACGGTGGTGGACGTGGTCCGAGTCGGCGCTGCTCACCGGGCGCCCCAGCTTGAGGCGGCGCACTACGGCCATCGTGGTGTCGGTGATCGGCAGCCCCAGCGCCAGAATAGGCAACACCAGCGCCCACGCCGTGTCCTGCTTGGTGGTCGAGGCGATGCTCGCGACGGCCAGGACGTACCCGAGAAAGAGGCTGCCCGTGTCGCCCATGAAGATGGTCGCCGGGTTGAAGTTGTAGAAGAGGAAGCCGACCAGCGCACCGGCCAACGCGGCGGCGCAGGCGCACAGCAGCACTTGTCCGTCGAGCCACCCAAGGCCCAGCAGCGTGCACACGGCGATGAGTGAGACCCCGGCGGCAAGTCCGTCCAGCCCGTCGATCAGGTTCATCGCGTTGACGATGCCCACGATCCACAGCAGCGTCAGCGGCAGCGAAGCCCAGATCTCCAGCATGATCGGCTCGCCGAACGGCATAGTGAGCTTCTCGATGCGAAAGCCCAGCGCCCAGGTCGCCGCCGCCACCACCAACTGCACGGCCAGCTTCTCGGCCGGCGTGGCGCCTTTCAAGTCGTCGTAGGCGCCCAGCGCGCAGATGCTGATCGTGGCGAGCAGGACCCCGGCCAGGCGCAGGCTGTCGATGTCCAGCAGCGGGTGCCGGATGATGATGCCGACCAGCAGCGGGGTGATGAAGCCCAGGGCGACGGCCAGTCCGCCCAGACGCGGCGGCGACTGCGGCTCGTGCAGCCCGTACCGGCGGCAGAGCGCGCGCACGATCGGCGTTGTCGCGGCCGCCGTCAGCAGCGCCGTCGCAAATGCGAATGCCAGAATTGAGGTCATCGTCATCGTATCGCTGTGTTGCCGTGGGGCGGCGATCTGATCGCGAGCTATAGCACAAGGGCTCCGAGCGTGACCAACGCGGCGACCCACGCGGCGGCGCATGCGATCAGCGCTGTCCGCAGGCCCCGAAAGGTCAGCAGCGGGCCGATCGGCGATGCGAAGATGCGGGCGCGTAGCGGCATCCAGCGGGTCTCGCCGAGCAGCCGCGGCGGGACCCGCTTCAGCCATGCCAGGGCGCGCCGCTGTACGAGGCTTTTGGCTGTCAGGCTGCGCTGCAGCTGGGGCAGCGTCATCTGGCCTTCGACCGCGATTCGGCGCACCCGGTCGAGCCGCGCTCCCGGTCTGGCGCGTCCCGGGTCGGCGGTAAACGTCATCCGATAACCTGCGTCGCGGCAGGCCGTCAGGACGCGCTCGTCGTAGAAGTTCAGCGGTAGGGCAACATCTCGAACCGGCTGACTCAGCACGGTCTCCAAGGTCGTGCGGCTGTCGGCCAGCTCCGCGGCCAGAGCGGCGTCCGGCAGGCCGTTCAGACCGTGATGGGAGACCGCGTGCGACCCGATCTGCACATTCGAGCCGCTCAGCGCGCGCAGCTCCTCGTCTGTGACGCGGCGCTGGTCCTCGAAGACCCACGCGGCCGGATCGGTTGTGACAAAAAGGACAGCCGGGATGTCGAGGTCGGTGAGGATGGGCAGCGCCAGGCGCGCGACGCTCTCGGATCCGTCGTCAAACGTCACGCAGACAGGCGGCGGACCCGGGCGCTGCGCGGTCAGGTAGTCGTACAGTCCGTCCGCCGTGACCAGTGGGCGGCCGGAGGCCTTGAGCCAGGTCATGTGCTGGCGAAACAAGTGGTCCGGGATGGAGAAATTTCGCTCGGCTCCATGCAGGGCGGCGTACTCCTCGTGCGTGCGCACGCGATGATATAGAAGTACCACCGCACCACGCTGCTCGTCCCACAGGACCTTGCCGCATGCCAGGGCGGCCACGCATGTGATGGCCACAGCGAGCCAGAAAACCGTTGCCATCGCGCGTTAAATGTACCAGTGTTTTCACGGGAGTGCACGATGCCGGACCGCTTCGGGAAACCACCAGAACGACTGTTCGATTTAATTAGGACGCAAGTCGCGGGGCTGTGGTATAAGTGCGGCGGGTTTTCGGCAGTCGTCGACTGCGCTGGTTGTAGGTTGTTGCTGTAATGTTGATCACCGAGTTCCCGATCCTTGCGATCTCTGCCTTTGAACGGCCGGATGCGCGTCTTGTTACCGCGGCTTGCCGCGCGGGCGCGCTGGGCATCCTTGACGTCGGTCGAAACGCCGACACGGCGCGCCGTGCGATCACGGCCGCTGCCAAGCGATGTCCCGATGGCTTTGGCATCCGTGTGCCCGAGGGGGTCACGCTCAAGCCAAAGGACCTGCCCGAGCAGGTCACGTGCGTGGTGTTGCCCTACGGGGTGAAGCCGGCGGCGTGGAAGAAGCGCAAGATCACCACCGTCGTTCAAGTCACCACGGTCGAAGAGGCCCGAAACGCGGCCGCGGCCGGCGTGGCCGGTCTCATCGTCAAAGGCGCCGAGAGCGGTGGCCGGGTCTCCAGCGACTCCTCGTTCGTCCTGCTGCAGCAGGTTCTGGACGCTGTGGACGCCCCCGTGTGGGTCCAGGGCGGCGTCGGTCTGCACACCGCGGCCGCGTGCATCGCGGGCGGCGCGGCGGGTGTTGTTCTCGACAGCCAGCTGGCGCTGACGCGTGAGTCCAGCATCCCCGAGTCCGTCAAGGCCGCCATCGGTGGCATGGACGGCAGCGAGACCATCGTCATCAGTGGGTATCGCGTCTTCACGCGCCCGGACCTGCCGGTCGCCGATATGGCGGATCTGTCCGCCGACCAGGTCGTACCGCAGCTTGGCGGCGACGATCTCCGCAAGCAGCTGATCGCAGCTGGGCAGGACGCCGCCTTTGCGCGCCCCCTGACCGACCGCTTCCACACCGCCGGCGGCGTTATCACCGCCATCAAGGACTCGATCGACAGCCACCTGCGCCAGGCGCGGGCTCACCGGCCGCTGGCGCCGGACTCTCCGCTGGCCGTCGAGCACGGCATCAAATACCCGATCGCGCAGGGCCCGATGACCCGCGTGAGCGACCGCGCCGGTTTTGCGGACGCCGTGTCGCGCGGCGGCGGACTGCCGTTCCTGGCGCTGTCCCTGATGCGGGGCGAGCAGGTTCGTGCGCTCTTGCAAGAGACCGCCGCGCTGCTGGGTGACCGCCCGTGGGGCGTGGGCATCCTGGGATTCGTCCCCCCGTCCCTGCGTGAAGAGCAGATGGCGGCGTTGCAGGAGTTCAACCCGCCCGTGGCGCTGATCGCGGGCGGCCGTCCCTCACAGACCCGACCGCTTGAGGCGGCGGGCACGCGGACCTACCTGCACGTTCCATCTCCGGGCCTGCTGGCCCTGTTCCTGCGCGACGGCGCGCGACGCTTCGTCTTTGAGGGGCGCGAGTGTGGCGGTCACGTCGGTCCGCGCTCCAGCTTCGCGTTGTGGGAGGCTCAGATCGAGCGCCTGCTCGAGTTCGAGTCGCCAGAAGAGCTCAACATCCTCTTCGCCGGCGGCATCCACGACGATCGCTCTGCGGCGATGGTCGCCGCCATGGCCGCGCCGTTGGCCGCCGCGGGCGCCAAGGTTGGCGTGTTGATGGGCACCGCCTACCTGTTCACCGAAGAGATCGTCGGCAGCGGAGCCATCCTGCCCGGCTTCCAAAAGGCTGCGCTCGACTGCGACAAGACCGTGCTGCTGGAGACGGCGCCGGGCCACGCCACACGCTGTGTGGAGACCGACTACGTGCGCGCATTTCGCGCCGAAAAAGGGCGCCTGGAGCGCGAGGGCGCGTCACCGCAAGAGGTGTGGGCCGCGCTGGAGCAGCTGAACCTGGGACGCCTGCGCATCGCCGCCAAGGGCATCCGCCGCGACGGTCCCGAGCTGGTCGACGTGGGCGAGAAGGCCCAGGCCAGTCAAGGCATGTTCATGATCGGTCAGGTCGCCACGATGCGCGACAAGACGCTGTCGATCGCCGACCTGCACGCCGACGTCAGCGCCGGCTCTCAGAAGCTGCTGCGCAAGTTCGCCACCCGTGAGCACGCTCGCAGCACGGTCCCGCCGGTCGACGTCGCCGTCGTCGGCATGTCCTGCGCCTTCCCCGACGCCCTGGACGTCGAGGCGTTCTGGGGCAACGTCGTCCTGGGCCGCAACGCTATCACCGAGGTGCCGGAGGAGCGCTGGAGCGCCGACATCTACTACGACGCCGACAGCATGGACGGCACCAAGACACCGTCCAAGTGGGGCGGCTTTCTGGGCAAGGTCGCGTTTGATCCGCTCGAGTACGGCATTCCGCCGCGGTCGCTGGCGGCCATCGAGCCGGTTCAGCTGCTGTCGCTCGAGATGGCGCGTCGCGCGCTGTCCGACGCCGGGTACGCCGAGCGCGAGTTCGACCGTGAGTCGACGTCGGTGATCTTCGGCGCCGAGGCCGGTACAGACCTGGCCGGCGGCTACGGCTTCCGCAACCTGTATCCGCAGATCCACGGCGAGCTGCCGCCGGCGCTGGACGAGGCGCTGCCGTCGCTGACCGAGGACTCCTTTCCGGGCGTGCTCGCCAACGTGATCGCGGGCCGCATCGCCAACCGTCTGGACCTGGGCGGCTCCAACTTCACCGTCGACGCCGCGTGCGCGTCGTCCCTGGCGGCCGTCGATATGGCCGTCAAAGAGCTGGTCACCGGCACGAGCAACATGGTGCTGTGCGGCGGCGCGGACCTGCACAACAGCATCAACGATTACCTGATGTTCAGTAGCGTGCACGCGCTGTCGCGCAACGGTCAGTGCTCCACGTTTGACGCTAATGCCGACGGCATCACGCTGGGCGAGGGTGTCGGCGTCGTCGTGCTGAAGCGACTCGCCGATGCCGAGCGCGACGGCGACCGTGTGTACGCCGTGATCAAGGGTGTGGGCGCGTCCAGCGACGGCCGCAGCCTGGGTCTGACGGCCCCGCGCAAAGACGGTCAGGTGCGCGCGCTGGAGCGGGCGTATCGGCGCGCCGGCGTATCGCCTGCAGAGATCGGATTGGTGGAGGCGCACGGCACCGGCACGGTCGTTGGTGACCGCACCGAGCTGGCGACCCTGACCGAGGTCTTCGGCACCGCCGGCGTCGAGCCGGGCAGCTGCGCCCTGGGCTCGGTGAAGTCTCAGATCGGTCACACCAAGTGCGCGGCGGGTATCGCGGGGTTGATCAAGGTCGCGCTCTCGCTGCACCACAAGGTGCTGCCGCCGACGCTCAACATCGAGACGCCCAACCCGTACTGGCATCCGCAGAACAGCCCGTTCGTGTTCCATCAGACCGCCAGCCCGTGGCTGGGGGAAGAGCGCCACGCCGCCGTCAGCGCCTTCGGGTTTGGCGGGACCAACTTCCACGTCGTGCTCTCAGAGCATCAGGGCTGGGAAGAGCCTGCAGTCGGCTTCGACGCGTGGCCCTCCGAGCTGTTCTTGTTCAAAGGTGAGTCGCGCGACGCCGCGGCGGTCCGCATCCAGCGCCTGGCCACGCTTGTGGCGACCGAGGACGCGTGGCGGCTGCGCGATCTGGCGCGGTCGATCACCACGACCGGCTCCGGCCCTGTGCAGGTGGCGCTGGTCGCGACCGACATTGAAGATCTGCGACGCAAGCTCGCTCGCGCGGCCCGTTTTGAGCCGGACCCGCGCGGCGTCTTTGTCGCCGGCGACCACGCGGCGGACAGCAAGGTCGCCTTCTTGTTCCCGGGCCAGGGCAGTCAGCGGCCGGGCATGCTGCGGGACCTGTTCGTGGCGTTCCCCGAGTTCCAGCGCTACCTGGAGTACGGAGCGCAGTGGGCCCAGATCATGCTGCCGCCCGCGGCGTTTGCGAAGGACGCGCGCGACGAACAGAAGCGCGCGATCACAGACACCCGCGTGGCCCAGCCCACATTGGGCATGGCCGGTCTGGCTATGGCCGAGGCCCTGTATCGCGTGGGCGTGCGCGCGGACATGATGGGCGGTCACAGCTATGGTGAGTTGGTGGCGCTGTGCGTCTCGGGCGCCATCGATGAGGCGGACCTGCTGGAGATCAGCGCGGCGCGTGGCGAGTGCATTCTGGCCGCGACCGGCGAGGATCCGGGCACTATGGCGGCGGTCTCGGCCGGCGCGGATGCCATCGAGCCGCTGCTCGACGGCCTCAAGGGCGTCGTTATCGCCAACCGCAACGCGCCGAAGCAGACTGTGATCTCCGGGCCGACGGACTCGATCGATGAGGCGCTTGCGCTCATCCGCGGGGCGGGGCTGAAGGCCAGCTCGATTCCGGTCGCCTGCGCCTTCCACAGCGAGGTGGTCGCCGGGGCGCGCGAGACGTTCTTGAAGCGACTGGACGGCGTCCGGTTGGCCAGGCTGGGAACCGACGTGTGGTCCAACACGACGGCGGCTCCCTACAAAAACGAGCCGGCTGCCATCCGCGAGCAGCTGGGCGAGCACATCGTCAACCCGGTGCGCTTTGTAGAGCAGATCGAGGCCATGTACGAGGCCGGCGCCCGCGTTTTTGTCGAGGCGGGACCGGGGCGCGTCCTGACCGGACTGGTCGGCCGCATCCTGGGCGATAAGCCGCACGTGGCGGTCGCGTGTGACCGGGGCCGTGGCTCCACGCTGACGCACTTGCAGCTGGCCCTGGGTGAGCTGGCGGTGCACGGCGTTCACATCGACGCGGCGGCGCTGTATCAGGGCCGCGATGCGGCTGCGTTCGACCTGGACTACCCGCCGGCCGTGGCGCCTGGACCAACGGCCTGGCTGGTCGACGGCTTCATGGCGCGTCCGGTGCGCGGCGAGCTGCCGGCGGCGGCGATGCGTCCCATCACCGCGCCCATCGTGTCGGCGTCGGTCGGCATGGCCTCGCCGCACAGCGAGCGCGACTCGGTGATGTTGGAGTATCTGGGCACGATGTCGCGGCTGGTCGAGACCCAACGCGAGGTCATGCTGGGCTACCTGGGCCGTCATCCGGCGCCTGCCGTGGCCGAGCTGCCGGGCGAGATCATCTCCGACGCGGAGGTCGTTGAGGTCACCGAGATCGAGCAGCCCAAGGTCATCGACCTGCGCGAGGCGCTGCTTGGCATCGTCAGCGAGCGAACCGGCTATCCGGTCGAGATGCTCGACATGGACCTGGACCTGGAGGCCGACCTGTCGATCGACTCGATCAAGCGCATCGAGATCCTCGGCGCGCTGGGCGAGCAGCTGGGGCTGGCCGGCGGTGACGGCGGGTCGCAGGACGAGATGATCGAGGAGCTGGCGGGCATCAAGACGCTGCGCGCGATCGTCGCGTGGCTGGAGGCCAACCAGGCGCAGGCACATGCGGAGGCCGACGCGCCCACGGACGAGACGGTGCGGGAGATCCCGGAGTTTGCGGAGGCCGAGGAGACCGTCGCTGCGCCGGAGTTGACGCGCTACGTGCTGTCCGTCGAGAACGCGCCATCGGTCGACGAGGCGGTCGCGGTCGAGGGACTGCGGTTCGCGATCGTGCGGGATCAGCTGGGTGTTGCCGAGCTTCTGGCCGAGCGACTGGAGCGCAGCAAGGCCATCGTGCAGACCATCGACATGGGCGAGTCCCCCGGCGAGGTCGACGGCCTGGTATTCCTGGCGTCACTGACGACCAACGGGGCCGACCCGGTCATGCCGCTGTTCGAGGCGACCCGCGCTGCCGTTGCGGGTGGGGCGTCGACAGTGCTGGCGGCTACCGGCTTTGGCGGAGAGTTCGGTCGCACGGGCGATCACGACGGTCCGCTGCCGCGCGGTGGCGCGTCCGGGCTGATGAAGACGGTCGCCAAAGAGTACCCCGACCTGCATGTGCGCGTGGTGGATCTGTGCGCGGACGACTCGGCGGAGACGCTGGCCGCGCATGTGTTTACCGAGCTGGTCGCAGGCGGCGATCTGGTCGAGGTCGGCTATCACGAGGGCGTGCGTCACATGCTGAACGTGGTGGCGCAGCCGCGTCGGGCCCCCAACGGCTCGGCGAAGGAGCTGGACTCCGAGGCCGTGGTTCTCATCACGGGCGGCGCGCGCGGGATCACCGCGGGTGTGGCCATTGAGCTGGCGCGTCGCTTCCGATGCAACCTGGAGCTTGTCGGCCGGTCACCGCGCCCCTCGCATGATGTTCCTGCTGATCTGGCGGATGCGGCGGACGCGGCGGCAATTCGCAAAGTGCTGCTGGCGCGTGGTGAGCTCAAAACCCCCAAGGAGATCGAGCGCGCGACGAGCCGGGCGCTGGCGGATCGCCAGATGCGCGAGACCTTTGCGGCCATCGATGCCGCCGGCGGCAGCGTGACGTACCACTCGGTCGACGTGCGCGACAGCGAGGCGTTTGGCGATCTGATCGACGGCATCTACACCCGGCAGGGGCGCCTCGACGGCGTGGTGCACGGCGCGGGCGTGCTGGAAGACAAGCTGCTCAAAGACAAGACGGCGGACTCCTTTACCCGCGTGTTTGACACCAAGGTCGAGGGCGCGCGGACGCTGGCCGACAGGCTGCGGGACGACGTCGGATTTGTGGTGTTCTTCTCCAGCGTCTCCGGTGCGTTCGGCAACCGCGGCCAGGTCGATTATGCGGCGGCCAACGCGGCCCTGGACAAGCTGGCGCTCTCGCTGGACGAGCGGTTGGCCGGTCGCGTGGTCTCCATCAACTGGGGACCCTGGGCCGGAGACGGCATGGTCAGCGACGAGCTGGAGCGCGAGTACGCGCGGCGCGGCATCGGGCTCATCGCACCGGACGGCGGCGTAGAAGCGTTCGTCGACGAGCTGACAGACGGTCATCGGGAGGACGCCCAGGTGATCTTCATGCGCGCGGAGCCCGAGAGCCTCTTATAGCCAGGCATACCTGTGATGAGACCCGAGAAGCCCACTGACGCGGCGATCATCGGGATGGGGTGCATCTTTCCCGGCGCGCCCGATCTCGAGACGTTTCGTCGCAACCTGGAAGCCGGCGTGGACGCTATCAGCGACGTCCCGGCGTCGCGGTGGGATCCCGTCTTTTACGACCCCGAGTCGAGTGCGGCGGACCGCTTCTATTGCAAGCGGGGCGGCTTTGTAGACGACTTTGCGACCTTCGACGCCCTGGGCTTCGGCATCATGCCGGTGGCCGCCATGGGCGCGGAGCCGGACCAGCTGATCGCGCTGGAGGTGGCGGCTCGGGCGCTGGCCGACTCCGGCTACGCGGACAAGGACTTCAACCGAGACCGCACGGGCGTGATTCTGGGCCGCGGCAACTACATCGGGGCGGGCATGACCCGGCTGGAGCAGCATGTGCGCACAGCGCAGCAGCTCGTGCAGTGCCTAAAGACGCTGGTGCCCGGCATCACGACCGATCAGCTGGCCTCTGTGAAGGCCGAGTTTCAGTCTCGGCTGGGCGGATACGGTCCGGACACTGCGATCGGCCTGGTGCCTAACCTGACGTCGTCGCGCATCGCCAACCGCCTGGATTTGAACGGGCCGGCGTATACGGTCGACGCTGCCTGCGCGAGCTCGCTGCTGGCGGTGGATCAGGCCTGCCGTGAGCTGCGTGAGAAGCGCGCGGACGTGGTCCTGGCCGGCGGCGTACATCTCAGCCATGACGTGGCGTTTTGGAGCGTCTTCTGCCAGCTGGGCGCGCTGTCGCGAAACCAGCGGATCCGGCCTTTCGACAAGGACGCGGACGGTATCCTGATCGGAGAGGGCGTGGGCATCGTGGTGCTCAAGCGGGTGGAGGATGCGCGTCGAGACGGGGACCGGATCTATGCCGTGATTCGGGGTACGGGCGTGGCCAGTGACGGGCGCGAGGCCAGCTTGATGGTGCCGCGTGTCGACGGCCAGCTGTTGGCGCTGCAGCGCGCATGGGCGGGGGCCGAGCTGAGCCCGGAGCAGATCGGGCTCATCGAGGCGCATGGCACGGGCACCCCGGTCGGTGACGAGGCGGAGCTTGCGACGCTGGCGCGCTTCTTTGGCACGACCGATGGTGAGCGCGTGGGCATGGGCTCGGTGAAGTCGATGATCGGACATGCGATGCCCGCCGCGGGAGCCGCCGGGCTGATCAAGGCCGCCCTGGCCGTCCATGACCGCGTGCGCTACCCGACTCTGCATGTGGATGAGCCCCACCCGGGCATGGCGGCGACCCGCTTTCGCACCATCGGCGAGACCGAGGATTGGAAGAGCGACGGTTTTCTGGTCGCCGGTGTCAACGCGTTCGGGTTCGGTGGCATCAACGGGCACGTTGTTCTGCAATCGGAAGCGCCCGACGCGCCTCGTGCGGCACGCAGAAAGCCGGTCTTGGAGGCGCCTGAAGAGATCTTGCTGCTGGCCGCAGGGTCGCCCAACGCGCTGGCCCGGGCGGTCGATGCCGGGGCCTCGGGTGTGGGTGACGGGCCGTGCCGCCTGGCGCTGGTCAATCCGACACCGGAGCGCCGTGCCCGGGCCAAAGAGGTGGTCCTGAAAGGCAAGGCGCGCAGTGGACGCGACGGCATGTGGTTTACGCCCAAGGGCTTGATCGCGCGGGGGGGCAAGATCGCGTTTCTGTTTCCCGGGGTGGAGGCGCAATTCGACCCACGCGTGGACGATGTGGCGCGCGCCTTCAACAAGACAATGCCGGACCTGAGCGCCGGTACGGACCTGGAGCGGCAGGGCGCCGGTGTGGTGGCTGTCGGGCGGCTGCTGCATGAGGTGCTGGGCGAGGTTGGCGTGACGCCGGACGTCATCGCCGGGCACAGCGTGGGCGAGTGGACCGGCATGATCGTGTCCGAGATGATCCCGCCGTCTGTGCTGGACAGCTTTGTGGCCGGGTTGCGCCCGGGCAGCTTGGAGGTGCCCGGGGTCGTGTTTGCGGCATGCGGCGGGTCTGCCGAGCGCATTCGCGTGATGATCGAAGACTTGAAGGACGTGGTGATCACGCACGACAACTGCCCGCACCAGATCATTTTGTGCGGGCCCGAAGCCGAGGTAGACGTGGCGCTGTCGCGGATGCGGGAGGCGCGCGTGTTGGCGCAGAAGCTGCCCTTCCGGTCGGGCTTTCACTCGCGGCTGTTCAGCGACTACGTGGCCCCGCACCGCGAGTACCTGTCGCAGCTGGAGCTGCAGCCGGCCAAGACAGAGCTGTGGTCGGCGACATCGTGCGCTCCTTACCCGTCCGATCCGGCCGAGATCCAGGCGCTGGCCATCGAGCACCTGACCGAGCCCGTGCGCTTTCGCGAGCTGCTGCAGACGATGTGGGAGCAGGGGGTGCGCATCTTCGTGCAGCTGGGTACAGGCAGCCTGGTGGGCTTTGCCAGCGACACGCTGCGAAAGAAGCCGCACCTGGCGATGAGCACCAGCGTGAATCAGCGCTCGGGGATGCACCAGCTGCGGCGGCTGATGGCGGCGCTGTTTGTCGAGGGCGCTACCGTGGACTTCGGGCGTCCGGAGGCTGCGATCGAGCCGCCCAAAGGCCTGAAGCTGAACCTGGGCGTGCCGCTGATCCAGCTGTCGACGCCGTTGGAGACCGTGATGACGCCGGCTGAGACGGACTCAGAGCACCCGGTTCTGGCGGGCTTTGACGACGTCATGCGGGAGCTGGTCAGTACCCAGTCGGCGGTGGCGACGGCGTGGCAAAAGCGTGGCAAGAAGTCGCAGGAGTCTGCGCCCGCGCCGACGCCCAAAGAGGCGACGACGCTGCGGCGATTGTCCGTGGCCACGGATCCGAATCTGGCCGACCACTGCTTGCTGCCTCAGCCCGAAGGCTGGAGCAACCTGGCTGATCGCAATCCCGTGGTGCCGATGACGATGTCGATTCAAATGATGATCGACGCCGCCCAGGCCGTGTCGGGGCGGACTGCGATACGGCTGGAGGCGCTGCGGGCGTACAAGTGGCTATCCGTGCAGCCGGAGGTCGAGGTCGAGATCAAGAGCGACTGGGACGGCGCGGACCGCGTCAAAGTGGCGATCAAGGGCTACAGCGAGACCACGGTCGTTGTCGCTGATGCGTATCCCGAGGCGCCCGACGCGCGAGAGCCGCTGCCTGCCGATCCGTCCTCGCTGCCGATTGCGGCGGCACAGCTCTACACCGATCGATGGATGTTCCACGGGCCGGCTTATCGCGGCGTGACCGACCTGCTCACCATGAGCGATAAAGGCATCCGCGCCACCCTGTGCGGGCTGGAGGCCGAGGGCGGATTGCTGGACAACGCCGGGCAGCTTTTCGGGTATTGGGTCATGGCCAAGACCACGAAGGATCGGCTGGCGATGCCGATCAAAATCAAGCGCATGTCCTTCTTTGGCCCGCAGCCGCAGCCCGGCGAGGCGGTGGAGTGCAACGTGTGGGTCGGCAAGGTGGGCGCGCGTGAGGTCGACTGCGACATGCAGCTGACCGCGGATGGCGCCGTCTGGTGCGATATCGCGGGGTGGGCGGATTGGCGGTTTGAGACCGACGATCGCCTGTGGCCCGTCATGCACCGCACCGAGGACAACCTCTTTGCCACCTGCGAGCCGGAGGGGTTCTGCCTGGTGTCGGATCCCGAGCGCTCGGAGGCGTCGCGGGACTACCTGGCGGCGCGCTTCTTGAACGAGCGGGAGCGCGACATCTACGAGCAGCTGGCGCCGCGCCGGAAGGTGGGCTGGCTCTACGGGCGTATCGCCGCCAAGGACGCGGCGCGCAAGCATTTGACCGATCGCGGGGAGGCGCCGATCTTCCCTGTCGAGATCGAGGTCGACAACGACGATGAGGGGCGGCCCCTGCTGCGCACCGCGTATGCCGGCGACCTGCGCGTGTCCATCGCGCATAAAGATGACGTGGCGGTGGCCAAGGTGGTCGAGGGTCGCGATGTCGGCGTGGACGTGGAGCGGGTGGAGGCCCGCAGCGCTCGCTTCTCGGAGCTGGCCTGCTCGGCGGAGGAGCGCGAGCTGCTGCCGCGGGACGATTGGGACGCGTGGCTGACGCGCTTCTGGTGTGCCAAAGAGGTGTACGGCAAGGCGATCGGGACAGGGCTGGAGGGCAACCCAAAGCAGTTTACGGTCACACACGTGGACGGTGAGCGCCTGCGGATTGCGGACATGTGGATCGAGACGCGCCAGCGCGGCGACTACATCATTGGATGGGGGACAAAGGATGGGTAGCGGTGAAGTTCTGCCGGTGGTCGCGCAGTTGATACGCGAGGTGATCGGGGAAGAGTGGGCCGAAGAGGTCGACATTACGCTCGAGACCTCGTTTTCGGACGATCTGGAGCTGGAGAGCATCGAGTTTGTGGCCCTGGCCGAGCTGCTGCAGGAGCGCTACGGCACGGCGGTCGATTTTGTGGGGTGGCTGTCCGACATGGAGCTGGACCAGATCATCAATCTGAAAGTCGGCGCCCTCGTCGCCTTCATCGATTCGTCGGCTCGCTCTTAGTGCCAAGCGTCCTGGCCAACGGACTGAGCTTCAACACCTGCGAGCTCGGCAGCGGGCCGCCGGTGGTGATGCTGCACGGCTTGCTCGTGGGCAATCTGGCCATGTGGTATTTCACGGGCGCCCGGGCGCTGGCGCGGTCACATCGCGTGCTGCTCTACGATCTGAGGGGGCACGGTCGCAGCGAGCGCGCCACTTCGGGATATACGGCGCCGGTCATGTGCGACGATCTGGAGGCGCTGCTGGCGGGCTTTACCGATGAGCCGGTCTCGCTTGTCGGCCACAGCTTCGGCGCCTTGATCGCGCTGGAGTACACGCTGCGGCACCCCGAGCGCGTGCGCAAGCTGGTGCTGGTGGAGGCCCCGGTGCCCCCGACGACGACCGCTGATCTGACGAGCTTCTTGTCCCTGGGCCCCGACGAGATGGTGGAGGCGCTGCCGGACGCGCTGAGACGGTCGGTAGCGGGCGGGGGGCGGCGCGGCAACCGGCTGCTGGCGTCGCTGCGTTTTCTAGCTTACGAGACCTCACTGCTGCAGGACCTGGCGACGGCCTATCCGGTGACTGATGAGCAGCTGGCCGATATGAGCACTCCCACGCTGGTTGTGTGCGGGGACAGCTCAGCCTGCCGGGTCGCCGGCGACAGGCTCGGCGGCCACATCCCGGGCGCTGAGTTGGTGATTTTGCAGGGCGGTCACTACCTGCCGGTGGACGCGCCGACCGCGCTGTCGGCCAGCATTCGGGCGTTTCTGGATGGCTGAGGTCACGGCCAACGGTCTGCGCTTTCACGTGCAGCGAATGGGCAGCGGCGACCGGACGGTCGTGTTTCTGCACGGCCTGGTGATGGACAACCTGTCCAGCTGGTACTTCACGGTGGCAAACCGCGTCGCGCAGACGGCGTCGGTGCTGCTGTATGACCTGCGTGGGCACGGGCGCAGTGAGCGGCCCGAGAGCGGCTACACCGTCGACGACATGGTCTCGGACCTGGCCGGCGTGCTGGACGCGGCCGGCATCACGGAGCCGGTCGACCTGGTGGGCAACTCCTTTGGCGGGCTGCTCGGCATCGCGTTTGCGCTGGCGCACCCCGAGCGCGCCCGATCGCTTGTGCTCGTCGACGCCCACATGAGCGATGCGGGCTGGGGCGCAGAGATGGCCGCGACGCTGGGTCTGGAGGGCGAGGATCGCGACCTGAAGATCCTGGACTCGTTCAAGAGCTGGCTGGGTCGACACAGCGAGCGAAAGCGCAACAAGCTGGCCAAAAATGCGGAGGCGCTGGTTTACGGCACGTCGTTGGTTGCGGATCTCCAGCGGTCCGCGCTGTTTGACGATCACGCGCTGGCGGCGCTGCCGTGTCCCGTGCTGGCGATCTACGGGGAGCGCTCGGACATCATCGAGCGCGGGCGCCTTCTCGCGCGCACGTTTGGCGATTGTGAGCTGGTCGTGTTGGACGGGTGCAGCCATTCGGTTTTGTGGGAGGCGACCGAGACGGTGCGGGATCTCATCGTCGGTTGGGTCGGTCGGGAGGTCGGGTAATGGCGCGCTTTCTGTTCGTCGTGCCGCCACTGACCGGGCACGTGAATCCGACGGTCTCCGTCGCAGCGCAGCTTGTCCAGCGCGGGCATGAGGTCGCCTGGGTCGGTCATCCGGGCAAAGTTCGTCCGCTGCTGCCGGACGGGGCGACGCTGTTTGAGCTGGACGACCGCGTGCCGGCCGCGCTGGTCGAGGAGATGACGACTAAAGCCCACAGCGTGCGCGGTTTGTCAGGGCTGAAGTTCTTGTGGGAGGACTTTCTGCTGCCGCTGGCGCGCGCGATGGTTCCGGGTGTCGAGGCCGCCGTCGAGGCGCTGCAGCCGGACGTGCTGATCGTGGATCAGCAGGCGCTGGCCGGCGGGATCGTTGCACGCAGGCGCGATTTGCCGTGGGCCACGTCCACGACCACGTCCGCAGGCGTCACCGACCCGCTGAAAGGGCTGCCGAAAGTACACGCGTGGTTGCTGGAGAATCAGGCGGCGCTGCAGCGGGAGTTTGGCCTGGAGCCGGTGGCCCAGCCCGATTGCTCTCCTGAGTGTGTCGTCGTGTTCTCGACGTCGGCTTTGATCGGCGACATCGACTTCCCGGCCCACTATCACCTGGTTGGGCCATCGGTGCGCGCGCGCGGTGATCGCGACGGGTTTGAGTGGGACAAGCTGGACGCCGCGGTGCCCAAAGTGCTGGTGTCGTTGGGCACCGTCAACGCAGATCGTGGCGCGCGCTTCTATCGAGCGGTGGTCGAGGCGTTCACCGGCGCGGAGCTGCAGATCATCTTGGCGGCGCCGCCCGAGTTGGTGGGCGAGGTGCCGGACAACATCCTTGTGCAGGGTTGGGTTCCGCAGGTCGCGCTGCTGCCCGAGGTCGACGCGGTCGTGAGCCACGCGGGCCACAACACGGTTTGTGAGGCGCTGCTGCACGGCGTTCCGCTGGTGGTGGCGCCCATCAAAGACGATCAGCCCGTGGTGGCCCAACAGGTGGCCGATGCGGGAGCGGGTGTACGGATCCGCTTCGGACGCGTGACGGCTAAGGGGCTGCGCGCGGCGGTTCGAGAGGTTCTGGAGGATGGCCGCTATCGGGCGGCCGCGGAGGAGATCGGTCGATCGTTTGCTGAAGCTGGAGGCGCCGCGGCTGCCGCTGTGGTCCTCGAGGAGTTGTTGCTGTGATCTGGGTTATCGGCCTGTTGTTGACTCTCTTTGTGTTGGACGCGCTTCGATTGCGAGGTCGTCTGGCCGCCTTGAAGGTGCTGCCGGCGACCGCCGATTCGCCGTCGGGCCAGCCGTTTGAGCTGCGCACGGCGCCAAACGTGACGGTCTCGGACGAGACGCGGGCCGCCGCGTGCGCCCATGCTGAAGCGAACGGGCTGACCGTCGTGGATCTGGTGCCCGGTGACCTCTCGACCCGCGCCGCGCTGGGGCTGGTTCAGCTGGTCGATACCGCCGCGTATCGAGACGATCGCTTTACCCAGGGCCGCACTGCAGAGCACGCGTTTGTCGCCACCGCGGATGTGCTCGAGCGCGCGGGCGGCAACGCCACGGATGGGCTGAGCTTTGTCCGGCAGGCGATGTCGCTCAAGCACTATGCGTGCAAGTCCACGGACCTGGCGGTCGCGCCCGGATTGAGCGCGGTGACCACGGACAGCGCGGCCCGCATGGCCGTCCTGCGTGAGGTGATGGGCGGCGGGGCGACAGCGGTGCTGATCGGACAGCCCATCTTGCTGGGCCTGCTGGTCTGGGCGGTGCTCGCGGAGCCCGTGTGGGGCGCCGTCCTGTGGGCGGTCTATCATCTCCAACCGCTGGTGGCGCTCTCGGGCAGCGCGATCAAGCCGCCGGACCTGCTGTTGACCACGGTGCTGCGTGCGCCGCTGGACCTGTTGGACTGGGGCAGGCTCGTCAGTGTGCGGTCGTCCAAGCCGCCCGCCGATCCCGTCGAAGAGCGGCGCCCCAAGTACGCGCAGCTGATGGAGAAGGGCCTGGACCCGTTCTTTGAGCCGCGTCGCGATACGTGCCCAATCTGCGCTTCGACGGAGCTGGACCTCTGCCTGAAGGTGTCGGACCTGTTTCAGTACAAGCCCGGGCACTTCCGGCTCGACCGCTGCCGCGGGTGCGCCCACGTCTTTCAGAATCCACGCCTGACCGTCGAGGGGCTCAACTTCTATTACGGCGACTTCTACGACGGGCTGGGCGAAGCGGGGCTGGAGGCCATCTTTGCGTACAGCGCAGACCCGTACCTTGTGCGCGCGCGCATGATGGAGGGCATCGGGGTGCCGACGAAGTGGTTGGATGTCGGCACCGGACACGGCCACTTCTGCTGTGCCGCGCGCGACGTGTGGCCGGACACGACCTTCGACGGGCTGGATCTCAGCGAGAGCATCGAAGAGGCCCAACGCCGCAGGTGGGTCGACAACGGCTTCCGGGGCCTGTTCCCCGAGCTGGCCGACGAGCATCGAGGCGCGTACGACGTGGTCAGCATGAGTCACTACCTGGAGCACACACGCGAGCCCGCCGAAGAGCTCGCCGCGGCCAGCAAGGTCCTTGCGCCGGGCGGTCACCTGTTGATCGAGGTGCCGGACCCGGACTGCCGGACGGGGCGCCTGTTCGGCCGGTTTTGGCTGCCCTGGTTCCAGCCCCAGCACCAGCACTTTCTGTCTGTGAAAAACCTTGAGCGCCTCTTCGCGGAGCACGGCTTCGAGGCGGTGACGTGGCATCGCGGCGAGGCGCACCAACCCGTGGATCTGCTCTTTGCCGCCATGATCGCGTTCGGTCTATTGTCGCCCAAGCCCAAGCTGCCCTGGCAGCCGCGACCGACGGTGTGGCGTCGGATCATGCACGGCGTGGTCTGGACCGTGGGCACGCCGATGTGTCTGCTGGCGTGGGGGCTGGATCAAGCGCTGGCTCCGCTGATGCGCAGGCCGGGCCGCTCAAATACCTATCGGGTTTTGGCGCGCCGCACAGCCTAGCCAGTCACTCCACGAGCGACATCTACTGCGCGGGTAGGGGGGCGCCGCGCTCGTGGGCCACGATGATCTCGCCGCTCTCGGCGCAGGCCTCCACGAACCTCTGCCAGTGCTTGCCGTGGGCGCCGTCGTGCACCTGCTCCAGCAGCAGACCCGCGCTGCACGTGCCGTCGTCGCGCACATGGCTGGTCCACGCGACTTTAGCGGTGGCGCGCATGTTCATCTTCAGCCGTCCGGCCGCGATCGGGATGCTCAGTCGTACGCGGTCCCCGCCCGCCAGGGAGTGCTCTGTCCGGATACGAACGCCGCGCTCGCAGACATCGCGCAGCTCTGCTTTGAAGTCGATGCGGTCGACCTGTCCCTCGATAGCCAGGCTCTGGCGCACTCGGCGCTGCCAGCGCTGCTCGATTCGTGGTCCGGTCGGCGCCTCAATAATCTGTCGTTTCTTCCGCGTCGCGGCGTAGCGACGGCCTGTGATCGAGTGCGGATTGAAGGAGAAGTAGAGGCGCGTGCGGTCGGTGACCCAGTGGTCTTCGCTGATGTCGCTCCAGCGAAGCGACTGGCCCAGGAACTCTTCGACCGTGGTGCGCCCCGCCTTGGAGTAGAGGGCGACGGCCTTGAGGACCAGGCCCACGGCGGTGCCGCTGACTCGGCAGTGCTCTACTTTGGCCATGAGCTCGACGCGACCTGGATGGTCGCCGCGGTGAAGGAAGGCGCATCGTACAACGCCACTGAACTCGGCAGCGCCGGTCACCATGGCGGTGATGCGTCGCTCGGTTACCTCAACGATGGTCAGAGGTAGCGCCCCGCCGCTGGGTGCGGCGATCTGGCCCTCGATAACCTGGTATCCGGCGCCCTGGGCGCTTTGATCCAACCGGCCTCCTATGCACGTATTATTTGGGGTGCCCTAGCAGGTCGATCATAGCACGAAAGTGCCTTACAGAGACGTGGCTTCTTCCGGAATGTCGTCGTCCTCGACGGCCGGCTCGTCGCCCAGCTCCGGCAGCGACGGCTCGACGGCCTCGGCGAAAACGCACTCGTCGTGGTTTCCTGTGGTTTTTACGATGGTCGGCTCCTGACCGGGCAGCTTCACGGCGGTCGCCTCGAACGCGGTCTTGAAGGTCATCGCGCTCCAGCATTGGGTCATCGCCGCGGCCTCGTAGCCCTCGGCCTCGATGTCGCCGCCGTTGGCGATCAGGTCGCCGCGGCCGGCTCCGGTGACGGCCCAGCGGCTGAGCATCGCGGCGTTCTCGAGCGCCTCCTTGCCCTCCTCACCCTTGTTCAGGTCGAAGCCCTTGATGCCGTGGACCAGGACGCCGGCGCCGTTGGGCTCGATGGCGAAGTGCGCGGCCTGGTGCAGCGGACCCTCAGTGCCGTCGCTGTAGCCGAAGAAGAAGGCGGTGATCGTGCGGCCCGAGGCGCCGTTGGACCAGTGGGCCAGCACCTTGCCGGTGGTCTTGGGGTTCAGGTCGGTGTCCAGGTTCACCCACACGCGACCGTGCGCGTCGCCGTCATCGGCGGCCGGGAAATAGCGGCCCGTGATGCGCAGGCGCCACGCGGCGGGGTTGCCGGCCTCTGATTTGAGGCGCGCGAGTACACTGTACTTGTAGTGCGCGCCGACCTTGCGGACGACCAGCAGGTGCTGCTGCGGATCCAGCGGCGTGGACCCGAACCATACGGCCTTCTTCTTGCCGGTGTAGGTCGGCTCGATGTTGTTCACGACAAAGCGGATGGGCAGCAGAATGTGCGCCAGTCCGGCGTTCATGCGGAAGCTCGTGGTCGCCGTGTGCGCCCAGAACTCGGAGATGCCGCCGACCAGCGCTCCCTCCTGCGAGCCCGGCTTGGCCGCCGATGACGGCAACACAACGCCCAGCGTCGCCGCATCGGGCAGCGCCTCCTCCAGCGCGGGCTCCACCGTATTCAGGGTGGATTCACCGTCGGGCGCGGTTGCACCGTCCGGGCTGCTCGCCAGACCGCAGCCGACGATTGAGAACGCGAGGGTAGTGACGACCGACAAGATAACCGTGTGTTTCAACATGAGTAGAATCTCCGTTTAGTGCTCGGCCCCCTTCATGAGCACACGCTGTGCCGAATTTCTAAGTGACTGATATGTAAACAATTCTTGTCGAGGGGTGCGCGTTGTGTAAACCGGTGGTGACGGTTTGCATGCTGATTTTTGTCAATGGTGATAACGACAGGAAACACCGGGCTCGAATAAGCTGCGCTGATGCTTCGGGCTGTGGTCATAGCCGGTTTGTTGGCGGGATGCGGAGGCGCGGACGACGTTGCGGCGGATGTGTCAGACGACGCGCACGAGGTCTCTGACGACACCCACGGCCCCGACGTGGATGCGGCGCCGCTGCAGACTCTGACGACGGATCCGGGTGCGCGCGTCTTGAGCCGGCTGGCGACACTGGAAGAGCTGCCGGGGCTGGCGGACCAGCCCAGCATCCGAGGCCGGCGCATCGGGACCCTGGCTGCCTTCGACGCCCGGATCTACTTCGGCTACGGCGACTACAGCGACAACACCGGCCCGATTCAGGTCCTGTCATACGAGCCGGCGTCGGCGGCCTTCGACGCTTCGCACACCGTCACGACGGAGGAGGTGCTGCGCTTTACGCGTCACACCGGGCGCCTGTTTTCGCCGGACATCGATCCCAAGGGTCATCAAGCCGAGGGCAGCGGGTTTCGGCTGGAGAGCGCCGACAGCGCCTGGGAGACGATGACTCCCATCGCGGGCGCTGTTCATACGTTTGCGCTGGCGAGCCATGATGGCCGGCTCTTCGCGGCAAACGGCTCGCTGACGGGAGGCGCCGCAACGCTGACCTCGACCGAGGACTTGGGCGAGACCTGGGTCGTGGAGCACAGCACGCAGGCGCCCGGCAGCGCGTTTGCCCGGTACACGCAGGTTGGATCAGCCGGCGGCGTGCTGTTTCTGGGCGGTTGGCTGTCCACCGCTCCCCGCCAGCAGCTGGGCTTCGTCATGGATGGCGGTGACTGGCGCCCGGTTCACGCGCTCCCGCCCAAAGGCTCCCTTGTCCCGATGGAGATCGATGGCGCGCTGATCGTTGCGAACATCAACGGCGACCACGGTAAAGGCGGGACTCATCTGGGCACCTATCGGGTGCAGGACGACGCGCTCCAGTCGGCGGACTACGTCTTCCCCGCGGGCCAGCGGGTGATCAACTGGAGCACGGACCAGTCCGGGGGGCTGTGGGTCTTGACCCGAACCGGCGCCGGTGACGTGGCCATCCTGCTGCGCGAAGACGCGGCCTGGACCGAAATAGCCGTGCTCACTGCGCTGCCCGACGACGAGTTCAGTGCAGTCGCGCGGCTTGGAAACCACGTGTATCTGGGCACGCTGGGCGGCGACTTCTACACCGTAGCGGAGCTCTACGCGCCTGCGCCCTGATCACGGGTCGGGCAGGGCGCTGCAGATGAAGGGCGCCTTGGACGAGCAGTTTCGCTCGTACCACAGCGGGGCGGCGCTGCCCTTGTAGAAGGTGCAGTCGAATTGGGGCAGCAGCTTGGCCGGCTCACCTTCGGCCCAGTTCGTAAACGTCGCCTCCGTGCCGTCGCCCCAGAGGTACTCGTCCTCGGTCTTGCGGTCGTTCAGCCCGATCGCCCAGATGCCGCCCTTGGTCTCGTGTGCCACGGCCCAGACCGCCTCGTTCTGCTCGGCGCTGTCGATGCGCGCCAGCTGGTGCCCCTGTGCTTTGCAGAAGGCGCGCGCCTGCGTCCACTTCCGCACGTGGGTGCAGAAGAAGTAGTCGACCTCGTCCACGGTCTGAGACGGGCAGGGGCAGTCCGGGTTGTCATCGATGTACCCGCTGCAGTTGTTGTCGATCCCGTCGCACACCTCTTCGGCGTCGGGGTGGATGGCCGGGTCGGCGTCATTGCAGTCGTGAGCGCAGGGCCCGAAGCCATCGCTGTCATCATCCGGCTCCACCCCGTCCACAAGGCAGTCCAGGTCCGCGCGAAAGCCCTCCAGGCGGTTGCCCAGCCACTTGCGCAGCCCCTCCTGCGCGTTCTCCATCGAGGTGTTCGTGTAGCGTTTGCGCGTGTCCGCCCGAGCCGCCTCGTCGATGAGCGCGAGCACACTGTCTACCTCGGAAGACAGGTCCAGGGCCTCGAACGTATCGGCGGCCGCGCGCGCACGAAAGATGTAGTCCAGGCGGCACTCGGCCACGTCGTCTATGCACTTGCGCAGCAGATACCCGTTGCCGTCAAACGGTGTCGTGCGCCGCACGAAGACCTGGTCCAGGCTCCACGGCAGGTACGACCACGTTCCGGCCGCGGTCTCGTAATACATGTAGTAGTTGTGTGGCGACTGGTAGCCGTCAAAGTGCCCGATGAGGGCCTCCGCCGCGGTGTAGCTCAGAAACTCAGACCCATCCAGCACGCTGTCCGCACCGTAGAAGATCCGGTCGCTGTCCTCCTTGGCCTGCTCGGCGAAGAGCTCCAGCGCCTCCAGATCCGGGTCGCCCTCGTCCAGGTCGAAGCCGTCGACGGATTTGTTGATGTCGTCGCCGGACTCCGCCTCGTACAGGCTGCCGAGCGGGTCGTCGAAGTTCTCCTCCAGGAAGTCGTCGTTGTACGGCTGCAGATTCAAATAGAGTCCGTAGTGCTCTCCGTTGACCGTCACCGTGGCGTATCCCGTGCGCGGCGCCGGCACGCCCATCGCGCGAAAAACCGCGTAGCCCAGCCACTCTTTGAGCATGGAGGTGTCGTGGTGCAGGTTGTTCAGCGTCAGCCCCTCCAGCCCAAGGAAGCGCCCGCCCTTTGTAAACGCGTTGAACTTCACCTTGAAGGAGGGCTTCTCGGCGAGCGTGGTCAGCGTGAAGCTGCCTTTGAGCCGAATGCCGATGTTCTCGAACACCGCCTCTTCGTAGCGGAACGTGCCTTTCACGTAGACCTTGGGCTCGTCCGCCAGCGCGGCCATCGCGGCTTCGTCCAGCGTCAGGTGGAACTCAGGCAGCTGCGTGGAGGAGTACATCGCCGCAACGGTCAGCGGTGGCGGGGGCTCGATCGGAACCGGCGCCGGCGGTGTTGGCGGCTCGTCCACCGGCTCCGCACAGGCGGCAACCAGCATCGCGAGCAACCCGATTCGGAGCGCAGCGTGCACCTGGACATTGTGCCAAATGACCCCCGCGAAGAAAAAACCGACCACGTCAAAAAAAAGCCTTAAGTTTCTGCTCGCCCCACCCGAACTAGGAACGTCAGTGTTGGGACCGACCTTGAGGGGAGCGTTTGCGTCGGCTAATTCTCTTATCACCAGATGTGACGCTGCAGCGTGCCGTGGCCCGCGCAGTCGATGGCTCTGGCGTCGTGCTGGTCGCAGCTCCAGATTTGTCGAGCGCGGTCCGGCTTCTCGATTCCGATAACGTTGTGGCTGTGGTTGCCGCCCTGGATCACTTGCAGGATCCCGAGGCGGACGTCATCCGGCTGCAGGACGAAGCGGCTCCATGTCCGCTGTACCTGCTGGCCGCCGTTGAACACATGAACCGCGCGTACGAGCTGGCGGCCAACGGCGTGCGTGACGTCGCAAGCCTGCCGTTGATGCCCGAAGAGTTGAGACATCGTATGCGGGACGTTCTGACGTCCGGTCGCGGCGTCAAGGCGTCGGGCAGCGCCTCCCGTGTCGTGCCGCAGCGCAAGTCGGACGTGCTACTCGGCAACAGCGCCCTCATCCACGGCGTTCGTGACCGGATCGGCATGCTGGCTCGCACGGACCTGCCGGTCGCCATTTACGGCGAGAGCGGCACCGGCAAGGAGCTCGCGGCGCGGATGATTCACTGCGAGTCAACCCGCAAGCACGGCCCCTTTGTCGTGACCAACTGTACGGCGCTGCCCGAGGCGCTGTTCGAAAACGACCTCTTCGGTCATGAGCGCGGCTCCTACACCGGCGCTCACTCGCGCACGGGAGGCCTCCTGGACGAGGCCAACGGCGGCACCCTGGTCTTCGACGAGATCGGCGACCTGTCGATGAGCCTGCAGGCCAAGCTGCTGCGACTCATTCAGTTCCGCACCTATCGGCGCGTCGGCGGGACCAAGACGTTGGAGGCCGATGTCCGCATCATCGTGTCGACCAACGTGGATCTCGTCAAAGCCGTCGCCGCCGGTGAGTTTCGCAGCGACCTCTACTACCGGATCAACGTGCTGGAGACGACGATGCCGCCGCTCCGCCACCACCTGGAAGACCTCCCGGTGCTGGTTCACCACTTCGCCTCCGAGTTCTGCCGCCGGTACGGTCGCGAGCGCGTCAGCTTCACGCCCGACGCCCTGGACAAGCTGCGCGGCCATCAGTGGGCCGGCAACGTCCGCGAGCTCGAGAGCGTGGTGCAATCGGCCCTGGCTCTGCACCACGGCGACGTCCTGGACGCCGACGACATCAGCCTGGTCAGCATCGCCCCGTCGACACAATCCGACAGCCCGGTCGATCCCGAGCTGGACTTCAGCATCGGCTTTGCGGACGCCCGCAAGCGCCACGTCGAGCGCTTCGAGGCCACCTACCTGGTCGAGCTTCTCCGCCGCTGCGGAGGCAACGTCGCTGCCGCCGCGCGTGCCGCGGATTACGATCGCAAGAGCTTCTGGCGCCTGCTGCAGAAACACGAGATCGACGTGGACGACATCCGCCGCGGCAAGATTCCGCGTATTGGTGGCCGTTAGCCCCACCAAGCACCCACACATCTTCTATTCGGCTTGCGGCTCTTCCAGAGTCGGGAGCGTGAACTTGAAGGCGGCGCCGCCCTGCTCCAGGTTGTCGCACCAGATGTGGCCGCCGTGGCGCTCGACGATGTGGCGTGCGATCGCCAGGCCCAGGCCCAGGCCGCGGCGTCGGGATTGCCGGCCGCCGCCCTGGCGGAACTTGGTGAAGATCGTCTCGCGCGTCTCCTCGGGCACGCCCGGTCCCGAGTCTTCGATGGCGATCTCCACGAAGCCGGACTCGCTGACGTGGGCGGAGACCTGCGACAGGAACTCGGTGGGCGGGCACTCGGGGCCGAGATCCTCGACCGGCGCGTCCTTGTGAATCGACCGGGCGCGCAGGTGGATGTGTCCCTCGTCCGGCGTGAACTTGATCGCGTTGGTCAGCAGGTTGGTCACGACCTGAATGATCCGGTCGCGGCTGCCCAGCACCATCGGCAGCGCGTCCGGCGTGTGTACCTGGATCTTCTGACGACGCGAGGTCGACAAGCCGCTGAGGTTGGCCGCGACCGTGGACAGCAGCTCGCGCATGTCGATCGACACCACCGTGTTGGCCGACTGGTGGTGCTCGAGGCGGGCCAGGTCCGTCAGGTTGCCGATCATGCGATTGAGGCGCAGCAGCTCATCGCTGGCGACCTCCAGGTACTCGCTCAGCTCACCCGGTAGCGCGCCCGTGTGCTCGCGCATCAGCTCCACGTGGGCGTAGATGCCGTTCAGCGGGCCACGCAGCTCGTGCGCCAGCATCGCCATCGTTTCGCTGCGGCTGCGCTCCAGCTCAAGCAGCTCGGCGTGCTCCAGGCTGGCTCCGATCACCGAGCTCAGCGCTCCCACCAGCGGGACGGCGCGGCGGAGCTCTTCGGAGTCCGGCTTCACGCTGTCCAAGTAGAGGACGCCGCGTCGGCGCCGGTGACTGCGTATCGACGCCGCCAGGACGCTTCGCACCTCCATCAGGGCGATGCTTTGGGCCGCCTTGTAGCGCTCGGCGGCCACGGTCAGCGGGATGTAGATCGGCTCGTCGGACTGGTAAGCGTCGCGCGTGATCGTGCGGCTGAAGACTTTGTCGGCGGGGCGCGTCACCGAGTTGTCACGGCGGCAGACCACCTTCAGCGACGGGCGGCCGGCCGCGTCAAAGAGCACGATGAAGCCGCGATCCGCCGACACCAGGTCGACCATTCGCTCCAGCACCGTCGACAGGAAGTCGCGCGGGTCCTCGAAGTGCCCGATCTGCTCGCAGAAGGCTGCGATGGCCTCCAGCTGGTCCGCCGTGGTGCCTGCCTCCGGGCCCATTCGCACGCGCCGCTGGGCCTCGCGCGTCATGGCCAGATCCCAGCCGGCGTCCATGCGCTCGAACGTGCGCTCTACCTCTTGAAGCACGCGCTGAGCCGCGGCTGATTCGCCCTGCGCGCCCAGCGTCAGGCCGCGCTCGCGTCGTACACGCGCCAGCTCCAAGGCCGCGCCCGCCCCGGCAAGCTCGCCCTCGGCGCGGTCCAGGCACTCGGCCGCCGCGGTGTAGCGGCCGTTGATCCGGTTGTCCATGGCCAGCAGCCGCAGCAGGTTGGCAACTTCGAGTCGGAGCTTGGCGTCATCGGCGCGGTCCAGCAGCTTCTGGACGGCGCGGTTGTCGATATTGTGCGCGTTTTCGAGCGAGTCCAACTCGAACATCCGTCGCTGGCCCTCGATGGCCTCGTCCTTGGCCTCGATCGCTTCGGCCAGCTGGACGGTCTTCTTCAGCATGCTGCGCGCTTGTGGGTGGCGGCCCGCGCGCATCATCGTGTCGCCCAGGTTGCCCAGCAGCATGGCCTCCAGACGCTTGGCGCCCAGCTCGCGGGCCGCGTGCAGCCCCTCGCTCAGCAGCTGCTCTGCCCGCTCGAACATCCCCCGCTCGCGATATAGCGAGCCCAGGTTGTTCAACAGGCTGACCCGCTCGATGCGCTCGCCCGTGCGCTCCAAAATGCGCATGAAGGCCTCGAAGCACCGCGTCGCCGCCGGCCAATCCCCCTGGTAATAGTAGACGATGCCCAGGTTGTTCTGGCACTTGCCCACGCCGCGCCGGTAGCCCATCTCCTCAAAGCGCGACAGGGCCCGCTCGTAGCATCGAATCGCGTCCGAATACTGCGCCAGGTGACGGTGCCCCGTGCCCATGGCCATCAGCGCCTCTGCGGCGCCGTTCGCGTCGCTCAGGCTCTCGTAGATCGCAAGCGCGGCCTCGTTCTCCTGCAGCGACGCGTCCCAGCGGCCCTGCTGCCACAAGATGTTGCCGCGCAGCTTTCGTATCTTGGCCTCGTACCGCCGATCGCCATGACGCCGCGCCAGTCGTCCCGCGCCGTCCGCCGCGGTCAGCGCCGCCCGCCAATCCGACTGCAGCATGTACGCCCAGCCGATGTCGTGCGCGGCCAGCACACGGCTCTCGGTGCCCATTTTGGCGTCGCCGACGACCTTGGCCAGCAGCTTGATCGCCTCCGCATACTCCGCCAGCAGCACCAGGGCGTGGCCCAGTCGCCGCCGGACGTCGATCGGGTCGGACTTGCCACACCGCGCCAGGGCCTTGGCAAAGTGCTGTCGGGCTTCGACCGGGCGGTCCGCCTCCATGTGGAGGTCGCCCAGGTCGCGCAAGATGATGCAGCGCACGCTGTCCGTGCCCTGATTTTCCAGCGCTTCCAGCGCCAGCTTGTACAGCGTCTCCGCCTCACCGAAAGCCAGCGTCCGACGCGACCGCTCAGCGGCGTTGCGCGCGAGAGGGACGCCGCTCTGCCAGTCTCCGGCGCCCAGGAGGTGCCGGGCGGTCTCTGCCAGCACGCCCCGCTCCGCCAGACCGTCGGCGCCGCCGCCCGGGTTTCGAGCCATCAGCTTGGACGCGATGTGTTGATGCACGCCCCGGCGCTGCTCGGGCGGGACCGAGTTCACCAGCACGGTCCGAAGCGCGGTCTGGCTGAAGCGCAGCCGCCACGGTGACGCGTCCGACAGCGCCACGATTCGGCTTCTCAGCAGCGCCGCCAGGAGGTCGTCGTCCGGGGCGCCCCGGCCCGCCCCATCAGCGGCCAGGTTCGGGTAAAAGCACATGCCCATGACCCCCCCCGCCTTCAACAAGCGCCCGCCCTCGACGTTGACGCCGGCGAGACGTCGCTTGGCGATGCTCTCGGCAGCGGACGACGGGTCCTCAGCGGGGCGATCCAGGCTGCCGGTGAGATGCCACTGACCCTTCTGGCGGGCCAGGAGCCCCGACTCGACGAGCCAGCGCAGCAGCTCCATCAGCATCGAGGGCGTGCCGGCGCTCTCCGTGGCCAGCCACGTAGCCAGGTGGTGGGGATCGTCAAGGGCCCCCAGCGCCGTCCGGACAAACGTCTCGATAGCTGCTTCGCCGAGCGGGGTCAGCTCTTCGATTCGCACCAGATCCGGATCCAGAGCGTCGCTCGGTACGGCGTCGGCGGTGTCGCAGCAAGCTACAACGACGATGCGTGAGCGCGCGATGCCGCGAGCCAGATGTCCGATGAACGCGGTGTCGTGCGCGCGAGCCGCCTGGACGTTATCGACGAGGACCACCAGCGGGGCGCGGCGAGACGCGGTGAACAGCACGTCCAGCGCCACGTCGGCGACACGATCCAGGCTGCGCTCCCGTCCGGCCATCTCGACGGAGGTGTTCTCGATGCGCTGCAGGCGTCGCAAGCCATCCAGCAGGCCGGACAGGTTTTCGCTGGTGTGCTCGGACAACAGCGCGCGCAGGGCCTCGCTGACCGCGGTGCTGATGCCCTTTGCCGTCGGGTCCCAGCGCACGAGGCGGCCGCCGCGCAGCCGGGTGCGGATCTCCAGCTCGTCCGCGATGCGGGTGTGCCCGCTGCCCGGCGGGCCGTGTACCAGGAGCAGCCCACCCGTGCCCGAACCGGCGTGGCTGAACAGCTCGTCGAAGCTGGCGACCACCGGCTCGCGCTGCACCAGGGCAGGCGCGCTGATCACCATGCCGGCGTCCAATACGGGCGACGACGTCACCAGGTCGCGTCCGGTCAGCTCGGCGAGCAGCGCCAGCGCCTCGTGTGCCGAGACGGGGCGATTGCCGGGCTCACGCGCCATCAAGCGGCCCACAAGCCGCGAGAGCGCGTCACTGACCTTGCGCCGGGTCGCCAGCGGAGCCGCGTTGCCTCCGAGGTGACCGCGCGTGATCTGCAGGTCGGTGGCGCCGGTGTAGGGCGGCGAGCCGGTGACGATCTCGTAGATCATCACGCCCAGCGCGTACAGATCCGTACGAGCCGTCCGGGGCTGCCGGCGGAAGATCTCCGGCGCCATATACAGCACGGTGCCGCCGGACGACGTGCCGTGGTGTGTCGAGGCCAGCCCGAAGTCCAGCAGCACCGGATGCGCCGGATCGCCGTTGATGCACCGGATGTTGCCGGGCTTCAGGTCGCCGTGAGCGATGCCCCGGTCATGCAGGTAGGCCAGCGTCTCCAGGATCTGGCGCACAAACTCGAGCAGCGGCGCCGTCTCGCCGCGGGCCAGTACGTCGGTCGGCGCCGAGCCTTCCACCAGATCCATGACCAGATAGGGTCCGAAGCTGGCGTCGCTGCCGAACGCGTGCACTCGCACGCAGCCTGGGTGCCGTAGACGCGCCAGCACGCGGAACTCGTGCAGGGTCTGCTCGCGATCGGAGGACTGGGCGAAGATCTTGAGCGCACGGACGCGCTCGCTGTCGGTCTCCGTGACTTTGTAGACCGAGCCGCCGGCGCCGACGCCAAGCAGGCTGTCGACGCGGAATACACCGGCGACAAGCTGGCCGGGCGCGGGCGGTAATCCGCCGTGGTTTGCGTCCGGGCCGTCCCCATCGACGACTATCCGCTTGTGCTCGGCGCGCGGTTCTGACCCGCTTTGCCTGCGTTTCGTCACGTTTTGCGTTCTCCCCTCGCGCGACTACTCGAATCTCGGCAGGTCCTTGTCCGGCCTTTAGGTTTTAATTTACTTTTCGGCGATCTTTTTTCGTGATCGATAGACGCGGAACCAGTCGACAAAGTGCCTGACGCCGGTTTCCACATCGATCTGTGGGGCAAAGCCGACGTCGCGCTTGAGATCGGTCGTGTCCGCCCACGTCACGTGCACGTCGCCGGGCTGCATCTCCACCATCTCTTTGATCGCCTCGCGCCCCATGGCGGTCTCGACGGCCTCGATAAAGCGCAGGAGGTTGGTCGGTCGTCCGGCGCCGATGTTGTAGAGCCGCCAGGGTGGTTGATCGTCGACCGGCGGTAGATGATCCATGACGCGCACGACACCCTCGACGATGTCGTCGATGTAGGTGAAGTCGCGCTCCAGGTGGCCGTGATTGAACACCTGGATGGGGCGTCCGTCGTCGATGGCCTCGGCAAACTTGTAGTAGGCCATGTCGGGGCGGCCCCACGGGCCGTAGACGGTGAAGAAGCGCAGTCCCGTGCAGCGCAGCCGATAGAGGTGGGCGTATGAGTGCGCCATCAGCTCGCCGGCGCGCTTTGTCGCGGCGTAGAGGCTGACCGGGCGGTCGGCCGTGGCGTCCGTGCGAAACGGGGTGTCGCTGGTGTCGCCATAGACCGATGAGCTGGACGCATACACCAGATGCGGCGTGCCCGCGCGCCGGCAGCCCTCCAGCACATTGAGGAAGCCGACCAGGTTGGCGTCGGCGTATGCGTGGGGCGCCTCAATGCTGTATCGGACGCCCGCCTGCGCCGCCAGGTGGAGCACGCGGTCAAACGCCTGGTCGAAGAGGCCGGCGCAGCCTGGCCGGTCCGCGAGATCGAGCTCGTGAAACGAAAACCGCGCGTCCGCCACCCGCTCCAGCTCCGCCAAACGGGCACGCTTCAGCGCGATAGGGTAGTAAGGAGTCAGGTTGTCGACACCGACAACGGTATGACCGTCGGCCAGCAGACGCGCCGAGACGTGATAGCCGATGAAGCCGGCCGCACCCGTGACGAGGACTCGCATTCGCCAGATAATACGCTAAGTGAGCAACCGACCACACATCATGGTCTTCGATCTGGACGTCGGAGGTCATCACGGCAGCTACTTCGAGCATCTGCTGCGGCACGTGGGGGGCCTGCCGGCGATCCGCATGACACTGTTGGTCTCGCCGCGCCTGGCCACGATGTATCCACACGTGGTCGCGTTGGCGGAGCCGATCGCGGGCGTTCAGTTGGTGGCGGTGAAGGGCGCGGAAGAGGAGGCGATCAGCGCCGCCGGCGGCATGCCGGGTGCTTTGGGCACGCTGCGCCGCGCGCGGGCTGAGTGGCGGGTCCTGTGCCGATACGCCTCTGAGATGCAGGCCGACCACGTCATCTCGCTGTATCTCGACCGCTTTCTGATGGGCCCGCTAGCGCTCGGAATGCGGGCCCCGTGTCCGGTCTCGGGCATCTACTTTCGGCCGTCGTTTCACTACGGGCAGTACTCGGGCGGGCAGCTGACGGTGGCCGATCGCCTCCGGGGCGTGCGGCAGCGAGCGACCCTATGGCGCGCGGTCCGTCATCCCGATCTCGCCGCGATCCTGACGCTGGACGACACCGCCGTCGCGCCAATTCGGCAGCTTGGCGGCACCGCGCTCACCCGGCACCTCGCGGACCCGGTGGCGCCCATCGCGCCAAGCCCGGAGGCCGTTGAGGATTGTCGCGCGAAGCTGGAGATTCCCTCGGGCGCGCAGGTCCTGCTGCTCTTCGGCGCGCTGACCGCGCGAAAAGGCGTGTACCAGGTGCTGGAGGCGCTGGAGCGGCTTCCCGGCGAGGTCGCTGCACGCACCTGTCTGTTGCTGGCGGGACGTCCGCCTGCCGGTGCGTCGGACAAGATGACCGCGGCGGTCACGCGGTGCTCTGCGCGGTCGGCAGCGACCATCATCTCCCGCCTGGGCTACATCTCGGAGGCAGATGCCGATTGCTATTTCGCGCTCTCGGATGTGGTGTTGGCCACCTACCAGCGCCATCTGGGCAGCAGCGGCATTCTGATCCGCGCGGCCGCGGCGGGCCGTCCGGCCATCTCCAGCGACTGGGGGCTGATGGGCGAACAGACGCGGCGTCACCGGCTGGGGTTGGACGTGGACGCGACCTCCGCGGAGCAGATCGCCGACGCCATCGTACTTTTTGCCTCGGCCGAGCCAGGGTCGCTGTCAGACAGGTCCGCCATGAAGGCGTTTGCATCCGCGAACAGCCCGGCCAATTTTGCGACGGCTTTGTTGGACGAAGTTCTTTGATCAGACAGGCTGGCTTTCGCAACTGACGTTTGTGCCGAACAAGGTTGCCTTATGAGGCTTTCTGGATTAAGTCAGCGTGACGAAACGGGAACTATGCAAAGACTGCAGAACAAAGCCGGACTCGCCAAAGAGACAACGAATCGGCTGCTGATTGCAGCGCGTCGTTGGTGGTGGCTCGCACCTCTCGTAGTCGCTATCGCGATCGGTCTCGCGTACGCCATGCTGGAGCGGATGACGCCGCGGTATCGCGCAACGGCCACCGTCGTGGTGTCGCCGACCTCGCCTCGCATTATGGCCGACGTCAAAGAGATCATGGATCTGCCCGATGGCGGTCGTCGCGACTTCCAGGAGTACGCCGAGACGCAGCTGGACATCATCCGCAGCCAGACGGTCGCGGCGATGGTGCTGGACTCGCTGGACCTGTGGAGCGACGAGCGCCTGTTCAAGAAGAAGGACGACGCGGACGAGGAGGAGGAAGAGTCGGTCGATGTGCTGCGCTTGAAGCGGTCGACGGCCCTGGCCCGCCGCATCCAGGCCGCCCGCATCCCGGCCTCGCTCATCATTCAGGTCAGCTTTGAGCACGAGGACGCCGAGCTTGCGGCCCGGATCGCCAATGAGATCGCGGACGCCTATGTGCGCCACAACCTGTCGCTGAAGCGGCGCGTGCTGGACCGCGCCGGCAACGAGCTGAAGGCTCTGTTGGGAGAGCGGCTGGCCGCGAAGGATGGGGCCGAGGCGGCCGCGCGCGAGTTTGAAGAGAAGCACAACATCTCCGCTGTCGGCACGCGCCAGAAAGAGGTCGAGGGCGAGCGCGCCTTCTACAACCAGAAGGTGTTGGAGTCGACGGGCAAGGTCATCCACGCGCAGGCCGAGCTGTCACGCATGGAGAAGGTCAAGCGCCACGGCATCTACGGTGTCGGCGTGGCCGAGGTCCTGGGCAACCAGGTGCTGAACTCCCTCAAGGTGAACTACACGCAGATCAAGAACGAGGTCGCCGAGCTGGAGCTCGTCTACGGGCGAAAGCACAACAAGCTGATCGGCGCCAAGCGGCGGCTGAAGTACGTGAAGAGCGCCATCCGCCAGGAGATCAAAGGGATCCTGCAGACGGCGACCTCCAGTGCAGATGCGGCTGAGGCCGCGATGACCAGCTTCGAGGAGAAGTTTCAGAACGCGCGCGTCGAGGACGAGGCGCTGGGCAAAGCCGTGGAGGTCTACGGACAGCTTCAGAAGGAACTCAAAGAGCAGACCACGATGTATGACCGCATTCGTAAGCGCTACGAGGAGACGGTCATCACTACGAGCCTGACCGAGGCCGCGAACAACGTGCGCACCCTGGACCGCGCGCTGATCCCGCATATCGCGGTGTGGCCGCGCCGTACGATGATCCTGGTCGCCAGCGCGGCGCTCGGGCTGCTGATGTCCATGCTGCTGATCGGCCTGCTGGAGCGCGCCGACACCACGATTCGCGACAAAGAGCACGCGGAAGAGATTCTGGGCATCCCGTGCCTGGGGCTGGTGCCGACGATCAAGGACGACAGCGCGCTGCCGGCCTTGGAGAACACGCGCCGACGCGACCTCTTCGTCTTCGAGAACTCCTTGTCCGAGGCCGCCGAGCAGGCGCGTACGCTGCGAACCAACCTGCTGTTTCTGTCGGCCGAGCGCAAGCTCAAGACCCTGGTGGTCACCAGCGCGCTGCCGCAGGAAGGCAAGACCACGATCTCTATTCAGGTGGGGATCACGCTGGCCGCCGCCGGTGGGCGCACCGTGCTGGTCGAGGCCGATATGCGGCGCCCGCGCCTGGCCACAACCCTGGGCGTCTCCAACGAGCGCGGTCTATCGCTCTTCCTGGCGGACCGCGACGCGGATATCTCGCAGGTGATCCAGGAGTCGGCGGTGCCCAACCTGGACGTCATCGTCTGCGGCCTCATTCCGCCGAACCCGGCCGAGCTGCTGAACAGCCTTCGGCTCAACCAGCTGATCATCAAGCTGGCCGAGCAGTACGACATGATCATCATCGACTCGCCGCCCGTAAACGCGGTCAGTGACGCGCTGGTCATGGCCAGCCGCGTCGACGGCGTGTTGCTGGTCGCCAAGTCCAAGCGCACCACCTCCGAGGCGCTGCGCACCGCTTATCGCTCGCTGAGCAACGTCGACGCGCCCATCATCGGTACGGTCCTTAACGACATGCAGCGCGGGTCCTTCGGTTACTACTACCGGGGCCGTTACTACCGGAAGGGCTACTATCGCCGTCTGCCCGAGGAGCTCGAAGAGCAGGAAGCGATGCTCGACGACGTCGAGGTCGGATAAGAAGGTACCTGCCTCTGGGACACGCCCTCCCGCACATCGACACCTGGAGCAACGATCCGCATCGCAGGCTGGCTGTCTGGGCGCTGCGCGGTGAGCGCGATGCCCCCGATGACTCGGTCACGAGTGGCCTGCACCCCAAGCACGGGGACCTGGCGGAGTTCGCCACACGCAACGACATCGCGCCGATCATCGCCCATGCACTGCTGGACGCGGGGCTCGTGGAGGGCGCCGAGCGCGCGCGGTGGCAGGCGATTCACGACGCGCAGCTCGTCCGCTGGGGCCGCATGCAGGGCTTGCTGGAGCAGGTCGCTACGGCGTTTGCGGCCGAAGACATCGACCTGATCGGGCTGAAGAACGTCTCGATCGCCCGCGGCATCTTTCCCTGTCCGGGCTGCGTGCCGATGGGCGACCTGGACGTGCTGGTCGACACCGCCCGCTTCCGCGATGCGCACCGCCTTTTGATGGGCCTGGGGTTTCAGCTGGACAGCACGGATCCGTCCAACGAGGCGCCTACGATCGACACCGGGGCAGACCACGGCGGCACGGAGTACATCAGGCGTGTCGACGGCCAGGACATCCTGTTCGAATTGCAGTGGCGTCCCGTCTCCGGTCGTTGGCTGAATCGGGACCAGGAGCCCGACGGGGCGGAGTTGGTGCGCCGGTCGATCCCCATGAAGGGCAGCGCCGCCCGGATGCTGGAGCCCAGCGACAACATGCTGCAGGTCGCGCTGCACACGGCCAAGCACACCTATTGCCGGGCGCCTGGGCTGCGGTTGCACACTGACGTCGACCGTCTGGCCCGGTTCGCGCCGCCTGACTGGGAGGCGGTGACGGCGGCGGCGCGGCGGCTGGAGACCACCGTTGCCGTCTATTTCTCGCTGGCGATCGCCGTCCAGCTGTTGGACGCGCCCGTGCCGATGCGCGTGCTCGATGCGCTGCGCCCGCCCGCCTGGCAGGTGGATGCTGTCTCGCGCTTTCTTGGGCGCGCTGACATCTTTGAGCCGCTGCAGAGCAAGTTCTCGATGCCGGAGATCGTCGCCTTCTACATGCTGTTGCATGACAGCCCAAGGCGCCTGGCCGCCACGGTGCTGGACGCTCAGGCGTCCGATCTGCGCGTGAGCCGGCTACCCCATCTGATGAAGTCGGGGCTGGGCCGCGCCGGATACCTCTTGTTCAAGCGTCAGTACCGTGACTGAGACCACGCTGACCCTTGGAGAGGCCCGCCGCGTCGCTGTTCTAAGCGATCTGCACGGCAATGGGCCCGCGTTTGAGGCGGCGCTTCAGCTCGCGCGCACGCGCGGCTTTGATCAGCTGATTATTCTGGGCGACCTGCTCACGTACGGTGTGCACCCGGCGCAGGTCCTGGATCTGACGCACGACGCCGTACAGAACGACGGCGCGGTCATGGTGCGCGGCAACCACGACGACCTCTACTTTGAGCTGCTTCGCGGCGCGTCGACCTACTACGACAAGATGCGCGACTGGATTCGCGAATCGGCGGATTGGACGCTGGCTAACGCGGACATGAAGGGCTTCTACGACGACTTCGAGTGGGTGGAGCGCGTGGTGCTGGGCGACGTCTTCTTCGCCCACGCGAACCCGTTCACGTACGGCGATTGGACCTACTTGAACAAGCCCCCCGAGTTTCGCCGGGCGCACGAGTCGCTGCGCGAGCAGGGGTTCAAAGTGGGCGTGTTCGGCCACACGCATCGGCCCAAAGCGGCGATCGTGCGCGGCGCCGAGGTCCAGGTGACCGACGACCGCGCCCAGATCGCGCTCAGCCGCGATGGCAGCTTTGACACCGCAATCCTCAATCCGGGCTCAGTGGGCCAGCCGCGCCGCAGGAAGCCGGTGTCGACCGTGCTGTTTCTGGACGCCGGGGCGACCGGGCTCAGAGCGACGTTTTCTGTCGTCGACTACGATATGCCGGCGCACATCGAGGCGATTCGCGCCTCCTCGCTCAGCGAGACAACGCAACAGCACCTTCTGAGGTACTTCCGAACATGAGCATCAAGGTACTGGTTACCGGCGCCGGCGCCCTTCTCGGGCAGGGCGTCATTCGCTCCATGCGTGCCGCTGAGCTGGATGTGCACATCGTCTCGTGCGACCCCAGCCCGCTGTCCGCCGGGCTGTATTGGTCGGACGCGCAGCACCTGATTCCGATGGCCAAGGACCCGGCCTATATGCCGAGGGTGCGCGAGGTGCTGGCCGCTGAGCGCCCCGACGCGGTCTTTGTCGGCACCGACGTGGAGCTGCTGATCTTTGCGGAGCAGCGGGCGGCACTCGAGGCGGAGTTCGGCACCCACATCCTGGTCAGCGACCCGCGCGTTATCGGGATCGCGGACGACAAATACCTGACCTACGAGTTTCTCAAGGAGCACGGGTTCGACCATCCGGCGTCGTGTCTGCCGGGCGACGAGGAGACGCTGATCGATCAGGTCGGCTTTCCGCTCATCGTCAAGCCGCGGGTTGGCGCGCGCTCGGTCGGAGTCTACAAATGCGACGACCGCGTGCAGCTGAAGCGGGCGTTGGAGCAGGGCGGCTCCCCGGTTATCCAGGAGTGCGTGGCGGACGCCGACTGCGAGTACACCGCCGGCGCTGTGTGCTTTGATGGGCGCTGCGACGCGACCATCGTGATGCGCCGGGATCTGCGCGACGGCAACACCTATCGCGCCTACGTGGAGCCTTATGGACCGCTGAACAAAGCGGTTGCGGCCATGGCGGAGGCGCTGAACCCGTACGGGCCCGCGAACTTCCAGTTTCGGCTGGACGGGGATCGCGTGAAGGTCTTTGAGATCAACGGCCGCTTCTCGGGCACGACGCCGCTGCGCCGGTACGCGGGCTTTGACGAGGTGCGCATGTGCCTTGAGTACATGGTGCACGGCAGGCCGGTGACCCAGCCGGCCATCGAGCCGATCACGATTCTGCGCCACTGGAGCGAGACGATCGTGCGGTCGTCGGAGCTCATCGGGTGACACGGCGGCTCGTCGTGACAGGGGCGACCGGCTTTATCGGTCGTCGCCTGGTTAGCGCCGCCGCCGACGCCGGCTGGACCGTGCGCGCGCTGGTTCGACGGCCGGCGGAGGCGGAGCTGGATTCCCGCGCAGAGGTCATGCGGTGGCAGCTGGAGGGCGCCGGCGCGCGTCCCGAGGTCTTCGGTGACGGGGCGGTGGTCGCGCATCTGGCGGCGATGATCCCAGCCGACTACGCCGATCCCGGCGCCGCTCAGGCGTGCTTTCAGGTCAACGCGTTGGGCACCCTGGAGGTGTTGCGCGCGGCGGAGGCGGTCGAGGGCGCGCACCTGATCCACGTCTCGTCGGGCAACTGCTACGCACCGCGGGCCGGGCTGGTCACTGAGGACGCGCCGCTGTTCCCGTCGCCTCGGGCGCCCTGGTATCTGACCAGCAAAGCGACGGCGGAGGTCTGGGTGGAGCACTTTCGGCTGGCGGGTCGCCTGGGCAGCGCCGTCCTGCGCGTGTCTTCGGTGTATGGGCCCGGCATGGTGGCCGGCGGTCTGATCCCGATCTTTGCGTCGCGCCTGCTGGCCGGGCAGCCGGTCCAGGTGCACGACGGCGGGCGGTACACGGTGGACCTGGTGCACGTGGACGACGTGGTGGCCGCGATTCTGGCGGCCGCTGACCGGCGCGCGTGCGGCATCTACAACGTGGGCGCCGGGCGGCTGACCACCACGCTGGAGGTCGCTCAGGCCATGACGGCGGTGTGTGACGCGGCGCCGTCGTTGGTGACCGTGGACCCGCCCTCGGACGCTCCCGCCGCGCTGGGGTTCGCCGGTCTGGACGTGTCGCGGGCCCGCGCCGACCAGGGCGTTCCGCCGGGCGCTGCCGCTCGAGAGGCTGCCAGCTACGTGAGGAGCCTGTCGTGAGCCGTCCGGGTGTCCATCTGACCTTCAGCGGCATCGACGGCTGCGGCAAGTCCACTCAGGTGGAGCGCCTCATCGAGCGGTACGAGGCGATGGGACTGAAGCCGGTGCGGGTCTGGTCGCGGGTGGGCTACACCTGGGGCGTGACGCGGCTCAAAGAGCTCGCGCGGCTGGTCGCGCGCGGGAAGCTCCCCGAGGCGGGTGAGAGCAAGGAGCGTACGGAGGCGCTGTCGCGGCGCTGGGTGGCCGAGCTGTGGGTCACGGTGGCGATCTTGGACCTGTATCGGCTGTACGGCGCGCAGATGCGCTGGTGGCGCTTTCGTGGGCGGCCGGTGCTGTGTGACCGGTATCTGTGGGATGCGCTGATCGACTTCAAGATGGCCTTTCCGCAGGTCGATGTGGAGTCCAAGCTGCTGTGGCGCGTCCTCAAGCAGGTGGCGTCGGCGCCGGACCGCCAGTTTCTGTTGGACATCGATCCGGTCACCGGCCAGAAGCGCGGTGTGGCCAAGAACGACCCGTGGACTGAGCCGATGGAGACCCGTCGACGCCGTGAGGCGCTGTATCGGGAGCTGATCGCGGACGGCGTCTTCGAAGTGCTGGACGGGGGCCGGCCGGCGGACGAGGTCTTTGCGGCGATCGAGGCACGCGTCTTCGGTAAATGACATTGGGGTTGATCCGGGCGCGGCTGGATGTTCGTAATGCTGTCATGCGCATGCTTGTCGCCGCTCTGTGCCTTTTGTTGCCCACACAGGCGTGGGGGGATGACGAGTGGCCGCTGATACACCACGACGTGCGCCAGACCCGAGTGGTGAGTGCCACCGGCGAGATCACAAAGCCGTCGATTCGGTGGAGTAAGCGTCTAGGCGGCGCCGATGCCAGCGTCTTTGCGCAGGATGTAGATGGCGACGGGGCCGTCGAGTTGGTGTCGCTGGAGGCCGGGCGAGCGCTGTGTCGCGACCCCGGCTCGGGCGCCGTGAAGTGGGCGACCAAGACATTGGACCTGGGCTTCTTTCTGCTGGCAGACGGGCAGGCGGTGGACCTGAATCTGGACGGGAAGATCGAGATCCTGGTCTCCAAGACTCAGACGATCGGCGACACGCGGATCTATGCCCTGGACGGCGAGAGCGGTGAGGTCGTGTGGACCTTCGGCGAGGGCCTGGGACCCAAATCGGGGACCAACGGCCGCAACCGGCACGTCCTGGCCGATATCGACGGCGACCCGTTCCTGGAGTTGGTGCTGTTTGTGCCGTTCGCTGATACCGGGGCCGTGATCTACGCCTTCGACTTCTCGGTGGGATTTGAGGGGGAGGCCATCCAGTGGCAGACGGAGGGGCTCGGATATCACGGCAACAGCCGTCTGGCTGTCTTTGACGCGACCGGCGACGGCGGGGCCGACGTGCTGCTGACCCAGGGCGACAAGCTCAGAGTGCACGACGCCACGACCGGCGCGCTGCTCGGCATCTCCAAGAAGGCCTGGTACGGGGAGAGCGAGTTTGTGCCCTACGGCGCGGTTGTGGAGCCGGTGCAGGCGGACGCGGATCCGGCTATGGAGTTTCGGATGGCCTTCCGCTCGGGGCAGACCAAGGGCTTCTTTGGCCTGTATGAGCTGGATGGGGACGGGCAGCCCGTTGTGCTGTGGCAACAGGCGCCCGACACGCAGATGTTCAGCGGCCCGATGACCGATCTGGACGGCGATGGCACGCCCGAGGTGCTCGCCGCGATCTTCAATGCGGAGGACGACCGCTGGTACTCCCGCGCGTACGTGGCCAAGACCGGTGAGGTCGTCGATGAGCTCAAGGATTGGGTGATCACACGCACCTATTTGGACCTGGAAGGCGACGGTAAGTCTGAGGTGGCGCTGCGCCACGCCCCGGACCAGGCGATCTCGGCGCTGACCAACATTCAGGTGGCGCGTTGGACCGCTACCGGGCTGAAGCCGGTGTGGCTTGGCGGCGTGTCGGACGCGGCGATCGCGGCGCGCGTGGATCGATATGCAGACGGCAATGATGAGCTGCTCGTTTATCGGGACACCGACGGCGACGGCGTGCGCGATGCCCTTCAGCTGCTGGAGGCGGGCGCGGAGACCGCGCTGGTGGCGGGCAGCTACCCGTTTCCCAAGTTTCACGACGTTCGATACAAGCTGGTCGCCGACCACCTGGCCGGCGTGGGGCCCGATCAGGTGCTGGTGTACTCCAGCGACGGCTACCTGGACGTGCTGAGCGACGCGCTGGTGCACACCGGCGCTCGTGTTCAGCTGGGGGGCTTTGGGCCCAGCGTGCTTGCCGGCTCTCTGGCGGCGAATGGGCCGAAGCTAGCTGTGGTGAAGGACTCGGTCGACCGCACGATAACTGTGGATCTGGCCTCCGGCTCGGCGGGGAAGCCGCCCACGCATCAGACCCTGCTGGACGCGACCAGCAACCAAACGGTGATGGCGCTGATCGATGTCGATGGTGACGGCAGCAAGGAGGTGCTGACGCATGAGCGCGGGGCCAAGGCGTCATCGCTGGTGCTGTTGGACGCCTCGGGCGAGGAGCAGTGGCGGTTTGAGAAGGCCGGCATGACCGGCGCACTGCACACGGGGACGGTCGGCGTTGGCGGTGACCTGGACGACGACGGCACCCTGGACTTTTATGCGATGTCCGCGGTGGACGGCGTGCTGGTGGGGCTGCCGGTCAGCGGCAAGACCGGCAAGCAGCTGGACTGGGAGTACGTGCCGTCCCAGCCCGGCGGGGGTATCGGGACGGCCTACTCGCCCGCGGTGATGCTGGACGCGGACGGCGACGGCGATGACGACGTGTTGTTGAGCCACTACGGAGACCTGGAGAACGGCGCAGAGAGTGAGCCGGGCGCGCCACCGGCGTCGTTTCACCTGCTGGATGGCAAGACGGGCGAGGTGCTGGGCTCGTCCGCGTTTATCGGCCCCCCGGCCTACATGGCGGTTGCGGAGCTGGACGGCGTGCCCGAGACGGACGAGCTGCTGGTCTCCTGGTGGAACGGCAATGGTGCGCTGGCGATTGGCGAGCAGGCTGTGATGGGAGATCTGTGGTCGCAGTCGTTGGGATCCATCATCACAAAGGGTGCGCCCATGGCGCTGGACCTGGACGGGGATCTGAAGGACGACCTGGTGGCCTACGAACACGCGAGCGCGCGCATCCGGGTTTATCGCGGGTACGACGGCGCGCCGCTGTGGGACGGATCGGACGGCGCGATCCCGGGCGAGCGGCAGCTGGCTGACGGTCGAATCTACAAGGTGCTGGAGACGGGCGGCTTTTTAGACGTCGAAGACGGCACCATCACCGAGACGCTGACGGTGGACCCGTTGAATCAGCGCCCGCTGGCGGTCACGGATCTGACCGGGCAGGGGCACCCGTCGGCGCTGTTTGCCGACCGCGTGGGGCGCCTGTATTGCGTGGACCTGGTAGAGGGCGACCTGGACTGGGTGCTGGAGCTGGGCTTTCAGATCGGGACGGTGATTACCGCCAACGTGGACGACGACCCGCTCATCGAGGTGCTGCTGACGGCGCTGGACGGCAACCTGTACGCCATCGACCAGTTCGCCGATGTGGGTACGATCGAGGTCGTCAACGACGGCGTGGGCGCGGATCAGGACGCGGTCTCAGGCATTGCGTCGGGCATCTCGCTGTCGTCGTTTGCGGCCAACTGGGCGGCGGTAAAGGGCGGGACCGAGACGCTGGCGGGCTATCTGGTGCGGCTGCTGACCGGCTCGGGCGCGCTGGTGCTCGACTGGCAGGACGCCGGCCTGGACACCAGCTTTGAGTCGGACCTGGTGACGCTGGTGCCAGGCGTGACCTATCACGTGGTCGTGATGCCGTACGGGGCGAGCGGGGGAGGGGAGCCGGTCATGAGCGACGGCTTCTGGCTCGCCGACCTGGACGGCGACGGGGTGCTGGACCCTGATGAGGAGGCGCTGGGCACGGATCCGAGCCTGCCCGACAGCGACGGCGACGGCATCGACGATGGCGTGGAGACCGATGGGGGGCAGGCGGTGGATACCGACGGCGATGGGACGATCGACGCGCTGGATGAAGACAGTGACGGCGACACGCTGCCCGACGCGCTGGAGGGTCTGCAGGACAGCGACAACGACGGCACGCCCGACTACCGCGACGCCGACGACGATAATGACGGAATCGCGACATTAAAAGAGGTACAGGACGGTGACCGCTTCGGCGACGATCCGGATGTCGACTCGGTCCCCAACTGGCTGGACGAGGACAGCGATGGTGACGGAAAGTCCGACCTGGAGGAGGGCACGCTGGACTCCGACGGGGACGGCAAGCCGAATTACCTCGACAATCAAGAAGAACAGGCGCCGCCCAACCCGCTGGACCCGGGCTTGTCGACAGCGTCGGTCTCTGTCGCGGGCGGTGTCGAGATCCGGGACGCGCCGGGCTGCTCCGCCGCTCCGTCGACGCCCCGCTCCGGCCGATCCAGTGTGATTGTGCTGGTGTTCATCGCACTCCTGGCTTCCGTAAAGTTTACGGTGCGTCGACGGTTGAACAGTGCAATGAGCGGTGATTAAAACACTTGCATAACTGAAATCTGTTCGCCGTACACCGATTAGGCTTCTGGCACGCCCGATGCATTTCTGTACGGCGTGATGGGAACTGAACGTACAGCAGTGTGCGGGCCTGTGGCGGCTCGCGCAGAGGGCCAAGTCTGATGGCTCTCCGAATCGCATCCGGCTTCTGCCTGATTCTTGCGATTGTCTCTGCCCTCCACCTCTACGTACTGAAGGACCGCCAGACCGCGGCGGCCAACGCCGAAGGCGCGCTGGCGCAGTCGATCGTCGGCCAGCGGGTTCGCGCCCGCCGGATCGGTGGCCTGGCGCTGCAGACCGCCTCGGCGGGGGACGCGGCGTCACGCGGCATGTCTGAGGCGGCCACGGAGTATCATATGGCGCTGCGCGACTGGCGCGGCGAGCTTCAGGCGGCGCTTCAGCACCTCGAGCCGGCGTTTCGTGACGAGGTCGGCGCGCGGCTGCGGCGCGTTCGGCGTGCCTCCGATGCGCTTGTCGAGGAGACCCATCTGCTGGGGGAGGCGGACGCGCCACAGCTGCGACCCGTGCTGGCGGTCACGAGCGCGGTCCGGCAGGTGCTGCTGTCGCTGGACTGGCTGGATGCGGCCCTGGCCCGTGCGCGCACCGCCCGCGTGGAGACGTTTGGCCGGGCACAGGCGGTGTCGTTTGCGGTCTTTGCGCTGGGGCTGATCGGGGCGCTGGCGTTTGGGGGGCTGCCGGCGCTGGCCAGGCGGCGGCCGTCTGGCACGCCGGCGGATCCGATCCATGGGGAGTCGAAGATGGTCAGCGTCGATGCCGTCAGCATGCTGATCCACGATATGCGGTCCCCCCTGACCGTGGTTCTCGGAAACGCACAGATCCTCGCAGACGACCTCGAGGGCACTCCCAATGCAGAGGCGGCTGAACAAGCCGCCGGAGCCGCGCTCCAGCTGCGCGACATGGTGGACCGGATCTTGGAAAGTGGGCCTGCCGGCAGTCCCCTCACGCGATTGGATCTCCAACCCTGCGACCTCAACGATCTTGGGTTGGAGGCGCTCCAGGTCGTCCGGCAGTCGAAACGCAGCTGCCGCCCTCAGCTGCGGGGCTCCATCACGTCCATGGTCGTGTGCGACCCGGCGGTCGTGCGCCGCGTACTGTGGAACCTGCTGACAAACGCCGTATCGGTGTCGCCGCCGCGGTCGCCGATAACTCTCGAGCTCGAGGAGCGGGCCGACTCGGTCACGGTGTGGATTAGCGACTGCGGACCAGGCATACCGGCGACTCAGCAGCAGTTCGTGTTTCAGAAATTCGCGCGCTTGGGGCACGACCGGCCGCCAGGGAGCATGGGCCTGGGGCTGGCGTTCTGCCGGCGCGCGATCGAGGCGCACGGCGGCGAGATCGGCGTCACCAGTGACGGTCGCTCGGGCAGTCGCTTCTGGTTTACGCTGCCTCTGACGGTGCCGGACTTCGAGGGGGACGAGGCGGCTCGGCGGCTGGGCAGCGGTGGTGGTAAGATGCGCCCGATTTGAGGATCTCCGAGCTGGCGGCGCGCGAGGATTACCAGGCGATCCTGTCCCGGACGCTGGCGGCTGCCTGGTCCCAGCAATCGGGACGCGAGGTGCGCGTCAGCTTTGACGCCGCGGCCCCCGGACAGCGATGGCGTGTTCAGCCGCTGCTAAGCTTCTACTTCACCCCGGATGTTGCAGCTGTGGCCCGCCGTTTCATGGCCGACGGGTTTCGCTACGCCTCCATCTGGTGGCGCGTGGCCCCGCAGCTGGCCCTGGGTACGGCGCTGGCGACCCGCGCCGGCCTGACGCTGACGTCGCAGCCGGCATTTGTCGTGGACCCGCCCATCGAGGGCGCGGACCATGTCGTGATTCTGCCGGGAAACCGCCGCATCCGGTTCTTTGACTTTGCCGCCGGCGCCACGCGGGTGGTGCTCAAGGACGGCTTTGACGACGGCGCGATGCGCACCGAGATCGACCTGCGCGGCGGCGGTCGCGTCGGGCCCTTTGTCCCGATCACCGCCTCAGCTGACGACGCGCGCTGGTTTCAGGAGCGCATCGTCGAGGGCTACTCCCTGTCGCGCTGCCCACCCTGGCTGCCCGCCAAACGGCTGCAGGAGCGGGCCCTTCGCACGCTCGAGACATGGACAGCCGGGCAAGCGACCGAGGCGGATCCTGCGCCCTATGCGGCGGGCCTGGCGACAGCGATCGCAGCCGGCCTGGACCGCCTGCGACAGCGCTTTGTGGTTCAGGCCGACGCGGATCTGTTCCAGGCGCTGGCCGATCGCGCCGCCGGGGTGCAGCGGCTCAAGCTGGGACCGACGCACGGGGACTGCCAGCCGGGGAACATCCTGATCGACCGCCGCGGCACCACGGTGGTTTTTACCGACTGGGAGTTTCATGGCCGGCGCTCCACGGCATACGATCGCCTGGTGATGACCCTGCGCGCACGCTGGCCGGACGGATTGTCGCAGCGACTGCCGGCGGACCCGCGCGGCGCGCTCTTTCTGCTGGAGGACGTCCTCCGCGCCGTCGAGTCCGCCGAGAGCGGGCCGTTCACCGCCGCCCCCACCATGCTCACAACCCTGCTGTCCGAGGCCGCCGCCTGGCTTCGGCGACCTGCCCGCGGAGCCGCCTGATGAACATCCTCGTGACCGGAGGCGCCGGCTACGTCGGCAGCCAGTCGGTGCTGCACTTTCAGTCGCTGGGCTGGCGCGTCGTCACCATCGACGACTTGTCGACCGGACGCGCACACTTCGGGCGATTGGCCGACCGCTTCGTCGAGGCCGACATCCTGGACACCGCCCACCTGACCGCGCTGCTGCGCGAGGAGGCCATCGACGGCATCCTGCACTGCGCCGGACGCGCGCACGTACCCGAGTCGTTTCAGCGCCCGCTGCTGTACTTTCGCATCAACGTGGCGGCGACCGCGTCCGTGGCGGAAGCGGCGGTCGCGGCCGGCGGTATCCCGGTCGTGTTCAGCTCGTCCTGCTCTATTTACGGCAACCCGCCAAGCCTGCCGGTCACGGAGGCCACTCCGCCGGGCCCGATCAGCCCGTACGGCTTTACCAAGCTGGCTGCCGAGCGCGCGTTGACGGCCTGTGATCACGCGCATGGCCTGCGCACGGTGTGCCTGCGGTACTTCAATGCTGCCGGGGCCGACCCGCAGCACCGCGTCGGCGAGACCGACGACGGCCGGTCCCGCCTGATCCCAAACATCATCCGCGCCGGCCTGGCGGGAGGTCGCTTCACGGTCTTCGGCACCGACTGCGACACGCGGGACGGCACGTGCCAGCGCGACTTCGTGCACACGCTGGACCTGGCGCGAGCGCACGCCATGGCCTTTGAGTATCTCGCCGCCGGGGGTGAGACCACGACGCTGAATCTGGGAACCGGGGCGGGCGCGACCGTGCGCGAGCTGCTCGATGCCGCCGCCGCGGCGCTGGACGTGGACATCGAGGCGCTGGAGGGGCCCAGCCGCATCGGCGATCCCGAGAGCCTGCGCGCGGACGCTGCCAGGGCCCGCGAGATACTTGGCTGGACGCCGCAGCACTCCGATCTCGACACCATTATCTCGACGGCCGTCAGCTGGCACCGCATCGTTGACGGTTCCGGGGATCCCTGTTAAGACAGGCTCGCTCAAGGCCGCGTACTTAATAATGATCATGGCGCCGGAGCGGGGCAACCAAAACGTCCAATGGCAACGAATCAGACAGCCGCTGCTCAGCGTCCAATCCGAACCGAGCCTTTCGCCCCCTGGCCGCACTTCTCAGCTGACGAGATCGAGGCCACCACCCGCGTACTGCAGTCGGGCAAGGTCAACTACTGGACGGGCACCGAGGGACGTCGCTTCGAGGCCGAATACGCTGCGCGCCTCGGGTGCGCCTACGGGGTCGCAGTCGCCAACGGCACCGTCGCGCTGGAGTTGGCGCTCGAGGCTGTAGGCGTTGAGCCGGGCGATGAGGTCATCGTCACCAGCCGCACGTTCATCGCCTCCGCCAGCGCCGTCGTGATGCGCGGCGCGATCCCGGTCATGGCTGACGTCGACCCCGACAGCCAGAACATCACCGCCGACACGATCGCCGCGGTGCTCACGCCCAAAACCCGCGCCATCATCTGTGTCCACCTGGCCGGCTGGCCCTGCGACATGGACAGCATCAACGCCCTGGCCGAGTCCCGGGGGCTGTGGGTCATCGAAGACTGCGCCCAGGCGCACGAGGCGACGTACAAGGGCAAGCCGGTCGGCTCATTGGGGCACGTTGCGGCGTTCTCGTTTTGCCAGGACAAGATTCTGACGACCGGCGGCGAGGGCGGCATGCTCTTCACCAACGACGAGCGCATCTGGCAGCGCGCGTGGGCGTTCAAGGACCACGGCAAGTCGTACGACACGGTCTACAACACCTCCCACCCACCCGGGTTCCGCTGGCTGCACGAGTCCTGGGGCACGAACTGGCGCATGACCGAGATGCAGTCCGCGATCGGACGCGTCCTTCTGGGCAAGCTCGCCAGGTGGGTCTCTACACGCCGCCGGCACGCCGCCATCCTGACCGACCGACTGGGCGCCCTCGAGGCCCTGCGCGTCCCGGTCCCGAGGGACGATATTCACCACAGCTACTACAAGTTCTACGCCTTTGTGCGGCCCGAGCGGCTGCGCGCGGGCTGGGACCGCGATCGCATCATGAACGCCGTCGTTGCGCAGGGCGTCCCCTGTTACAGCGGCAGCTGCAGTGAGATCTACCGGGAGAAGGCGTTTGCGACGTCCGGAATGCAGCCGGCGCAGCCTCTTCCCGTCGCAAGGCGCCTCGGTGAGACGTCGCTCATGTTCCTCGTCCATCCCACGCTCAGCGAGCGCGATATGGACGACGTGGCGTCGGTCGTCGAGTCCGTTGCCAGGGAGGCCATATGTTCCTGAACCCCTTGAAATTGAACCAGATCCCGATGACGCGGACCGTCGCTGTCCGGGTGATCGCGGACATCCTACTGGTTCAGGCGGCGTTGATCGCGGCCTTTGGCGCACGCTACATCTTGTTCGCCCTGGATCCGGGCGAGGTCAACCTGCCCCAGCTCGCGGCCCGCTTCACCGCGGCGTACGTGCGCTCATTTTGGATGATCGGCCTGGTGGCCGTGCCCGTCTTCGCCGCCAGCGGCTTCTACACGCGCGGCCGTATGTACCGCAGCCGATACAAGATCCTGATGGTCGTCCAGGCGGTCAGCTTCGTCTACGCGGTCTTCGCCGGCATGGCGTTTTTGGCCAACAACTGGTTCGACATGCCTCGTGGCGTCATCCCATTGGGCTGGCTCGCCACCGTGGGCTTCGTGGCCGGCGCCCGCGTCTTCTCCGTGGTTTGGGAGGGCGTTCTCGCCACCGAGGGACGGCTCTTCAAGCGCCGGGCCCTTGAAGACATCAAGGTGCGCACGGTGCTGGTGATCGGCGGCGGCGGCTACATCGGCTCGGCATTGCTGCCACGCCTGCTGGACCACGGTCTGCGCGTACGGCTGCTCGATCTGATGCTCTTTGGCGACGAGCCGATCGGCCAATGCATCAACCACGAGAACTTGGAGATCATCCGGTCGGACTTTCGCCAGATCGACTCCATCGTGCAGGCGATGCGCGGCGTCGATGCGGTCATCCACCTGGGCGCCATCGTCGGCGACCCGGCGTGCTCAGTCGATGAGGAGCTGACCGTCGACGTCAACCTGATGGCCACGCGCGTCATCGCGGAGGTCGCCCGCGGCGAGGGTGTTCAGCGCATGGTCTTTGCCTCGACGTGCAGCGTTTATGGCGCCGGCGACGAGATCCTCTCGGAGCAGTCGGCGCTGCGGCCCGTGTCGCTTTACGCCCGCACCAAGCTGGCGTCCGAGCGGGTGCTGCAAGAGCTGGCCAGCCTGGACTTCGCGCCGGTGATTCTGCGCTTCGGCACAATCTACGGGTTGTCCGGGCGCACGCGCTTCGACCTGGTGATCAACCTGCTGACGGCCAAGGCCATCCGTGACGGCGAGATCACGATCTTCGGCGGTGACCAGTGGCGTCCGTTCGTGCACGTGGACGACGCGGCCCGGGCCGTCTTCAAGGCCCTGACGGCGCCGCTGCCGGCGGTGCGCAACGAGATCTTCAACGTCGGCTCCGACGAGCAAAACTTCACGATCTCCCAGGTCGGCGACATCATCGCGGACCTGATCCCGGGGTCCAAGGTCGTGTCCATGGGTGAGGACACCGATCGCCGCAATTACCGTGTGGACTTTGCCAAGACCCGCAAAGTGCTGGGTTTCGAGCCCGAGTGGACGGTCGAGAAGGGCGTCAGGCAGGTCGAGGCGGCGATTGGCGCCGGGTTTGTCAAGGACTACAAAGAGGCGCGCTACTCCAACCTGAAGTCGCTGACCGACAGCCACGGCTCCAAGTTCTTCCGGCCCAAGGCCAACTGGCCGCTGGTGTTGCTGAGGGCCGACCAGATCGAGGACGTCCCGGACGCCGAGCCTGCCAAGAAAGAAATAGCGTAGACTGGGGCCATGGCCGGCAACCAGGGGTTTCACGAGGATCTCAAGCGCACGCACGCCGCTGAGCAGGCGTCGCCGCGGTCCTTTGGTGCCCTGTTCGCCGTTGTCTTTGCCATCATCGCGCTGGCCCCGCTGCTGACGGGCGGTGACGTCCGCTGGTGGTCGCTGATCACTGCTGTGGTGTTCGGTGCGCTGGCCCTGATCGCACCCGCTCTCCTGCAACCGCTGAACGCGGTATGGCTGAAGATCGGCGCCGTTCTGCACATGATCGTGACGCCCCTCGTTATGGGCGTGCTCTTTGTGGTGGCGGTGGTCCCGACCGCGCTTATGGTACGCTTGCTGGGCAAGGACTCGCTGAGGCTGAAGCGGGATCCGGCCAAGACGACACACTGGATCGACCGCGAGCCCCCGGGCCCGGAGCCGGAGTCGTTGAGGCAGCAGTTTTAGACGGCCTCGGAGACCGCATGTCGATGCCCAGAGAGTTGTGGATGTTCTTGAAGGTGCGCAAGAAGTGGTGGCTTCTGCCCATGCTGCTCGTCATGGGCCTGCTGGGTGGGCTCCTCGTCTTCGGCGAAGGCTCCGCTGCCGCCCCTTTCATCTACACGGTCTTCTAGGAGTCCTCGGAGAAATTCGCATGAACCGGACACGACGATCCCGGGCCAGCTTGACCTCAGCCCCCTCGAACGGGCCACCGGCCCGCCCTTCGGGACCTTCGGTCAATCTGGCCGCGGGCTCATCGCACCGGTTCTGTGCCAATTTCTCCGAGGACTCCTAGGACATTCAGGCTCCCAAAATGCGCATTCTGGGCCTGTCGGCGCTGTACCACGACAGCGCTGCGGCGCTTCTCGAGGACGGCCGCATCGTCGCAGCGGCGCAGGAAGAGCGCTTCACACGCAAGAAGCACGACTCAGCCTTTCCTGAAAACGCCATCGCCTATTGTCTGCAAGAGGCCGGGGCGAAGCTGGCCGATGTCGATCACGTCGTCTTTTACGACAAGCCCTTCCTCAAGTTCGAGCGCCTGCTGGAGACCTACGTGGCGTTTGCGCCGCGCGGCTTTCAGTCGTTTCGCATGGCGCTGCCGCTGTGGCTGAAAGAGAAGCTGTTTCAGAAGACGCTGCTGTCCGATGCGCTCCGTGCCCTGGCGCCGGACGTCGACTGGGACGAGCGACTGCTCTTCTCTGAGCACCACCTCAGTCACGCCGCCAGCGCGTTTTACCCGTCGCCGTTCGAGAGCGCGGTCGTGTTGACTATGGACGGCGTCGGCGAGTGGGCTACGACGTCGGCGGCGCTGGGCGACGGTCGCAAGCTGGACATCATCAAGGAGATCCACTGGCCGCACAGCCTGGGGCTGCTGTACAGCGCGTTTACCTACTACACGGGCTTCAAGGTCAACAGCGGCGAGTACAAGGTCATGGGGCTGGCGCCGTATGGGGAGCCGCGGTTCAAGGACGTGATCTTGGACAAGATCGTGGACCTGAAAGAGGACGGCTCCTACTGGCTGGACCAGCGCTACTTCGACTACTGCACCGGGCTGCGGATGACCAATGGGCGGTTCGATGCCTTGTTTGGCCGGCCGCCGCGCACGCCGGACCAGCCGCTGGAGCAGTTTCATATGGACATCGCGGCCTCGGTGCAGGCCGTGATCGAGGAGGCGGTGACGCGCATGGCCCGAGGGCTGGCGACCGCCACCGGGGCCAAGAACCTATGCCTGGCGGGGGGTGTGGCGCTGAACTGCGTGGCCAACGGCAAGGTCCTGCGCGACGGGGCGTTCGAGAACATCTGGATTCAGCCGGCTGCCGGGGACGCCGGGGGCGCGCTGGGTGCGGCGCTGTGTGCGCATCATACGTTGTTGGAGCAGGAGCGGGTCGTCGGGGCCGGCGACGCCATGCGCGGGGCTTATCTGGGCCCGGGCTTCGGACAGCAGGACATCGAGGCGCGGCTGACGGGCGCGGGCGCGGTGTTCGAGGTCTACGACGAGGAGACGGTCACCAAGAAGACGGCACAGGCGCTGGTGGACGGCAAGGCGGTCGGCTGGTTCCAGGGGCGCATGGAGTTCGGCCCACGAGCCCTCGGCGCGCGCTCGATCCTGGGGGACCCGCGGTCGCCGACCATGCAGAAGCTGCTGAACCTCAAAGTGAAGTATCGCGAGTCGTTTCGTCCGTTTGCTCCCTCGGTTCTGCGCGAGGATGTGGCCGACTGGTTTGAGCTGGACTGCGACAGCCCGTACATGCTGCTGGTGGCCGCGGTGCAGCCGGGCAGGCGCAAGCCGATGACGGCGGAGGAGGAGGCGCTGTTCGGCATCGAGAAGCTGAACGTGGCGCGGTCTGAGATCCCGGCCGTCACACACGTGGACTATTCGGCGCGCGTCCAAACCGTGCACGCCGAGACCAACCCGCGCTATCACGCCCTGATCAGCGCGTTCAAGGCGCAGACGGGCTGCCCGGTCGTGGTCAACACCAGCTTCAACGTGCGCGGCGAGCCGATCGTGTGCACGCCCGAGGACGCGTTCAGCTGCTTCATGGGCACTGAGATCGAGGTGTTGGTATGCGGTCGCTGCGTGCTCGTAAAGGACGCGCAGGACGCCGCGCTCGCCAAAAGCTACAAAGACGCCTTTGAGGCCGACTGATCCAGCATCTTCTGCGCTCGGTCGCGTAGCCGGTTGACGCCCTTCATCTGCTTGGCGCTGACTCGCGCTTTGCCCAGAATCTCCAGCGCCCGCTCCGGCTTGTTGTCCGCCAAAGCCTGCCCCGCCGCCTCCAGCTGCGAGTCCGGATCGCCCGCCTCCAGGTACATGTGCTGGGCTTCGTAGTGGCGCCCGCGGCGTGACAGGACGTCGCCCATGTAGCGGTAGCCGATCTTGTCGTCCAGCACGATCAGGCGTGTCGCGATGTCGTCCAGGTCGTCCCACCGGCGCTGTCCGTAGCGGATCTTGGCCGCCTCCCGTAGCAGCGTGGTGTCGTCGGCAAATCGCCGAATCAGCGGGCGCAGTATCGCCTCGGGGCGCTGTGGCAGAAACTGGAGCAGGTTAGCGGCCACGTCGCCGCGATCGGGTAGCGCGTCGACGATGTCTCGGCCGGTCTTGGCTCGCGCCCGAATGACGCGGAACACCTTCTTCTGCATGCGCGGAGTCCGGGAGTGCTCGAGCGCACGTCGCGCCAGCTGCAGCGCTGCGGTCGCGTCCTCGGTCAGCAGCGCCTTGGCCAGCGGGATGTGTGGCTCGGTCGGGTGCAGGAGGTCGGCGTGGTCGAGCAGCGCCATGCTCTTTTCCCGCGCGCCGGCCTGCAGCCACGTGTAGGGATCTGCCGGGAACGTGTGCAGCAGCTCCGGCGCCTTCGCCTCGATCAAGGCGTCGCGTCGCGGTCCCGGCTCAGCTACCGTAGTCAGGCCGATCGTGGTCGAGACCACGATGCCGATCACGGCGAGCCCGACGACGGGCTTCCATGGCAGCTTGAGCTCTCTGGCGTCGTGCCGCAGCGCGCCGGCCATGATCGCCGCGGCCATGGCGACGCCCAGGATGTCGAGGCTGAAGTCGAACAGGTTGTGGGCGGCGACGGCGGCCAGACCGATCGCCAGACCGCGCAGGAGCGGGTCCCCCAGCGCCCGGAACAGTGAGCGTCCCAGCAGGATCACCCCGCCCAGCAGCAGCAGACCACCGGCCAGCACGCCGAAATCGGCTATGAGCTGCAGCGGCGTGTTGTGAATGTGGGTGACCGTGTACCGCATGCGGTCGCCGGCGACCTGCGTATACGCCACGCCAAAGGCCCCACGTCCTACTCCGACGGCCGGCCAGGCTTTGATCACGTCCATGCCCACCCCGTGAGTGGTGGCCTGGCCGGAGTCGGCGTAATCGAGGTCGGTGATCGATCGGACTTCGGCGCCCAGCGGCGTGTACAGGACCACCAGGCCGGCGGCGACGACAATGGCCATGATGGCGGCGCGCGCGGGGCGAATCCGGCGCCCTGCGATGACCATCAGCACGGCGAGCGCGGCGATGATCGTGCCGGCGCGCGAGCCCGTCAGGACCACGCCGACGCCAAGCGCCAGGAAGACCGCGACCCAGCCCACCCGCTGCTGCTGACTGAGATCGTCCGCCATGGTGAACCCGAGCGCGGTCGCCATGGACAGGGTCAGAAACGCGGCGAGGTGGTTGGGGTTGATGAAGCTGGACTGGTAGGACGCGCCGGTCACGCTCGTGAGCGCGCCCGCGGTGGGCTCATAGGAGCCGTAGATCGCCTCCAGCCCGAGGACGGCGTGGACCAGGCCCACAGCCATGACCGCGAGTCCGATCAGCGGCACGGCCTGCACCACCAGCCGGCGTCGCTTGGTGATGTGCGACAGCTTGCGTGCGGTGATGTACGTGGCGAAGACGGCGATGGCCCAGGCCAGCATCAGCCGGGTCGCCTGCGGATCCAGGGACAAGGCGATCGTGCCCGGCGTGGCCGAGCCGGTGGCCGCCGCGGCTGAGGCATGTGTGGCGGCGGTCCGCGGGGACAGGAGCTCGACCAGCCCAAACGGCAGCGGCACAAGCTGCAGCGCTGTCAGCACCAGCAACAGGAGCAGGACCGCGCCGAAGCCGTCGAGCGCAAGGCCCGTAGACCTCCAACCTGCGATGACCAGCGCTATGCACGCGATGACGGCGGTGATCGAGACCACCTCCAGGTGCACACCGCCAAACGCCAGCGCTGCAAAGGCGCAGGCCAGTCCAACGACGATCCGGGCGACGAAAGACGCGTTGAGCTGTAAGCGACGACGGCGCGGCAAATCAGGCCCCCTGCCGCGGCCGCGGTGCAGGGCCGTCCGAGCCCATGAACTCGGGCATGGTGATGTTCTCGTCCTGGTCGATGTCTTCGCGCTTCAGCACTTTGGCCGCGGTCATCGCCAGGATGCGCAGGTCCAGCATCAGGGAGCGGTTGTCCACGTACCAGACGTCCAGCGCGAACTTCTCATCCCAGGAGATGCGGTTGCGTCCGTTGACCTGCGCCCAGCCCGTGATGCCGGGCACGGCCTCCAGGCGGCGCTTCTGTTCGGGGCTGTAGCGCGCCAGGTACTTCCACAGCAACGGTCGCGGGCCGACCAGCGTCATGTCGCCGGCGAGCACGTTGAGCAGGGTCGGCAGCTCGTCCAGGCTCGTGCTGCGCATGAATTGGCCCAGTCGCGTGGTGCGTGCGTTGTCGTGCTCGGGTCCGGTCTCGTGCGGCTTGGGGTCGCGCATGGTGCGAAACTTCACCAACTCGAACGGCGCGCCGTCCTTGCCGGGCCGCTTCTGGCGGAACAGCGCGGGGCTGCCCATCGTCGCGCGAATCATGACGGTGAGGGCCGCCAATACGGGGGCGGTCGCGACCAGCCCGGCGGCGCTGACGGCGATATCCAGGGCGCGCTTGATCGCGTCTGCCTCGTGCGTCGACTCGTTGCGTGCTTGCTCCAACAGCTGCTCCCAGTGGGTCGCCAGTCGCGCCAGATCGTAGCGGTCGCGGATGGCGTTCTTGGCGTTGCAGGCCTGTCGGGCGAGCTCGACCGGATCGCCGGCCAGGCGTCGCAGGGCCGCTACCAGGCCGTCGACGTCTCCGGGCGTGACGACCTCGCCGCAGTCATGCCGGGTGACCACGTCGGACAGGTCGGACGGGGTCGGCGCGACGGCCAGAATCGCGTTGGATGACGCCATGGCGCTCAGGGTCTTGCTGGGCAGGGACGTGGCGCCGGCCTCGTCGCGCAGCGTGACGAGCGAGACGTCCGACCGCGCCAGCAGGCGCGCCCACGCGCGATCCGCCAGGGGTGGTTCGAAGCGGACCCGATCGGCCGGCAGCTCACGCCATGCGGTCTTGAGCGCCTCGATGCCGGGGCCGGAGCCGGCGATGAGGATGCCGATGTCCTCGCAGCGCTCCCCGCCGGCCAGTCGGGGTACGGCGGCCTTGAGCGTGTCGATATCGTGCACGTGCCCCATGTTGCCGACATAGCTGAAGACGACGCGCGAGTCGCACCAGCGCTCGAGGTCGCTCTCGGCCGGGCTCTCCCGCCGGCCGTCCGCGCTCAGCTCGGAGGTCACGGCGCCGGTCTCGATGACGGCATATCGTCGAGGCTCGCCGTACCGAGCCCGCGCGTGGGCGGCCATGCGCGGGCCAATGAACACGACGGCATCGGCGCGGCGGAACCAGTACCTGTTGGCGGCCGCGGCGAGTGCACCCAGGGGCCCGGTGGTCCCGCCGCCACGCGCCGCTTCGAGCGCGTCGGGGTACAGGTCGTAGACCAGCGGCACGACCGGACGGCCGTGCAGCAACCGGGTCGCGACAAGCGCAAACGGCAGAAAGAACGGGTTTGTCGTCGGCACCAGCACGGTCGGCTCGCGATCCAGCGCGGCGCCGATCGTCTGCAATGGGTAGGTGCCGAAGGCGCGCAGTCTTGCCTTGAGACGCCCCGCGGGACCGGCGCTCATCAGCGCGCGCCACTGCTCGATGGTAAACGCGGAGAACACGGTGGCGTCGACGCCGCGGTCGCGCAGCGCGGAGGCCAGTCGCTCCATCGGCCCGCCGCCGACGACCGACGAGATGACCGCTTTGAGGGGGCTGCGGCTCATTGCACGGTCTCCGCGAGCGCCGCGGCAGTCATCCACTGGTAGCGGGGCAGGGCAGCGTTGAGCTTGGCCAGGACGCTGCTGCGCCGGGTGGACTGGGCGAGCCGGAAGCTGCCGGCGATCAGTCGCTGCCGCCAGGTCAGGCCGTGGCCGACGGGGCCCGGGTCGCGGTCGTCGAACTCGTACGGATGCAGGTACACGATGGCGCTCTCGCCGCGGCTGGTCAGCCCGTCCAGCGCCTGCAGGACGGTACGGTCGGGGAGCGCGCGCCAATACCCGCCGCCTGCCACCGGCATGTTGAGTACGCCCAGGTCCAGCGTGGCCGGGGGCAGCTCGACCAGGCGACCGTCCGCGACCCGCCGCGGTAAGCGCGGCCAGCTGGGGATGCCGTAGCGCCGGTTGTGCACCGGAAAGATCGATGAGTCGTAGCCGAAGCCCTGCTCGGCCAGGACGTCCAGCGCCCACAAGCTGCGGTCGGTGATCGAGAACTCAGGCGCACGGAAGCCGCGCGGGCGGCGACCAGTGATGTCGGTCAACAACGACGCGGCTCTGGCCAGGTCCGCCGCAAACGCGGCTCGATCCGTGCTGTACACGCGCAGGTGATTGTAGCCGTGGCAGGCGACCTCGTGGCCCTCCGCCGCGATGCGCTGGACCAGGTGAGGCCAGCGCTCTGCGGTGATGCCCAGCGTAAAGAAGGTCGCGTGCACGCCATGGCGCGCCAGCAGGTCCAGAATGCGATCGGTCTGTCGGGTCAGGGCATCGCCGCCGGCCGTGGCGACCTGCCCGGTGGCCTTCAGCAGCGCGATTTGAGGCCAAGCCTCAAAGTCGATCGTCAAGGTGTGCGCCACGGCGATTCTCATAACACCTTTGAGTTGCGTTGTGGAGCAAGAGCGATCAACGATGCTTGCGGCAATGTCAGCTGTTCTCGGCCGTTATCGTTTGGTGGGGCTGCTCGGTCAGGGTGGGATGGGTCAGGTGCACCTGGGCTTTGATCCGGTCCTGGAGCGCTACGTCGCCATCAAACAGATCACACAAAACGTGCTCCAGCACCCGGAGAACGCGACGCTGCTGGCCTATTTTCAGCGAGAGGCCAAGGTCGTGGCCTCGCTGCAGCATCCTAATATCATTCAGATTTATGAGTACGGCACGCCGCCCGGTGAGTCGGCATACATCGTCACTGAGTTTGTCGACGGCGTCACCTTTGAGGAGCTGGCCGACGACCTGGGCCGGCTGCCGATCACGGCGGCGCTGGGGATGCTGCACGCCGTGGCTGAGGCGCTGGAGTTTGCGCATGAGCGCGGGATCATCCATCGCGACCTGAAGCCGGGCAATGTGATGCTCTCGCGCCACGGCCGAGTGTTCTTGATGGACTTCGGGCTGGCCAAGCCGCTCGGCGGCAGCGGACTGAAGTCGATGATTATCGGCTCGCCGGCGTTCATGGCGCCCGAGCAGGTGGAGGGCGTCGGCACAGACGTGCGTACGGACGTCTTCTCCTTTGGTTTGCTGGCCTACGCGATGGCCAGCGGCCGTTTGTTCTTCTCGGCGACGGCGCCCAAGGCGTTTGCGGAGATCTTGAACGACGAGTATCCGACCGCACAGACGCTGGAGGCGATCGCCGATCCGGCTCTGCGCGGCATCGTTGAGGCATGCGTACAGCGGGCGCCGGAGGAGCGCTTCGAGTCGATGGCGCCCGTGCTTGCGGCCATCGAGACCGCGCTGGGAGAGCACGGTGTGCTGTCGGCCAGTCGCGAGACCAAGAAGTGGGCGGAGCGCTGGGCCGATCTGATGCCGCAGCAGTTCACGATGGGCCCGATCGCCGAGGCGCCCAACGATACGACGCCTGCGGCCGCGCGTGTTTTCAACCAGACGCTGCCGTCCGCGCGGGTTCGGCTGCCGCCCAATCGCGCGGTGCCGTCCATCTCGTTTGGGTCAGACATGTCGGTCTCGGACGGGCTGGCGGACCTGTCCCGCATCGACGCGACGCCGACGCGGCTGGAGGCGTTGGAGGCGCCTGAGCCTCCGGTCGACCCATCGAAGCTGATCAGCGCGCTGGACGTGACGCTGCCGGCGGGGCCGATGGACTTTGCCGACGACGAGCCGACGATCGCCGATATTGTGCAGCCGCCCGCGCCCGAGAGCGCCCCCGCGCAGCCGGAAGTTGCCCCCGCCGAGCCGAAAGCGGAGCCGCTTCCTGAGGTGATTCCAGTCGCTCGGATGGCGCCGCCGGACCCGTCGCCGGAGTTGATGCGCCTGCGTGCGATCGTGGACGGGACCCCCGACCCCAACGGGGCGCGTCGCCTGCTGGCGCTGGTCGCGTCGTGGGGCGGCCAGATGACGTTTACCGAGGTGCGCGACCTGATGGGGGAGGCGGCGCCTTCGGCTACCATGCAGGAGATCAGCAGCGCGATGGCGGAGCTGGCGCGCGAAGGGGCGCTGGAGCAGCGCGGCGACGACGCGATCGGGCTGAGTGGACCGGCGACGCCGGGCGTGGTCGATGAGCTGCTGGGAGCGGAGCCGGTCGCGACGGACGTGCGGCGCACGGCGGTGGCGCGACAGCTGAACCAGGCGCAAGAGGCGCACGACGCGTTTGACCCGCATCGCGCGATAGAGCTGCTGGACCGGGCTCTGGCGCTGGTGCGCGCGGACGACGGACTGCCGCCCCAGATGGCGGCGCATGTGGTGCTGGGCCGCGCGGATTTGGCGGCTGAGCAGCACGACACGGCCTTTGCGCGGGCGCTATACGAGGAGGCGCTGGCCCGCGTCGCCGAGGACTCCGAGATCGCGATGCAGGCGCGGTTTGGTCTGGGCTGGACCTTCTTTCTGCAGGATCGGCTGGACCGCGCGAACCGGTGGATCTCGGCAGGTTTGGACGCGGCTCGGGACTCGGCGGCCAGCGGCGTGAAGACGGGCGTGTGGACGGCTCGCTGGCAGCGGCTGCGCGGGCTCGTTCGGCTGCGACACGGAGAGCTGCGCTCGGCCCACGTGGACCTGGGGCGCGCGCTGTCCAACCCGGAGCTGAAGGAGCGGCCGCGAGATCGGGCGCTGATCCAGCTGGCGCTGGCGGAGGTGCTCAAGTGGATGGGGCGGACGGCAGAGGCGCGCAACACGCTTAGCTCGGCGCTGGCGGTGTTCGAGGACGAGGGTGACATCGGCTCGACCGTGCGAGCGCAGGCGCTGATGGGCTGGATCGAGCTGGGCGCCGGGCGCCTGGAGGAGGCCCAGGATCTGCTTGAGCAGGCGCGCGGCAGCGCGAAGCCGGCAGGCGCGCGGGCGGTGTTGGCGCAGGTCCGCGTGTGGCTCGGAGAGGTCAACCGGCTGCGTGGCGACCTGGACGAGGCCGAGCGTTCGATTCGCCGTGGGCTGATGGAGTTTGAGGCGCTGCGGGAGTCGCATGAGGTGGCTCTGGCGCGGGCGGCGCTGGCGACGGTGCTGTGCGATGCCGGCAGCGTCGACGAGGCGGAGCGGCTGTGGGAGGAGGCGGATCGGGCGCTGGAGAACGATCCGCTGGACCGAATGACCACGCTTTTGCTGCGCGCGCGGCTGTCGTTTCGCGTGGGGGATTATGCCGGCGCGGCCGGTGTGGTCTCCACGGCGATCGAGAACGCGGACGGACACGGCGTGCCGGCGCCGTTTGCACAGCTGGTTCGCGCGGCTATCAGTACGGTCGCCGGTGATGGGGCCAGCGCTGCCCTGGCCCGGCAGACCGCTGAAGAGCAATACGCAAAGCAGCTGGCCGCGGCGCGGATGGCGCTGGACGAGCGCGACCTGTCGCGGTGGACGCAGACCTCCTAAGAACGCGCTTTATCTAGGCCGCTCCATACGTATAATGCGCGGACCGATTTCCGGGCGACTCAGTCAGAACGAGGGCATTGGATGAAGCATTTGAGATGTTGGCTCATGGTAGCGAGCCTTGTGATCGCCGGGTGCCCGGAGACGGGCGAGAGCACTCCCTCCCCCGATGCGGTCGAGCCGATCGACACGACGGAGACGACCGCGGACACGACGGATGACGACACGACAGATGTCACCGGTGACGAGACCACAGACACCACGGATACCACCGATACGACGGACACGACCGACACCACTGATACGACGGATACCACCGACACTGCGGACACCGACGACACGACGGATACCGGGGACACGGACGACACGACGGATACCGGGGATACGACAGATACCGGCGACACAACGGACACCGGGGACACGACGGATACCGGCGACACCGGCGACACCGGCGACACCGGCGACACCGGCGACACCGGCGACAGCGGAACGTACACCGAAG
>CAZJHX010000002.1:0-15513 GCA_964545715.1 uncultured Myxococcales bacterium
TCGTCGAAAAGCCGGTGGAGAAGCCGGTGGTCGTCGAAAAGCCGGTGGAGAAGCCTGTCGTGGTTGAGAAGCCGGCCGAGAAGCCGTCGGGTGAGGCGCAGGCCAAGGCGCTGCTGGGTCAGGCAAGGAAATCGCTCGCGGCCGGCGACTTTGCCGGGGCGCGCCAGCAGGTGGGCGCCGCACTGAAGGCCGATCCCAACGCGGCCGGGGCTGACGCGCTGCTCGTCGAGATCAAGACGGTCGAAAACGTGAAAGCGCAGGTGGCGCGTGCTCAGGCGGCCAAGTCGCGTGGGCAGTGGAAGACGGTGTGGGATGCGTCGGGCGCAGGTCTAAAAGAAGCGCCAAAGGGCAGCGCCCACGCCAAAACGCTGCGCAGTCTGAAGTCGCAGGCCGGTAAGCAGCTGAGCCAACAGGCGCTCAGGCGCGGCAACGGCCACGCGGCGGGCAAGCGATGGAAGGAGGCGCTGTCTGCGTACAAGAGCGCGGTGTTCTTCGACTCGGGCAACAGCAAGGCCAAAACCGGCATCCGCACCGCCAACAAGGCGATCAGGGCCGCGAAGACGCCTGTGAAGGACCCGGTCGTGACCACCAACAAAGGCAGCAAGCTGGAGCAGGCCAAAGCGCTGGCTGCGGAGGCAAAAGCCGCCAAGCGCGCCAGCAACCTGCCCAAGGCCGAGAAGCTGTACGGCCAGTGCCTGAAGCTGCATCCCGGTATGGCGCAGTGTCGCGCCGATCTTGCGGTCATCCTGATGGCCCGTGGCAAGCGCTGTTCTGCGCTCAAGCACATGCGACGTTACGTGAAGTCGCGCCCCGGCTCCGGCAAGAGCGTGCAGTTCCGCCGTCTTATCGAGCAGTTCGAGCCTCAGTGCCAGTAGATACCTGACCCCCTTCTGGGGCGGTGCGCGGTTGAGTGTTACAGTCACGTGACCGTGAACACAGCCATCCTCACAGGTGGGTTGAGCCGGCGGTTCGGCAGCCCCAAACAAGACATCGACATCAATGGTGAGACGCTGCTTGCGCGAACCATGCGCATCGCGCGCGAGGCGGGCGCGGTGAATCCTGCTGAATACGGAAAGGACCTGCGACCAGGTCATGGGCCCCTGGGCGGTCTCGAGACGATTCTGACCGGTCTGGCGGGCCAGTATGTTGTGGTGGTCGCGTGCGACATGCCGGGCTTGAGCGCGGTGATGCTGCGGACTCTTTGGAGCCACCCGTCGAGCGCGGATGTCGTGGTCCCTGTTGTTGCCGGGCGCCGCCATCCCTTGTGCGCGCGCTGGTCGGCGGCTGCACTGCCGGCGGTCTCAGCGGCCATAGACGCCGGGCGCCTCTCGGTGCAAAGGCTGTTGGACACGCTGTCGGTCGTGGAGATCGATGAGGCGTCGCTGACAGCATCGGGGGTCGACGCCGGCCGCGCGGTGTGGAACGTGAATCGGCCAGGCGATCTGGAAGGTGGTCCCCCGAAGTGAAGGCGGTGCTGAAGCGCCTGATCGGGGCCATCATCGCGATCATCGGTGCGGTGACGCTGGTGTTCTTTGCGTTGCGTGTCACCCCCGGCGACCCCGCCGACAACATTCTGGGCGATGAGGCGCCGGAGTCCGCGAAGCAGGCGTTTCGAGAGCGCCTGTACCTCGATCAGCCGCTGGGCACGCAGTACCGGGTCTTCTGGGCGGGCATCTTTGATGGATCGCTGGGCACGAGCTTTGGGGTCAGCGAGCGTCAGGAGACCGTGGCTGAGGTGATCGGGGCGGTGCTGCCGGCGACTATCGAGCTGGCGCTGGCGGCGATGTTGATCGCGATGTGTATCGCGTTTCCGCTGGGCATCGCGGCCGCGCTACGGCAGGGGCGGGCGCTGGACCACATCTCCATGATCGGGGCGCTGGTGGGCGTCGCCATGCCGGTGTTCTGGTCGGGGCCGATGCTGTTGTTTCTGCTGACGGTGCACCTGCAGGTGCTGCCCGATCCCGGGGTGCCGCTGCGCGGTCCGCTGCCGCTGCTGCTGCCCGCGATCGTTCTGGGCGCGGCGCTGGCTGCCAAGCTGACCCGCATGGTGCGCGCCAGCGTTTTGGATGTGTTGCGCGAAGACTATACGACCACGGCGCGGGCCAAGGGCCTGTCGGAGTTTGTGGTGGTGACCAAGCACGTGCTGCGCAACGCGATGATCCCGGTGTTGACGGTCATGGGACTTCAGCTGGCGGCGCTGCTCAGCGGCGCCATCGTGACCGAGAAGGTGTTTGCCCGGCCCGGGATCGGGACGCTGCTGCTGGAGGCGATCGTCAAGCGCGATTACGCGGTCATTCAGGGCTGCGTGCTTGTGGTCACCATCGCCTATGTGATCGTGAATCTGGTCGTGGACCTGGCGTACCTGGCGGTCGATCCGCGGGTACGGGGGAGGGCCACCTGAGCTGGACCGCACGTATCGGCGCCCTGGTGGTGCTGGCGGTGGTCGTGACGGGACTGCTGTCGCCGTTCATCGCGCCGTATCCCGAAGGGGAGCGCGACACCGAGCGCCCGCTGGCGGGGCCGTCGGACGAGCACCTGCTGGGCACGACCGAGGACGGGACAGACGTGCTGAGCGCGCTGGTTCACGGCGCGCGCGTGGCGGTGGTGGTCGGGTTTGCCACCGTGGCGTTGTCGGTGCTGATCGGCACGAGCGTCGGGCTGGTCAGCGGCTATTACGGCGGCTGGGTCGACGAAGGGCTGATGCGGCTGACCGAGGTGTTTCTGTCGTTTCCGGGCTTTCTGTTGGCGCTGCTCATCGTCTTCTCGCTGGGGGAGGCCACCATGCTCGGGGTGATCTTGGCGCTGAACGTCACGGGCTGGGCGGGTTATGCCCGGTTGGTGCGCGGGCAGACACTGACGGTCAAAGAGCGCGAGTTCGTGCTGGCCGCGCGCAGCCTGGGAGCGTCCACGGCGCGGATTCTGCGCGTGCATCTGCTGCCCAACGTCTTTGGTCCGGTCACGGTGCAGGCGACGTTTGGCATCGCGGGCGCCATTTTGGCCGAGGCCAGCCTGAGCTTTCTGGGCGTGGGGCCGCAGGACGTCACAAGCTGGGGTGCGCTGCTGGATGAGGGCGCGGTGCTGTTTTTGAAGAGCCCGCACCTGGCGATGATGAGCGGTGGCTGCCTGTTTGTGTCCGTGCTGGGCATCAACCTGCTGGGCGACGCACTGCGCGACAAGCTCGACCCAAGGAGTCTGTAGGCCCATGCTGATGGTCGGCTTTCAGGGCACGACGGTGCCGGGCTCGCTGAAGCAGCTGCTGGAAGACCCGCTGGTGACCGGCGTGATCTGGTTTGCCCGCAACATCGAGTCGACGGCGCAGGTGGCGCAGGTGAACGCGACGCTGCGGGGGCTGCGGCCGGATCTGCTGATCGCCGTGGACCAGGAGGGCGGGCCGGTGCGACGCCTGCGCGAGGGCGTGACCGCGGTGCCGCCGATGCGGTCGGTCAATACGGAGGACGAGGCGCGGCGCTGGGGCGAGATTCTGGGCGCCGAGCTGCATGCGCTGGGGTTCAACATGAACATGGCGCCGGTGCTGGACGTCGACTCCAACCCGGACAACCCCGTGATCGGGCAGCGGTCGTTTGATCGCGACCCGGCGGTGGTTGCCCAGCTGGGCATCGCGTTGCACGAGGGGTTGGTGGCGCACGGGGTTGCCTCGTGCGGCAAGCACTTCCCCGGGCACGGTGACACCGATGTCGACAGCCACCTGGATTTGCCGCGGCTGGACCATGGTCTGGCGCGGCTGCGCGCTGTGGAGCTGGTGCCTTTCCGGAAGGCGGTGGCGGCCGGCATTCCGGCGATCATGAGCGCGCACATCCTGTTGCCCCAGCTGGATCCGGACCGGCCGGCCACGTTGAGCTCGGCGGCGCTGCGCGGGTTGCTGCGTGATGAGGTCGGCTTTGAAGGGGTGGTGTTCACGGACGATCTGGAGATGAACGCCATCGCCGATCATTGGACTGTGGAGGCGCTGGTGCCGGCGTGCGTGACAGCCGGGATCGACGTACTGCTCATCTGCCACGCCCTGGATAAGCAGCAGCGTGCACTGGAGTTGCTGCGGGCGCGTGACGATCTCGACGCGTGCATGGCGCGGATCAACGCGCTGGCGACGCGCTTTTTTTGGACCGGCTGACCGGGCGCCCTTAGCATGGGTCGGTGCGCGCACTGGTCTTCAGCATGCTGGTTATAGCGGGGCTGCTGCTTCTCCCCGAGAGGGCGGAGGCTCGGCAGCATCGCAGCCGATGCGTGATGCGCAGCGCGCCGGCGGATGACGGCGTGCTGATCAGCGAGTTCACGACGGTGTTCAAGGCGACCAACTACCACCGGGCGGGCAACGTGCGGCTGGCCGCGCAGAGCATGGACGGCGTCGAGATCCGGCCGGGAGCGCTCGTGTCCTACAACAAGCTGGTCGGGCCGCGCAGCGAGGAGGCCGGCTTCAGGCTGGCGCCCGCCATCGATCGCGGCAAGAAGGTGGAGCGTTGGGGCGGCGGCGTGTGTCAGCCCTCGAGCACCCTGCACGCGGCGGCGCTGGTCGGTGGCATGACGCTGATCGAGCGGCGACCGCACACGTGGCAGAGCAAGTACATCGCCAGCGGCTTTGACGCGACCGTGGTGTGGGGCAAGAAGGATCTGGTGTTGCAGAACCCGTGGGAGTTCCCCATCCGCATCCGAGTGGACGTGGGCGAGACCACGCTGACGACCAAGATTCTGGGTACGCGTGCGCCCACGGGCTTCGTGGAGATGCGCACGCAGCTGGTCAAACAGCATGAGTTCAAGACCGAGGTGGAGGTCGACCGCGAGCTGGCTCCGGATGCCATGCTGATCATGATCACGGGCATCCCGGGTGCGCGGGTGGCGCGGGAGCGGCTGTTTCACTCGGGACGGCAGCAGCCGAGAAGGCAGCGCCTGCACGACGATGTCTACTACCCGAGAGACGCGCTGGTCCGCATCGGCGCGCCCGGGTCCTAGTCGCGGCCATCTATGTCAGGGATCGAATTTGAAGCCTCCCGGTTCTCCACCCCGCCAATAGCGGCGCCAGGCCTCGGGCTTTTCCAACTCATCAAACAGCCGCGCCGACACGTTGCGCAGAACACTGTCCGGATCCTGCTTCAGGGCGTCGCACGTGGTTGGCAAAGGGCCGGTGTCCACCCTTTTCCGAGCCTGAGTGAACTCCCATGCGCCCGTGCCCAGACTCGTGCGGCCCATATAGGTCAGGGAGCCGCCCCGGAACGGGACCCCACTTCGGATCCCGCACCGAATTTGCGCCGATCCGTGGCTATCCAGCCGGCCCAGATGGTCGCCGATCAGCCGTCCAACCGAGACTGTGAACTCAAGCAACGCCAGATCCAGAAGAACACGACTGCCATCACCCGCTGCATGACTGCCGGTCCACTCGTCGTCGACCCTGGCGCACGCCCACAACGCGCCATCCCTCCGCAGAACCGTGTACCGAAAGAGGGGCTCGATTCTGCCCAGGCGCACTTCGTCCCCGGCGATTTCTGGCTGCCAGTGTGGCCAAAGAGCGAACGTCCATCCCTCCCGCCGTAGGTCAAAGGGCGCTTCTCGTCGCAGTGACTCGACGATCTGGGCGCGCTGCTGGTGCCAGTCCGGCTCCTCGATTGCGCAGGGGCCCTGGTCGGGCGCGGCCACGATAAAAAGGGCGGTTCCGCCGTTTGCAGCCACGCCGTCGGCCACCCGGATAGCCTCGTCAGCGACGGTGTCGAAAACCGATGACTGCCCGTCGCCGGGCGGCGCGACGGCCTCCCTGGCTCGCGCGATGACCTCGCTCGCGTTCATGGCACGCGTCGCGTCGCCTTCCCGTATGAAGAAGTTCAACGCTGTTCCCGTCCTCATCGCGTACGGGCCGGCGGGCCCCTTCCGGACGCTTGCGATGACGATACGTGCGTCAACATCGGCCACGGTCGCCGCGTGGACCGTCGTCAGTGACAGGGGGCGCGGTTCGATACGATCCACGATCCACTGTTGCAATCGCTCAACCAAGACCGCTGGTTTCTCCACGCCCGTCACTCGGATTGCGACGTCATCGGGGGCGTCCACACCAACCATGAGTCGTCCGCCCGAGGTGTTCAAGAACGCGACGATCGGACGAAGTAGCCGCTCGGCTCGCCGATCGTCGTCGTTGTCGCGCTTGAATTCCAAGATGGCGCTCTCGCGCCGGCCAATGGGGTTCGGCTCGGACACGGTCATTGGTCGAGCTCCCCTCGTACGAGTTTCCACGGCTGACAGAGCATGCGCCAAAGCGGGACCGACCAGACGGCTACGCCCTGATGGTTGAACAGCTCAGTTTGCGGATGGCGCGTCACGAGAAGGCCGAGACTCGCCCCCAACTCCACGCAGCGCTCTGCCAGCGCCCTCTTCCGTCGCTGTTCGCCGCCTACTGGGCCGTACTTGACCTCGATGGCCGTTGCATCTCCGTTGCCAAAGCGGACGACAAAGTCCACCTCGCGAGTCTTACCAGCGGCTTGATAGCGCGCATAATGCAGTGTGCACGGGTCCGGTCCTGACTGCAGCGGAGCAAGGTGCTGGAGCACGGCGACTTCGACGAGCATGCCCAGCCGATCCGGCTGGGCGAGCTCGGCACGCAGAAAATGTGCCGCCGCGATCCCCGCATCCGCTACGACGAGGCGTGTGGGGTGCCTCGCCGTGGTCATGGCGGCCTTGCCGCTAGAGGGTAAGCGTCGCAACAACTCGATATCGCAAAGCAACCTGATATGGTTGGCCACCGTTCGCCTATCGACACCGATTGCGTTCGCGAGCTTGCTGACCTTGGGCGCAAAAGAAGCGGACTTTGCGGCGATGGTCCAGAGCTTGCGCAGCGCGTCGACATCTCGGACTTGACCGACTCGCCCGGTGTCGTGACGTACCGCGATCTCAGCTTGCTCACGCAGTTCCGCGTGGACCGTGGTGAGTGGCTTCGCCGTGAGGATCGCGTCAGGCATACCACCCCGCACGAGGTACTCATCCGCCATCAAGCCCAGCCTGAGGCCGTCCGCTTCGCCGTCACTGCCAGCACCAATACCTCGATATCGAGCAACTTCCGGGAGCGTCATCGGCTCCAGGGCGACGTCCTGGCGCCGCCCGAGTGCGCTCTCCTGGAAGTCACCCAGTTTCAACCGCGTTGCGACCGAGTCGCTGACAACCAACAGCGGAGCGCGGTCGCCGAGATCCACGAGGTGCTTCACCGCGCGTTGCCAAGCGGGGTCGTATCCGACCTCGTCCAGAAGCAGTACGCGGCGACGGGACGTACCAGTTGCGACGCCGATCTGTTCGGCGAGCTGACGAATTGACGGGTCGACGACCCGCATGTCCGACAAATCAAAGTACAAGATGTCGCTAGGTTGTGCGGCGTCGCGGGCCAAGCGCACGGCAGCCTGCCTCAAGGCTGTCGATTTCCCGACACGGCGGAGGCCATACAAGACGATGGCTGGCCGTGGCGGTTTCATATTTAGCGCCGCAACCAGCTCGGAGACGATGCTTCGCTCGAATAGAGGCAGAGTTGCCGGCGCTCCGCTCCACCACGGATTCATGTCTTTGGTTAACTCGAGCACACATCATAATGTACAGGAGCAACGTTGTTTTGGACATTATAATGTACAGTCTCCCAGACGGCCTCGTTCGCAGCGGCGCGTCGGGCAGCTGAGACTTCCTCAGGTTTGGTCCTAATCCGGCGTGCAGTTGCCGCCCAGCGGCAGGCCCTGAGCGCAGAGCCGGTAGCCCTGTGACGGGTAGTAATACGCCCAGATGAAGCACATCTCGTCTTTGGCGGAGGTGCCGAAGGTGAGCGGAGTCTGGCCCGTGTTGTTCCAGCTGCAGCGCATGCGCACGCCGGAGCCCTTCTCGAACTCGAACTCGGGATCGTATTGCAGCAGCGGCGCCTCGTCCCACTTGAACTGCTCGTCCAGCGGGTACATCGGGGTGCCGGGGTCGTTTTTGTCGGTGGACTTGGTGACCTCGACGTTGGTGCCCATGGCGTGGGTGTGGCCAGTCATGGCAAAGACCTTGGAGCCGTTGGGCACGTCCAGCCAGATCCACGGCGTCTGGGCCTCGCCCTTGGGGATGTAGAAGTTGGCGGTGCCGTAGAAGAGCAGGTCCGCCTTTTCGATGGCGCCGGGATCGTCCGCGACCTCAAACGTGACGTCGGCGTGGGCCGTGATCTCCTCGGTGTAGTAGTTCAGGAAGTGGCCCTCCATACGCAGCATCTGGTTGGCCTCGAGCTCCAGACCGACGCCGTCGGGAAACTGGAGCGTCTCCTCGGCGATCTCGCTGATCATGAGCGGGTATGACTGCCCGGAGGCGACCTCCAGGAAGGGGGTGCACGGCTTGGGTGTGAGCTGCTCCTGCTTCGCACTGGAGCGGTAGATGATCAGGTGATGTGAGCCCTTGGCCAGCTTGGTCTTGATGGCGGTGACGACGATGGGATCGAGGTTGCCGAGGCGCTTGACCACGCACATGGTCTGCTCTTTGCCGGGCTTCATCGTCCAGTCGCCCAGGAAGGTGGTGTAGCTCGTCGGACTGGGATCGGGGTCGGGATCGGGATCGGGGTCCGGATCGGGATCGGGGTCCGGATCGGGATCGGGGTCCGGATCGGGATCGGGATCGGGGTCCGGGTCGGGCTGGGCTACGTCCTCGGGGTTATCGCCCGTGGTCGAGTCGGTGCCTTCTCTGGGACTTGGGGAGGGGGAACAGGCGAGTGTCGCAGACGCAACAACGATCAGCAGGGGGCACAGAAACCGCATCAACAACTACTCCACAGGCGTGAGCCGCGGCGCAGTGTATCAGAAGAGCGGCCCGTACAGCATGAGAACCCCGGCCATCGCCATCAGGGCGCCGCCACCAAACAACAGCGTGCTACGCATTTTGTGAACCTCCAACTCCGGTCGGCAAGATGCCTCTGCCGACTACACTACGTCAAGTGAGGGCAAGTGGATCGGTGACCGAGATCACTGCCTGGGCGGCGCTGACGGCCATGTCCCACAGCGGGCCTGGGAACGTGCCCAGGAGCAGTACGGCGATCAGCGCCAGCAGGCCGGCGATTCTCAAAGACGGATCGACTGCGATGGGCGACGTGTCGTCAGAGGCCTCGACGAACGCCGCTTTGACGACGATCAGGTAGTAATAGAGCGAAATCGCGGCGTTGACGGCTGCGATGAGGACCAGGATGAGCTGGCCGCGCTGCAGGGCCGCCGCAAACAAGAACCACTTGCCCGCGAAGCCCGGGGTGGGCGGGATGCCGGCCAGGCCGAACATGGCGACCAGCAGCATCATCGCCAGGAACGGGCTGCGCTTGTGCAGGCCTTTGAGCGAGTCGAACGTGGGGTTGTGCCCGTCGCGTCCGACGGCGCAGACGACCGCGAATGCGCAGAAGGCCATGAGCAGGTAGACCAGGCCGTAGAAGAGGGCGCTGGCGATGCCGACGACGCTAAAAGCGTACAGGCCGACCATGATGTAGCCGGCGTGGGCGATGGTGGAGTAGGCCAGCAGGCGCTTGATGTCGCGCTGGACGAGCGCGGCCAGGTTGCCGAAGGTCATGGACACCGCGGCCAGCACGAAGAAGACCGTGAACAGGTCGCCCGGGTTTGTGTACGACATGGTGCAGGCGCGGACCAGCACACCGACAGCGGCGACCTTGGACACGGTGCCTACGAACGTGGCGACCTGATGCGGTGAGCCCTCGTACGCGTCGGGCGCCCAGCTGTGGAATGGGAAGACCGCCAGCTTGAACAGAAAGCCGGACAGGGCGAGGAGTACGCCCACGTAGAAAATCGGGGTGCCGTTGGCGGCGGTCGAGGTCGCGATGTCGGAGATGTAAGTGGACCCGGCGATGCCGAAGATCAGGCTGAGCCCGTACAGGGTGACCGCGGAGCTGGCGGCGCCGTAGATCAGGTACTTGATGCCCGCTTCGCTGCCGATGACCTGGTTTCGGTGCAGCGCGACCAGGATGAACATCCCGTATGCCGAGAGCTCGAGCGCGACGTACAGCGTGAGCAGCTCGGTGGCGCTGACCAGCATCATCATGCCGGCGGTGGAGACGAACATGAAGAAGGGCAGGTCCAGGCGGACGGACGCGCGCACGGTCTCGGCGTCGGCGGCGGCCATGACGGTCAGCAGCAGTCCGATCGCCAGGCCCAGCTTGAGCAGCTGGGAGAAGATGTCCACCGTATAGATGCCGTCGAAGAAGGCCTGGCCGCTCTGGTCCAGGGAGAGAGCGGTGGCGAGCAGGACGACGCCCGCCATGACGACTGCGGCGCGGTGGCATGTCCGATAGGGGACGTCGGCCAGCGACATGATGAACACGACCAGCGTGCCCAGCAGCGTTACGATCTCCGGCAGAAAGAGCATCATGGGACGGCCGCCAGGACGTGGGTCGCGGTGTCGATGATGTCCAGGATCCAGCGCGGGAAGAAGCCGAACGCCACCAGGACGCCGATGAGCATGACGCGAGGGATCATCTCAAAGGGTGTGGGCTCGCGCAGGTGTGACCACTTCTCGTTGACCGGGCCGAAGAGCGCTTTGCCAAAGACGCGCAACATGTAGGCGGCGGTGAAGATCAGGCCGGCGACGGACAGCACGCCCAGCACCGGGTAGACCTGAACGGCAGCGATGAACACGAGCAGCTCTGCCCAGAAGCTGGCGAAGCCGGGGACGCCGATGCCGCAAAGGCCGGCGATCAGGAAGAAGGTGACCGCCGTGGGAAGCTGGCGAATCAGGCCGCCGAAGTGGCGGATGTCGCGGTCATGGGTCTGGTCGTAGATGAAGCCGACGGCGCTGAAGAAGAGGGCCGTCATGACGCCGTGCGCAAACATCTGGAAGACCGCGCCGTTGATGCCGTCGATGGTCAGGGTGTTGAGGCCCAACAGCACGATCCCCATGTGGCTGACGCTGGAGAAGCCGATGACGTACTTGAAGTCGGTCTGGCGCATCGCAACGAACGCGCCGTAAACGATGTTGACGGTCGCCAACCCGGCAAAGACGGGGGCCCAGTCGGCGGCGCCCTCGGGCAGAATCGTCATCGCGATGCGAAGGATCCCGAAGGCGCCGAGCTTCATCAGAACGCCGGCGTGCAGCATCGACACGGCCGTCGGCGCCGCGACATGGCCGGTGGGCGACCACCCATGGAACGGGAACATGCCCGCCAGGATGCCGAAGCCGATGTACAGGAACGGATAGATGAAGAACTGGAACGTCGGGTCGTACTTGGCCTCGGAGAGCGCGATGATGTTCCAGGTGTCCAGGCCGGACTCGTAGTACAGCGCGATCAGCCCCGGGAAGAGCAGCGCGCTGCCCGCCATGAGAAAGAGCGTCAGCTTCATCGCCGAGTACTCTTTGCGCGTGGAGCCCCACACCGCGATGAGCGGGTACATCGGCAGGACGGCGACCTCGTAGAAAAAGAAGAACGCAAAGAGATCGAGTGACGTGAAGACCCCGAACACCCCGAAGACGAGGATGTTCATAAAGGCGAAGTACTCTTTGACGCGCAGCTCCAGGCTCCACATCGACAGGACGCCGGTGATGTAGACCAGCGCGTTGAGCGCCACCAGCACCACGCCGATGCCGTCGACCGCGATGGCGAATTGGATGCCGAAGCGCGGGATCCAGTCGTAGGTCTCGGCAAACTGGAAGCCGCCCAGCGCGCGGTCGTAGCCGGCCCAGACCATCATCGCCAGAACTAGAGAGGCGGCCCCCGCGACGGCTGAGATGACTTTGACCATGCGGTCGTCCCGCGCGACGAGGACGCCGACGGTGGCGACCAGCGGGCAGGCCATGATCAGGCTGAGGAGGTGGGCGCTCATGCTCAGTTCGACAGCCCCAGGCTCAGAAACAGGATCATGAGGGCCGCAAAGGTGATGACCGTGGCCAGGTAGACCTGTACGCGGCCGCCCTGGCTCTCGGCGGTGACCTCGCCCACGTCCAGGGTGGCGTTGCCGACCGAGTCACCGGCGGCGTCCAGGCCCTTGGTCTCCATGCGATAGGCGGCCTTGGCCGTGCGGATGGCGCCACCGGTGACGACGTTGCGGTAGGCGCTGTCGATGTACCAGCGATTTCGGAGCACGTCGGCGACCGCCGGCATCTTGTCCAGAAAGCCCACCTGCTCGCTGCCGGGGCGCCCGAACTCAAACCACGCCAGCGCCACACCGGCCAGCGCGGTCATGACGGCGGGGGCGGCGCCGGACAAGTGCAGCTCGATGGCGTCCACGCCGAGGAGGCCGGCCACGTTTCCGCCCATGAAGCCGAGCACGACGGCGAATGCGGCCAGTACCACCAATGGGCCGCGCATGTTCCAGGGTGGCTCGTGCGCCGAGTGCGCGTGGTCGGATGTCACGATGCCGCTTGGGTGGATCTCGGCTTTGGAGTTCGCGTCCGGGCGCAGGATCAGGAACACCATGCGGAAGGTGTAGTAGGCGGTCATGAAGGCGGCGAGATAGGCCCCGCCGACGATGATGCCGCCCTGCGTCTCGCCCAGCTGGGCGATGATGGCCTCCTTGCTGAAGAAGCCGGCCAGCGGCGGCAGTCCGGCCAGAGCGAAGGCGCCGACGATGAAGCACAGGCTGGTGACCTTGAGCCGGCGGGCGCCGCCTCGCCCGATGGCGACCATGTCGTTGACGCCCACATGGTGGATGTATGCGCCGGCGCACAAGAAGAGCAGGGCTTTGAAGGCGGCGTGGGTCGTCAGGTGAAAGACGCCGGCGTAGAGGCTGCCGGCGGCAAGGCCCATGAGCATAAAGCCGAGCTGGCTGATCGACGAGTAGGCCAGCACCTTTTTGATGTCATAAGCGACCATGGCCATGGTCGACGCCAGGACAGCCGTGAACGTGGCGATGCCGACGACCCAGGCCAACACGGTTGGGGACGCCATAAACAGCGGGTGAAAGCGCGCAAACAAGAAGACTCCGGCGGCGACCATCGTGGCCGAGTGCAGCAGCGCGCTGACGGGCGTGGGGCCGGCCATGGCGTCGGGCAGCCAGGTGTGCAGAGGAAACTGCGCGCTCTTGCCGATGATGCCCATGAACATCAGGCCGCAGATGAGGTCCAGGTTGTCCAGCCCGGCGATGGCCTCGGGCGTGTTGATCGCGGCGATGTCCAGCGTGCCGGCGTCCTTGAGCAGCACGATCAGGCCGATCATGAGGCCGACGTCGCCGATGCGGGTCATGATGAACGCCTTCTTGGCGGCGGCGATGGCGTCCGGCTTGCGGTACCAGAAGCCGATCAGCAGGAAGGAGCAGAGCCCGACCAGCTCCCAGAAGATGAAGGCCTGCAGCAAGCTGGCCGCATACACAAAGGACAGCATGGACCACGTGAACAGGCCTAACAGCGCGAAGAAGCGGCCCTTGGACCCGTCCTTCTCCATGTAGCCCACGCTGTAGATCATGACGCACAGGGCGACTGTCGACACGATGCAGCCCATCAGCAGGCTGGTGCCGTCCAGCAGGAAGCCGAAGGTCAGGTCCATGTCGCCCGAAACCAGCCAGCTGCGGACGATGGGCTCGGGTTGAGCGCCGCCGAGCAGCAGGACCCAGGTGCAGAGCGTGGTCAGCGCGCAGGCGCCGATCACCAAGGTAGCCGCCATTGCCGGCCGCGAGCGATACAGCGTGATCGCCGGCAGGAACGCGATCAGGGGCGCGAAGGTGGCGACGAGCGCGATGATCTCTGGATTCATGCGCGCGCTACCCCTTCAGGTCCTCGAGGTTGGTGACGTCGATGTTGTTGCGTGCGCGATATACCGCGATGGTGATCGACAGCGCGATGGCGACCTCTGCGGCGGCCAGGCCGATGATGAAGAGCACGACGATCTGACCGACGGCCGGATCCGGCGACGTAAAGCGATTGAACGCCATGAAGTTGATCGACGCCGCATTCAGCATCAGCTCGACGCCGATGAGCATGGCGATCAGGTTGCGCCGCGCCACGACGGCATAGATGCCCAGGCTGAACAGGATCACACTGACGATGAGCACGCTGTGCAGCGTCATGGCGTCGGCTCCTCGTCCTCGCGCGCAATCGCAATGGCGCCGACGATCGCGACGAGCAGCACCAGCGAGAGCATCTCAAAGACCAGGTTGTAGTGCGTGAGCAGGGCACGGCCGATCGCCGCCACGGTCCATTGCTCGGAGTCCAGCGCAGCGGGCTGGCCCCCGAAGTCCGTGGATTGCAGCAGGAGCACCATGACGACCAAGAAGAGCAGGGCGGGCAGCGCACCGATCAGGCGTCGCTCGCGGCTCTCCTCCATCTTGCCGGCGGAGATCGAGTACGACAGCATGACCGCGAAGACCATCGCGACGCTGATGCCGCCGACGTAGACCAGCACCTCCATAGCGGCCACGAACGGGCTGCCCAGGCAGAAGAACATGCCGGCGATACCCATGAGCGAGATCGCCAGACCGAAGACGGCGTGCAGGATATTGGGCAGCGTGACGGCCATAATGGCGCCCGCGACGGCGACTGCAATGCTCAGCCCGATGGCGATCGTCAAACCTCGGCCGCCCCCTCGGCTGCGTCTTTCTCGGCTTTTGCCTCTTTCTTGGCCTTGGCGGCTTTTGCGGCGGCTTTGGCGGCCTTTGCGGCCTCCTTGGCGCGCTTCTCCTCTTCTTCGCGCGCCAGCTGCTCCTCGCGAAATTGGGTCTCGAAGTCCGCGTAGGGTTCCAGCAGGTCGTGCACGAAGCCGTCGCGCTGGTAGCCGGCCGTGTCGTACGACCTGGAGTACTCGAGCGTGGTCGTGGGGCACACGTCCAGGCACAGCCCGCACAAGCTGCACAGCGCGAAATCCATGGTGAACTTCTCGGCGCGCTTCTTCTTGATGCCCTCGACCTTGCCGCCCTCGATCTTGATGCAAAACGACGGGCAGATCTTCTCGCACTGCAGGCACGCCACGCAGTCGTGGCTGTTGGTCTCGTCAAACCGGATCAGCTTGATGGCGCTGCGATAGGCCCCGGAGAGCTCCGGCTTTTCGCGCGGATACTCCAGCGTGACCGGCTTGCGCAGCATGTGCCTGAACGTGATGCCCATGCCGATCAGCAGCGATCGCAGGCCGGTCCAGAGGCGGCTGAAATAGGCGCTCAAGCGACCACCTTCAGTACAAACGCGGTGACGATCAGGTTGGCGATGGCCAGCGGGATCAGCACGCCCCAGCAAAAGCTCATCAGCTGGTCGAAGCGGGTGCGCGGGAAGGTCCACCGAAACCACATCATCATGAAGACGCAGGCGTAGACCTTCAGCAGGAACCACAGCGGCCCGGCGGCGAACGGGCCGTGCCAGCCGCCCAGAAACAGCACGGCGGCGACCATGCTCACGATGAACATGTTGGTGTACTCCGCGAAGAAGAACATCGCGAAGCGCATGCCGCTGTACTCGGTGTGGAAGCCGGCGATCAGCTCGCTCTCGGCTTCGGGAATGTCAAACGGCGCCCGGTTGGTCTCGGCGGTGGGGGGGGGGAGGTTGATAAGAGCCCCCACCCCCCGAAAAAAAAAAAAACACAAAACCCCCCCCCCCGGCCCCCCCCCC
>CAZJHX010000002.1:15523-184401 GCA_964545715.1 uncultured Myxococcales bacterium
GGCGCGGGGTGGGGGGGGGGGGGGGCGCTGTCCCGTTAGAGCCGCCCCGCAACCGGCTGAAACAAGATGAACCACATGCCGCCGCCCTGGGCCTCCACGATGGCCTGCAGGTTCATGGTCCGCGTCATCAGCACCACCGACAATGCCGACAGGATGAGCGGGATCTCGTAGGAGATGTTTTGAGCGACCGAGCGCATGGCGCCGAGCAACGCGTACTTGTTGTTGGAGCCCCAGCCGGCCATGAAGATGCCGATGATCCCGATGCCGGCAAACGCGAACACGAGCACGAGGCCGATGTCCACGTTGACCAGGGACCAATTCTCCGAGTACGGGAACAGCGCCACCGCCGCGACAACCGGGAAGAACACCACGACCGGGGCGGCGTGATAAAGCGGCTTATCGACGTGCTGCGGTGTGATCAGCTGCTTGGACAGCAGCTTCACCATGTCGGCCGCTGTCTGGAGCATCCCGGCGAACCCGACCTCGGTAGGGCCCAGCCGTCGCTGAATCCGGGCCGAGACCTTGCGCTCCAGCCACACCAGAAACAGCGCGTTGAACGTGAGGTAGCCCATGATGATGGCCAGCCCGCCGATCAGCGACATGATCATCGATCGACCTCCGGCATGACCACATCGATGCTGCCGACGATAGCGATCGTGTCCGCGACCATCGTGTTGCTCAGCGCGTCGCTCATGGACGCCAGGTTGGAGAACGATGGCGTGCGCAGCTTGATCTTCACGGGCCGGTCGGTGCCGTCGCTGATGATGTATTGCCCGTAGAGTCCGCGCGCCGACTCGACCGCGAAGTAGTGCTCGCCTTTGGGCGGCTTGAATCGTCGCGGCGTCTTCTTGGGCATGATGTCGCCGTCCGGCATCGCAGCGATCGCCTGCTCGATGATGCGCGCGCTCTGCTCCATCTCGGCGATGCGCACGCGATACCGCGCCAGGCAGTCGCCATCCGTCTCGATCGGCACGTCCCAGTCGAACTTGTCGTAGCCGCCGTAGGGCTCGGCCTTGCGCACGTCATAGGCGACTCCGGAGCCGCGCAGGCATGGGCCGGTCACCCCGTAGTCGATCGCCATGTCCCGCGGCATGAACCCGATCCCCTCACACCGCTCCCGAAAGATGACGTTTTTGGTCACCAGGTTGGAGTACTCAGGCATCCGGGTGCGCAGAAACGCCAGGAAGTCCGTCGTCTGCTGCAAGAACGTGTCGTCCACGTCCATGGTGACGCCGCCGAACCGGCCATAGCAGTAGGTCAGGCGCGAGCCGGTGATCCGGTCCAGGATCGACAGAATGCGCTCCCGGTCCTCAAAGCAGTACAGAAAGACCGTGATGCCGCCGAGATCCAGCAGAAACGTGCCCAGCCACAGCAGGTGGCTCGAGATGCGGTTCAGCTCGTTGGCGATGATCCGGATGTGGACGGCCCGCTCGGGGACCTCGATGTCCATCATCTTCTCGATGGCCTGGCAGTACGCCAGGTTGTAGATCATGCCGCTGAGGTAATCGACGCGCGACGTGTTGGGCAGGAACATCAGGTAGTTCCGGTTCTCCGCCATCTTCTCGTGCGCACGGTGGGCAAAGCCGATGTCCGGCTCGCACTCCAGGATGAGCTCGCCCTTCATCTTGAGGATCAGGCGCAGCACGCCGTGCATCGACGGGTGCTGTGGGCCCATGTTCAAGTAGTAGGTGTCGCGGTCCTCGTCGGACCGGATGAGGGCGGTCGGATCCAGGTTCAAGGGGCGTCCTCGATCCGCCCAAAGTCCTTGAGCAGCGCATGGAAGTCGCTGTCCTCGGGGCACAGCAGACGCTTCAGGTTTGGGTGTCCGTCGAAGCGCACGCCGTACATGTCCCAGATCTCGCGCTCGAACCAGTCCGCCGCCTTGTAAGAGGACGTCATCGTCGGGGCGGTCGCGTCGGGGTCGAGGTCTGTGTGGATGAGGTGCCGGTCGGCGGCCTCGAAGACGTTGAACGCGTAGACCAGCCGCATCTTCTGCAGGTCTTCGCGGCGATCCTGGCAGGTGATCATCTCCAGGAAGTAGCCCTCATCGCGAAACAGTCGCCCGATCGCCGGCAGCGCCTGGGCCTCGGCCGTCCACGTCGCGGAGAAGCCGCCGCCCTCGAACGCCTCGTTTGGCGCGGCAAGTCCCCCGTCGGTCAACGCTTGCGCGATCCCGCTCATCCCTGGAACTTGTCCCCTTCCTTGATCTTGTCGCGCAGCTTCAAAATTCCGGCGATCAGCGCCTCCGGGCGCGGCGGACAGCCGGGGATGTACACGTCCACCGGCACCAACTCGTCGGCGCCCTCGTAAATGGCGTACTGGTTGGGGTACTTGAACGGGCCGCCATCGATCGTGCAGCCACCCATCGAGATGGCCCACTTCGGCGCGGGCATCTGGTCCCACAGCGCCTTGATCACCGGGCCCATCTTCTTGGAGATCGTTCCGGCAAAGATCATCACGTCCGCCTGCCGCGCGCTCGGTCGAAAGACGCCGGCCCCAAAGCGATCCAGGTCATACCGGGACGCGCCCGCAGCCATCATCTCGATGGCGCAGCACGCCAGCCCGAACGTCAGCGGCCACAGCGAGTTGGCGCGCGCGGCGTTGATGAGATCGTCCAATACGGCAAACTTCACAAGCGGCGCTACCTGCATTCTTTGCAGCTCCAGTTGCGCTTCTGCGCCACTTTTCATGTCCACTTGAAGACTCCCTTGCGCCACGCGTACGCCAGACCCAGAGACAAGATCAGCAAGAACATGCTGATTTCGATCATGTCGCGCCAGGCGAACTCTCCGTACACGACGGCGACCGGGAACAGGTACAGCACGTCCACCTCAAAGGCGACGAAGATCAGCGCAAAGATGTAATAGGCGACGCTGAATCGAATCCAGGCGGATCCGACGGTGTCCATGCCGCACTCATACGTGTCACTGGTCTTCGGTCCGCTGTATCGCGGGGCGATGAGCTGTGGGACCAGCAGTGGAACCACGCCGACGGCGATCCCCAAAAACAGGAACCCGGCCAGCATCCAGTAGTCGTGCAGACTCTCCACGACCCTGGCTTTTAGCACCTTCCTCAGGCGGTTTCGAGATCGATAATCCGGTCTTCGAACTTACCGATCCTGTCGTCCAATCGGTCGATGTTTTCGTCGATGCGATCGATCCAGTTGTCGATGCCGTCGCCAAAGCCCTCCTTGTAGTCCGAGATCACGTCCAGTCGGTCGACGTTGCCCTCTTTTGTCAGGATGCGCTGCCGGATGTTGCCGATCCTCTGGTCCAGTCGAAGGATCTGCGCGCTGATGTCGCCGCTGAACTCGGTGCCCAGGATGCGCTCGCGAATGACCCCGATGCGGTCGTCGACCTCCTCCACGCGCTCGAAGTCCTTCTCGATCCCGACCTCCAGCACGTCGTATCGCTTCTCGACGCGCTCGACGACCTTGTCGCCCTTGTCCGCTTCGTAGAACGCCACGATCTGCGCGTCCAGCGCCGCCAGGTCATCCAGCTTGACCTCCAACGCGGCTTCAAAGCCGTCGCGTTTGGCCTCCTGCTTGTCGATCTGCCGCTCCATCTTCTTCAGCTTCTTGGGATCGGCGCCGCCGCCCGTCTCGATGACGGTGTCGATGCGCTCGGCCAGGAAGTCCTGCTCGTCTTCCAGCCGCTCGATGTCGGTGTCGACCTGGTCGATCTGCACGTCGATGGCGTTCAGCTCGCTGTCCGGCAGGTCGTCGTTTTCGCTGCGACCCTCCAGGTACAGCAGCTTGCGGTTCAGCTGCGCAAGGACACGGGCGTTGCGGTTGAAGGTGATCTCCAGCTCGAGCGTGGCATCCCCGCCCTCATCGACTCGACCGACGCGGTCCAGCACGTCGTCTCGAATATCTTCCAGGTCCGAGATCTCGTCCCACAGCTTGTCGATCGCCTCGTCATCGGGTTCTTCCGCCTGCTCCAAAAGGTCCGCCGTGGCCTCCTTGGACTCGATCGTGTTCTGTAAATGTTCGGCATTGGCCGTCAACTGCGCGGAGAGACCCGCAGACCCGCCCTTCTTCAGCGCCTTGTCCTCAATGCGCGCGATTGTGCCCAGCAGCGCGTCGCGGGCGGTCTCCAAATCCGCTATCTGGGGTCGTAGTTGCGCGATTCGCGCTGTGGTCTTGTCACCGGGCGCGGGCTCGACGAGCAGCTCGTCCAGCTCGGTGCGCGCCGCCCCTAACTGGGTGTGCACACCGCCCAACTGCTTTTGCAGCTTGCTGATCTTCTTGCCGCCCCTCCCCGGGCTGACCGTTCGCGCACCTTCCTCGTACGACGACGCGCCCCGGAGCTGCTTACGGACAACGTCCGCCTCCGTCTTGGATTGCGCCGAGCGGGCTTGTGCGCGATACGGCTGGCAGGGGCTCTGTGTGTACATGTGTGCGACCTCCGACTCTTCTGACACGTGGGGACCCGACATCACGCAATACGAGTGATGTCGCCCGTCAGATCGGGGTGTTCAGCTGGCCTGGTAGGCGAGCCAGGTCTCCGCGCACAACAGCACAAACAGAGACAGCAGCAGCATCGGCCAGAGGTTGCCGCGGCGTTGGGGCGCTGATTGTGCCGTGGGCTCATTCACCGCGGCGCCCGGGGTTTTGCGGCCCGATTGCAGGACGCGCTCCACCGTCTCGCGGTCAGCCGGAACCAGCGCCGACTCCTTGGGGTCGACGTTGACCGCAAAGCGCTGCTCTTCCGCGCCCTGCCGCCGCCGCTGGCGCACGGTGTAGATCCCGGCAAGCTCCGTGTCGTGGAAGCGGACCTCTCCGACCGCGAGATCCGCACCTGTAAAGCGCACCTGCCGGCCGTCGGGCCGGTTGATCTCGATCTCGTTGACGTCGCGGCCGACCGAGATCGTCCGGGCATCGCCGACGACCAGGCTGGACGCCCTGTGCTGGTCCAGCCGCGCGCTCAGGTACAGGATCAGCTGCTGCACCAGGGGCAGGTAGCTGGTCTTGAACGGCAGGTCTGTCCAGTCGCGGTCGACGGTGGTGGTCAGCATCAACACCCGCCCCGCCTCCAAGCGTCGCTGCACCAGCGCCGGCGCGCCGTCCGTGTAGCTCATCAGCACCTCGGTATCGGGCGCCGCCGCCGTCTCAAGCAGCACATACCGGTTGATCGGCGCGGTGAAGATGCTGGCGTCAGGCAGGCTGGCAAACACGGACAACGCCGCGTGGCTGGTCTCGATGCCCGTCAGAAATTGCGGCTTGTCGCCCGCGCTCTTCACATCGCGTACCGGTAGCGGGATCAGCGGTCGCATCACCGTGTTGTACGTGCGCGGGGCCACGTTCTCGCCCGACGTCACAAGCAGGCCCCCGCCGCGCCGCACCCACGACTCCAGCGCGGTCACCTGGGTGCCCTCCAACTCGGTCACGTTCGCCAGGATCACCACGTCCACATACGCCAGCTGCGCGGGAGTCAGCTCATCGGGCTTCACATACGTCGGGTTCATGCGCGACCCCGACTCTCGCGCCGGTCGCAGGGCCGCCCGCAAAAAGAAGGTCTCGTCGCGATGCGGCACCGTTCGCGGCGAGCCGTTCACCACCAGCACGTGTACGCGCCTCAAAAAGTCGATGACAAACGGCTGCTTGTTGTCCCCGGGCAGCGCATCCGGCGGAATCTCCACCACGCCGCTCGCCGTGCCCACCTCGGGCAGGCGGATGTTGAACTCTTTGGTCGCGCGCTGCCTGGGCGGCACCTTCACGATGCCCTTGGCCGTCTTCTCCCCCACGCGCACCGTCACGATGTCTTCAAAGCTCTGCGGCTGGTCGTTCATCACCTCCACCGTCACCAGAACGTCGCGCCCCGAGGCCCCCATCTGCGGCTCTGCGACAACGCCCACGATCGCTGTGTTGTTTCTCAGCGCCTCGGCGCCGTCCCGCACGTCCACCAGCGTCACGTGAGGCGAGTGCTCCAGCGACCAGGGCCTCCGGATGTGATCCCACTCAGACGCCTGCAGGTCCGTCAGCACCACGACCTCGCGCAGCGGCTGCCCCGACGCGACCAGAATCTGCTCCGCCAGCCGCAGTGCTCCCTGCATGTCCGCCGTCGCGTGGCTCAGCTCGATGCTGTCCAGCGCATCGCGCAGCTGGCGCCGGTCGTAGGTCAGTCGATGCGTCAGCGCCTTTGCCGGCGACGTCGCCACCACCACCGCCGCGTCGCTCTCCGGGCTGAGATCGCTGATGATCGCCTCCGCCCGCGCCAGCGCCCGATCCAGCAGCGTCAGCTCACCCACCTGATAGCTCATCGAAAACGATGTATCGACCACCAGCACCACGCTCACAGGCGCCCCAGCCCCCGTCGCAGGCAGCGGCTCCTCGCCCAACACCAGGTATGGCTTGGCAAACGCGATCGGCAGCGCCGCGATCAGCAGCATCCGAAACAGCAGCAGCAGCCACTGCTTCAGCCGGAGCTTGCGCGCTATCTTCTTGTTGGACAGCAGGATGAACTCGACCGCGGCAAAGTCGTGCACGCGGGCCCGCCGCCGCATGATCAGGTGCAGAACCAGCGGTATGGCCGCCGCCGCCGCGCCCCACAGATACGCCGGGTTCTCAAACCCCATCGAGCTCCGGGAGATCCTCTTGCGAGCGCCCCGTCAAAAACGATGTCAGCGCGTTCTCCAGCGGCTCGTTGGTGCGCAGCAGGCGATACGACATGCCCGCCTCCAGCGACCCGACCCGCAGCTCATTGATGAAGCGCCGCATCTCGCGCAGATAGGTCTTCCGCATCATTCGCGGCTCGGCCAGGATCTCGCGCCCCGTCTCCAGGCTGCGAAACACGGTCATATCGTGAAACGGAAAGTCGATCTCCCACGGGTCCAGCACCTGCATCAGGTGCACCTGCTGACGGCGCCCCTTCAGCTGCTTCAGCACGCGAAAGAAGTGCGGGTCGCGATCCAGAAAGTCGCTGAGCACGAACACGATGCCGCGACGCGTCAGCACCTCCGACAGGTGGGTCACGCCCGCCAACAGGTTGGTCCCGGCCTCCGGCTTCGGCGGGCTCTGCACCATCAGCTCACACAGGTGCATCAAGTGTGTGGAGCGGCTGCGAGGCGGCACGTAGTTGCGCACGTCCTCATCGGCCAGCGTCAACCCCACCGCGTCCTGCTGTCGCAGCAGCAGATACGCCATCGCCGCCGCCGTCATGCACGCGTAGTCCCACTTGGACTCCAGCGCATCGGACGATTTGTAGCGCATGGACGCCGAGGCGTCGATCAGCAGCATGGCCGACACGTTGGTCTCCTGCTCGTACTGCTTGACGTAGTACTTGTCGCTTTTGGCAAAGACCTTCCAGTCGATGTGCCGGATCTCGTCGCCGGGGGCGTAGACCTTGTGCTCGGCAAACTCCACGCTGGCGCCGTGCAGCGGGCTCTTGTGCAGTCCGGTCAGCGCGCCTTCGGCCGCAAGCCGCGACTTCAACTGCAGTGATTTGATGCGGGCGAGGACATCGGGCTGTAGCAGCCGGCCGCGATCGGGGGTCGCCACCCTCGTGCTACTCCGGGACCTTGTCCAGCAGGTGGTCGATGACCACGCTGGACGTGATGCGCTCGGCCTCGGCGTGGAAGTTGGGGATGATCCGATGCTTCAGCACGGGCCTGGCCAGCGCCCGGATGTCCTCGATGCCCACCGCATAGCGCCCGTCCAGCAGCGCGCGCGCTTTGCCGCCGATCACCAGATACTGCGACGCCCGAGGACCGGCTCCCCAGCTGACGTAGTTGCGCACAAAGTCGTCGGCGCCCTCGTCCTCGCTCGGTCGTGTTGACTGAACCAGCCGTACCGCATAACGCAGCACGTGGTCGGCCGCCGGCACCCGCAATACCATCCTCTGATAGGCCAGGATCTGCTCGGGGCTCAGCACCTTGGCGACCGGCGCCTGAACGCCGCACGTGGTGGCCTGCACGATGCGAAACTCCTCCTCGGGCTTCGGGTACTCCACGTCCACCGAGAACATGAAGCGGTCCAGCTGCGCCTCCGGCAGCGGATACGTCCCCTCCTGCTCGATCGGGTTCTGCGTCGCGAACACCAGAAACGGCTGCGGCAGCTTGTGCGTCGTCCCTGCCGCCGTGACCTCGTACTCCTGCATCGCTTGCAGCAGCGCCGCCTGCGTCTTGGGCGGCGTGCGGTTGACCTCATCGGCCAGCAGGATGTTGGAGAAGATCGGCCCCTCGATGAACCGGAAGAACCGCTTGCCCGTGGCATGCTCCTCTTCCAGAATCTCGGTCCCCGTGATGTCGGCCGGCATCAGGTCCGGCGTAAACTGGATGCGCTTGTATTTGAGGTTCAGCGCCTCGGCCAGCGTTGAGATCAGCAGCGTCTTCGCCAGCCCCGGCACGCCGATAAACAGGCAATGACCCTTGGCGAACATGCTCACCAGCATCAGCCGGACGACCTCGTCCTGACCTACGATGCGCTTGCGCAGCTCCGCCTCGATCGCCTGCCGGCCCCGCTTGATCTCCTGAACGGCCGCCAGGGCCTCGTTCATGTCCTCTTCAGGGCTGGTCCCCCCTGGATTATCTCTTGCCGGGATTTTGTCGTTCAGCGTGGTCCTACTCCTGGCCGGCCGTCAGCAGCAGCTGATGACGACGCTCCATCTCCGCCTCACTCGTTCGTCCCAGCTTGGTCAGCGCTTTGGCCATCAGCTCATGCACCTCGGGGTCAAACGGGTTGCGACGGATCGCGGCGGCAAGATCGACTCGCGCCGCCTCATAATCGCCGACAGCGAGACGCGCCTTGCCCCGGTACAGATACAACAGCACGTGGTTCGGGTCTATGGCCAACGCGGGCGTCACCACTTTAACCACGCGCCGATGCTTGCCCTGTTTCAGCAGCGCGGCCGCCAGCTTGGCCGAGATGATCGGCTGTGGCGCCTTCAACAGCGCCAGGGCTTTGGTGTACTCCTTGGCCGCCGCCTTGAACCGCTTGCGCACCGCCAGCCGGTCGCCCAGATAGCTCAGGTTGCGGGCGTCCTCCACGATACCGTCGAGCTCGTCCTTGGGCGACGCCTTGTCCTTGAACAGCAGGCGATTGCGCGCTGTGGTCGGCAGCGGCTTCAGGTTGCGCTTGTACAGGTAGTTCTTCCACTCCCGCTGGAACCGCTTGAAGCTCTTCTGCACCACGCGCTCCACGGCCTGCCGGTCTGACTTTCCGTCGCGCATCTGATCCAGCAGCGTGTTGATCGCGTCCACACCGCCCTTGTCGTACAGCAGCTCCATCACCATGAAGACCTCGGCAAAGGCGAGCGCCGCATCCTCCTGCGTCGGCAGCTTGGCCATCGACGGGCTCATCGCCTCAAAGCGGATCAGCTTGCGGTCCTTCAGCGCGGTGACCAGCAGGTCCTCCGACGTCGGCTCCAGCGTCGCGTTGGTCGTCTCGCGCCAGCGGTTCTGAAAAAAGCGCGCCATGCCCTCGTGCAGCCAGATAGGCACCGTGTTGCGCGACCGCCGCGTCACCAGCAGGTGGATGTACTCGTGCGCCAGCGTATCCAGCCAGTCATAGCCGTACACCAGGGCGCGCGGGCTCACGATCATCAGCCGGTTGTACTTGCACAGCGCGATCGTCCCGGTCGCCCGGATCTCGGACTCCTTCAGCGGCGACACGTCCGCCAGGTTCGACACCCGGGGATAGATCTCTACGCGAATGGGCTCCGCCGGCCGAAAGCGAAAGATCTCGCCCAGTCGCTCATACGCCTGCTCCAGCGCCTGATCGGCGTACCGCACCAGCACCTCGTCCACGCCGGGCGTAAACGCCAGGATGAAGTGCCCGCCCGACGTCGGGACCTCTTTGAAGTCCTTCACCACGTTGTGCGTGCTGGCATACAGCCCGGCCATCGCAAGCAGCCGCTTGTCGCCCGGCTGCGCCTCGGCCAGCGGCATGATCAGCGACACCGCCTCCGCGTATCGGCCCCGCAAGAACGCGTGATGCGCCTGCAACCGCATCACCGCCGGGTTGGCGGGACTGGCCGCCGAAAGGCTGTTGATCTCCTTGCCCGCCGCCTCGATATCCCACGCCGCCAGATGCTTCCACGCCCGCGCCCGCGCGGCCTCCAGGGAGTCCGCCACCGCCGGGGGCGACGCCAGCAGGGTCGCAAGAACCGTCAACAGTGTGAGTCGGCGCGCCATCAGTGAACCAGGGCCTCGTAATACTGCTCGATCAGGCGCCGATAGCGCGACGGCGCCCGCTCCTTGATCGACCGTAGCAGCTGGTCCCGGAACTCCTTGGGCACCGAGTATCGCTCCGCATCCGGAATGGCGACTTTGTCACGCGACACGCCCGTCCGGTCGCGCCCGCCGCCCTTGCCCTTGCCGGAGCGCTTGCCGGTCTGCTCCATGTCCTTGCGCATCGCGTCGAGCTCGTCCAGCGCCTGCTGCTGGTGCTCGCCCGCCTTGCCGGGCTCATGGCTCTGCAAGCGCGACTCCGACTGCTCCATGCTCTGTTGGGCCTGCTCCAGCCGCTGCTCCGCCTTGGCGCGCAGTCCCGGCGACCGCTCCAGACGCTTGCCCAGCTTGTCCCGAAAGCGCCCCAGGCGCTCACCGACGCGCTTCTGCCGCTCGGCCAGCCGGTTCATCCGCCGCTTCTCACTGCGCTGCAGCAGGTCGTCAGGCGTCGGCATCATCTGCTCCAGCTTTCTGGCGATCGACCGCGCCATCGGCCGCGCTTCACGCAGCTTGCGCACGTTGCGCTTGCGTCGCGTCACTTTGGGGGTGTTGCCCTGCCGCTCGGCCATCTTCTCGACGCCCAGCTTGGCCTCCTCGTGCAGCGCCTTCACGTCCTTGTTCAGCTCGCGCGCGATCTGAAGCGCCTGGTACAGGTCCTCCTGGCTCAACGTCTCCCGCAGGTTCTGAATCTGCTGGCGCACGTCCTCCACGGGCTTGACGTCGCGCGCGTGCATGTTCTGCAGGTCCACCTTGGCGACCTTGTTCTGCAGCTCCGCAATCTTCGCCATCTGCTCGGCGATCTGCGGCGCCAGCTCTTTGCGCACCAACTCGCGCAGCGCGTTGTCGGCGTTCTTCTCCAGCGCCGCCGTGTCGCGATTCACCGAATCATGTCGATGCCGGATCTTATCCAGGTCCGCCAGCGCCCGCTGGATCTCCGCGTTGCGCTGGTTGTCCTCATCGCCCGCCATCGACTGCATGCTCTCTTCAAACGACGCGCTGACCGCCTCGATGTCCTGCCCGATCTGCTCGGCCAGCTTCATGGCCTCGTCGAACCGGCCCTCGCGAATCAGCTCCTGCATCTGCTGAAGCCGGTCCTTCATCGCCGACAGCCCGTCCATCTCCTCGCCTGGTTCGAACGCGCCCATGTTCATGTTCTGGTGCGGCGTCGGCTTGGCGTTGGAGGCCATGTCCCGGAGCATGCGCTCGATCTGCTTTTGAACCTGCTTGATCCGCTGCGCCAGCTGCATGCGAAGCGCGGGGTCGTCCGCCGTCTTGAGCTTCTCCAGCAGCTCCACCATCTCGCGCTGGGCGTCCCTCAGGCTGCGCGCCTGGTCCAGCATACCCTTCTGGTGCTGCTGGTCGATAATGAAGTCCAGCTTGATGATGTCCGCTTCCAGCTGCTCGATGTTGGAGGTGTTCGACCGGTTCAGCACCACCAGATGGGTCGACCGCTCTTTGCGGCGCGTGTTGGTCACCGCGGCGCGGATGTGGTGGCGCTCCCGCGACTGCAGCGCCTCGTGGTGCTTCAGCAGCTCTTCCAGGTCCGCCCGGTTGTTCTCGTTGGCCAGCGCATCCTCACGCAGCGCCTCGATCACCTGGCGAAACAGCGTGATCATGGCGGCCGTGCCCTTGTTGATCTTGGCCTGCCGGTTGACCAGTCGCTCGTACCACTTGGGATCCTGGCGCTCGATGTCGCTCTCCAGCCGATCGGCCAGCAGGTCCAGCATCCGCTCCAGCAGGCGCCGCTCCTTGTCGATGTTGTCCTTGTGGCGCTCTTCGGGGCTGTGCAGGCGGATGTGGATGCGGCGCGACTCGGTGCGCTGCGGCTCCTCCAGCACGGTGTTGTTGTCGTAGACCTCCAGCCAGACGGCGACCGTCTCGCCCGGGATGATGCTGACCTGCTCCAGGTCGACCACCGCGTTGCCGACGTGGTTGCGGTGGCCCTCCAGACTCGCCACACGACGACGCACCGGGGGCTCGCCGCCGGTCTCCAGGTGCGTCACGACGTCCACGCCGGCCAGCCCGTAGTCGTCGGCCGTGGAGAAGTACAGCTTGATGGGCTCGCGGCCCTCGACCTCCAGGTCAGCCACCGGCTGCAGCAGCTCGACGCGGGGCGGATTGTCCGGCTCCACCTCGAGCGTGCGGCGTGCGCGCTCGACCACACGGGTGCCGTCCGGCTGCTCGATCTCGAAGCGGAAGGCGCCGGCGTGCTTGATCGTGATCGCGCCCGTCAGGGTGTTGTCTTGTGCCACCTTCAGCGGGATCGGCTCGTCGGACTCGTCGAACACCAGCCACCCTGCGGCCGCCTCTACGAGCGAGCGGGTGCGCAGGTGCACGCGGGTGCCGACCAGCGCAGTGAGGTCCCCCGCCGTGTTGCGCAGCACGCGAGACGGCAGCTTTGTATAGGCGGGGTACGACAGCGTGTAGGTGATGTCGCCCACGACCACGTCGCGCTCCTCCACGCCCTGCTCGACGCCGCCCGCTGCGGCCGTGGGACCGTGCATCAGCAGGTTGGCTCCCTGGGCAAAGGGCTCGGGGAACACCAGTACGGCGCCCGCCAGCACTGTCGCGACCACCGCCAGCGCCTGCGCGAATCGACGAGGGCGGCGCCAGGAGACCACAGCGTCGGGCTCGACGCGGCGCAGCTTGGAGGCCGTGTCCTCCGCCAGCGCGCCGATGAGTCCCAGCGAAAAGCGGCCTGATTGTGTGATGTCGTCCAGCTGGTCTTGAAGCTCGACGCAGGAGAGCACGCCGGCCTTCATCTGGGGTAGCGACGCCTCGACCCGGCGCGCAACGGCGGTGTCTCGGCGCAGATGTCGCCAGGGCAGGATCAAAGAGCGGACGACCACGATCGCCGCGCCCAGGCCGATCGCGCCCAGGCCCAGATCACGGATCAACTCGGCGCGTGCGGGGGCACCTATCCACGCGACCAGGACCGCGGCAGCGCTGAAGCTCACGATGATCAGGCCCAGCAGCCCGGCGGTCTCGGCGGCCTGCGCGAGTCCCAGGCGGCGGCGCACCTGAGCCAGGAAGTGCCGGATTTCATGGAAGGACGCCATGCTTGAACCGTTATTCCAGTCGTGTCGCCTTTTAGCAAGGTGCGCGGTACCCTGAATCGCCGCCGCCGGCACCTTGTCTGCGGTGTGGAAAAACTAACTGAATAACCTCGGGCGGAGCCCCGTCTGAGTCAGGTGCGCAACGAACAGGCTTTGGAGCGCGATGATCGAGACCTGGTAGAGCTCGCCAGAGATGGGGATGCTACGGCGTTCCGACATCTCGTGCAGCGATATCAGCAGAAGGTGTACGGGGTGGCTTATGGCATCGTACGCAGCGAAGAGGACGCGATGGACGTCACGCAAGAGGCGTTCATCAAAGTGCACCGGCATATCGGCCGGTTCCAGGGCTCCTCGAGCTTCTACACCTGGCTGTATCGAATCGTCGTCAACCTGTGCATCGATTTTAAGCGCAAGGCGGCTCGCGCGACCGAGGTGGATTACGACGATAAGTTGGACCATCGGCGGGCGGTCGCCGAAAGCGGGGGACTGGTCACTGCGACAGCGTCGGGTGACCCGTCAAAAGAGTTGGGCCGGAGAGAGCTTCGACACGAAATCGGTCGGGCGCTCGACGGTCTGTCGGAGAAGCATCGACAGGTAATTGTATTGCGAGAGATCGAAGGCCTGTCATACAAAGAAATCGCGGAGGTGCTCGACATCTCCGTGGGTACGGTCATGAGTCGGCTGCATCATGCGCGGCAGAATTTGCAGAGTTCTTTACGACGGTACCTGAAGCGGGAGTAGCACAATGAGCTGCCTGAAAGACGACGCGCTGCTTGAGCGCTACATGGACGGTGAGCTGGAGCCGTCACTGATCGCCCGAGTGGAGGCGGCGCTGGAAGAATGCCAGCACTGCCGGGACCATATCGAGGCGTTCGAGGCGATCCAGGGCGCCATGCGGGCCGAGATTGTGGACGCGGTCGCGCGTGCGCCGCTCGATCAGCTGTGGGGCCGCATCGACGAACAGCTGCAGGCCGCCAAGCCGCGGGTGGTGCCGGACGCTCCCGTTACGGCGCCCACGGCCGCGCCTGCCGGATGGGTCGCCCGCCTGCGGGTGTGGTGGGAGACACAGCGTCTCGAGGCCGCGCTCGGGGGGCTGGCCGCGGCTGCGGCGATTCTGGTGTGCGTCTGGTTCGTCCAGTCGATGCCGACCACCAAGCCGGTTGCCGACCCGGCGACGGCCGCCGTGGAGATGACCAACCTGCCCGACAATACGCTGGTGATCGAGAGCGCCGAGGCCGAGAGCGGCACGATCTTGATCGATATCGACCCGGAGGATCCATCCACTCCGGCGGTCGTGTGGCACATCGTAGACGATGACGAGGGGCGGATTTAGGTCATGATTGCCGTCGTAATCGCCGCATTTGCCATGAGCATGTCGTTGGGGCCCGATCCGGGGTCCAGTGGCAAGTCGGGCAAGGTCCGGTGCGAGATTCAGATCATTCACGCCACGCGTGGAAAGCCGTTCGTAGACCCGACGCTGAAGCCGCTGAAGCGGTACCTGGAGAACTCTTTCGGGTCCAAATATCAGTCCTTCAAGCAGGTCTCCAAGCGCAGCATGCCGCTGTCCCGTGGCCAGCGCTCGAGCGAGGCCCTGCCCAACGATACGCAGCTCAGCTTGACCTATCTCGGTGGGGACGGCAGTCGACTGCGCCTGCTGATGGAGGTCGGCGGCCTCAAGACGCGCGTGAAAGTGCACAACGGCGGCCTCTTCTTCCAGGCGGGACGCCGTTACAAGGGCGGCATGCTCATCGTTGCGGTGCGCGCGCACATAGTCAGATAACGACCGTTCCACCGCGACGGCTTGATAAAGCGGGTGCGGGGGCTTAAGCTCCGGCCACCTGTTGGGAGCCGTTGTGACACGTTGCAGGATTCAGATCGTGCTCGGTTTGGCGTTGCTGCTGCTCGCCGCGCCGGCCACTGCGCAGAAGAAGGACCCGCCCCCCTCGTGGCGGCCACCACCGGACAAGACCGAGCCCGCCAAGCCGCCGGCGACGGATCCGCCTAAGACGGACGAGACGCCGCCGCCCAGGGCCGGTAAGCCGCCCGGAGGGATGATGCTCACGCCCAAGCAGCGGGCGACTGCGCTGGCCAAGACCGGGGCGCAGCTGGCGCAGGACGGCCACTATGCCGACGCCGCCAGCAAGTTTCAGCAGAGCATTCTCGTGTTCCCGATGACCGACGTTTATTACAACCTGGCTTATTGCTACGAGCAGGTCGGCAACTGGAAGGGCTGCGTCGACAGCTACACCAACTACCTCGCCGCGTACCGAAAAGAGCACGACGGCGCCGATCCGGCGGAGATCATCAGCATCAACCGGTCGATTGAGAAGTGTCGCGAGACCGCCCAGCCACCGATCTCGATCGAGAGCACGCCGGCAGGCGCACAGGTCTCCATAGGCGAGAAGGGCAAGTTGCTTGGCGTGACCCCGCTGACCAAGAAGCTGGAGCCTGGGACCTACAAGATCTTCATCACCAAGGAGGGGTTCAAGCCGGTCGAGACGTTCATCGTCGTCCAGCCCAAGCAGGAGGGGCGCTTCCTGTTCGACCTGCAGCAGGTCGTCAACAACGGCACCGTGCGCATCAAGGTGAACATTCGCGAGGCCACGATCTACATCGACGGCAAGAACTACGGCTTGTCGCCGTACCTGGAGACGCCGGAGCTGCCCATCGGCAGTCACCAGCTGGTCTTGAAGAAGGACCGCTACACGACGATCAACGCCAGCTTCTCGGTGAAGCAGGGCGAGATGACCGAGCTCACGTACAGCATGGTGTTGCGCGATCCCGAGCCGTCCTGGCGCTCCTACATCGGGTGGGCCAGCGTGTCGATCGGGTTGGTGGCCATCGCGGGTGGCGTCGTTGCCTTCCGCTTCGCCGAGGACGAGTTCAACGATACGACGGACTTCAGCGACCTGCAGCTGGTACAGAACGTGGGCTATGGCGCCGGCGGGAGTCTGATCGGCATCGGAACCATCCTGCTGATCTGGGAGGCCTATACGGACAGCGTGGATACCAGGGATCTGATCGTCGATCGCGGGCCGCGGTTCGATTTCACGGTCATGCCCACGCGCGGCGGTGCCTTCATCGGCACGGGGATGCGCTTCTAATGCGGCATACCTGGATATTGCTGATCTCCGCGGGTGCAATGGCGCTTGGGTGTGCGAAGGGGCGGACGCCGCCGTCGCCGACGTCGATGATCGTGATTCCCACCGCCGCCAGTGGGCAGGTGGAGTACACGTTTGGCACCGAGGCGATGTGCCTGGACTCCGAGGAGGACGACTTCTGCTCGCAGAAGAAGCCGCCGCGGGTGTATCCGACGATGCAGGTGGAGGTCGACTCGTTCGAGATCGACGAGCACGAGGTGACCAACCTGCAGTACCAGCACTGTGTCGCGCGTGGTGCGTGTAGCGAGCCGGGCGCGGTGAACGCGCTGGGCGGCGGCGCCTACGAGAAGTACTACAGCGACAAGGACGGCCGCTTCAACGATTTCCCAGTCGTGAACGTGACCTGGCTGCAGGCCAAGGAGTACTGCGGGTTTGTCGGCAAGCGGCTGCCCAGTGAGTTTGAGTGGGAGGCGGCCGCCCGCGCGACGACGCAGGACGACAAACCGCGCTTCCCATGGGGCAGCTCCCTGGAGGCCTGTGACGGCCAGGACGTCGCCGTGGCGGGCTGCAACTCCAAGTTTGGGTTTGCCCAGCCGGCGATCGGCTCCATGGTGGACGACGTCATCCTGATTGGCGGCCGCGAGCTGCACGGCATGGGCGGCAACGTGAGCGAGTGGGTGTCCAACAACTTTGAAGAGGACGTGACCTGCTCGTCGCCGATGACCGGACTGGATTGCGCCAGCGCCTACGACGAGTGCTCCGAGGAGACCGGCACCGACTTCCAGAACTGCGCGGACGCCTTTGAGACGTGCGTGCCGTGCATCGAGCAGGACAACGACGGCAACGACGTGGTCAGCGGCAAGTGCTTTGCGCAGTGCTTTGGTCGCACGCCCGACAAGACGCTCTGGGTCTGCCAGCGGCGCGATGTCGCGTTCGACCCGGACAAGGACGCCGACGGCGGCAGCGGCGGCGGTCTTCACGCCTATCGCGGCGGAAACTACATCACGCAGAACACGTGCGAAGCCCGCCCCGGCGACCGCCTGGACAAAACGCTGGCCAGCTCCAAGTCCAGTCCCACGATTGGCATCCGCTGCGCGCGCAGTCTGTAACGGCGCCAGAATAGACCGCGTACCCACCGCGTCCAACAGGAAGCGGCGGGAGCAACGGAGGCTCGATATGAAACGCATGATAGCGATAGCGGCGGTTTTGATGCTGCCCAGCTGTGAGCTGCTCAACAACAGCGGTGTGATCACGCCCGAGGCCGTCGAGGTGCTCAGCCCCAAAGTGGAGCTGGCGCAGACCACGCTGGTGGCGTCGCCCACGCCGCAGATGATCGCCGCCTATTACTGTCCGCAGATCAATCCGGATCCGACCGGGCTGACGTGCCTGATTCCGCTGGGCGAGCCGCCGCTGCCGCACCAGATGCAGTTCCACTTCGAGCTCATCTACGAGGTGGACAACCCCAACGAGTTTCCGATCCCCACCACCGAGATCCTCGCTGCGATCAACGTCTTCGAGGGGACGCAGCAGACCGAATTGGGGGCCGTTTGCACGGTCTTGTGCAACCCGGACGACGTCGCCTGTACGGGCGACCCCGGCGAGAACAGCTGCAAGTCGGATGAGGCCGACATCGAGACCATCGATGACCTGAAGGACCGGGTGCTGGATCTGCTGATCCTGACCGTGGACGCAGCCATCAACGGCGAGCTGGACAACCTGGCCCAGCGCCTGATTCCAGCCGGCTCGGAGAAGTTTGAGGTGCGCGTGCGCTTCTCGCTGGGCGTGGACGCGATGATCGACATCATGGCGCACCTGGTCGACCAGCTGGTCAGTGACGTGCTCAAGGGCGCAGACGTGGCCTTCGAGATCCCGTTCAGCGTGCGCGGCAGCCTCTGGTTCGAGGCGCCGCTGCTCGGTCGCGTGGCGCTGGGCTACGGGCCCTTCTCCGATATCTGGATTCTCAAGCCCTAGACCGGCGGGGGGGGCTACTTGAGGGCTGAGGCGGCTTCCGCCATGGCGGCGCCGGGCACGTAGCCGTTTTCGAGGTACACGATGATGCCCTCTTTGTTGATCACGACATCGATCGGGAACATGCGGCCACCGGGCTCGATGAGCTCCTGGTAGTTGTTCTCGTTGTCGATCCAGAACTCGATGCCTTCCAGGCCGTAGTTCTGCTTGAACTGCTCGACGGTGTCGGTGGTTTCACCGGGGATGCCGACGCCGATGATGACGAGGTCCGCGGGGTTTCCGAGTTTCTCTGCTTCCGCTTTGAGGTCTGATAACTCCAGACCACAGGTGCCTCACCAGCTTGCAAAGTACGCCATCACGACGACTTTGCCCGCATATTCACTCTTGTAGGTGACGATGTTGCCTGTCTTGTACTCGCTGTAGTTCAGCTCTCCGTTCGGGTCGAATTTGGCGCCGACCTGATAGCCGTCGATCTGGTTGGCCGTTACCGGGATCCGGACGTTGGCCTCATCGGGGTCGTTGGTCGCCAGCTGCGCCCAGACCTCGACCGGCTGGTCATCGACCGGAGTGAAGCGAATCTCCAGCAGCGCCTTGGCGCCGACCTGCAGCGTGTTCTTGTCCACCTCGATTGTGAACGCCGGATGCGATTCACCGGACTCGTCAACGATCTTGAGATCCGAGATCTCCAGCGGCTCGTTGCCCATGTTGCGCAGCAGGATGCCCTTGCCCTTGTAGTCGGGCGGATAGACCAGCCCCAGGTTGAGCTTGGTCTTTGCCAGGTGGATGTCCGCGGCGACCTTGCCGTCCGCGTAGGCGTAGGTCCAAAGTCCGGACCACTCGGCTGCCACCGCGACGCCGGTGGCCGCACGGACCGAGACGACGCGTGGTGTGCCGCCGTTGGGTGTGTTGATGTACTCGCTGGCCACAAACGAGATGTCGTTGGGCGTGGTCGCGTCCAGTACGCAGAGGTCCTCCATGTTGGCGACAAAGATGCGGCCGTCCTCGGTCAGCGCCAGCTCCACCGAAGACGCGTGGGTCGACCAGGAGCTCATGGGCGGGAACGGGGCGTCGGACGTGAGGTCAAAGACGCTGATGCCGCCCGCCACCTGGGCCACGTAGGCGTAGTCGCCGGAGACCACGACGCGGCGTGCGGTGCCATAGGCCTTGAAGCTAGCGTCGATAGTCGGGCTGGTCGGGTCCGAGATGTCCAGCACCAGAATGCGCTTGTTGCCGCCCTCGCCACCGAGACCGTTGGCCACGACCAGACGGTCGCAGGTGCCCATGTCTTCGGGGTCCTCGGCGTCCTTGTCGTGGCACCAGACCGCTCCGCCCAGCGCCTGATCGAAGCCGCTCGGCAGCGCGCCGACCTCAGCCAGCTGGCCGTCGTTGCGTCCGTAGACCTTCAGGCCACCCTCGCCCAAAAAGGCGAAGACATGCGTGTTGGTGGCTGCGATGCTCTCGATGAGGATGCCCGCGTCCACAACGGAGCCGCCGACGCTTCCGCCCCCGGCAGCGATGCTCGAGATGAACGATCCGCCCGCCGCGGCCTGGCCGGTCGCGAAGATCGCCCCATCCGGTGCGACAGTCACTGTCCGGCAGCCCTTGCCGTCCGTGAACTCGAGCTTCTCGTTGACGAACTCCAGCGTGAACCCGTCGCCGATCGCTGCAACCGCCAGGCCCTCGGCCCCGGTGCATGCGTAGATGTAGCCCTCGCTGACGGCCACATCGTTGTACAGCGAGCCCTCGGTCACACCCAGCGTCCCGAGCGGCTGCAGGTTGTCGTTGCCCTCCAGCTCAGGAATCAACCCCGGGTCTTCAACCGGCTTTGCCGGCCCCTCCTTCTCGACTTCGCTGCCGCACGCGGCAACGAGAAGTCCAGCCAACAACCAAATCACCGGATACCGCATCAGGGGAGCTCCTCCACAGGGCCGTAAAAAGCGCGAAAAGGATACCAGAACGCGTTACCTCTTGACAGGATCAACGTCGGGGCTACACTGATGTTCAGTGGTTAACAAGGCTCGATATCGACCCCTCTCGGCGGTCAGCAACCCGCCCAATCCGTTTCACTCGTCGCACATGGAGTGGGATGGTCCGCCGCCGGCTGTGGATCTGCAGGTCTATGCGGACAACAGCAAGACGATCCTGGCTAAAAACGACAGCCCGGATCTCCCGTTCACGTGGAGCCTGAACCCCTACCGCGGCTGCATGCACGCCTGCGCGTATTGCTACGCACGGCCGACGCACCAATACCTGGACTGGGGCGCCGGCACCGACTTCGACCGCAAGATCACGTTCAAGCCCGAGGCCGCATCCCTGCTGCGCAAGACCTTCATGAAGCGCTCGTGGCAGGGCGAGAGCGTGCTGTTCTCAGGCAACACCGACTGCTATCAGCCGCTGGAGGCCTCGTACAAGCTGACGCGCGCCTGTCTGGAGGTGTGTCTGGAGTTTCGCAATCCGGTCTCGATCATCACCAAGAGCGCCCTGATCGAGCGCGATATCGACCTGCTGGCCGAGCTGGCCCGGGAGGCGTCCTGCTTTGTGACCATGTCGATCCCGTTTTGGGACGCTGAGGCGTGCCGAAAGGTCGAGCCCTTCGCGCCCAAACCACAGCGCCGCATCCGCGCCATGCAGCGGCTGCACGAGGCCGGCATCCCGGTTGGAGTCAACGTGGCGCCGATCATCCCGGGCCTGAACGATCAGGACATCCCGGCGATCCTGGAGGCGGCACACGGCGCGGGCGCCATCCGCGCGGGCCACATCATGGTCCGTCTCAGCGGTCCGGTGGAGGCGGTCTTCGAGGAGCGCATCCGCGCGGCCTTTCCGATGCGCGCCGACCGTGTGCTGTCCCGCATTCGCGACGCTCGCGACGGCAAGATGAACAATAGCGGCTTCGGCGATCGCATGACCGGCAAGGGGCAGTATTGGGGCGCCATCGACACCCTGTTCAAGACGACCTGTGCGCGCCTGGGCCTGAACTCCGAGACCATCGGGGTCGACCGTGTTGAGTGCAGCACGTTTCGCAGACCACAGGAGGCCGTTCAGCTGTCTTTACTTTGACTCAGCGGCCCAGATCGCGGCCCAGATGCGGCGCTCTTCGGCCTGCATGACTTCAGCTTCGTCATCTTCGATGTGGTCGTGCCCCAGCAGGTGGAGTACGCCGTGGATGAGCAGGTGTGTGACCTCATCGTCCAGGGTGCGGCCGGCGCGCTGGCGGTCGGCGGTCTCGAGGCTGATCAAGACGTCGCCCAGCACGGTGTCGTTGAGGTCCGCGAACTCTCCCTCGTTCTGGGCAAAGGACAGGACGTCGGTGGGCCGGTCCTTTTTGCGGTAGTCGCGGTTTAGCGCGTGGATGCGCGCGTCGCTCACCAGCGTCAGGCAGACCTCTGCGTGCGGGATGTCGGCGGCGTTGGCGATCAGTGCTGCGCGGGTGCGCAGGGCCGGCGTGTCAAAGCCCACGACGCGGCGCTGGCGGTTGTAGATCTCGATGGCCATCCGGTTGCAGCCGGGACGCCTAGGCGTCGCTGCGGGCGTCCGCGCGCTCGGCGGCCACTCTGTTGCGCTCGTCCTCGCGCTCTTGCTCGCGCTCCCGGGCGCGCGTCTCGGCGCGGTCGTACGCCACGATGATCTTCTGGACCAGCGGGTGGCGGACCACGTCCTTCTCCGTGAACCGGACGATCCCGATGTCGTCGACCGACGCCAGGATGTCCACCGCGTGGGCCAGCCCGCTCATCCGGCCCGGGTCCAGGTCCGTCTGGGTGACGTCGCCCGTGATGACGGCCTTGGAGTTGTAGCCCAGGCGCGTCAGAAACATCTTCATCTGCTCGATGGTGGCGTTTTGGGCCTCGTCCAGGATGACAAAGCTGTCGTTGAGGGTGCGTCCGCGCATGAAGGCCAGCGGCGCGACCTCGATGACGCCTTTGTCGATGAGACGCCGGGCGCGGTCGAGATCCATCATGTCGTTCAGGGCGTCGTACAGCGGGCGCAGGTACGGGTTGACCTTCTCCGCTAGGTCCCCCGGCAAAAAGCCCAGCTTCTCACCGGCCTCGACCGCCGGCCGGGTCAACACGATGCGCTTGAACTGATTCTTGGTGTGGGCCGCCACCGCCATCGCCATCGCCAGATAGGTCTTGCCGGTGCCCGCCGGGCCGGCGCCGAAGACGATGTCCAGGCGTCGAATCGCCTCGACATAGTTCTTCTGGTTCAGGTTCTTGGGTGCGATGCGGGCTTTGGTGCCGGAGATCAACACCGTGTCCAGCCATACGCCCTCGAGGCTGGCGTTGCCGTTGGCCGACAGGATCTCGATAGCCCGCACCACGTCCGGCTTGTAGACCGGGTGGCCCTTGCGAGACACGTTGTACAGCTGCTGCAGCACCGACTCTGCCAGGTCGACAGCAAACTCGTCGCCTTTGATGGTCAGCTCGTCGCCGCGCACGCTGATGCCTACGCCGATCTTGCGCTGCACCAGGCGCAGGTTCACGTCGTTGACGCCGCTGACCTTTTGCAGGGTCTCCGGATCGTCCAGCTTGATGCAGACCTTTTTCTCGCGATCGGTCAATGCGTCTCCGTCACTCTTTGACGAGCGTGTACGAGAGCGGTGGCTCCCCAACCGCAGTGTAGCGGAAGGCCTCGCTCCAAGCGGGCTCCTCGAGCTCGCCTTCCCCCAACAGCTCCATCGAGACGAGCTGTTCGAGCGCGATGGGATACCGCCATGGGCGCTCACTCGTCAAGAACCACGTTTCGAGGGCTGTGGTGACGCGAGCGCGGTTGTGTTCTTGAATGTGCTCCTCCAGCGCCGGCGGCATCACGCTGACAAAGCCCTCCGGATGCTGCAGTGCGCCGGGTCGCAGCCATATCAGGGCCGCCACGACGCAGGCCGCCAGCACGTAGGCCAGGGTGCGCGCGGCCAGCGGCAGAACCACGCGCTTTTTCTTGAGCTTCTCGCCCTTTCCCTTGCTTGTGACTGCCTCGATGAAGCCGCGCTCGTGCAGCTTCACCAGCGAGATGTACGTCTCGAACTCCCCCAGGCACGACGCGTAGGCCAGCTGTCGGACCGTCTTCTTGCCGTTGACGTAGAAGTAGACGATGCGCTCGTTGCCGCCGATCGGCTCCATCTCTTTGGGCTCCTCGCCCTCCTCCTCGGTCAGCTGGGCCGGCAGGGCGCCGCTCTGCCCCAGGATGGAGGCGATGAAGGTGTCCACCTTGTCGAAGACGTAGTCCTCGTTGGGGATGCGCTGCAGGAGCTTGGGCCACAGCTTCGTGCGGCGGTCGGCGTTGCGTAGGAAGTATGCGGCCGGGATGGGCGCAATCCACGGGTTCGCCATGGGCTCCACCTCGTCGAAGCGACAGGTGATCCCGGTCTTGCGAAACAGCGGAAAGATAGTCTCGCGCACATGCAGCTCGATGAAGCGCTTCAGGATGTCCTTGGTGACCAGTCCACGCTTGACCAGCACGTCTTCGACGGGCTCCTGCGACTTCTTGGCCCGGCGCATCACTTTGTACAGCTGGTTCTCGGCCAGGGTCTCGCTCTCCAGCAGAAAGTCCCCCAGCATCCAGCGGTCGGCGTCCAGCGTCTCTACGTTGACGACCTTACCCTCGCGCAGATGAAGTCGGACCTCGCCGTCCGGCCCCAGCACGTCCAGAATGCCGGTGTTCGAGCGCTCGTACATCAGCTTGAACACTCTGGCAAAGGTCCATCGCGCGTCCATTACTTGCGCTCCGAGGCGGCCATATCCAGCACCGCGATCAAGTACATCAGTAGCGCCGACATGGCGGCGCCCACCCCCAGCGGCAGCCCGCTGGCGCCCACCAGGCCCACGTCCGGGACCAGGGACGGCGCCGCCAGCAGCAGCAACATCACATAGACAAACAGCGTCAGGTACAGCGTGCCGCGCACCGTCTTGCCCAGTAGGAGGTGACCAAACCCTGGGATGAAGAAGGTGATGATGCGCCCAAACATCAGCTTGCTGTCGGTGACCGCCTGAATGCCGCGATCGCGCAGCCACTTGTCGCGCGAGTCGACGAAGGCGCCCTTGATCTTGATGAAGAGGCACCGCTCGCAGATATCGAGGGTCTTCAGCTCGCGCCGGCAGCGCGCACACGCCACGCGACCGCAGTCGGTACAGTTGAACGCGGGCGTCAGCAGCCGCTGGAAGCCGGCGCCCAGCAGCAGGATCAGCGCGCACGCGACGCCCACCATCGGCATAAAGGCCGCGTCCACGATCCCCGCCAGCAGGTAGCCGAACGGCACCAGGATCGGTCCTGCGCTGCGTGCGTTGCTCTTCAGCCGAGCGGCCAGCGCTGCGGTCGACGGGCGCGCATCGATCAGATGAATGTTGCCGTTGAACAGCGGCGGGCAGTCCTCCTCAGAGGGCTCACCGGCGGCCTTGATCAGCTCCGTGATGCGCTTGGGGGCCATCGTACGAGCTCGCTGCAGCGGCTCCTTCCACTCCGTGTCTTCGCCCAGCTGGCGCAGCAGCACCGAGCGATTGTACTCGGCCTCCAGCGGGGCCTCACTCAGCGTCGCCGCCCGCACGTACAGCTTGTCGATGTCATCGAGGCGCGGCTTTCGGCCCGTGTCGCGGCACTCCCGATTGGCGCGCGTGTACAGCGCGTTGGCGAGGTTCACGGCCGCGCTGTAGGACTGCTGGTCGCGCGTCGAGGCCGCCCGCAGCCGCCTCACCGCATCGTGCAGCGGCAGGATCTTCTTTTGGTTGGCCGCTCCGTAGCGCTTCAGCAGGACTCCCAGCGCCACCTCCTCCTCGGTGCCGCCCGCGCTCGCCACGGGCGCCAGCCTGTCCTTCATCGGCTTCGGGCACCGCCCATGCGTGCACTGAAACAGCGCCTCCTCGACGCTGTTTGAGTAGCTCAGCGCCAGGCCGTAGCGCCCGTTCAGCGCCGGCGTCGCCGCGACCGCCAGAAACAAGATGATGCCCATCGCGCGCTCGCGCCCGCCCAGATAGGCCCACATCACCACGCACCAGACCATCGACATCAGGACCAGGCCGACGCCGATCGACAGCGGCGCCACGATCAGCAGCACCAGCCCCAGCACCGCCAGCGGCGGCCCGCGCACGGCTTTGGGCAGCAGGTGCCCGGCGTCGTGGGCCAGCTGCGGACCATGTCGCGCCAGCATCCCCAGCCCGAAAAAGACCACGATCCAATACAGCGTCATCAACGCGGTCGAGAAGAGCCGGCCCGTCAGCACCGTCCGCTCGCCCAGATGTGCCAGCTGCAGCTTCATGGCGTCGCTCAAGTCGCCGAAGATGCCGCCATACAGCCCGTCCACCGTCAGGCGGATCTCCACAGCCGTCAGCGCAACTCGGGGGTTGTCGGGCGCCAGCTTGCCGGCCACGTCCAGCAGCCGTAGCGCGTCCTTGTTGAGCCCCTTCTCAGCCGCCGCCACGGCGTGCACCAGCACCGAGTCGCTCATCGCGTAGAAGTTGGGCACGCCCAGGCGCTTGCGATGCTCGATGACCTGCAGCAGAAAGGTCTGCGCCGCGTCGAAGTCCGTCCGCGCCAGCGCACCCATCGCCGAGAACCAGGCGTCGTCGAGCTCAGCCGGTCCGCCCAGCAGCTCGCGCGCACCCAGCTCGCGCTCCTCTTCGGGCGCATCCTCGTCGGACGCCTCCGAGCCGTCGGCCTCGCCGGCTTTGTCGGTCGGGTCCTTCGGGGTGCTCGGGTCGCTCTGCGCGACCGCCAGAAGCGCGAGTAGTGCCAGGGTTTTCAACGGACCCCGACGGTACCGTCAGGTTCGCGCGTTCCGCAAGTCCTTGACCGCATCGTCAATGCCCTTGAGCGTCAGGCCGTACATTGGAAAGACCTGGCCTATCAGGCTGCAGCTCGGCGCGTTCCACCAGCGATCGGGTAGGGGGTTGAGCCACGCCGCGTTTTTGTATGCGCGCCGCAGCTTCCACAGCCAGTCGATGCCGGAGGTCTCATTGCGGTGCCAGTAGTCGATCGAGCCCCAGCGCTCGGTCAGCTCAGCCGGATGCATCGTCGCGTCGCCGACCATGATCAGCACGCTGCCCTCAGCCGCCTCAGCCACGACGTCCGCCGTCGGCTTTTCATCGCGGCGCCGAATGTCGGTCCACACGCTCTCGTACACCGCGTTGTGGAAATAATACGACTTGAAGCTCTTCCAGTGGCTCGACTTGCTCGCGGCCGTGAACAGGGTCGATACCAGGCGCGCGAACGGAGACATGCTGCCGCCTGCGTCCATCATCAGGGTCAGCCGGATCTGGTTGCGGCGCGGCGGCCGAAAGACCAGCTCGAGGTCGCCCGCGTTGCGCCCCGTCTTGTCGACGGTCTCGTCGATATCCAGCTCTTCCTGCATCCCGCGCCGAATCAAGCGCCGCAGCCGTCGCAGCGCCACCTGGGTCTGCCGCACGTCCAGGACCAGGTCATCGCGATAGTTTTGAAACGCCCGCTTGGTCGCGATCTGCACCGCACTGCGCCCGCCTCCGCCGCCGCCTACCCGCACGCCCGCCGGATTGACGCCGCCGCTGCCGAACGGGCTTGTACCGCCCGTCCCGATCCAGCGACTGCCGCCGTCGTGGCGCTCTTTCTGCTCCGCCAGGCGCTCCTCGAAGAGCTTTCGCAGCTCCTCGAAGTCCAGGTTTTGCAGCGCCTCCATCTGCGCCGCGGTCAGCTGCGGCATGCCCTTGGGGTTGTCCAGCCACTTCAGGACGTCCTCGATGGCCTCCTCTCCGGCCTCGATCCCCGCGAACACGTGCAGAAACGCCTCATCGAAACGATCGAAGTCAGCCTCCCGCTTCACCAGCAGCGCGCGGGCCGTCCAGTAGAAGCTGACCAGGCTGGGCCCCACGACACCGGACTTCAGCGCATCCATCAGCGCCAGCCACTCGTGGGTGGTGCACTTGATGCCCTTGGCTCTCAGGCTGTCGAAGAGGTCGAGAAACACGCGGGCAGTCTCCTATCGCTTGAAGCTGCGTAGACGTGAGCGGTTCAGGTGCTCCAGGTCGGACTCGGTCTTGATAAGCGCCCCGACGAACGGCAGCTCCTCTTTCAGCCGCTCCTCCGAGATCCCAGCGCGTCGCAGCGCCAGAATCCAGTCGATCAGCTCACTGGTCGACGGCTTCTTGCGCAGCCCGTCCACGTCGCGCAGCGCATAAAAGCGGGTCAGCGCCTGCGCCAGCATCGACGCCTCCAGATCCGGGAAGTGCACGTTGACGATCTGCCCCATCAGCTCCCGTGACGGGAAGGTGATGTAGTGGAACACACAGCGCCGCAAAAACGCGTCCGGGAGCTCCTTTTCCGCGTTGGACGTGATGATCACGATCGGCCGCGTCTGGGCCTTGACCTCGCGACCTGTCTCCAAAACGGTGAAGCACATCTGGTCCAGCTCGGCCAGCAGGTCGTTGGGGAACTCGATGTCCGCCTTGTCCACCTCGTCGATCAACAGCACCACCTGCTTGCTGGACTCGAACGACTGCCCCAGCGGCCCCAGCTTGATGTACTGGGAGATGTCGCTGACGTCGTGGTCTCCAAAGCGGCTGTCGTGCAGGCGCTGCACCGCGTCGTACAGATACAGGCCGTCTTGCGCCCGCGTCGTCGACTTGATCGGCCACTCGATGATGTCCAGCTCCAGCGACTTGGCGATGCTGCGGGACAAGACGGTCTTTCCGGTGCCCGGCTCGCCGCGGATCAAGAGAGGGCGCTGCAGCGCGATGCTCACGTTGACCGACTGTCGCAGGTCGTCGCTGGCGATGTAGTCGTCGGTGCCTTTGTATCGATCGAAGCTCATTCTTCCTCTGTGGATTCCCGCACCCGCAGCGTCCGTCGAAGGTCGACCAGACGCGGGCTCGGTTTGCGATGCGGGTCCTTGAAGACCCGGTTGAAGAAACCGGAGAGGGCCGACTCGCCGCCGACGAAGAAGCGCCCCTCCATGGGCGTGGTGACCACGCTGATGTCCCGCACCCACCCCATCGGGATGTTGTGCTCGCGCAGCTTGCGGTACAGGTGCGCGTACACCCGGCTCAGCTCGCGCGTTGTCAGGTCGGGGTGCTCGTCCGCCTGCCGCAGGTCGATGCCCTTGAACGGGCGAAACACCGGCAGCACCGGCACGATGTTGCGTTTTACGAGCTCGTCGATGCCGTCCACTGTGTTCTGAACCGGCTCCAGGCCCACGATCAGGTGTGAGATCACCGCTCCTGGATTGAAGACGGTCGTCGCGTACGACAGGGCGTCCAAGAAGCGGTTTCGGCCCAGCTTGCGCGCGGGCCCGGGGCAGATCTTCTTGAACCAGTCGGGCCCGAAGATCTCCAGGTTGTAGCTGACCGAGTCCACGCCCATGGCGTAGGTGCGGTCGATCCACTCGTCGTCCGACGGTGGCAGCGCGTCGATAGCGACCAGCACGTTGAAGGCCTTCTTGATGGCCCGTACGTAGGGCTCCAACGCCGCCACGCCGCTGTCAGCGCCTTTGATGTAGCCCACCGACAGGTAGATCATCTGAATCGGCCGCTCTGACTGGGCGGCGCGCACCGCCTCCACGAGATCCTGCACCGGCAGCCGCGATCCCTCGCCCGGCTTGCTGCCCTGGACGCTGCAAAAGCGGCAGCGATCGGTCGACTGCAAGAACTCGCACTCGTTGATCGGGCTGAGCGCCAGGTAGCCGCCGTGAATCGTGGCGAATCGGCCAAAGGGCACGCCGCTGGTCGTCTGCTTGGAGTAGAACGAGGGCGGGTTGGGCACCACGACCGGCACGGACCCGGCCTCGGTCTCGATGGAATAGCCCTCTTCGCTGCGGCACAGCGTATACGGCGACTCCGCGACCAGCACGGGATGCACAGGCGCCGTCACGGCGGTTCCGGATGGCAAACGCACGTCCAACTCAAAAGCGGTCGCGAAGGCTGATGGCCCGATGCTGGAAAGCCGCTCTTTCTGCAGGGCCTCGTCCATGCGAAGGCCGCGCGTCATCAGCTCCAGCTTCAACAGGCCGTGGTTGCCGACGATCTCTTCCAGCGTCAGATCGTGGTCAACGGTGGGTCCACCGCCGGCGCCGCCCCGGGTTCGTGCGTTTTGCGACATCAGGTCTTCTCGGCGAAGCGCCGGGCATCGCCGTCCCAGCTGTACACCCGGGCCTCATCGACCCCGCCGGCGCGCACCGACAGCACCACATAGTCCACGCCCGGCAGCACCGGCTCGCCCTCCGGGTCGCCGCCCAGCGCGCTCAGCACGTCCTCGTCAGAGAAATAGGCCCCGCGATCCGGGTGCGAGTGAAAGACGCCACGCACTACCGCGCCCGCTTCCACCACCCGCACGACCTCCATCGGGTCCAGGTTGTACGCCGTGGCCGCCGTGCGGGTGTAGCGTTGCGGGTCCAGCGCATGCAGCTTGTCCTGCTGGTTTTCACAGCAGGTGACCGCCAGCCGTCCGTCGCGCTCCACGATCAGACCGCAGGCCTCGTTGGGATAGCCCTGCACCGCCCAGGCATTCATCTGGCCGGTGAGGTTTTCGAGGCGCTGTAGCGTCAATGCTGCCAATCAGCCCCCGGCGATGGCGGGGATGACTGAGATCTCGTCGCCGTCGCCCAGCGCCGTCTCCAGGTTGTCCAGAAAGCGGATGTCGTCCTGGTTGGCGTACAGATTGATGAACCGGCGCAGCTTGCCCGCGTCGTCCAGCAGCCGCGGCTTCATGCCCGGGTGGCGCGTCTCGAGGTCGTCGATCAGGTCGCGGATGGTGCTGCCCTCCGCCTCGACGCGGTCGGCGCCGCCCGTCAGTGGGCGCATCGGAGTCGGGATCTTGACGGAAACCTTGGCCATTCCTCACCTCAAACGTGGAAAGGGAAGGTTAGCCGTACAATGTCAGTCACCGCAAGGCGGATCGAAGTTCAGGTCTTCGACCGGCTGTGTGTTCGGGAAGGCGGCGATGCCGGTGACCTGAAAGCCCTCGCCCTGGTTGTGGATGGCGAACGTCCACGTGCCCTTGCCCAGACAGCCGCCCGCCAGGCGCGTCTTGTAGGTGGCGTTGCCGTCCAGCTCAAAGTCGGTGGTCTTGAAGCCGTCGTGGATGCCGTTGGTGTACTTGATCGGCTGGTCGCCCGGCTTCCACACCGCCTGCATCTTGTTGTTGCCGCCCTGGGCGTACACGAAGATGCGCACCGCGGTGACGTTCTCGGGCAGCTCCACTTTGAACTGCAGGTAGCCCGGCATAAAGCCCGGGAACGGCGTGAACGTGCTGCCCACACCCTCGAAGCGCAGGGGGATGCCGCGCTTGCCGACGGACGTGACGGGTACGACGCGGTCGCAGTCGGTGATGCCGCGGTCTGTGAAGATCTGCTCGACCACGGCGGCGTCGGCGGCATCCAGGTCGGTCTTGGCGCGCTCGATCGTGGCGGCCGATGCCAACTGGAAATCGGTAGTGTGCGTAAAGCCGACCAGCGCGCCCAAAATGACGGCGTCCGCCTTCTCGGCCCCGAGCGCCTTTCGAATGGCCCACAGCGCGCTCGCAAAGATCTCACCGTCGGCATGCACCTCGGCCGTCAAGTCCTCGCAGGTCCGCTCGGTCTCCATGTCGCGGGCCATGTTGGCGCCGCCCTGGCCCAGCGGAAAGCCGCAGATCGTCTGGGGCTCGATGTCGTTGAGCGCGTAGTTGCCGACCACGCTGTTGTCGGAGAGCGTGCCCGCGAAATAGTCCGCATACCCTTCGTTCAGCGCGCCGGGCAGGTTGTTGAGCCCCAATTTGTCGGGATAGACGGCGTTGAGGCGCGTCGAGCCGATCATCGCGTGCGTGTACTCGTGGTAGATGACGTCCGCGTCGTAGCTGAAGTCCTTGGAGGTCGTCTGGCCGAAGACGATCGCGTCGCCCTCGATACCCATGCTCAGGTCCACGCCGAACTGGCCGATCGCGCCCTCGGGCATAAACGCCGCGTTGCCCAGCGACGTCCACTCCTGGCAGAACGGCGCCGCATCGACGAACGCCTGGATGTTGACCAGCGCGTCCAGCGGATGGTCCAGATCCGTCAGGCCGTGGCCCTGCTGGAAGTAGTCATGGATGAGCTGCATGTGGTGGTACATCATCAGCTCGGCCGTGCTGTCCGTGCCGGAGCCGTGGTCCTCCGGCGGCTTGATGTGCCGATAGGTCATGTCGTCGCCGGGCACCGCCACGTGGGTCGGCGTGCACGTCGTCAGCGTCAGCGGCAGCCCCACGTTGACCTCGACCGGCTGGCCGTTCTCCTCGTCGGGCAGGCAGTTGCGCACGTTGGCGAAGTCGCCCTGCAGCGTGTGGTCCTCGCTGGTGAGGTGCAGCAGCTCGACCTCGATGGGGTCGGGCGTGTCGATCGGGTTGGACTCAAAGACCCAGGCCAACGGCTGAAAGGTCAGCTCGACGGGGTCGTCGGTGCCGTCGTCGGTGGGGTCGTCCGTCGCTGAGTCCGTCGTGTCGTCGACGCCGTCAGCCGTTCCGTCCGCATTGCCGTCGGTCTCCGCGACCGGATCGTCGGTTGTGCCGGCCTCGCCGCTTTCGGCGCAGCCGGTGGCAAACAGGGCGGCGCCCGCGCTCAGAATCAGGAGTCGGCGCATCATGGCGTCACCTCCCGCGGCATGTCCTTTCCGGCGCTGCGCACCATCAAGATGTGGCCGTCCGTCGCCGCCACGTACACGTAGAAGTGCTGTACGAGCGGGATCTTTGCGACCGCCACGCGATAGGCGACTGCGGACAGGTTGGGGCTGGGAGCCAGCACCACTTTGAGTACCTTGCCCGTGGGGGCGCCGCTCATCCGGGCAGCCGCAGCCACCCGGGCCGCGCTCTCGCCGATGTCGGCTTGCCCCTTCTTGAGGCTGATCGGCACGTAGTCCGACTGCACGCTGCGGACGTTGCCCACCTTGTCCAGGTGCACAGCGACGACCCGGTCCTCGACCGGCAGCCCCTGGGCGGTCTGCTGAAAGTGCACAACGCGCTCAGCGCCGAAGCGCGTGACTTTGACCGGAATCAGGGTTGCCACATCGATGGCGAGATCCGGCCGAGTCTTGAGGAAATTGGTTGCCCTGAGCGTGGGTGTGTCGCCCTGCGTCGGTGCCGACAACCCCATCAGGGCACGGGGCGCCACTGTCTGAGCGGGCGCCGCAAATGGAAGGATAATCAAAAAGAGCGTTAAACAGCGAAAAACCAACGTGATCTCCTACAACTACCAACAGATCGCGCAGCAACATACCACAGCTTTATTAAGGGCTTGTTAACGAAGTTGCCAGCGACCTTTCACGCGGGTGCGCCGAATGCGAGCGCTCAGGCTCATCCGGGTGGCGCCGGGCTTCCACCTGAGCCAGAAGACGCGCCAACCGTCTCCTGTCGCACGGTATTTGCCGCGGCCGGTCCTGCTCAGCACCATCTTGCGGTCGCCGCTGCTCAGGGTGATGGTGCCGTCGCAGTTGTTCTTCAGGGTCAGCGTGCCGCCCCTTCGCTCAAAGGTGTGCTCGGTCTGCTCGCACACAGGCTTGGACTCGTCTCGCGAGAAGCGCCGCTTCACCTTGCTGACCAGCACCTTGCGGCGGGTATCGCATGCGCGCCATGCCGTCCAGGTCGCGATGACGTCTCCGGTGCGCACGAACTGCAGGTCCCCACGCGCGCATTTCCCACCATCAGACGTGCTCAAGGTGGCGTATCGAAAGCGGCCGGTCTGCTCATACAGGTGGCCCTCGAAGCGGATGCCCTCGGCCGAATAGAGCAGCTCGTGGCGGGTGTTGTCTGCGCTGAAGACCGGCAGGGGGTTGGGCTGGTGTCCGGCGACGGCCGCTGCCGGCGTCAGCACGAGGACGAGCGATGAGGCCATCCAAAACCAGCTCAAAGACACCTTGGGCTTCATCCCGCGCATACTACCCTGTAAAGTCCACGCATGCCGTTTTCTTCCATCCTGGGTCATGAGGCGCTCATCGAGGGACTGAGGTCCGCGCACCGCCGCGGCAGAGTCTCTCACGCCTATCTTTTCAGCGGCGCCGAGGGCATCGGCAAGCAGCTGGTCGCCACCGCGTTCTTTCAGATGCTGAACTGCAAGGAGCCCACCGAGGACGGTGACGCCTGCGATACGTGTCGAACCTGCCGGCAGATCCGGACGGGGCAGCATCCCGACCTGGTGAAGCTGGAGCCGGACGGCCGCTTCATCAAGATCGCGCAGGTGCGCGCGGCGACCAAGTCGCTGCGGTTTCCGCCGGTCGAGGCGGCCACGCGCTGCGTACTGGTCCACCCCGCCGAGGCGATGCAGGAGCCGGCGGCAAACGCGCTGCTCAAGACGCTTGAGGAGCCGTCGTCGCGCAACGTCTTCGTGCTGCTGAGCGCTCAGCCCAACGCGCTGTTGGCCACCATTCGCAGCCGCTGCCAGCAGGTCCGCTTCTCGGTGCTGGGGCGCGATATCGTCTCCAAGTGGCTGGTCGACGAAAAAGGCCTGGACGCCACGACCGCCGACGAGGTGGCCGGCATGAGCGCCGGCTCGCTGGGCGCTGCGGCCAACCTGATGGATCCCGAGCTCTCCGCGCTGCGGACGCAGTGGCTCGGCGTGCTGGGGCGTCTGGGCGGTGTGACCCCGACGGAGCTGCTGGACCTGGCCGAGACGCTGGGCGCCGACAAGGCGAGCATGCCGGCGGTTTTGGACGCGCTGCGCCTCGGACTGCGCGACGCGATGCTGCGTGCGTCGGGCGCGGGCGAGGGGGAGCTGACATTTCGTCACGACATCGGACTGCCGCACATGGGCGTCACGGCGTCGCTGGAGGCGCTCTCGGCGGTCGATGAAGCCGAGGAGTCTCTGCAGCGCAACGTCAACCCGCGCATGGTCGGCGAACACCTGCTGATGGGCCTGCGCGCGACCCTGATTCAATGAGCAGGGGCGGTGCGGTCCTCTGCTTGCTCGTGCTTGGGGTGGCCGCCTGCAACATGCCCGAGCGTACGGTGCCGCAGCGCGCCCAGAAGCCCGCTGACCCGGAGGCCGTGGCCTTGCACGCCAAGCTCTTTGCCGCCGCGGATGGCGGCGACGAGATGGCGTTCAAAGCGGTGCTGACCAGCGCCAGCATCGCCCTCTTCGAGACTCACTTCGCTTCCACGGAGAAGCTGGATCGCCCTGACGGCGCTCGGGCCATGGGCTGGCCGGACATCATGCGCATGCACGCCAGCCTGGGTAAGAAAGCGCGGCAAGCGACGCCCTACCCGGTGGTCGAAGACGACGGCGCACGTCGCCTTGACGTGGCAGGCCACGCGGACGCCCGGTTTTTCGAGGCGATAGCGGTTATGGTCAACAGCGATGAGTGACGCTGAGAAGCCCAAAGAAGCCCCGCCGAAGAAGCCGCCGATCAAGATGCGCATCAACCCCGATGGCAGCGTCTCGTTTGAGGATCTGCCGCCTGAGCTGATGGATATTGCGCTGGCGCTGAATCCGGATGCGGTGCTGGCGTGCGATGCGGAGGGCCCCGAGGAGCCGGCCGAAGCTGACTCCCCGGGGGGGGAAGAGGGGTAGCGTGGTGTTGGCGAAGTCCGCACCACCTTCCAGCCACGCTGGCTGGGCGGTCCCGGCGTCTGCGTCCTTGACGGGGCACCACCCCGCCTGCGTCGGCAGACCGCTTCGCTCGCCGACACCGCCAGGCCAGCGTGGCTGGAAGGCGGCGCGGACTTGCTCAACACCCCGCCGGGGTTACGGGGCGGCCACCGAGGTCGGTCCCGAGATGGGAATCGCGCGTACGCGCGCCTGGTCGCCCCGAGGCAGGGAGAGGGTCAGCACGCCGTCCGCCAGCGCAGCCTCGAGTTTGTCGAGGTCCAGCTCGCGGGGAAGCGTGAAGGAGCGGTGGTAACGGAAGCCGGCGTGGTGCTCGGTCTTCTCGACAACGCCCTCCAGAATCAGGCGGCCTTCATCCACGCGGACGTCGAAGCCGTCGGGCTTCACGCCGGGGAAATCGCCGACCAGCTTGAAGCCGTCGTCGTTGACGTAGACGTCGACGCGGGGTCTCACCGTCCGGGTGGAGGCCGCTGTCTCGCCTTTTGAAATCATCGCGTCAGTTGATGTGCTCATGCTTGTCCCCTTTCAGTTCACTTTGATTTCGATGGTTCGCGGACGGGCCTCGGCCGCTTTGGGCACGCCGACGGTCAGCACGCCGTCGTTCAGCTCCGCCACGATGCCCTCGGGCTCGATGGCGGTAGGCAGCTCAAACGTGCGCTCGATCGAGTAGCTGCGGCGCTCCTGGCGCTGCGCGGAGAAGCCATCGGGCGCCTCGACGGTGCGCGAGCCCTTGATGGTCAGCGTGCCGTCGGCAAACGAGACCTCCAAATCGCCCTGGGAGACGCCCGGGACCAGCGCCCGGAAAACAAAGGCGTCGCCGGTGTCTACGAGTCCGTGATTGGGAGCCGCAACCGGGCGGACCCAGCCAAACCCATTGAAACTACTGTCCATTTGGCGGCGCATTTGATCCAGCGCTGCCAGGTGCATAGGTAGGCCTGTGAAGTGCGTGTACATACGCTGACTCCTTAGAAACATTGTTGTTTTAGTCATTTGCGGGCACCCGGCGTGCCCATCGGACAAGGCAACGAAAGGACACCTGAGCGCAGCGTCAACCCCTATGCGTGTAGTTTTTTTCGAAAACGGGGTACTGCGCGGCTGTTGAGCGGTCTTTCCTTGCATTGTGACCCCCGCTGAGTAGATTACGGCACCTTTTTCTGAGGCCGGAGGGATTAGATGCACTGCCCTCAGTGCGGTCACGCGAACATCACCGCGTTCGAATTCTGTGAAGAGTGTCTGGCGATCCTGCCCAACAGCTCCTGGGCGCAGCGGTCCAAGGATGCGTTCGACTTTGACGACGAGCGCATGCTCGAGTCCATGCGCGCGATCGAGCCGGCGGACGAGGAGCGCGATGTCTCGCTGTTTCCCTGGAACCCCGAGAATCATGACGTCGGCGACCTGATCGGCCGGGATCGGGAGCTCAAGAAGGCGTTCGACCTGTTCAAAACGACCGCTGAGCAGTGGGGCGGACGTCTGGCGCTGCTGATCGGGGATCGCGGCACCGGCACCAGCACGTTTGTGGCGCGCCTGAAGGCGGAGGTGATGAAGGCCGACCGCTCCGTCTTGTGGGCGCAGGCGCACTGCCGCAATGAGGCCACCCGTCCGTACGCCGTGTTTGGTCGTCTGCTGTGCGACTTCCTGTCGCTGCCGCCGCTGGCGGATGACTGGGCCGCCGGCGAAGCGCTGCTAGAGGCCACGCTGGAGCTCACCGATGAGGGCCAGCCCGAGTCCGAGGCCGCCGAGATCGCGTACCTGGTCGCTTTTCTGGTCGGATTCAAGATCGATCGCAGCCCCTACCTGTCGCCGTCGGACAGTGACGCCCAGACACTGATCCCGCGCGCGTCCCAGGCGCTGACCCGCTTCTTCCGCCGGACGGCGTTCAACTCGCCGGTGGTCCTGGTCCTGGACGAGGCGCATCGGGCGCCCGCACCGCTGTTGGCGCTGGTCGACCTGCTCGCCACCGGCATGCACAACGTGCCGGTGCTGGTCCTGGCGGTCGGTCGACCCACGCTGCGCACGGCCCAGCCGGGCTGGCAGGCGCTGGATGTGGTTGAGGTGCCGCCCATGAACCGTGCGGACGCCGAGCTGGCGCTGTCGCGGCTGCTGGAGGGCATCGATGACGTGAAGCCGGACCTGGTCAGCCGCGTCGTGGACAAGAGCGGCGGCAACCCGTACGCGCTGCGGGCCATCGTGCGTTACCTGCACGAGACGGGCGTGATCTGCCCGACCGATGGTGGTGCGCGCTGGATCGTGGACGACACGGTCTTCTTTGACCTGGATATCCCGGACACGCTGCGGGGCGTCGCCAGTGCGCGGCTGGCCAACCTGACGTCCAACGACCTCAAAGTGCTGCAGCAGGCGGCCGTTGTGGGGACGCAGTTCTGGTTTGGCTCGCTGGTCATGCTGCAGCGGCTGAGCGCGGACTACGCTGTGTGGAGCGCGGCCGGAGTAGGCAAGGACAAGGGCATCGTGATGCTCAAAGCCATGCTGGACGGGTTGGTGGCGCGCGAGATTCTGGTGCGTCGCAGCGACCGGAGTTTGCCGGGCGAGGACGCGTACGCCTTTCGGTCCGATGTGGACGCCGAGCTCTTGTACGAGCAGATGCCGTCACGCACGCGCCGAAAGCTGCATCGCCGTGTGGCCCAGTGGCTGGAGCTCCAGCAGCCGCGCTTTGTGGAGAGCAACCTGCCGCGAATCGCGATGCACCACGAGATAGGCGGCGACAGCCCACGGGCCGCGTCGTTTTATCAGCGGGCGGCGCGCCGGGCGCGGAGCAGCTTTCACAACAACGAGGCGATCGACTTGTACGAGCGCGCGCTGCGTCTGACCTCGGACGACGAGCTGCCGCAGCGGCTGAGCACTCTGAAGGCCCTCGGCTCGCTGTATGCGACCGTTGGTCGAAACGACCGCGCCATCGGTGTGTACCGGCGCATGCTGCGGAACGCGTGGGTGATGCGCAGCCGTGGCCGTGGGGCCGTGGCGCTGAACAAGCTGGGGCAGATCCACCGCTCGATGGGCGACTACGATACGTCGCGGGACCACTTGATCCAGGCGCTGCAGCTGTATCGCTCGATCCACGACTCGCGTGGGGTGGCGGACGCGCTGGATGACCTGGGGCAGCTGGCGTGGCTGACCGGCGATACGGCGCGCGCGCTGCTGACGTACGAGCGGTCCAAAAAACTCCGTACGCAGCTCAAGGACCCGCGCGGGTTGGCGCTGACACTGCACTATATCGGGTGCGTGCATCTCGATCGATCCGACATGCAGTCTGCAGAGAAGCATCTGCTGGACGCCCTGGCGTTGCGCCGCAAGCTGCAGGACAACACCGGCGTGTCGATGACGCTGAACAATCTGGGTGTCATCTACTGGAGTCGGGGCGACGTCAAACGGGCCACTGAAGCGTGGAAGGAGAGCCTGGTCATCACGCAGGAGATCGGCAACCGGCCGGTCGCGGCGATGCTGATGACAAACCTGGCCGAGTCGTGCATGCACAGTGGCGAGTTCGACGGCGCTGCCAGCTATCTGGAGGAGGCGCAGGCCATCGCGGAGAGCGCTGGGGATAGGCGCACGCTGGCCTCGGTGCTGGTCAACGCGTCAGCCCTGGCGATGGCGCGCGGCGAGCACACGGCGGCGCTGGGGGCCATCAACCGCGCCAGCCAGGAGGCCGAGAAGCTGGGCAACCTGCGGCTGCTGGGCGTGGCGCGGATCACGCAGGGCGACATCACCTGCGGCATGAGCCATGCGTGGGACGAGAAGAAGGGCGTGGAGGACGGTCTGCGCTTGATCCGGCAGGGGCTGGCGACGCTTGAAAAAGCGGACTGTGAGCTGGACCGGGCCGGCGCGCTGGAGCAGCTGTCAGACGTGCTGACGAAGCTGGGGCGCGCGGACGCGTCCAAAAAAACGCGGGCCGAGGCCACGGCGATCTTCAAGCGGCGTGGTGTTCGTCCGCCCCCGAAGCCCAGCGTGGCCTGGGAGGCGCTGACGTCGACCTCGGCGCCGATCGTCGTGGCCGAGAAGGCGCTGGTTGCGCCGGCTGAGGCCAAGCCCAAGAAGAAGGCGGCGAAGAAGAAGGCGGCGCCCAAGAAAGTGGCGCCCAAGAAAGCGGCGCCCAAGAAGAAGCCCGCTCCGAAGAAGAAGAAGGCCGCTTCAAAGAAGAAAGCGGCGCCCAAGAAGAAGGCGGCCGCCAAAACCGCGGAGAAGGCCCCGGCCAGGAAGAAGGCCGCACCTAAGAAAAAGAAGAAGAAGCCCTCTGCTCGGCCTCAAGCCTGAGCCTGGACCGAACGCGGCGCGTTGTACGACAATGCCGCCATGAACAGGCTTCTCCCCATCGTCTTCTCCCTCCTGACCGCCACCGCGGTCGCCCAAAACCGCCGCCCTGCGCCACCGGCTCAGCCGATTCAGCTGCAAAACGAGCTGAGCGGGCTGCTGGCTGACGTCGCGATGCTGGAGGGGCGCGTTCAGAATCTGCAGGGCGACTTTCGCACGATGAAGGAGATCAGCGCCCGCCTCAAAAGCATGCGGCACAAGCTGACCCGCCTGATCCGCGCCGCGCCGCAGGTTGTTCAGCCGCAGGTCATCGTGACGTTGGGCAGCCCCACGCAGCCAACCCTCATCGTGCAGGAGCCGCGTCTGCCGCCGCCCCTGCCCCCGGCCACCGAGCCCACGCCGCAGGCGATGAGCGCCGCCGACTTCGGTCGTTTGCTGGGCGCTGTGAAGAAGGAGAGCTTTGCCAAGGGCAAGCTCGCGGTGGTGTCGTCAGCGGCCCAGGACAACAGCTTTACCGTGGCGCAGGTCGCGTCGCTGGTGGGCACGTTGTCGTTTGCCAAAGACAAGCTGGCCTGCGTGAGGACGCTGAAGCGCACCATCCTGGACATGAACAACGCCTATCAGCTGTACGACGCGTTCACTTTCTCGAAAGACAAAGAGCAGCTTAAGGCGATCCTGGGCCGTTAGTCGTCGGCGCCCAGCGGCGGCATGATCCGCAGGAAGATGTCCCACTGCGGCGCGCCCGGTGGATAGGACTGCCAGACCACTACCGGACGGCGCCCGGGCAGCATCGCGATATCGGGGAACTTCTGGTCGCCGATCTCCTTGGTGTTGACCTGCTCGGCTCCACCCAGCGGCTTGCCGTCCGGGCCGAACGACCGCAGATAGATGCTGCCCTTGTCGCCGTCCTCTCCCACCGAGTTCCACGTCACGCTGAAGTAGCCGTCCGGCGAGACCGCCACGCGCGGCAGCTCGGACTGCCAGGTGTCCGTGGTGCTGATCTCAAACTGCGAGCCCTGCTTGAGGCCGATCGGGGTCAAGCGCTGGCCGTAGATGCGGTGCAGCTTCTTGTTGCTGTGATTGCTGCGCCACACGACGTGGCCCACGCCGGTAGCCGTGATCGTCTCCAGGTGCGAGTGCTGCTGGTCGTAAAGGTAGTCCGACGTCAGGCTCAGCTCCGGGCCCTCCTTGACCTCGTCCGCCTTGAAGCGCTGGCCGTAGACGCCCCAGCCGCTGCCGTCCGCGTAGGTCGAGTCCCACGCCACCATGAAGCCCCCGCCGGGCAGGGCGGCCGGCTTGGGCCAGTCCTGGGTGCCGGTCTCGAAGCTGTTGGCCTGAAACTGCGGGCCGTTGGGCACCCCGTCAGCGTCAAAGATGCGGGCCTTCAGCTCCTGCTGGGATCCGTAGCCGTTGTGCCAGGTTACGACGAAGCCGCCGGTATCCAGCGCCGCCACGTCCGCGTGCTCCTGATTGCCCTGTGTGACCGTGTTGACGATCCACTGCTCGCCCGCCGCTGCCGAGCCGTCCAGGGCCAGCAGTCGGCCCTGAATCGACCCGCTGCTGTCGTCGCCGTACTGATCGTGCCACACCACGGCGACTGCGCCCGAGTTCAAGGTTGCCACGGCCGGGCTGTCCTGGTGGCCCTTGGTCTCGATGTTGACCCCGTACGCCAGCACGTCCTGGACCCCGTCCTTGCCGTGTCGCTGCGCAAAGATGCCGTAGCCGTTGAGGTCCTCGCCGTTGCTGGCCCAGGCCACGATGAATCGGCCGTCGGGCAGCACGGAGATGCGTGGCGTAACCTGCTCTTTGGCGTTGTACAGGTTGACCTGGATCTCGTCGCAGGCCTCGGTCACCTTGCACTCGCCCTCTTCACAGGTTGTGGCCCCGCAAGGATCCAGCGCGCAGGAGGTGCCGTCTTCGGCCGGTGACAGCTCGTCGGTCGCCTCCTCCGGGTTGCAGATCACGCACGGGTTGGCCGCGTCACCCTCGTTTGGCGCAAAACAGACGCCGTCGACAAAGCACGTCTCCTCGATGAGCGCGAACTCACACCCGTCAGCCGTGCAGCTGTCCGCTGTGCAGGACAGGCCGTCGTCGCACGCCGGCACCGAAACGCACTCCCCGCTCTTGCACCAGGAGCCCTCACACGCCAGCCCGTCGTCGTCGCAGGTCGTCTCGTTCTCGACCAGCTCCACCGCGCACCCGCTCTCGGCGTCGCACACCGCGCTCACAACGCACGGAAGCGATGCGTCGCCACAGAACGCATTGTCCGGCGCATGGACACAGCCCAGCGCCGGATCGCAGCTGTCGGTGGTGCAGTCGACGGCGTCCGGCTCACAGACGATGGCCACCCCGCCCGTGCACTCACCCGCCGCGTCGCACGTGTCGCCTGTGTCGCACAAGTCGCCGTCCTCGCACAGCACCCCGACTGTGACCGTGTGCTCACAGGCGCTCTCCACGCACGCGTCCGCCGTACACGGGTTGCTGTCGTCACAGCCGTTCTCGTCTGTGCTGACGCAGCCGCCCTCCTCCGGCACGCATAGGTCCTTCGTGCACTCGATGTCGTCGTCGCAAAGCTCGTGCTGCAGTGTGTTGACGCAGCCCTCCCCGGGCGCACACGCGTTGCTGTTGCATGCCACGCCGTCGTCGCACACCGCGTCGTCCGGCGTGTGCAGGCACCCGTCGTCCGGGTCGCAGCTGTCCACGGTGCAGTCAAAGCCGTCGTCGCAGTCGGCCGCTGTCCCGACGCACTCGCCGTCCACGCAGGCGTCGTCCGTTGTGCAGACCAGTCCGTCCGTGCAGTCGCCATCGACGGGCGCGTAGACGCAGTCGCCCAGATCGCACGTGTCCGCCGTGCACGTGTTGCCGTCATCGCAATCCACGCCCTCGCACGGCGGCACGCAGGTCCATTGGTCCACGATGCAGATCGGGTCCTCGCACTCTTCCATGGCGGGGGGCTTGCACTCGGTGAGGCCGTCCACCGTGCACTCGCGCGAGCCCGGGCAGGTGCCGTCCGGGCCCTCGATCAGGCACTCGGTATGCGCGTGGTCCAGCTTGGCGTCATCCGAGCACTCGCACACGCCGTCCGCCAGGCGGCACTGCCCTGAGTCGCACAGGTAGCCGTCCGGGCACTTGACGTTCTCGTTGCACGGCCCGCCGCAGAAGCTGCCGATCTCGTCGTAAGACAGGCACTCTCTGATGACGGGCTGGTCGCCCGGGTTGCAGTCCGCATCGATGTTGCACGGCCGGCAGAGCGACTCGTGTGCGGGGACGCACAGATACACGGGATCCGCACCGCCCTCGTCCACCTGCTTGCACACCAGCCCGGCGTCGCAGCCGTCCACGCACGGCTCCGGCTGATCGGTGCCGTCGGGCACGGACGGTCCGTCGTCCTCGACCGGCTTGCCGGTGTCCGGGACGCCGCCTGTACCGGCGTCTTTTGCCGGCCCATTGCCGTTATCCAGGCTGATCGGCCCGTCGGGCGGGTCGTCGGAACAGCCCGTTCCCATGGCGAAAACCAGGACGCAAAGCAGAATGTATGGCGTTTTCATGTTGGCGAAAAGGCTACCATCGGTTGACACGCCCCTGCCACCGGGATAACTCCGAGCAGTTCCCTCGGAGGCCCCGGTTGTCCAAGAATTTCGTCCTCGACACGAATGTCCTGCTCCACGACGCCAACGCGATCTATGGGTTTCAGGACAATACAGTCATCATCCCCATCTACGTCATCGAAGAGCTCGACCAGTTCAAGAAGGACCTGAGCGAGCTTGGCCGCAACGCGCGCCAGGTCTCTCGCAGTCTCGACAAACACCGCGGCGCCGGCGCGCTGCTCTCCGGGGTGGACCTGCCGAACGGCGGCAAGCTGCGCGTCGCGTTCACCAAGCGACGGCTGCCCGAGGAGTTCTCCAACACCCACGTCATGGATAACTCGATCCTGGCCACCGCGCTGGACGTGAGCGAGACCGAGCCCGACCGTCGCTGCATCTTCGTGACCATGGATACGAATCTGCGCATCCGGGCCGAGGCCATCGGCGTGACGGCCCAGGACTACGACCGCGACCACATCGACATCTCCGAGCTCTATAAGGGGTGGCTGGAGACCACGGTTCCGGACGAGCTCATCGACAAGCTGTACGTGGACAACGAGATCCCGCTCGAGGACGCGCTGGTGGACCACGAGAGCGAGGAGCCCACCTTCGAGAACGAGTATCTGCTCCTTCGCGGTCGCGAGCGCAGCAGCAAAACGGCCCTGTGCCGCCTGGAGAGCGCCGCCGGCCGCGTGGTGCCGCTGCCCAAGCTGCGCGACGGCATCTGGGGTATCCGCGCCCGCAACAAAGAGCAGCACTTCGCCCTGGACGCTCTGAGCCGCGACGACGTTCGCCTGGTCACGCTGGTCGGCAAGGCGGGCACCGGCAAGACGCTGCTGGCCATCGCGGCCGGCCTCTCGCGCACAACCGACGAAGAGGCCTATCACCGCATGCTGGTGAGCCGGCCGATCTTCCCGCTCGGGCGCGACATCGGCTACCTGCCGGGCTCGGTGGAAGAGAAGCTGAACCCCTGGATGCAGCCCATCTACGACAACGTCGAGCTGCTGCTGAACCTGAGCCGCTCAGATCGTCGCGACAAGCGCGGCTACCACGAGTTGGTGGACATGGGGATCATCCAGATCGAGCCGCTGACCTACATCCGCGGCCGCTCCATCCCGCATCAATACCTGATCGTGGATGAGGCCCAGAACCTGACGCCGCACGAGGTCAAGACGATCATCACGCGCGCCGGCGAGGGCACCAAGGTCGTGCTGACGGGCGACCCCTACCAGATCGACAACCCGTACGTCGACAGCGTCAACAATGGCCTCACGTACGTCGTCTCCCGATTCAAGGGCGAGTCGATCGCGGCCCACGTCACCCTGACCAAGGGCGAGCGCTCCGACCTCGCGGAGATCGCGGCCAACCTGCTCTAGCGCTGTGGCACGTTAGCCGTCGCCGAAGCTGATCCCAATAGCCTTTGCCGTCTTGACCGTCTGACCGTTCGGGTCCACCAGCTTCTGTTGCGCGACCGCCTCGGACAGCTCGACCTCGGAGATATCGCCGTTGCGCAGGCAGACCATGTGGTTCCAGCGCCCCGCCAGGGCCAGCTCGGTGGCGTGCGCTCCAAACGCCGTGCCCAGAAGGCGGTCTCGATAGGTTGGCGTGCCGCCTCGCTGCAGGTGACCCAGAACCAGTGTGCGCGTCTCGATGCCGATGTCCGCGAGCCCGGCGGCGACGATGTCCGAGGCGCCGCCCAGACGCGCGAGAGCGCCCGCGCTGGCCTCGATGCCCGCATTATGGCTGAAGTCTCCGCCCTTCGGTTTGGCGCCCTCCGCCACGACGAGCAGGTGGTGGTCGCAGCCGGCCGCCGCGCGCTTGCGGATATGCGCTCGCAGCGCCTCGATGTCGTACGGGATCTCTGGGATGAGGATGCCGTGAGCGCCGCCCGCCAGGCCGGCGTGCAGCGCGATCCACCCCGCGTAGCGGCCCATCACCTCCATGATCATCATTCGATCATGGCTCTCGGCGGTGGTCTTCAGGCGATCCAGCGCCTCGACGGCCACATTGACCGCCGAGTCGAAGCCGAAGGTGTAGTCCGTGGCGCTGAGATCGTTATCGATGGTCTTGGGCACGCCGATCACTTTGGCGCCCTTCTTGGACAGCTCGTGCGCGATCGCCAGCGTGCCGTCGCCGCCGACCACGATCAGACCGTCCATCTGATGGTCGGCCATCCGAGCCAGGCAGTCGTCGCTGCAGTCCACCATTTGTACCGACCCGTCGGCCTGCTTCTTGGGGTACGAGAACGGATTGCCGCGATTGGTGGTGTCCAGAATGGTGCCGCCGCGGTTCAGGATGCCGCGCACGGCCTGGATGGGCAGGGCGCGGATCCGGCTCGTTCCCACCAGACCATCGAAGCCGTCTTCGATGCCCAATATCTCGACCTGCTCGTCGGAAAAAGCCGCCGCTCGGACCACTGCGCGGATGACCGCGTTCAATCCGGGGCAGTCGCCGCCACCTGTCAGAATACCTAGACGCATCACTCGCCTGCCGGTTCTAGAATGCACAGCACCGATTTATCGAAGTCCAACACACGCGCAGCCAGCGTCCGCACGTCCTCGCGCGTGACCGCCATGATGCGGTCCGTATAGTCCGAGAACCGGACCGACTGCGCCTCGAAGAGCACGTTGTACGCCAGCGTACCAGCCCGAGCGCTGCGGCGCTGCAGTCCAACCTCGTAGCTGCCGACGATGTACTGTTGCGCCCGCGCCAGCTCCTCGGGCGTGATCCGGGCGTCGCACAGGCCCTGCAGCACCTCGCGCAGGCCCGAGACCCCGGCCGACAGCTTCTCCGGGCTGGTGCCCATGTAAGCCAGCGCGTATCCGGCGTCATAGCCCTCAAAAGACGACGCAGTGACGCTGTACGCCAGGCTCTGGCGGTCTCGCAGCTCCAAGAACAGCCGCCCCCCCTGGCCCGACAGCACGGTCAGCAGCACGTCCAAAGTCGCCCGCTCGGGATCGCGGTGGGCGACCCCCTGAAAGCCCAGCGCGATGTGCGCCTGCTCGCCGCGGCCCGTCAGCTTCAGCTCGACCGCCGATGACGGTGCGCTTGCGGGGCGAGCGGCCGCAGCCGGGCCGTCGCTCGGGCTGCTCTGCCCGTACGCGTCCTCCAATCGGTCGACCATCTCGTCGATGTCGAAGTCCCCGACGGCCGCCACCACCATGCGCGACGGCTGCCATGTGTCGGTGTGCACCGTCACCAGATCGTCGCGGGTGATCGCGGCGACCGACTCCTCGGTGCCCAGAACCGGCCGACCGTAGGGGTGATCGCCAAAGAGCCGCGTCAACATCGCGCGAATCGTCAGCGACGCGGGCCGATCCGCCTGGCTGCGCAAGTGCTCCAAATGCAGCGCGCGCTCACGGCGCAGATCCTCCGCCTCAAACCTGGGGCGCTCCAGCACATCCCGAAAGAACTCCCAGCTGCGCGGAAAGTGCCGCGATAGGCTTGTCAGCCGGATGCCGGCCGACGCGCGCCCGCTGTTGGCGTCCAGGCCGGCGGCCAGGCTCTCGATCTGCCGTGCCATCTCCGACGCGGAGTGCTCGCCCGCGCCACGGTTCATCATCGCCGCGGTCAGGCGGCTTACACCGCCCAGATGACTCGGCTCGCACGCCAGTCCCCCCAGCGTGACCGCGCGCAGGGACACCAAGGGAGTCGACGGGTCGCGCAGCAGGACCAGGCGCGTGCCGCTGTCCAGCGTGTGCTCCACGATCTTGGCGTCGCCGCTCGTCACGGACGGGACCGTCTCCACCGTTGCGGAGCCCGCGTCTTGCTGGGCGGCCAGGGCCATCGCCTCGATCCGCTCGTACGTGAGCCCGTCCGAGTCGCCGTCGGGCACCAGCACCGTGACGGTCATGTTGTCCACACTCAGGTAACGGCGTGCCGCCTCCATGAGCGACTCCGGCGTCGTCGCGCGCACGCCGGCCATATACGCCTCTTCGTTGCGCCAGCCGCCTGCGACCGACTCATAGAAGCCGAACTTGCGCGCCTGCCCCGCCACGCTCTCCCGCTCATAGATGCGCTGGCTCTCCAGGATGGTGCGCGCCTTGTCCAGCTCATCGACGGTGAACGGGTGCTCGCGCAGTGCGAAGATCTCGGCTACCAGCGCCGAGAAAGCCGGCTGTGCATCACCCTCGGGCAGGTTGGCCGTGACCACAAGCAGGCCGGGGTCGCGCGGGGTGTAGGCGTAGGCTGTCACGTCGTTGACCAGGTCGGTGCCGCGCTTGATTCGCTCCGTCAGGCGGCTGGACTCTCCCTGCCCCAGGATCAGCGCCAGGATGTCCAGGGTCGGCACGTCCGCGTGTGATGCGTTGGGGACATGAAACGCGATGTTGAGCCAGGTCTGTTTGAAGCGCGCCTCCCCACGCCCGAACCGCAGGCCGTCCTGAGGAGGCTCGGGCGGCCGCTCGACGGACGGCTCGCCGGTTGGCATGTCCTGAAATGCCATAGCCATCTTGGTCGCCGCCTCGGTCTCGTCCAGGTCGCCGACCGCAACCACCACGATGTTGGCCGCCGTATACCAGCGCTTGTAGAACCGCAGGATGCGGTCGCGCGTAAACGACCGGACCGACTCCGCCGTGCCGATGACGGGCAGGCTGTACGGGTGCACCTGAAACGCGGTGCGAAACAGCATCTTTGCGGCCACGCGCGGCGCGGAGTCCTCCGAGCGCTTGATCTCCTCCAGCACCACCTCCAGCTCGCGCTCGAGCTCGGCCGGGTCGAACGACGAGTGGCGGACGGCGTCGGACAGCACGTCCAACCCGCGGTCAAAGAAACGTGACGACATGACCACGTGGTAAACGGTCTGGTCGTAGCTGGTGAAGGCGTTGATGTCTCCGCCCGCCGCCTCGACCTCCGCCGCGATCTCGCCGACGGCGCGCCGCTTCGTGCCCTTGAACAGCATGTGCTCGTGGACGTGCGCCAGCCCGTATTCGCCGTCATGCTCGTCAGCGCTGCCCACCTTCACCCACACTTGCAGCGCCACCGCCGGCGCGGCCGCGTTTCGATGCGCGAGGATGGTCAGTCCGTTGTCGAGTTTTCGGTGGAGCAAGGCCCCTATGAATGGCACTCAGCGCGCGGTTTTGTCAAACCGCGGAGCTATTCGCAGCTGCCGATGTCGAAGGCGCAGAAGAAGTCAGGGGAGCAGTCGAAGTCGTCCAGGCACTGTCCGGCGCGGCAGATGCGCCCGTCGCAGTAGTCCGTGAGCGGGCAGTCCTCCAGCATCGCGCAATAGAGATACGGCGTGTCGTCGCACAGGCCCTTGGCCGTGCAGTAGGAACCGGGAGCGCACTCTGCGTCCGTGTTGCAGGGAGTGTCGTAGTAGCAGAAGCCGTTGCCGCCGCAGTAGTAGTTCACGGGGCAGTCGGCGTGGGCCGCGCAGCCGCTGACCTCCGTGCAGATTCCGTTGGGCTCGCAGCTGAAGCCGGTGGCGCAGTCCGTGTGGTACTGGCAGGCGGTGAACTGGTAACAGACGCCGCTGCCGTCGTTGCAGTAGAACCCGGGCGCACAGTCCAGGTTGGAGAAGCAGCGCGGCGAGATCTCACACAGCGCGGACACGCTGCAGTAGGTGCCGCCGGGGCAGTCCAGGTCCGTGTAGCACTCCACCTCGCGGACGCAGGAGCCGTCCACCTCGCAGTAGTAGCCAAGCGCGCAGTCGTAGTCGCTCAAGCAGCCGTCCAGCAGCGTGCACCAGCCGAAGTCCGAGCAGTACTCGTCCCAATAGCAGTCGGTATCGTAGTAACACGAGCGAATCGATGACGTGCGCGGCCCCTCAACGAAGAGGCAGCCGGTGCTTGTGACTATCGTCGCAAGCAGAAGGACTATGACCAGGTGGTGTCGGCGCATGGGGACCATGATTCTTTGGTGCTCCGCGTTCTGTCAATGCCATGGGGCCGATGCTTTGACGATTGACGCGTCGTTATGTTCATCTGGGTGTCATGAGGTCGATTTCTTTTGCCGCCGCGCTCGCCCTTGGCGTCGCGGTTCTCGCTGTGGGCTGCAACGACGGCGCGCCGCGCTTTCTGAGCCTGACCGAGCTGACGGACACGACCAGCGCGGTGGGCCCATACCAGGTCGTGGTCACCGTCGCGCCGGGCGTCCCGCTGGACTCGGTGAAGCTCAGCTACAAGATCGGCGACGAGCAGGAGGTCCTTGTTGAGATGACGTCCCCCGGCGGCGCCGTGTGGACCGGCGCGATTCCCGGCCAGCCCGCCGGGACGACCATCGAGTATCGCGTCATCGCCACCGATGTGGACGGCACGCTGACAGTGGCGCCGGTCGACGATGCGGGTGGCCACTACGCCTTCACGTTCAACGTGCTGCCCGCGCCGTGACGGAGCCCGGCACGCGCGCCGTTCGGGTGTTGGCCATCACCGCCGGCGTGGTGCTGCTGACGCCGCTGATGCTTGCCATGGCCATCATGAAGGCGCCCGAGGGACCGGCGGACTCACCTCTGTGGGTCGTCACGCGTATGGACGCCGCCGCAGCTGCCAACAACTGGAAACAGGCGCACGCCGCCATGGACTTTGACGCCAAGGCGGAGTCGCTGCTGCCCGATCTGTGGGCGGCGGCCGGTCCGGAGCATCGAGCGGAGTTCGTGCGGTTTCTGCAGACTCTGTATCGCTCCACCTGGGAGCGCGGGCACGGCAGTGACGCGTTCAAGGCCGGAACCACGCTCACCGAGATGGCGCTGTCGCCCGACCACGCGCTGGTCGAGCAGATCGGCTTTGACGCCAAAGGCGAGGACTTCGTCTTTCGCTACTGGATGCGACGTGGCGCAGACGGCTGGCGGATCATCGACCGGACCACGCGCACCCGCGGCGTCAACAACGAGTCGTCGGGCATCGTCAAGGTCATCCGCAAACGGATCGCCGGCCAGCTCGGCCATCCGCCGTCGCTGCACGAGTTCACCGTGAACGCGCCGTCCTGGCTGCGCCGCGTCAAGCTGCGCACCATCAAGGTCGGGGATTTGACTGAGTAGGATAGTGGGCGCGAATCGCCCGGGGCGGGGAGCGTTATTTGTCGTCGCGCAGGCGGGCGATAATGCGCGCCTTGGCCGACGTGTCGGTCTCCACATTGCGGGCCGTGCGCGGGGCCACCGCCTCCAGGGCCTCTTTCTCGATCCGCGCCAGCTGGGCGCGCGTCTCCGGCATGTGCTGACCGCGAAGCTGCAGCTTCTCGTCGCCACCGACGCCGATCCCTTTGCGCATGCGCAGGATTTGCTCTTCCTGGTCGCTCAGGACGCCCTGGCGGGCTGCTTCCCGAAGCGCTTCGCGAATGTTGGTCTTGGTGGTAACGGTCGTTGTCGGGCGCTTGGTCTTCATGTCATCTCCGTTTGAAACGCGGATCTGTGGGGCCTTTCTCGGACGTCTGCCACCCGTGGTGACCCCGAGCATAGAGTGTGAGGTCACCCCGGCGGGGCGTCAATTTTTTCCCCAGGATTAGATCCATTCGCCAGGCTGAGATACCGGCGGACGATCTGATCCTCGACCGCGCGGGCGCCCCGGACCGGGATTGCCACCCGTAGGGACAGCTGCAGCGCGCCCTCCTCGGTTATCGACAGAAAGGCGCGTGGGTCGGCGCCGATCGAGCGAAAAGCGAAGCGCTCCTCCATAGCGGCCAGCTGCTTCGTGATCTCCTCGCGATAGGGCGCCACGGCTTCTGTCGCGGCTTCCAACAGGTGGCGCTCCATCGTCTCCCAGGGCGCGTCGGGGCCGACCATGAAGTCCAGCTCGTGCCACTTGTAGTCAATGGTGTGCGTCAGGCTCTGCACCGGAGTGGTGAGCAGCATGCTGTTGGGCACCGTGACGACCCCGCCCGAGCGGAACTCATCGCCGCGACCTGTGCCGACACGCAGCAGCGTCGTGGTCAGCAAGCCGTAGTCCATGACATCGCCCTTGATGTCCCCGATCTGGACGCGATCCCCGATGTGGTAAGCGTCGCCCGCCATCTTGACCCACCAGCCCAATATACACATCAGCAGCTCTTTGGACGCCAGCACCATCGCCACGGCAAATGCGCTGAGCACCAGGGCCGCCGACCGGATCTGGTCCGCCCAGATCGTGACGAGGACCAGCAGCAACGTCAGCGCCAGCCCGTATCGCGCGACGGCTCGAGCCCGCTGGCGCTGCTCAGGCGTCGCTTTCAGTCGTTTGAAGGCTGGGCGCAGGATTACGGCGATCACAAGAATGACCGCCAGCGCGACGGCGGAAGCCACCAGGCGTGGGGTGTTCACCCGCCCACCTTAGCCCGAGGGCGGCGCCTCAGCTAACTTTCAAGCTGGCAGGAGCCAGCCAAACCCGCCCCCGAGGGGCGGCTCGGCAGGAGCCGAGGGGGGTAACGTGCGGTGGCGGCTTACTGCCCGATGAGGTCGTAGCAGACCGGCTCGTACACAACGGAGATCGTCGCCGCGGGACCCGGGAAGCAGGTCTCCACCTCGGAGTCGAAGATCACGGAGTTGGAGTCCGCGTCAAAGACCCAGCCGTCGGTGCAGGGCTGCCCGTTGACCTCGACCTCGATCGTGTCTTCGGCAGGCACCTCGGTCAGCGCAAACTCGTTTTGCGGTTTGAAGAGCTCCTTGCCGATCTTCTCCAGCAGCGGCTCGTCTTCTTCGTCCTCGACGCCGAACTTGCAGATGCTGATCCAAAAGCCGCCCAGCGCCTCAGCCGCCTCGACGTAGCGATCACCCGGATCCGCGCCGCCGCCACCACCGCCTGCGCCGCCGCCGCCGAAGCCGCCGCCCGTCGTCCCGCCAAAGCCGCTGCCGCCGCCCCCGCCGGTGCCGCTGGTCGAGCCGCTGCCCTCGTCGTCGTCGTCGTTGTTGCAGCCGCCCTCGTCATCCGGTGTCGACGGATCGCCCACGATCGCGTAGCCACGCACCTTGTTCTCGGGCTTCAGGCTCTTGAAGTAGTCCACGAAGATGCCGACCGGCAGGAAGTCCTCGGGGTCCGGCTTGGGCGGGCCCGAGTGGTCCTCTTCGTCGCTGACCCAGATGATGGCCAGTAGCGCCCCGTCACGGATGAAGCCCTGGTTCGGACCGCCGCAGGTGCCGTTGAGACACTTGCTGTTGGGCTCCCCGGTTTTGCACATGCCCAGGCCGAAGCAGGCGTTGCCGTAGTTCATCAGCTGCTCGGGCTGCAGCGCCAGCCACGCCGCCTGCAGACCCTTCTCGTCGCCGCTGCCCTGTGTGCCGACCTGCGACTGATCCTTGAACAGCTCCCACGTATCGTTGTTCACGTACGGCTCGGGGGTGCCGACCATCATGCCCTTGTCGCTCATGTCGGTGGTCACGACGCCGATCTGATAGCTGAACTCCCAGTCCGCCGCCTGAGCCACAAAGCCGTCGAAGCCGGCCGCCAGCGACTCCTGCTCGTCTTTCATCGACCCGGAGCTGTCGACCACGAAGAGGATGTCCACCTCGAACACGTCCGCCTGCTTGAAGAAGTCCGTGCGCTTGGTCTCCTCGGTGCCGACGCCGGCGATTGTCAGCGTCCCGATCCCCGCGTCCGGGTGGTCGGGCACCAGGTTCACCACGCACTCCGAGAACCCCGGGACGGCCGGCGAGAACTGGACCTGCATGGGCACGGGCGCCGCTGGGTCCTCCCACAGCGGCACCGGCAGCTCCGGCAGTCCGGCCAGCTGGACCTGGGGGCCGCAGTCGGATGCGTCGATGCTCTCCAGCTTGATGGGCTGGGGGCCGATGCGAAAGATCCCAACCTCGCTTGGCTGGGCGCCGCAGCCGATGGTGGTCAGCCCGAAGGCCAGGGTGTTCGGCTTGACGATGACGCCCGCGGTGCCGACGCTGCCGTGGAGCGAGGGCAGCGCACCACCGCCATAGGCGTGATACTGGAGCAGGTCGTCGTCCTCGCCGGGCCCCTCTCTGAACGTCAGCACCGCCAGCGCGGCAGCCTCACCCTCGGGTGTCTGAGGCTCAAACCACACAGGCACCTCGAGCGCATCCCCGTAGAACACCAGGCGGCCCTTGGTCGGTGGGTTGTCCGTGCCCATCGAGTACGTGTCGCTGCCGCCGAAGATCGGGGAGCACAGCCCGGTCGGCTGCTTACAGTCCAAGAACGTCCCGCTCACGTATCTGCACGGCATGGACCCGTCGTTGACCACCTTGAAGCTCATCTGCTTCTTGCTGGCCGGCGCGACCGTCCCGAACTCGACCGTGGACGGTACAAAGCGCGGCAGGCACTCGGGCAGCTTGGACGTGAGCGCCCGCAGGTCCAGCGTCGCCTCGGGCACCACCGGGTCGTCGCTGCTGACCTCCAGCTGGCCCCAGACCTGCTGGTCAAAGAACTCCGGGTTGTGGAAGGCGACTCGTATCTCCGCCATGCCCGAGGGCGCCAGCGCGATCGGCATCGTCGGCGCATCCAGCACCTTGAACCCCGGTGCGCTGTTCTCGTTGATGGCGACGCCGTTCAGCGTCAGCGGGACCTGGCCTGTGTTGACCACTTTGATGTCCCGCGCGTGCTGGTGGCCGATGGCGACGACGCCGAAGTCCGCCAGCCCGTCGGGGATGAACGCGATGGCCGGCTCGCCGCCGCGCCCGTGGATGGGCACCGCGCGTTCGGTCAACACGTAGTCGTTCGTGATCGCACGTAATGTGCCCAGCAGCGCGTCCTCGGTTGTGACCACGGCCTCCGGCGCGAAGCGGGCGGTCAGGGTCAGGGTCTCCGCAGGGGCGATGACAAACGGCGGCTCCGGGGCACCCAACAGCGTCAGGCTCTCGTGACCGTCGTCGATGAAGAAGCTCTCCACCGTGACCGGGTCGCTGCCCACGTTTTTGAAGAAGATATCCGACGTCTTGGCCTTGCCGACGGTCACCCAGCCGAAGTCCAGGCTGCCGGGTTTGATCACCAACTGCTGATGCCGAACATGCGCGCGCACGTCGACGTAGCGGTTGTCGGTCGCCGGGTGATCGGTACGGAAGCGCAGCCGGGCGCCGTGTGTGGCGTCGACCCCGGTAATTGCTGGGGAGTGCTGCACTTTGAGCTCGAACTCTTCGCCGACATCCAGCTGCAGCGGTGTCGTGGGCGCCGACACGATCTCAAAGGGCGCGCCAAACTCGAGGTCCAGCCCGACGCTGTCGACGGACACGCCCAGCGTGCCGGTGTTCTGGACACGCAGCTTCTGCGTCGTCACAGAGCCGGCCGAGACGCTGCCGAAGTCCAAGATGGACGGGAAGGCGGTCAGCTGCGGCGTCTGCGGGATGGTGAAGATCGGGATCTCGAGCGCGGGCTGGTCCGCGATATTGTGGTCGACGATCACAGTGCCGGTGTCGTGAACCCCGTCTCGGGGCGTGTACGTCAGGGTAATCGTCGTCGACTTGCCGGGCTCCAGCAGGACCACCGCCTGGTCTTCCAGCAGGAAGTCATCGCTCCCGCTGGCCAGCTCGGCGGGCTGCAGCTCCAGCACCCCGGTCTCACCCGTATGGGTGAGCACGACAGACGCTGTCTGGGTATCTCCCACGGCGACGGCACCGAAGCTAAACGATGTAGGCGATGCTGAGACGGCGAGATCCGCGCCCCGCTCGAAGCTCTCCGAGCAGCCGGAACATCCCCCCAAACACAGAGCCAGGCTCAATGAGACAAGTATTTTCATCATGTTGGCGACCACCAAAGAACACCATGAGGGAACGCGCCCACGCGGGTCAAGGACAAACGCCGCCCTCACGGGCTGGATGACATCTAATGGGCGATGCCCAGCTCGCGCGCCAGCGCCAGGGTGCAGGCCAGCGTCCGGCCCCGGTGCACGCGGACATACGGGATGCGCGCCCGCCGGCAGGCTCGGAACAGGTGCGTGTCCATGCTGTGCGACTGGAAGCCGGTGGCGCCAAGCACCATGTCGTATGTGCCCTTGGTCACGCGCTCCGCCACGGTTTGAACCCGGCGTGGGCTACCCTCGCACCAGTCCAGCTCAGCAAACTGGAAGGCGGCGCCGATGGCGGCCTCCAGGTCCGGGTCCGTGCGGTTGCTCACGAACAGCGCGCGCTTGCCCCGAGTGGCCGGCCGTACGCGGGACAGCAGCTCCTCGTGGGGATCCACGGCCGGCTTCTGGACCTCTTTGAAGTCGGGCTCGATCGCGACCGGGATCTCCAACTCAGAGGACGAGAACTCATCGTCCAGCACGTCGTCGCCCACCGTCAGCAGATGCTCCTGTACCTGCCTGAGTCGGCGCCGCTTGTTGCGGTTGGCGTCCGGGATGTCGTCCGGTCCCAGATTGGCGACGACCTCTCGCATGGGCGCGATCAGCTTGGCGATGCGCTCCGACTCCAGCACCTTGAATGCGTCCACCAGCCAGCCGATCACGGCGTCGGCATCCGCCTGCTGCCCCACCCAGGGTCGTTGTCGCAGCACGGTTCGCTTCAACCGCTGCTTGCGCTTTGCATCCGGATCCTGGCCAAGCGCGGCCGCCCAGCTGCGTTTGGGATGATGGTCGCCCGACAGCGCAGACTCGAGGGCGTCGTCGCGCGTGTCCAGCTGGCTTACGAACCAGCGCAGCCGGCCCATCATGTTGCCCCACGTCACAAAGTCCGTGGTGTAGCCGCGCATCCACCGCGCGCGACGGATCCACTGTAGATACCGCGCGCGGTCGTCCTTGCTCGCTCGCCTGGTCGCCGGATCCAGGCGTGGCGGGGGCTTTTGGTCCAGCTTACCCGCCACCTGCTCGATCTGCCTGCGCAGCTCCAGCATGTAGGCCTCGGCGTTGATGGGCGCCGGGGCCAGATACGCCGCGTCCGCCCAGCCGTACTCGTCGCGCTGATGGCGCTCGTCACGCTCCTCCACGAACCGCAGCTTGTTCTCCGCGGCCTCGGCCGCCTGGCTCCAGCTGCGCGGGCGGGTGATCGTCGGCAGGTCCAGCTCGCGTCCCACGTCTCGGGGCGTGGCGTCCAGCTGCAGCGCTGTCACCGATCCAGGCCACCAGCGCTTGCTGAAGACGGTCAGTCGTCGGGCGATGGCCGTGACGGCATCCACCACGGCGCGGTCGTTGCCGGAGCCCGCCTGGATGGCCCGGGCGTGGCAGATCCACGCGAGCAGCGCTAATCGCTGGCGCTCCGGCGTCATCAGCGCCAGCTCGGGGCGCTTGGCGTCGATCAGCTCCTCGATCAGGCTCACCTCCGCCAGCGCTTCGTCGGGCAGCATCGGCGGCACGATCGCGATCTCGACGGTCTTGGTGGAGATGGCCCGGGCTTTGCGCTTCGGGATATTCAGGACCTGGTCGGCCACCGAAGCGACCATCGTTTTGGGGACATGCGCTGGGCGGGCAGCCGGGGGCGGCGCGATGACGGTCGCCCTGTTCGGGGACGGCGCCACCGGTGCAGGCGGCGGCATGACCGGCACGGTGACCTCGACCGTCGGCTCCTCCGCCGGATCCCCCAGCACGTCCGGGCTGACAGCGGGCATCTCGGCCGCAGAGTCGGACGACTTGAGCTCCTCGGGTGGCGTGGCGTCCGCCATCTGGCGGTCTCGCTGAGAGCGCTCGAACAGCATGCGGGCGGCGTGCGACGGGAACATCGCGCGTACGGCCTGATCGATGGCGTCCGCCTCGGTTGTGCCACGCCCAATCCACCGCTCAGCGTCGCGCGAGATCAGGCAGTCGACCCACACGTCGTTTCGGAAAACCACCCCATAACCCAGCTCAGCAAGCCAGGTTCGGAGCTCGTCTGCCGCGCGTTCGTTTGGCACCACTTCAGTATTGAAGGCGTGGACGTCAGATGCAAGGCGTCCGATGACAGCCGCTTCTTAAGGTCAGCCGTCGCACTCGACCGGGCAGGTGATCCCGTCGCCTTTGTACTTCCAGCCCAGGGTGTCGCACAGCTTTTGCGTGACCTCGGAGCAGTTCGTGCCCTTGCAGCACGCACCCTTGGCCTCGACGCACGCATCCGGACACGTCGATCCGACCCCTTTGAAGTCCGAGCCTTCGGCGCACTCGCCCTGCGGTCCCAGCGTGCAGTTGCCGCCCAACGCACAACACGCGCCGGTCTCCGCGGCCGGACACTGCCCGGTACACTTCTCGCCTTCGAGGAAGAGCGAGTCACCCGAGCAGTCGGACTTGCCCAGCACCACGCACGACCCGCCGTCGCCGCAGCACGCGCCCTGCCCGGGGGCCAGCACGCACTCCGTCACCTCGCACGCCGCGGCCGCGCTCCAATCGCCGGACTGCGCCGCGCACGCATCGGCAGGCAGGACGCTGCAGCTGGAGTCTGCCTGACAGCACGCGCCCAGCGTGGGGCAGTCCGTCGTCTGGCAGGACGCGGTCACACCCTGAAAGAAGCCACCGTTGAGGTTGCACGTGATCTGCTCCAGGTGCGTACAGGTGCTGTTCAAGTAGCAGCAGGCGCCCGTCTGAATGGGCTCCTCGCAGTCGGTGGCGTCGCACTCGGCGCCGTCGCCCTGATACTTGCCGCCCAGCGCCAGGCACTGGCCGATCGGGAGGGACTTGCAGGTGGCGTCCGACTGACAACACGCCCCCACCGCCGCCGCGTCACACGCCGCCTGGGCGCACTCCACGCCCGCGCCCTGGAACTTGCCGTTGGCGGCCAGGCAGCTGGTGTCGTACAGCTCTTTGCAGGCCCCGCCCACGCAGCAGGCCCCCAATGTGCCGCACTCCAGCTCATCCACCTCGTCATTGCAGTCGTTGTCGACCCCGTCGCAGATCTCCTCGGCCGCCGAGGGCGCGTCGCAGTCGGTCAGTCCGCCGACCGCGCAGCCGCGCTTGCCTTTGCACGTGCCGAACTCGTTGATGGCCACACAGTCCGTGATCAGGCCCATGGCCGCCCAGGCCGGGTTGCACTCGCACTGGGCGCCGGGCTCAGGCACGCAGACCTTGGCCTCGCTCCCGTCCGCGCCGGGCTTCACTTTGCACTCGAAGCCTGCGGGGCAGTCGATCGACGAGCAGTCCCCCGCGCAGAACGAGCCACCCGGCCCGCTGGAGACGCACAGGTTTTCGTTGTCCGCGAACTCGGCCTCGGCGCACGCCGCGTCCGCCTTGCAGGGCATGCACTGAGTCGTAAACGTGGGCAGGCACTCCAGCTTGGCGCCGCCGTCCTCGCCCGGCTCCGCGTGGCACAGGCTGCCGGACGGGCAGGCCAGCTTGTACAGGTCGCGGGTGCAGCCGCCGGTCTCGGGGTCGCAGACGACCTTGTCCACGCACGGGTTTTCGGACGTCGGGCAGACCACCTCCTTGCCGGCTTCGGGCACGCACTGACCGCCCAGGCAGCGGCCGCTCGTGTAGCAGACCACGTCGCACTCGGAGTCCTCGGGCGCGGGCACCTCGATACAACCCTCGGCCGCGTCACACGAGGTCGTCACGCAGTCCGCTCCGGCCGGCGGATCGCACACCATTGTGCTGTCGTGCACGCAGAACCCGCCGTCGCAGTAGTCGTCCAGACTGCACACGCTGCCGTCGTCGCATGGATCGCCGTCGTTCAGGCCCGCACACGGCCCCGGACCGATCAGCACCTCGGCGTCATCCGCCACGTCAGGCGGACCAACGTCCGGGACCACGTCGATCTCCGGCACATCTTCCACTGGCGGCGGCACGTCCGTGTCGTCGGAGTCGCCACATGCCGGCGTCGCCACCGCCAGCAGCGCGGCTAGAGCAAATCGATTCATGCGGTGAAGTGTACGGATTAGCGCTTGCGAATGAGGTCGCGAATGTACGGCGCGTTCTTGGGATCGCGCTTGTGCAGCCGCCGATACGCCTTCAAGTACATCTTGTAGTACTCGTTGCTCAGGCGTCGCTGACCGCGGTCACGCAGCATGTTGCCGATCTGGTAGGACACGTCGGGGAACTCGGCCTCGCCGCCATACTTGTGCGCGCGCACGAAGTAGTCGTAGGCCTGCTTGTGCATGCTGTCGCCGGGCTTGTGACCGCGCAGCTGGTCCCACTCCTTGAGCGTGATCTTGCCCATGTAGTAGTTGGCGCGGACGTGGTCGGGGTTGTGCTGCTTCAGGACCATCTCGAAGTAGGCCTTGGCTTCCAGCACGTAGCGGTCGCCCACTTTGCGCTTGGACTGCAGCCGGTACAGCTCCTCGGCGTAGCGGGCCACGAAGTCGCCGCGCTCACCGTCCAGCACCAGCGCCTCTTGGAAGTTTTTGAGGATCTCCGGACGCGGACGCCCCAGCTTCGAGGCCAGCAGGCCGCGGTTGTAATAGATGATCGCCTGTCGCTTGACCGGCCGGCCCAGACGCATCCGCTTCCGGTAGGCCGCCAGAATCGTGTCGTACTGCTCCAGCGCCGCCAGCAGGTTGCGCTCCCGACGGCTCTCCGTCAGCGCCTCGGCCAGCGCCTGCCGGTACTCCAGGTTGTCCGGGGCCCGGTCCTTGGCCGTCGTCAGCGCGATAATCGCCTTGGTGAAGTCCGCCTTCTCGTCCTCACGGATGACCTCGCCGTTGCGCTTCTTACGCTCGACCTCTTCGGCCTTCTGACGCTGGCGACCCAGCTCCGCGAGCCCGCCGAAGAAGAACGCCGGCGCATAGTTCTGGTTGATGGCCGCCGCGTGCTCCAGCACCGCCATCGCCTCTTCGTAGCGCTGCTTCTGGACGTACGCGTGACCCAGCTTCACCAGGCCCTCCAGGCTCTTGGGGTTGTGCTCCAAGAACGTGCGCAGCTCCTCGATCGCGCGGTCCGGCTTGCCGCTGCGGATCAGGGCCTCCGCGAACCAGATGTTGACCTCGGGGTCGCTCTTGCCCTGCTCGTACAGCTTCTCGAAGTGCGGGATGGCCTTTTGCGGATACCCCAGCTCGGTCAGCAGCTTCGCCAGCCGCACACGCGCCGGCGCGTTGGTCGGCTGCGCCGCCACGATCTTTCCAAAGACCTCGCGCGCCTGCTCCAGCCGGCCCTGCTTGACCAGCAGCTCGCCGCGCTCCTGCAGCAGCGCCATAGCCGCGTTGGAGTCCTTGCCCGCGCCCTCGAACACCTTGGACGCCTCGTCCAGCACGCCGATCGCGCGCTCGAACTCCTTCTCACGACGGTGGATGCCGGCCAGGCGAAGATACGCCTCCAGGTACTTGGGGTCCTTCTCTTTCACTAGCGTGAATTTGCGCGCCGCCAGGGTCAGCTTGCCGCGAGCCTCCAGCACCTTGCCCGCCCAGAAGAGCAGGTCCGGGATGCCCGGATGCGCGGCCTCCGCCTTGACGATCAGGTTCTCCGCTTCGGCCAGCTTGTGGCTCACGTACAGGATCTTGATGTGCGTGCGGTAGTAGCGGATCGAGCTGCAGACGCCGCCCTCACAGCTCTTCAGGCGCTCGGCCGCCTTCTCGGCCTCGCCGGACTTCAGGTCGTTCTCAGCCAGCTCCAGCAGCAGCGTCTCGTCCCGTGGGTCGTACTTAGCCGCGCCCTCCAGCGCCTCCAGCCGGCGGCCCAGGTCGTTCTGCAGACCGTAGATCACCGCCCGCATCAGGTTGGCCTCGTACTCGCCGTACGCGTCCTGAGACTCCTGCGCGATCGCCAGCGCCCGCTCCGCCATCTTCCGCGCGCGTGCGTAGGCATCCGGCGTCTGCCGGGCCACCAGCGCGCGCGACGCCAGCATGACGCCGTCGATGTGGTTTGGCGCCAGGCGCAGCAGGTTGTCCAGCATCGTGTCGGTGCCGTCCAGGTTCTCCTGCTTGAGCAGCAGCGCTGCGGTTACAAACAGCGCCCACTGGTCATCCGGCACGTCTTTGACGACCAGGTTCAGCAGCCCGAGCGCGTTGCCCAGCTTCTTCTGGTCACGGAACAGCAGCGCCTTGTACAGCAGGTCGCGCTTGGGCGGCAGCCGTCGCGCCTGCAGCTGGGAGATGACGACCTCCGCCTTGGTCAGCAGGGCCTCGCGGTTTTCGTCCTTGCCTGGCGGCTTGCCCATCAAATCCCAGAACTGCGCCTGGATGCCCAACTCCGGAGCGGCGCCCAGCAGCGCACCCAACTCAGCCTTGCGCGCTTCGTCCCGATGGAAGCGGCCCGGCCATCGATACCGATAGCGCAGCTGCAGGAGCAGCAGCTTCTCGTTGAGCTCGGCGTTGGACGTGTCCTGCTGCAGCTTCTGCTTCACCTCGGCGATCTTGATGTCGTACGCCGCGGGCGTGTCCCCCACGGGCTTGTGCAGCTTGGGCGCCGGTGCGCTGGTCGCGCCACCCGGATCCACGCCGTCCCCGCCCTCGGGCGAGGCGGCTACCTGCGTCTGCTGCTGCTCCGCCTGCTCGGCGGGGAAGAGCACGTCCATGAAGAACCACCCAAAGCCCAGCGCCTCAGCGCCCACACCGACGCCGATCACCAGCGCCAGCAAGCCCAGCGCGGCGATCGCCCCTTTGTTCGTGCTGCGTGGTGCCGTCGTCGTCCGTCGTTGGGTCGGCCGCTCAGCGATCGGGCCGGGCGCCAGCAGCTCGGACCGCTGCTGCGCGGGAGCACCACCGCCACCCGCCGCCATGCCGGGCTGATCCGCGCCGGCGAGGTCCAACTCAAAGGTGCCGCTGATGTCCAGGCTCTCGTCCTCGGACTCGTTTGCCACGCTCGGAGCGTCGATGAAGAAGGTGTTGGTGTCGTCGTCACTCTCGAAGAGCCCGGACGCGTCCTGCGGCTCTTCGGGGATCGCCCCCAGCGGTTCGGAGATGCTGTCGCTGGTGATGCCGACGTCCAGGAACGGGTTGGAGTCCTGACCGAACAGGCTCTTGTGCCCGCTGAGGCTGTCCTCCAGGAGGCTGGAGAAGTCCATCTCGTCCAGCATGGCGTTGTTTTCTTCGCCGATGACCGAGTCCGACGAGGACGCCTGGCTGATCGGCACCTCCGAGGACGGATCCTCCAGGTGCGGCAGGTCCATCGGGTCGTCGGGTCCGGCCCCCTCCAGCGGTGGGAAAGCGTTCATGGTCGGCGCGTCGATCAGCGCCTGACGCATCTGCTGAGACTGGGTCAGGCTCTCGTCCATGTCCGCCAGGGAGGCCGATTTCGGCGGTGGTGGCGGCTGTCGCGGCGGCGGTGGGGCCTGAACCGGCGGCGGAGGAGGCGCCTGAGGCGGCTGTGCGACCGGCGGCGGGGCCTTGCCCTCTTGAACCGCGGTTGTGACGGCGCCCTTGCGTCCACTCCAAACGACATCGGTCGCGTGGTGCAGGTGGCGACCCGTGGCGTGGTAGCTGCCGATCAACGTCAGGTCGACGTCGTCCAGCTGGGAGACCTCACCGGAGACCTCACCGCCGTCGAAGCCGGGGCTCTCCATGAAGCTGTCGATGTCCTCGGAGTCCTCGCGCAGGAAGCTGCCGCCGCCGCCGAGAAGGCTGGAGCCCTCTTCCGCGGACAGGACGCTGTCGCCCTCGGGGCCGAGCAGGCTGTCGCTGCCGCTGTCCAGGACGCTCTCGCCCTCGGGACCGAGCAGGCTGGACCCGCCCATGAGCTCCGACTCCCCTCCGAATCCCTCGCCGGTCAAGCCGTCAAGGTCGAAGTCCAGGTCGATCTCCGACGCCTCGTTCAGCGCGCCCACGCCCACCTCGGCGGGCTGAACAGGACACGATTCGAGGCATTCCGGGCACGTCACTGTCGCTCCTGCGGTGCCGGCGCGATCGTCGGCTACCTCGAAGCTTGCGCTACAGTGCGGGCACTGCACAGTCATACGGACCGTCCTCTCATTACACGTGCGAACACTCTACACCGTGAATCTCGTCGCCACAATGCAGCCTCAAAGTGTAAAGTCTCGGGCTGGCTAAGGAAAGATTCGAGAATGATTATCATTGGTACCGCCGGTCACATCGATCACGGGAAGACCACTTTGGTGGCCGCGCTGTCAGGCATCAAGACCGACCGCCTGAAAGAGGAACAGGAGCGCGGTATCTCGATTGAGCTGGGATTCGCGTACGTCGATCTGCCAGACGGCGCGCGCTGCGGCATCGTGGATGTCCCCGGCCATGAGCGCTTCGTGCGGCAGATGATCGCGGGGGCGACCGGCATCGATCTGGTCATCCTGGTCGTGGCAGCTGACGAAGGCGTGATGCAGCAGACGCGCGAGCACCTGGACATCTGCCGGCTGCTCGGGATTCGTCGTGGAGCTGTGGTTCTCACCAAAGTCGATCTGGTCGACGAGGAGTGGATTGAGCTGGTCGAGTCGGACATCGAGGACTTCGTTGCTGGCACCTTTCTCGAGGGCGCGCCGATCAAACACTTCGCGGCGCCGGATGTTAAAACCCACACGGCTCTTCGCGAGTTCATTCGCGAGCAGGTGCACGAGATGGAGGCCGGGGACGGCGGGCGCTCAGGCGACGAGCCGCTGCGGCTGCCGGTGGACCGTGTCTTCACGATGAAGGGCTTCGGCACGGTCATCACCGGCACCCTGTGCTCGGGGGCGTTGAAGGTCGGGGACACCGTGGAGGTGCTGCCGGACGGTCCACGGTCCAAGATCCGCGGGATCGAGAGCCACAACGAGAGCGTCAAGCACGTCACGGTCGGCCAGCGCAGCGCTGTGAACCTGCAGGGGATCGAGCGCGACGCCGTGCATCGGGGCGACGTCATCGCGCACGCGGGCGCGCTCAAGCCCACGCGCATGTTGAATATCGATCTCCACCTCTTGGCGCACGTGCCCAAGAACCTACAGTCGCAGGCCAAGGCGCTGGTCCATGTGGGGACGTCGCAGGTGACCGGCACCGTCGTGCTGCTGGAGGACACCGAGCTGGCGCCGGGGGAGACGGGCCCGGCGCAGCTGCGTTTGGATACATTCGTCGTGGCGCTTGGCGGCGATCACGTGATTTTGCGTGGCTTCGAACTGCTGGAGAGCTACGGCAAGACGCTGGGCGGCGGAACGATTCGCCACCCGCTCCCGCGGCGCAACAAGCGGGGCCAGGCCGATGTGCTCGAGGCGCTGGAGGCGCTGAGAGGGGACGCGCTGCAGCCGCGGATCGAGCAGGCGGTGCGGTTGTCCGCGCATGTGGGCAGCACGCCGGCCGAGCTGCGCCAGATCGCCAACGTGTCCGAGCATCTGGTCTCGGAGGCGACCGCCGCGCTGCTGGCGGAGCAGCGCCTCTATAAATACGTGGAGAGCGGGGTCAGCCGCTTCATCCACCGGGATCCGTTTCACGAGCTGCTGGGGCGCGCCACCACCAGCCTGGCCGCTTATCACGAGCGCTACGCACATCGGGCGGGCATCCCACGCGAGGAGCTGCGGTCCCAGATCCGCAGCGATCTGCCGCCGCGGTACTTCAACGAGCTGCTGAGTGCGCTGGTCGAGGCGGGCCAGGTGGAGATCGCCGGCACCTACCTGCGCGCTACGGGCTTCACCCCGACGCTCACCGACGAGCTCAAAGCGCTGAGCGACAAGTTGCTGGCCCGCTATCGACGAGCCGGTCTCGAGCCGCCCAGCCCGGCTGACATGCGTCAAGAGCTGGTCGCTGCAGGCTGCGACGGGACTGACGTGGACGAGGTAACCGAGCTGCTGATCGCGGACGGGCGGCTGCAGCGGGTCATCGAGCGCCTCATCTTCGCCAGCGAGCACATCGCGCGCGTGGAGGAGCAGGTCGCCGCGTTTCTGCGGGAGCACGGCGAGATGACGACGCCACAACTGAAGGAAATAACGGGGACATCTCGCAAGTTCACCGTACCGTTGGGTGAGCATCTGGACGCTCGGAAGCTCACGATCCGCGTTGGGGATGTTCGAAAGCTTCGCTGAGAAAACAGCCCACGGTTTTGTACCGAACGCTGCTAGACTAGGCGGGTGTGGCTCCGCTACACTGCCAGACTCCGAATTGCATGTAATCGCAAGGATCCGAAGCAAGCGTGATTAGGGAGTACAACCGCTTTCAGTTGGAGGCGAACAAGCTTGGACGCACCGTGGTGTTCCAGGTCACCGTCTTCGAGAAAACGGAGCGCAATCGGCGCAAGCTCTTCGCTGAGACGCAGTGCTCGGACCCCCTTCACTTCATCATCCAATTCATCATCCGCGAGGCGCCGACCTTTGAGGTGCTGCTGAGCAAGTTCGTACAGCAGCTGACGCATCGCGGGTTCACACCGGCCAAGTACCGGGTCCGCGGCGACGGCAAGTGGCAGGAGTGGAACCCGATCGAGGCCGAGCCGCCCAACCCCGCCGCGCGGCAGCAGTCGGCTTCCTAACCTCCGACGGCGTCTATGGACCCGGAAAACCCAGACCCAACAGCCAAAGAGCCTGATCTGGAAGACGCTTTTCGCAAGTGGGAGGCGCAGCGTGACGATCTGCCTCCGCCCGGCGTCAGCCTGGACGAGCTGCCGCTGACCGCCGACGAGCTGTTGCTGGACCACGAGGTGGCTCGCCGTCCGGAGGCGATTATCGCGCGCGCCCGCAGCGCGGCGATGAAGCGCCTGGCTTTTGCGGTGGTGCTGACCGTGGTGGGCCTGATCACGCTCTTCCTCAATCGCGAGGACTTCGGCTACTTCATGCTGAGTGAGGACGACATCGTCGACTACGGCGACCTGCGCGAGCGCTGGATCGACGGGGAGCGCCCGGGCGACGGCACCTACCCCGAGCTGGTTCACAACAGCTGGGTGCGGTTCGAGAACGGCATCATGACCGAGGAGCGCGAGAGCTCGACCGGCACCTTCTTCTTCTTTGAGCCCATGCTGAAGGCGGTCATCGTTACGACGCGTCCGCTGCCCGAGAAGAGCCCGCGCATCGCCCAGATGCACGCCGGCTTCAGCGACCTGGTCAACACCCGCTGGATTCTGGTGCGCGATCTCACGGCGGGCTTCAGCGGACAGGGCCGGCTGGTCCGCGCGGATCAGGCGCCGCGCCGCTATCAAGGCCTGATCGATGCATACAAAGGCTATCTGCGGCTGGGCACACGTCTGCCGGCCGATCAGACGCTGTGGCTTATTCTGGATGGCGCCGAGCCGCGCGGACAGGCGGTCTACGTCGGCATCTACGTGGTCGCGTTGCTCGTGATGATGCTCAGCATCGTCTTCTGGCTGCGCGCCCGCCGGCGGCTCAAAGACCTGGAAGACCTACTGGCTGCCGGCGCCGCCCTGGACGACGCAGTTGCGTGATCGCAGCTGGGCCATGACGGCCTCCGCCCACTGAGGCTCCGCCTGACGGGCGGCGAGCCACGCCTGCGCAAAGTCCGCGGCGTCTTTGAAGCCTGCCGCGCCGTACATCTCGTTCAGCCCGCCGCGGTCCCGCTGCTTCATCACACACCAGGCCTTGCCGAACGTCTCGGACAGCACGGTCTTGCGCGCATCTGTCAGCGTGGCGACCGGCGGTGGCTCGTCGGTAGGTGGCTGTGCCTCGGGCGCGGTCGCCGCCGGTTCGGGCGCGGACGTCGGCGTCGCAGCGCGCTCGGGCGCGGGTGCCTTGGCCGCGGGCTGCGCCTTCTTCTCGGCTGCCGGTTGCTTCTTGCACCCGGGGGCCGTCGCCAGCAGAGCCAGCGCCCAGATCAGGACAGAGAGTGCGCGCATCAACGGCCCTTCCACTGCGGGTCACGCTTTTGCAGAAACGCCATCACGCCTTCGGCCGCATCCTCGGCCAGCGTGTTGAGCGTCAGGCAGCCGTGCAGATAGCGCAGCCCGTCCTCGTACGACATGTCGTTTTGCGTGTGGAACGCGCTTAGCCCCAGCTTCAAGATCGCCGGGCTCTTGGAGGCCAGGCGCTGCACCATCTCGTCGACGCGTGCGTCCAGCTCATCGGCGGGCACGGCGGCGTTGAGAATGCCCGCGCGCACGGCCTCCTCACCGATCAGCTTGCGGCCGGTCAACATCATCTCGACGCCCAGCTTGCGTGGCACGTTTCGGAAGATCAGGGCCATGATCATCATGGGGAAGAGGCCGATGTTGATCTCGGGGCACCCGATCTTCGCGTCGTCCCGCGCGATGGCGATGTCGCAGGCCAGCAGCAGCCCGAAGCCGCCGCCCAGGGCCGTCCCGTTGACGCGCGCGACGATCGGCTTGCCCAGGTCGCGCATCGCCAAAAGCGTGTCGACGAAGGCTTTGCGATCCCAGTGCATGTGCAGCAGGCCGCCGCCCATCGCGCCGCCGGGCGCCAGGTCTCCGCCGGCGCTGAAGGCGCGATCGCCGGCCCCGGTCAGGACCACGACCCGTACGGCGTCGTCAGCCGCGGCGCTGGCCAGGGCCGCTCGCAGCTCGGCGAGGACGGCGGAGTTGAGCGCGTTGCGGCGCTCGGCGCGGTCGATCATGACCGTGGCGACGGCCTCGTTGACGGTGTAGGTGACGTTGGCCATCTAGCGACTCCCGTACAGGCCGAGCGTGCCGGCGTACACCGCGGAGCCCTCGAGGATGTCCTCGATACGGAGCAGCTGGTTGTATTTGGCGATGCGGTCGGTCCGGCTCAGCGACCCGGTCTTGATCTGGCCGGCGTTGGTGCCGACGGCCAGGTCCGCGATCGTGGTGTCCTCGGTCTCGCCGCTGCGATGACTGACGACGACGCTGTAGCCCGCGCGCTGTGCCATGCGGATGGTGTTGAGGGTCTCGGTCAGCGAGCCGATCTGGTTCAGCTTGATCAGGATCGAGTTGCCGATGCCCTCATCGATGCCGCGCTTGAGGCGGGTCGGATTGGTCACGAACAGGTCATCGCCGACAAGCTGGATGCTGGCGCCCAGTCGCGTCGTCAGCGTCTTCCAGCCCTCCCAGTCGTCCTCGTCCAGGCCGTCCTCGATCGACACGATCGGGTACTTCTCGCACCAGTCAGCGTACAGCTCGATCATGCCGTTGGAGTCCAGGGTGCGGCCCTCGCCGTCCAGGACGTAGTTGCCTGAGGCCTTGTCGTAGAACTCGGAGGCCGCGACGTCCATCGCCAGCGATACCTGGGTGACCGGGTCGTAGCCGGCGGTTTTGATCGCATCGACCAGCAGGCCGAGCGCCTCCTCGTTGCTGCCCAGGTTGGGCGCATAGCCGCCCTCGTCGCCGACCGCGGTGTTGAGCCCGGCGGCCGCCAGCGACTTTTTCAGGTGATGGAAGATCTCCGCACCGGCGCGAAGGGCCTCGCGGAACGTCGGCAGACCGTGTGGGACGAGCATGAACTCCTGGACGTCCAGCGAGTTGTCCGCGTGGGCGCCGCCGTTGATGACGTTCATCATCGGAACCGGGAGCGTGTTGGCCGACAGTCCCCCCAGGTGGCGGAACAGCGGCAGCCCCTCGGCCTCAGCCGCAGCGTGTGCGACGCCCATCGACACCGCGAGGATGGCGTTGGCGCCGTACTTCGATTTGTTGGGCGTGCCGTCCACGTGCAGCAGGCAGGCGTCGACCGCGGCCTGGTCGCGGGAGTCCGCGCCGATAACGGTCTCCACCAGCACGCTGTTGACGTGCTCCACGGCCTTGAGCACCCCTTTGCCCAGATACCGCGCGGAGTCACCGTCCCGCAGCTCCAGCGCTTCGTGTGCGCCCGTGGACGCGCCTGAAGGGACGATTGCGCGCCCATGTGCGCCCGACTCAAGCACCACTGTTACCTCCACAGTGGGCCATCCGCGGGAGTCCAATACCTCTCGGGCTTCGACGTCGATGATTGCGGTCATTTCAACTCCGGATATTATGCGCGGACCGTTCTATCGGGGCCGCTTCATCATCGTCAAGGCCCCAGACCTGGGAGGTTGATATGCGACAAATACGGTTCCAGTGGCTCGCAGCGCTCGTAATTGCAGCGGTTTTCGCCCTGGCGACGGGCTGCTCCAAGAAGGTTGAGAAGTCTGAGAAGGGTACCGGGGGCGGCGCTCCCGCAGCCGAATCCACCGCTGCACCTGCCGCTGAGCCCGCTGCTGCGCCGACCGCAACGTCGACAACGGAGCCTGCCGCAGCGGCTGCCCCCGCGCCGACCGAGAAGCCTGCCGCTGCGCCTGCGGGTGGGCGGATCAGCGACCGCGTCGGGTCGGAGGCCGCGGCCAAGATCGACTGCGTGGCCGTCTGCGACAAGGGCTACAAATGCGCCGCGGCTGCAGCTCCGGCGGCCGCGGCCAACGAGCAGGCTCTGCGGGCCTGTCAGTTGGCGTGCGCGATGGCGGTCAAGGACGGGTCGGCCGTGTCCCTGCGCAACTACCAGGCGATGATGAGCTGCGGCGATAAAGCGTGCGGTGACGCGTATCACAGCTGCCTGGCCGCTCAGGTTCGCGGAAAGGCGCCCGCTCCCAAGGCCAAGGTGCACTGAGTCGATGGCGCCGCAACAGCCGTTTCTGGCCGCCTGCGTTCAGCTGTGCTCGACCGAGGACATCAGCGCCAACGTCGGCACCACGGAGGCGTTGGTGCGGCGCGCGGCGTCGTTTGGCGCAAAGCTGATCGTGGTGCCGGAGAACTTTGCGTTTATCCGGATCAACGCGCAGACGCCGCAGCCGTTTATCGACCTCGATCACACCATCGTTCAGCGCATGTGCGGGGTTGCGGCCGAGCTGTCCATCGACCTGATTCTGGGGTCCATTCCGCAGCCCAGCGCGGTGGAAGGCAAGGTGCACAACACCAGCGTCTACATCGGCAGCGACGGTCGCATCGTTGCCACCTACCGCAAGCTGCACCTGTTCGATATCGACATCCCGGGCCAGGTGACGATCAAGGAGTCCGACCACATCACACCGGGCGCCGATCCGGTGGTGGCAGAGGGCGGGTACGGGCCGGTGGGCCTGACCATCTGCTATGACCTGCGCTTCCCGGAGCTCTATCGGCGGCTGACCGTGGACGGCGCGCGCATCCTGACCTGCCCGGCCGCCTTTACGCTGCAGACCGGCAAGGATCACTGGGTGCCGCTGCTGCGTGCGCGAGCAATCGAGAACCAGGCCTATGTCATGGCCCCGGGGCAGGGGGGCAGGCACGGCGGAAAACGCCACAGCTATGGCAAATCGCTGATCGTGGATCCGTGGGGCATCACGCTGGCTGTCGCGGCGGATGGTCCTGGCGTTTGTGTGGCGGAGATCGACTACGGCCGGCAGGATGAGATCCGCGCAGGGCTGCCCTGTGGTGAACACCGTCATGGTTTTTTCTGGACGGATCGCCGCACCTGATCTGGGGGGTAGGCGGATCCGGCGCTGTTGATCCTTGACCATTTTTGTAACACCGCGATAGAGTACGGCGTTTCCAACCCGGCCCCAGGCGGCCGGGGACCCATTCGTAGCACGACCTGAGGATTTAGCTGAGCATGTCGGGTACCGGAAGTAACGGCGATAAACCTGAAAACACTGAGGATGCCAAGGCCGCCACGGGCGAGCCGACGGAAGACGATCTCGCGAAGGTCGCAGACTCAGGAGAAGACACCAAAGAGGAGCTGACGGCTGAGGCCGGCGCGGACGACGCGACGACCGAGGACGCGGCCACCGCCGAGGACGCAGACGCGACGATCGACGACGCTGCTGTCGAGGAGCCGCCGTCTGCACCGGCGCTGGATCCCGATCCGACGATCGCGCAGCCGCCTCCGTTCGAGCCCGTCGCGGATCCTGGAGCGCCGGCGCGCGCCGCCAGCTCGATGGTCATCATTCACGACGAAGAGGCCGTCGACACCAGCGGGATCGACGCGGACGACGCGGACGCGCTGCACAGCGTTGGCATGTTCCTGGCCGGCGACGCCGACCACGTGGACATCGACCAGATGGAGCTTCCGCCCGAGCTGGAGGAGCCCAGCTTCGCCCAGCTGGCACGCAATTGGACCTCCTGGGTCATCTTCGTGCTCTGCATCGCGGTCGCCATCGGCGGTGTGCTGCACATCCAGAACACCGAGGAGCTGCGCATCCAGGTCGAGCTGCTCTTCACGGGTGGTCTGGTGCGGCACAAGCGCGCGGACATCATCGAGGCGAAAGAGCGGTACCAGAAAGAGGACACCTACGCTCAGAACCGCTACGGCCAGTTCAAGATGATCTACTCGCCGCGTGACGCCACGGTCGAGGTCACGCTGATCAAGTACAAAGAGAACATCGGCGACTTCATGACCCGCTATGTGAAGGGTGTCGGCGACAAGCGTCAGCCCGCCGAGGTGCGGTCGCTGCGCAAGTTCAAGGAGTTGACCACGGGGCTGAAGGAGCGCCAGGTCGTCAACGAGCAGAACATCAAGGATCTGCCGGTGACGTCGCGTACCAACCCCAAGGACGCGGAGCATCCGGACCGGCCCAAGGCGTGCACGGACAGCAAGGAGGACTACTGCTCCTTCGTGTACCGCATCAAGATCTCCAAAGAGCTGTATCGTCCGCGCGAGTTCATCGTCTTCAGCGAGTACAGCCTGGAGCCGCCGGATCTGGTGCCGTGCGACACGCCCGACGCTGACCAGGAGAAGTGCTACGACGCCAAGAAGGTGCAGCAGCTGCTCTTCAAGAACACCGGCCCCGGCATCTACGAGGTCTTCTGGCCCGGCGCCGACCTGCAGCCCACACCGGCGCTGTTTGCCCAGCAGTTCACGCGCGTCATGACCGACCGCATCAAGTGCAAGCTGGGTCCCGAGGACTGGAAGCCGCTGGAGCTCAAGAACGGCTTCAGAGAGCTGATGGAGCTTCCCGAGGACGATCGCTGGCAGAAGTTGGCGGACAACGGGCTGCTGTCCCACGGTCCGCCGGCCGCCAAGGTCTGGACCCTCATGGAGTGGAAGGCCTCCGTGGCCGAGCTTCGCGAGCCCGAGAACCTGGAGCTGTGGACCAACGCCCAGCAGACTATCGCGGACTGCAAGTGCGAAGAGGGCGTCAAGTGCTGGCAGCCCGCCGGCGGTGATGCGCCGGCTCCGGCCCCCGCGCCGTAAGTCTCTTAGAACTCCTTCTTAGAGTCGATCAACAAAGTGACTGGTCCGTCATTGACCAGGTCGACGTCCATGTGCGCGCGAAACACGCCGGTCTCGACGCGAATGCCGAGCGCCCGCGTGCGCGCCACGTATTGCTCGAACATCGGCTTGGCCCGGTCGGGGTGCAGCGCGTGCACAAAGCTGGGCCGGCGCCCCTTCCTGCAGTCGCCGTAGAGCGTGAATTGGCTGACGGCCAGGATGGCGCCGCCGATGTCCTGCACCGACAGGTTCATCTTGCCCTCGTCATCCTCGAACACGCGTAGCCCGGCGATCTTGTTGACCGTGTAGTCGACGTCCTTCTGTGTGTCCTCGTGCCCGGCGCCCAGCAGGACCAGCAGGCCCCGCTCGATCGCGCCCGTGACCTCTCCGTCTACGGTGACACTGGCTCTTGAGACCCGCTGAACGACGGCGCGCATGGCGCCACGTTGCCCAATCGCGAGCCTGCGTGCAACAATTCGCCGCATGGCCCTGTCGTTCGACCTACGCCGCGCAGTACACGAGGTTCTGTCACACGACACAGGCACCTCAGGCAGCCCGCGTGATCTGCTCGCCTACCTGATGGACCTGCTGTACTACGCCGATTTTCGCATTATTGAGCAGGCAGCGGCGTTTTCGGACAGCGATCACACGAACCTGGTCGGCATTCGGGGGCCGGGCGCTTACGGTGGGTTGTTGCTGTGCTCGTCCGTGCCCAGCGTCGGCGCGGTCGACAGCGAGCTGTGGGGCGAGACGGAGGAGGATCCGTTCAACGCCACCGAGCGCGACGGCCTGCTCTTCGGGCTTGGAGCGGCCAGCGCCAAGGTCGACCTGATCTGCAAGATCCTGGCGGCAGCCAGCGTCGATGCGGACTCGCTGAAGAGCCCGGTGGTGATCGCCGGCCTGTTTGGGGAGGACGCCCGAGTCGGCGGCGCGATGTACCTGATGGACTCGGGGATCTGCATCCCTCAGTGGGCCGTGATCGGGGAGCCGACGGCGCTGGAGCTTGTGACGGCACATCGCGGCCAGCTCGTGATGCAGGCGGCTGTCGAGCTGCCACAGCAGGCGGCGCCCACGGGCGGTCGGGTCTTCCGAATCGAGGTCCACGGTGAGGCGGCCCACGCCGCTAATCCCAGCTTGGGCCGCAACGCCATCGACCTGGCGCTGCGCACGATCGCCCGCTTCCGGACGCGCGGCGCCGGATTTACGACCCATCGCCTCCACGGTGGTGGCCAGCGTGGGTGCGTACCGGCCGCGTGCACGTTTGATCTCCATACCGACAGCACGGATTGGCTGCCGTCGGGCCCGTACCTGACCGTGGAGTCCCTGGAAGACTCGGGCGATCTCGGCCCGCCGCTGGATCGTGCGATCGACAACTGGCAGCACTTTCTCACGCGCCTTCACGAGCTGTTTCGTTGGACGGCTCCGGACACTGCGCCCGATTTTCTGCCGTCGACGCCGATCTACAGCCTGTCCGCCGCTTTCACCGCAGAGGACTCGCTGTGGCTCGGCCTGGACTACCGCACGCTCCCGGGCCAACGGACCGAGCAGCTCGTACGCGACGTAGAGGCCCTGGCCCGCCGCATGTCCGAGCCGGGCGTGCGAATTACCATAGACGTCGAGCGCAACCTGCTGCCGATGGATGCCAGCGAAGACTCCAGCCTGGTCCAGGCGGCGCGCGAGTGCCTATCCGCCGTGGGCGTGCCTCCCGTGGTCAGCACCTACTCGGGCTATGCAGAAGGCTGGATCTTCCACGCGTCGGGCGTCGAGACGATGCTCTTCGGCCCCGGCATGGCGCTTGCGCAGGCGCACCGGCCCAACGAATACACGCCGCTGGTCCACCTGGAGCGCGCAACGGCGTTCTACGAAAAGCTGATCAGAAGGCTCTGCACCTGAGTCGGTGCTCTAGAAGGGGCCCCGTACCGGAGAGGCGGTGTCGGGGAGAGGGCTCTTAGGAGTTGGCGGCCTGGAGCGCTGCCATGGCGGCAAGCTCGGCCTCTTCCGGGGTGAAGATGTTCTCGAGCTCGGAGTGGATGTTCTCTTCGTCGTGGTTGCTGGCGATCGACAGCTCTTTGACCAGAAGGCGACGCGCCATGTCGAGCATCTCGCGCTCGCGGCAGCTCAGCGGCTTCTCGTACTTGGTCAGGTACAGGTCGCGCAGCACCTCGGCCACGTCGTAGACGGAGCCGGTCTTGATCTTCTCGACGTACTTGCGGTAGCGGCGGTTCCAGGTCTGCGTGTCCACGGGGCGCTCGCGCTCCTTGAGGATGTCGTAGACGCCGTTCACCTCGTCGGTGTCGATGACCTCACGCAGGCCGACGCTGCGGACTTTGCTGAGCGGCACCATGATGCGCTTTTCGGTATCGAGGACCTTGAGAACGTAGAACACTTCCTGATTGCCGCAGATGTCCCGGGTCTCGATCCCGGTAATCTCGGTCACACCCTGGGCGGGATATACGGCCTTGTCGCCAATCTTGAAAATGCCCTGCATTACTGCTCTTCCCCGTGTAATAAGTTTCCGGTTCTCTCTTCTTGAGGTGGGGTCGGATCCCCTCTCTCACGTAACGACCCGGCTATGGAGCAAGTTCAATGCCAACGGCTGAGATTTAATAACTTGTATTGATATCAGGTTGTTGGGTGCCGGATCAATGCTGGGGAGAACTGACCATAGCAGCTCCATGTGACAGGATGGCACAGCTATTTTGCCAAGCCGTGCCTAAGTGGCGGACTTCATTGCAACAATAGCACTGGTCGCAAAACGAACAGTTGCTGCTGTAAAGCCTAAACGCAGGGGTCAAAAAACCCCGGTTGCGTTGCGACTGGCGCCGCGTGGCCCGTTTACTTGACCGTCTGGCGATGGATTTCCAGCAGGCGCTTGAGGGTCGCTTCCTCAACCTTCTTCAGAAATCCGTCGTCCGGGTTGCCCTTCGGATACCGCGCCGACACGATCGTCTCGACGAGGTTCTTTCGCGAGCCGAACTTCTCTTTCACGGTGGTGGCCGTCTCGTAAATGCGAAGCAGCTTCCTGTTGGTTGTCCCCATCAGGATTGACTTCGTGTCATCGTCCGCGCCATCCAGCAGCGGTACGATCTTGTCTACGAGACCCTGACGGCCCCCGAACTGCTGCTTAACTGTCTGCAACGGTGTTGCTGCCATTATTTTCCTCCGTTCTTCGACCGCAGCACTTCAAGGCTCTCGGTCGCCTGATCTCCAAAGACGCCGGACGGGAATCGGTCCAGATACGCCTGGTACATCGCTGTCGCCTCGTCCACGCGCTTAGTCTTCGCGTAGGCGTTTGCCAGCATCATGTAGTTGTCTTCTGTGCCGGCCAGGTCCGGGAACTTGCGAAAGGCTGTCTCCAATCGCTGAACCACGCCTGCGGGCTTCTGCCGCTTGAAGTAAAACTGCGCCACGTACAGCTCGTGCTCGTAGAGCTTGCGCTCGCAGTCGTCCAGCATCTCCTGCGCCTGGTTGACCAGCCGATGGGTCGGGTACAGAGCGACGAAGCGCCGCAGCGAGTTGGCCGCGTGCTTGACGAAGATCTGCTGCCGCTCGTGGCTGGGCGGCGCCAGGAACCAGTCGGATGGAATCTGCTCGAAGAAGGCGTGCCCGATGCGGAAGCGTGCGTACCCGACGTTGGCGTTGCCCTCGTACTGTTTAATGAACGCGCGATAGTGCTCGATAGCCGCGTCGTACTTCTCCTGCAGAAACAGGCTGTCCCCGATGCGCAGGCGGGCCAGCGCCGCGTACTTGATGTAGCCCGGGCTCTTCACCACCTGCTGAAACGCGGTGATCGCCTCGGTGTAGTTACCGCTCAGCAGCTCGTCCATGCCGACGATATAGTGGCTCTTGGTCTGGGCGGTGATCGTACGTTTGGGACCCGTGTGCCCAGTGCAGGCGCACAACGTCGACGCCACCAAAATGGCTATCGATCGGGCTGCTATGCGGCGTTTACGAGTCATCGGCTCCATCCGGGCGCACCAGCGCCCTCAAAAGTGACGGGGATTTATCAATAAGTATTCAGGGTGTCAAAGGCTTTCAGACGCCTGGCGGATGCTCAGTCGGCGTCCGGGGCGTCTTCAGTCTCGGACCCGGCGGGCTCGCTGTCGTCTTCTACATCCTCGACCGCCAGCTCCGCGATGTCCTCTGCGTCCAGCTCGTCCGTGACGATCTGCGCCTCGATCGTATCCTCGGGACCCTCGACCGGGTCGGCATCGCCGGGATCCGCAGCGGCGTCCTCGGCGGCATCGATCGCCTCGACCTCCACGTCGGCCTCCTCCGCGGCGTCGGCGTCGACCACCTCGACGTCGGCCTCGTCCGTAGGGACCTCCCCGATCACCTCTGTGTCGCCGTCCAACGCGTCGGCCTTCTTTGCTTTTGCCGCGGGATTCTCCATCGCGACGGTCACCAGCGCTGGGCGCAGAAGCCGCGTAAACAAGAAGAACCCACGTTGGGCCTCCATGATCACGGTGCCCGGTGCCGCCTCGTCTGACGGGATCTGCGCCATGGCTTCGTGGCGGTGCGGGTCAAAGGTCTCGCCCATCGAGTCGAACGGCTCCAGCCCGTATTTGGCCATCTGCTGCAGCATCAGCCGGTGAACCATCTTCACGCCGTCGGCGAACTGCTCCAGGTCCGTGTCGCCGGTGTGGTTCAAGGCCAGCTCCATGTTGTCGATGACCGGCAGCAGGTCCTTGACCAACTTGTCGTTGGCAAACTGGATCGCGTCCTTCTTCTCGCGGTGCATGCGCTTGCGCATGTTGTCGAAGTCCGCGACGGACCGCTTGTACTTGCTGTCCACCGCGGCCAGCTGTTGCTCCAGCTCGGCGATCTTCTCCAGCAGCGGCGCCCGGTCGCCCAGGTCCGCCTCGACGGCCTCCACAGCGTCCTCGCCGTCGTCCGCCTCGCCAAAGCCCAGCTCCGCCAGGAAGTCGTCGTCGCTCAGCTCGATCTCAGCGCCCAGCGCGTCGTCGGCGTCAGACGGCAGCTTGCGCACCGGCGGCTCATGCTGGGGTGTCGGCGGCTCCGCCATGACATCCAGATTGCCGTCCAGCGTGACCCGCGGCGCATCGCCCGGTCGCCGGCCGCCGTCGTTCAGGTCGAGGGAGTCGAGGTCGCTCAGCAGCCCGTCGAGCTCGGCCTCGATGTCCATGTTGTCCAGCGAATCAACGACGTGCACGCCCGCTTTCTTGATCGGGGCGTCGCCTTCGTCGTCGCTGACGGTGTTCTTTTCAGTCAAGCCGAGTACCTCCGGCGCGGCCATGTGGTCATGACATGGTGGCGCACGTAGTCGAGCAGGGAGATGACTGCTCCATACGCGAGTCTGGTCGGTCCGACAAGTCCAACCGTACCCTGGGCAGAGTCATCCCACGGAACGGCGACGGCGACTACCGCGCATTCTTGCAGCCCGCTCACGTTGTTTTCCGCGCCTATCAGCACGGTGATCGTCTCTGTAATCGCTTCGCTGAGCACGGCATCCAGCAGCGCGACCCACGTGCGACGCCGCTCCAGCTCTTCCAGAACCGGGCCGGCGTGCTCGGCCGTGGCGAACTCGGGGAAGGCGAGTAGGTGGTGATGTCCGTCAACAACGACATCGAGTTGCGCCTCAGCCTCCGCCGGCAGCGCTCGGTCAGACAGCGCAAAGGCGCGGGCTGCCAGGGTCGAGTACCGTGTCTGGGCCTCGCTGAGTTCGTCCTGGACCATCGCTCGCATCTCGTCGAACGACAGCCCGGCAAACCGGCCGTTCAAGAAGTTCTGAAAGCGGTCGAGCTCGGACTGGCTCACATCCGTCTCCAGCGAGACGCGCTGGTGATAGACCGTGCCGCCCCAGGTGGCGAAGATCGCGACCACCTCGCTGCGTCCCAGTCGCACGAACTCGACATGACGGTGTCGCTCTTTGGAGCGAGGCGCGCACACGGCGAATCCGGTGAGCCCGGTCGCGTCGGCCAGCGCGCGGGAGCAGGCCCGCATCAGCCGGCGGCGTCCCGAGCCGGGGTCCACCATCTGACTGACGCGCGCGCGACGGGTCTCGTCTACCACATGCTCGGGCATCAGCTCGTCCACATAGGTGCGATAGCCGCGCGTCGTCGGAATGCGCCCGGCCGAGGTGTGCGGCTTGGCCAGGTAGCCGCCGGTCTCCAGCGTGGCCATCACAGCGCGGATGGCGGCCGAGCTCATGGTCAGAGAGTGCTTGCGCAGGGTACCCGAGGCGACGGGGCTCGCGGACGAGATGTACGTCTCTACGGCGGCGCGCAGCACTGCACGCGAGCGCTCATCTCGGATACCACCATCGGAGCCGGACATGGGCACGACGGTACCGCTTCGGGCGCGCCTGAGTCAACGTTCAGCGCGTTGCGGTGTTCAATATATATTGATGGTTGTCGCCGCGATCCCGGGGTTTGGCCGAAGATCCTCCGTCAATCGATCCGTGACGGTGGCCAGCCAGAAATCGCCCCCGCTCGAGAGCAGGCTGGTGAAGCGCCCCACATGGCCGCTCAGTGACGCGTTTTCCGAGACCCAATCCCCGGGCGTGCCGACCAGGACTCGGACGGCGCTCCCATCACTCGTCCCGTGAGCCAGGATGACCTGTCCAACCCCATCGATAGCGACGTCTATGCCGATTCCGCCCCGCTCGGGGGTATGTGGGGTCAGCGCCAACGGCGATGGCCCGTACAGCAATCTCAACACGCCGCGCGAGACATCCCGGTAGGCGATGACCAGCGCTCCATCGGCGCCGGCCGCGACCGCGATGTGGCGGCCCACGTCATCGCCCTCGCCTCCGTCCAGCCGGGTCGTGGTGAAGCCCTGATCGGCGGACTGAACGGCGAGTCGGACCGCCCCTGCAGGCTGGTCGTACCAGGCGACCACGGGACCGCCGCCGCTGATTGCGACAGCTGCTTCGGAGCCCGGCTGATCGCGCCAGGGCAACAAGCCGACCGCACGTCGAAGCTGAGTGCGACACGCGCCTGCGATACACAGCGCATCGCGCGCACAGCCCGGCTCGCAGCGCGCCACCAGGTCGGGCTGTGCACATGCGGGGCCATCGTCCAGCTGTGCGCAGATCTGCAATGGACCGCACGCCTCCTGGCAGGGCACCTCGAAAGCGGGCGCGGTCGGACCGCTTTGAACCGCCGTCAGCGTCCAGTCCCCGGCGGCCGGCGTGTCTGACGCGGACGCCGTGCCGTGAATGAGCGCAAGGGTGCCGTCCGTCGTCATGCGGAACCACGCGGCGTGCAGGGCTTGTCCATCGGTGGCCAGGTCCGCGCCGAAGCCCGCCGAGACCGTGGTGTCCAGCTCGTAGGCCGTCTGGACGGTGATGCCGGTCTCGGGCGAGGCCGTCGCGGCGATCAGACGCAGCGTGCCGGCCGTGGCGTCGTGCGTGATGGCCAGCAGTCCGCCGTTGACACCGACGGCGGCGCTATGGCGCCCGACATCCGCACCCGGCGCAGCGACCCCGCCGCGAGGGCCGGCCGGGTCTCCGACCACGGGGCCGGTGGGGACCCCGTCCAGTACGCTGGCGGACAGCGCAGCGCCATCCGCGGCGATGGGGACCGCGACCAGGTCGCCATAGCGCTGATCACGTGCCACCGCGACCGGACCGGCGTCCGTCGCCAGCAGCGTAAGCCACGGGCCCGGAGCGGCGGGCTCAAGGCGCGGCAGCAGCGCACACTGGCAGGTGGCGGCGTCGGGCGTGCAGCTCATCGACGCGGCGCGCAGCTCGTCGTAGTTGGCTACCAGACGGGCGTGGCCGGCTGGACACGAGAGCGCCGCGCACTGTGACGTGAGCCGCACGCAGCGGTTGGTTCGCGGCTCGCAAAGCTCGTCGTCAGCGCAGCCACCGCACGGCGGTGTGGTCCCGCAGACCGCCCCGATACAGCGGGTTGGTCCGGCGCAGTCGCCATCGACGGAGCACGTTGCGGCGACGCACTGGCCCCGGTCGCACACCTGGGAGTCCGCTGCGCAGTCGCCGTGCTCCACGCACGCGTCCAGCTTCCGGCAGCCCCCGTTGAGGCATGTCATGCCGACGCAGCAGTCGATTTCTGTGGCGCAGGGCTGCTCGGGCACGCACGTCCCGGTCTGCGCCTCGCAGGTGTAGCCCTGTGGACAGTCCGAGCGCGTCACGCAGGCCGCCACCTGCGTCTCGGTGTCGCCGCAGCCGGTGGCCGACAGCAGCAGTGCCAGCGTGAGCCATGGTGCGGTGCGCGTCATGGCGAGGCCGCCGATAACGTGAACCACGCGCCGAGCCAGTCGTTTTCAGGCCCGGTCGCGCCGATCCCGAGCAGCTCGATCGCGATGGGACTGGGCCCCAGCAGCCCCTGGATCTCGGCGGGGTCGAAGGGGAGCGACAGCGGCCCGGACGAGAGGACATCCACCAGGATGTCGACGGCCAGGCCCACGATCTCATCGGGGCGGGCCTTGGCGAACGCTGCGTGGTCGGAGACGGTCAGCTCACCGAGCTTCAAGTCCGAGATGATCAGCTCGAAGCCGGTGTCCGCGGTGGCCAGCTTGAGGTCGACGTCGACCCGGCCGGTGATGGTCATGATGCGCATATAGTCGTTGTCGACCCACGCCTCGATGCCGACCTCGAAGTCCTGAAGGCGCAGGCGCAGCGTGGCATCGGTGCCCGGCGGCGCGAGCTGGATCACCGGAAAGTGCTCGGCTTTGAGGTGCGGCACGATCGCCAGACGCACAGACGCGGTCCGGCCGGCCAGGCGCGCGAGACCCGGCAGGATGAGGTCCAGCAGCCCGGCGCGCAGCGGCACCTGCCCGGCGGTCAGGTCGGCGATCTCGCGGGTGGTCAGACCCAGACACAGCCCCCCGCTCTCGTACATGGCCCAGATCGCCTGGTTCAGCAGCGCCTGCGAGATGCCGATGCCGAGCTGGTATGGCGTGCCGTCGGCGAGGACTCCGGGGAACTCCGGAAACGGGCCGGGCTCAAAGATCGGCTCCGCACCCGTTTCGCCGATGCAGGGCGCGAGGCTGTCGGCCGCGGCGCCGCCGGCCAGCCGAATCTCCAGGCCGGACTGCTCACCGGCGCCCGTGACGGCAAACCCGCCGGGGGCCGGTCGCAGGAGAACTCCGAGATCGGCGGCGGTGCGCGCCGACTCGGTCAGCGAGCCCAGCGTATTGCTCAGCGAGATCGCGGCCGCGATGCTCAGCGGTCGTCCGTTCAGCAGCTCGTCCAGCAGCGGGACGGACAGCGCGTCCATGACTTGCGCGATCACGGGATCGAAGGCCTGCCCGAAGAGGTCGTTGAGAAACTCGAAGAGGTCGGTACCGAAGTTGGCCGGGTCGCAGATCGTGCACTCCAGACAGGGATCGCCGATATCGAGCGGGTTGGCGTCGCTGCACTCGGGCAGCGTGCAGTCCTGGGCGATCGTCACGCCGATGTCGTGTATCTCCAGCGACTCCGTCTCCGTCTTCAGGGCAAACGCCGAGTCCTCGTCTACGGCGAGCGTGGCCAGCACCACGAAGCTGACGTCGGCCGCATGGGGGATGTCCCCCAGGCCCAGCTGGTTGTCGATCACGCACGCGGCGTCGGACGTGCCGATCAGCTCGACCTGGCCGTACACGACGGCCGGAGACTGAAACGCCATGCGGGCGTGGGTGACGCTGAGACGGATCTGAGCCGGGTTGGAGCCCTGGACGAACTCGACCTTGAGGTCGCTGAGGTCCATGCAGAGGTCGAGGTTTCGCGCTCCGACGTCGGCGTTGAACGGGCCGAGGGACAGCGGAAACGACAGGCCGGCTCCCAGCAGCTCGTCGACCGGGCCCAGGCAGGCCCAGCCGTGCTCGTTGGCGCCGACCAGGTCGGGGAGGACCGCGCCCAACGTGCCGGTCAGCTCGTCGACCGCTGTGCCGGTCACTTTTGCGGCGATGGCGCCGTGGAGGATGCGCTTGGGCGGAAACGGGTAGTCCTCTCCCGCAAGCTGGATCCAGCCGCCGCCGGCGCACCCGCCCCACAAGAGGAGGGCCGTCAGTGTGAGGATGTGGAGAGAGGCCCTTAGCCGCAGACTCGGTTTCGACCTGCACGCTTGGCTTTGTAGAGGTTGTCGTCCGCGACCTTCAGCAGCTCGTTGGGCGTCTTGAGTGAGCCGTTCAGATGGCCGACGCCGGCGCTGATGGTGACCGGAATGCGGCTGTTCTCGAACTCGAACTCGTGCGCCTCGATGATGCTGCGCACCGTGTTGGCGAAGTCGTATACGGTTTCTTCGTCGCACTCGGGCAGTACGATACAGAACTCCTCGCCGCCGTAGCGCGAAAAGATCTCCTCGCGACGAATTCGGCGCTTCACGATGCCCGCGAGCTCCTTCAGGATGAAGTCGCCCGTCAGGTGGCCGTACTCGTCGTTGATGTTTTTGAAGTGGTCGATGTCGAACATCACGCACGACAGGTTACGACCATAGCGGCGGGCGCGGCTGAACTCGCGCTCCAGGTACTCGAGCAGGTAGCGCTTGTTGGGGATCTGGGTCAGACCGTCGGTGACGGTCATCGTGTAAATCTCTTCGTGGTAGGCGGCTTCGATGTTGTGGCCGGCCAGGAACTTGAAGATTGTGTCGCCGACCTTGACGAAGTCGCCGCTGGAGAGCTGCTCGCGCACAGCCAGCGTGTCGTTGAGGTAGGTGCCGTTCGTGCTGTTCAGGTCGACCAGGTACTTTTGATTGTTGAAGGTCTCGATGCGCGCGTGACGGCGCGAGACGCTGTCGATATCCAGGACGATGGTGTTGTCCGGATCGCGACCGATGGTCACGACGTTGTCGAATAGCTCAAACTTGCGCCCCAGCGATGCCCCGTAAATGGTGACCAGGCACTCGTTCCCGGTCGTCGTCTGCTCGACGATCCCTTTTACGGTCGTAATTCGGGTTTTGGCTTCGGCCAAGGGCTCAGGATTCCTTCATGACACCGATTGAATGATAACTGCCTCTCTGCGAATCCTTCAATTACAAGGGCGCGATCGTTCTTAAGGTCGGCGTTTGCGGCGCGCAACATAAGCAATTAAAACAGCCGCTATGAGTGCGAAGGCCAACAGCCAAATAAAAAGAGAGGGTTCGGCGGGTGTATCAACAGGTGTCTTTTCCGTGGCGGGTGTCGCCCCAAGCTCGCGCGAGAGGAGCTTGTCGACGCCGACCAGCCGCTCCATGCGCCGCCGCTCCACACGGATCGGGCACCATGACATGGCCGGGTCCAGCCACTGCAGCTCCAGCGGGCCGTCTTCGCTCTCGACCTGGATGACCGCGCACTGGGCGCTGGTGCCGTCCGGCAGGTCGACGGTCTCGTTGCGGAGGTAGCGAAAGGTCGACTCGCGGCGGATCCGCTCGGTGCCGGAGTTGGCCGGCAGACCGGCGCCTTCGATGCTCCAGGTGTCGACGACGTTGTCGCGGCAGGTCCAGATGTCGCCGACCTTCACGTTGCGTGGCGTCCCAGGGCACACGCTCTCCTGCTTGACGGTGGTCGTGATTCGCGCCGGTTGTCCGCCCGCGCCCTCGACCTCTACGACCAGACGCAGGGTGGCCTGGAGCAATCCGGACTGGTTGCGCTCCTGCCCGGTCATGGTCCACTTGCGCATGGTCGCGGTGTGACCGCCCAGGCGGCGCTCCAGGATCCCGCTGAGCTGCTCCGGGTCAGGGAGGATGACGGTGTACGCGCCGTCTGCAACCACGTACTCCCAGGTGCCGTTGACGCCGGAGCCGGGGAACACCCCCTCGTATCGGCAGCGCGCGTCGCCGCTCGGCATCGGGCTGGGCTGAACGATCGCTTGCGCGTCGGTCCCGAGGCCAATCAGGCCGAGGCCAACCAGCACGACAAAAACGACGATGGCTCGCACGTCGAACACGATACCCCGTCCGGGCGGCCGGTGGTAGCATGCCCCGTGATGCCTTTGCCGCGCCCGTTCGTGATTCTACTGGCCATGTCGATAGCGGCCGGGTGCCCCGACGACACCGTGCAGAAGCGGGGGATAGCGCCGCCCGCCGACGCCCCGGCGCTGGATCTCGTGAGCCCGACGGGCTTTGGAACCGGCGACGATGCGCATAGCGGCGATCCTGTCGACATCGAGGGCACAGACACCACGGCGGCAACGGGCCAGCCGGATACCGGGGATCCGCCCGACGGCGTCACACCACCCGATCCCGGCGGCACAGGCGATACGGGCGCGGACGCCACCACGGACACCGGGCCCGACATCGAACCCAATCCCTGTGGAAGCTGGGCAGGGGCCGATGCCTCGGGCGGCGCCGCCGGCGATTCGGACTTTCCCTGGGGGGTAGCGTCCGGCGGCATACGCATGACGTCCGCGGTCATCTGGACGCGCCTCACCGGCGCCGGCGAGGTGGTCGTCCACTACTCGGCTGGGCCGCAGTGCGACGATTTGCAGACGGCGGCAAAGCCCGCCACGGTCGAGGCCGGGCGCACCGTACGCGTCGCTTTGTCGGAGCTGCAGCCGAATACGCTGTACCGATACCGTGTCGAGAAGGTGAGCGGGGCCGGCCTGAGCAGCCCGGGGTGGTTCGTCACACCGCCACAGTCGGCCAGTCAGCCCTTTCGCTTGATGTTCGCGGGCGACATCTCGGACGACAGCGCCTACTTTGACCTGTTGCCGGACGTGGTTGCGACGGACGCGGAGCTGCTGCTTTGGCTCGGTGACTGGCCGTACGCCGACCACGACGCGCCCGCCAAGACGCTGGCCCAGTATCGTCAAAAGCACGCCATCGCCCGCATGGACGGTGATGTTCACGGCATGCTGCGCTACATGGCGGTCCACGCTGTCTGGGATGACCACGAGATCCTCAACGACTGGGACGGCGAAAACGGCAAGAACGACCCCGCACGCGTCGCGGCCGGCATGCAGGCCTGGCGGGAGTGGTTCCCGTACGTGGGTGACGCGCCGGGGGAGATCTACCGGCGCTACAGCTGGGGCCCCGCCGTCGAGATCTTCCAGCTGGACTGCCGTAGTCACCGGGACGCCAACAGCGCTCCCAACGACGCCGACAAGACGATGCTGGGGTACACGCAGCTGGTCTGGCTGCTGAACGGGCTGTCAGACAGCACGGCCAGGTTCAAGCTGATCATCACCAGCGTGCCCCTGGACCACGGCACCACAGGCAGCGACCACTGGCCCGGCTTCCTGGAGGAGCGCGAGACCATCCTGGGGCATATCGTCCAAGGCCAGATCGGCGGCGTGGTCTTCCTCACCGCCGATCAGCACTGGCTCGCCGCGCACCACATGCCCCACGGCCCCAAGGAGTTTCAAACCGGTCCGGTCGGCACCTTCCTGCGCTCGCCCAAAAGCGCGCCGGCGTGGGTGCCCATCCAGGCCAAAGTGATGAACTACGGCTTGCTGGACTACGCCGCCGGCCCGCCCGCCACGCTGACGTTCACCGCCTGGGGCGAAGACGCGGAGCTGCTGTACACCGAAGTCGTCCGGGAGGGACGCGGCAGCATCCAGATCCAGCCGTCCGTCCCCGGCGCCCAGTGGACCCTGGGCGGCGCGCACATCTTCGCCGGCAAGGGCGCCGTTACGCTGCCCTGGGCCACTCCGGGCGACTACACAATTGCCTGGCAGAGCGCCTCCGGCGGCAAGCCCCCGCCCCCACCGCAGACGCTGACGCTCAACGATGGCGGGACCATCACCTTTGTCGGCGACTACGACACGGCGACCGACGGCGCCACCTTTGTCGAGTCTTTCGAGTCCGGCAAGCTCGCCCCGATCTGGACCATCATCAACCAGGGCGTGGACGACAACACGCCCAGCTGGTCCGTCACCGCCGGCGCGGCCACCGAAACCGGCAACGCCTACGACAAGAACCTGGGTGAAGAGGTCGTCCCCAAGCTTGGGACCTTCTTGTGGGCTGAGCAGGCGGACTTTGGTCAGGGCACCTTCAGCACCGCCATAAACGCGGGCGATGACGACGGCTGGGGCGTCATGTACGGCATGCAAAGCGCCGACACCTACTACCGCTGCAACGTCGACCAACAGCGCACATACGCGCGCCTCGTCCGCGTCGACAACGGAAAGTTCACCGTCCTGGACGAGGATCTCAACTACAGCCCGCCGACCGGCGCCTGGACCACGCTGACCATCACCCGAGAGGGCGCCAAGCACACCTGCTCCCTCAACGGCCAGCCCATCGTCACCGCCACGGACGGCACGTACCCCGCCGGCTCGCTGGCGCTCTACTCGTGGGGCATGAGCAGCATCGCCTTCGACGACGTCGTCGTTTTCGGTCCTTGACCGTATACATGGTCCTTCAGTATCGTGCCGCGGACGCCACCTCAGCCAAGAAGTGTTACGCTGGAGCCGCCCCATGGACGTTGCGCAAAACCTCAACCACGCCGATCAAGAGATGCTGACCGCCATCGACGCGTTCAAGCGCGCCAGTCGCATGCGCCTCTTCGAGATCTTTCGCAGCGCAAACACCGATCCGATGCGCCAGGGTGCCGAAGAGGTGCATGTCAAATACGGCCTGACCGCGCTCCTCAACGCCGAGCGCCACGTTGCCGCAGCAGCAGCCAACCTGGACGACCTGCCCGAGCGCCATCCCGTCCGCCGCAACTTCGGACGCAGCGTGACGGCCCTGGACGAGAGCTTTCGTCGCATGCTTCTCGGCATGCGCGATCAACCCAACCCCCGACACATCGTCGCCCAGCTCAAGCGCGCCCGGAAGTCGATTCCAGTCGCGGCTGTCGCCAGAGAGCTGGGAAAGGCATAACCGACCCATGCTGCGTTCGGCACTGCTCATCACCCTCGCTATTTCGGCACTTTGTGTCACCGGCTGCGCGGAGGAGGAGCTTTATCTCTCCTGCCCATTCGACAGCACAATCAATCAGACCTGCGCCAAGGGCGACGGCAATGCGGACTTCACCTGTGTGGTCACCAAGCATCCGCAGTGCCCCGAAGACGTGTGCCTGAGCTGGAAAAACAGCCCCGCGTTCTGCACACGCAAGTGCACGCCCGGCGGCCACGAGTGCCCCGCGGACTCCAAGTGCGCCCCGTTCAACAAAGCCGACGAGATCTACTACTGCGTCAGTGACACGGTTCTAGCTCGGTAGCGTCCCTCCCCACCCCGGTACCTCATCCGCTCGAAAGGCATCCAGAGTCATCCGCACCGCACGCAGGCGCCGCGGCAATACGACCTCTGCCAGATCGAAGCTCACGCGGGCATACCTGGCGCGACATGTGCGCAGGTAGCACCGCGTCGCGTTCAGAATACGCAGTCGCTTGCCAGGCGTCAGCGCGTCGCCAGGCCGGCCGGGGCTGCCGCGAGATCGGGTCTTGACCTCCACGATATGAAGCGTGCGTCCGCGCAGGGCCACGATATCGAGCTCCCCGCCACGCGCGGTGAAGTTGCTCGTCAGGATGCGGTATCCCCGCAGGCGTAGCCACAAGCGCACCCGGCGCTCGCCGCGCTGTCCGACATCATCGAGGTTGTAATGGTGTGCCCGTCGCATGACATAGAAACGAAACGAGCGCGTCCCGTGCTCCGCTCGTAGTTGATAAGCGGCCGAAACGATTTGGTCTTTTGTGGGGTCGCCCCGAGGGGGCGGCGCGGCTCAGTGGATGTCGCGCTCTTTGATGCGGGCCTTCTTGCCGTGCAGCTCACGCAGGTAGTACAGGCGGCTGCGGCGCACCTTGCCTTGCGTCTTGACCTCGATGTCGCGCACGCGGGGGCTGTGTAGCGGGAAGACACGCTCGACGCCGATGCCGTAGCTCACTTTGCGAACGGTGTAGGTGCTGCGCAGACCGTCATCGTGGCGGCGGATGCAGACGCCCTCGAAGACCTGGACACGCTCTTTGTCACCCTCGATGACGCGTACGTGAACGCGAAGCGTATCGCCGGCGCGGAACTCTGGCAGGTCTGCGCGCATCTCGCGAGCTTCGATTTGTCTGAGGATGTTCATCTAAAACTCCCTACCTGCCCTCACCGAGCAGCCTGTCCAAAACTATGACCGCCGCCGCCCGAACCGAGAGGTGATTGAAGCCTCCTGCCCGTGCGGGACCATCGATCGCCGGCAAGCGGAGATCCGCTTCACCGATGACTTGCGGAGCCAGTCCGTGCCCCGTGCCGAAGAGCAATACCAGCGTTGGGTCCGTTTCCGCAATGCTCCGACGCATTTCCGCATAGGGCGTAATCCCTTCGCGAAGACCTGCACCTGTCACCACCATCTCAGGCGGGACGCCGTCCAGCTCTTCCACCCGGGCCTTGACCGCCGCGATATCGCTGGCGACCTCCACCCGTCCGAAGGCTTCCACCCTCGAGGTGTTGCGCTTTGTGCCGGCGCCTTCCGTCCAATGACGGACCACGCGGCCGACCAGCTCTTGCTGAAGCGCGATCGGAGTAACTAAAAAGAACCTCTCCACCCCGTACGTCCGACCCGCGCGAGCGATGTCGTGAATGTCGACATTGGTCACCGCGGTGGTGCTGATCTCACCCAGTCGGTTGAGCACGGGATGGTGAATCAGGGCGAGAAAGATACTCACTTTGTCCTACGATTCAAGGAGTTTTTTGTCATTTGGCCCCAACTCCAGACGCTCGAACAAGTCGGGTCGTCGGTCCTGAGTACGCCGAAGAGACTGCTGTCGTCGCCAGCGCGCGATGTCTGCGTGGTTGCCGCCCAGCAGAATCGGCGGCACCTCGTGGCCTCGAAAGGCCCTCGGTCGTGTGTATTGGGGGTACTCGAGCGCTCCGTCGGACATCGACTCCACAACGGGAGACTCCGCGTTGCCGAGGGCGCCAGGCACCAGGCGGGTAACAGCGTCGATGACCACCATCGCGGCGAGCTCCCCACCGGTGATCACATAGTCGCCGATACTCAGCTCTTCGTCGCAGAAGTGGTCCGGCACTCGCGCGTCCACGCCCTCATACCGACCGCAGATCAGCATGACCGACCCGTCCAGGTCCGCCAGCTCACGCGCCAGCCCCTGGTCAAAGACGCGTCCTGACGGTGACATCATGATGGTCCGCACCACCGTCTTCTTAGCGGCGACTTGCTCGATCGCGGCCACCAGCGGCTCCGCGCTCATGACCATGCCCGGTCCGCCGCCATAGGGGCTATCGTCCACGTTGCGATGTTTGTTGGTCGAGAACTCGCGAATGTCGTGCACGCCGACATGCATCAGGCCGGCCTCGATGGCGCGCCCCGTCACCGACCACGAGAGCCCGGCCGTGACCATCTCGGGAAACAGCGTCAAGACCTCGAAGCCCTTCATGACAGATCCGCCATAATATCGTCGATATCGTCGACCAGCACGACGGTTCGGCCATTGTGGTCGATGTCGGTCACCAGATCGCGGACGACCGGGACCAGCAGCTCGCCGCCGCCGTCGCGGTCGATCTCGAGCACGTCGTTGCCCGCCTCGGTCACGCGACGTACGGTGCCGATCGTGCGACCGCCCTCGGTACGGACCGCAAAGCCGACCAGCTCGAAGTAGTAAAACTCGTCTTCACCCAGCGCCGGGAGCTGGTCCGCGCTCACCAGAATCCGCCAGCCGCGCCGATCTCCCGCTGCATCTCGATCACCGACGTGGTCGGTGGTGACCACCAACAGCCCCCCTTTTGGGGAGCGCCGCGACGTCAGCGTCCAGGTCTCACGGCGTGCCCCGTCTGGAGACGTCGCGGTCCACTGGTCCAGCTCGTTGAGTACATTGGAGGCGTTGTTGTGCACACGAATGCTCATGCCGCCGCGCACGCCGTGTGGCTTGCCGACGACCCCGATCTCCACTTCGGTGGGGGCCATTTTCGTGTGCGAGGAGGGGGCTTCTACTCGAGGATCTCGAGTACGGACCGCTTGCGAAGCTTGGTGGAAGCGGCCGTCAGAATCGTGCGCATGGCCCGGGCCGTGCGGCCCTGCTTGCCGATGACTTTACCCAGGTCCGACTTGGAGACCTTGAGCTCGATCACAGACGTCTGCTCACCGGCGATCTCGTTGACATCCACCTCGTCCGGCAGATCCACAAGCGCGCGCGCGATGTAGTCGACCAGCTCGCGAACACCCAGACTCCCCGGGACGGGCATGGTGTCGCTCACTTGGTCTCGCCGCCGTCGCTAGGGGCGCTGGGAGCGCTGGGAGCGCTGGGAGCGGTACCCGCCGGCTGCAGGTGCGCCGAGAACAGGTTTCTGACCGTGTCGGTGGGCTTGGCGCCGACGCCGAGCCAGTACTGGATGCGGTCGTGCTTGAGCGCGACTGCCGCCGGCTTGTGATTGGGGTTGTACGTACCGACCTGCTCCAGGAAGCGGCCGTCACGGCTTTCACGCTCGTCCGCAGCAACGATCCGGTAGTACGCGTACTTTTTGGCGCCGTAACGCGCGAGCCGCAGCTTGACTGCCATCTGATCAACTCCTCCTGCGTCTGCTTCAGCGTTATACGTAGCAGCCGCGGCGCGCAATGTAGGGCTGCGCGTCCGCTCTGTCAAGGGGTTTAAGGCTCGACAACGACCGACTTGAGATGGTCCGCAATGGCGCCCAGTTGGGCGTCGAAGACCGTCCGCACGTCAAAGACCAGGCTGTCCTCGTCGATTCTGCACACGATCGGCAGCTCGCCGGCGCGCAGCGCGTGATCGGTGGCGACCGCAGACGCCTTGAGCAGCCGCACGCGAACGGCGCGACCCGGCAGCACGGTCTGGGGCAGGGCGCCTCCGCCGACGCGGCCTTCGCTGTCCTCAATCGTCACGTCCACAGCGGCGCCGAGGCCGGTGCGCACCAACGCCGCCAGCGCTTCGGCGCGCTTGTTCAAGGTCTCGGCGGACGCGGTCAGGGCCTGCAGCGCGGGCACCTTCTCCTGCCAGGTGCCGTCTACATAGCTGATCAGCGTGCGCTCCAGCGTAGCCAGGGTCAGCTTGTCGACCCGCATGGCGCGGGTGAGCGGGTGCGAACGGATGCGCTTGATCAGGTCGGCGCGGCCAACGATGATGCCCGCCTGGGGGCCGCCCAGCATTTTGTCGCCGCTGAACGTGACGATATCCAGGCCCAGTCCAACCTGATGGGCTGCCGTGTGCGACGAGATGCCGTAGCTGCTCAAGTCCACCATGCAGCCGCTGCCCAGGTCCTCGCAGGTGGGGACGCCGCGCTCGCGCCCCAGCTTCGCAAGCTCGGCGCCGTCGACCTCCGCGGTGAAGCCGACGATCTCAAAGTTGCTGCGATGCACCTTCATCATCAGCGCGGTGTCGTCGGTGATCGCGGCCTCGTAGTCGCGCAGGTGCGTTCGGTTGGTGGTGCCGACCTCCACCATGCGCGCGCCGCTGGTGCTGAAGATGTCTGGCAGGCGGAAGCTGCCGCCGATCTCGATCAGCTCGCCGCGGCTGACCACGACCTCTTTGCCGCTGGCCAGCGCCATCAGCATGAGCACCATCGCGCCGGCGTTGTTGTTCACGACCAGGGAGTCTTCGGCCCCGGTGATGCGGCGCAGCAGCTCGGCGGAGTGGGAGTAGCGGCTGCCGCGACGGCGGGCAGGTAGGTCGTACTCCAGGTTGGAGTAGCCGGCGGCGATTTCGATCGCGTCGGCCAGGATCTCGCGTCCCAGCGGCGCCCGGCCCAGATTGGTGTGCAGCACGACCCCGGTCGCGTTGATCACCGGGCGCAGGCGCGGGCTCAGGCGTTGCGCGACCTGGGTCGTCACGTCCGCCTCAATGCTCTCCACCGCCACCAGGCCTGGCTGGCCCTGGCCGCTGAGAAGCTGTTGTCGTCGCCCGTCCAGGACCTCCCGCACCGCGTCCACGATCAGGTCCCGCGGCAGGCGGTCGATCAAGTCGACGATCGAGGGCCTCAGCAGCAGCTCGTCGACCTTTGGCAGTTTGCGGAGCAGTTCGCGTGACATGGCGGCATCCTACACCACCGTCGTGCTAACGTGCGAAGAATGCAGTGGATCGTCCCTACCGAGCAGGCCGGTGAGCGCCTGGACAAAGCGCTGGCGGAGGCCGTCGGGATGTCGCGCTCGTTCATCGCGGTGCGCGTCGACTGCGGGGACGTGACGATCGACGGGCGAGCCGCCAAGAAGCCCAGCGCGCGGCTCAAAGGCGGTCAGACGATCGAGCTGACCGTGCCCCCGCCGCTGCCGTCCGAGGCGATACCCGAGGACCTGCCGCTCAGCGTCGTCTACGAGGACGCTCACCTGGTGGTGGTCAACAAGGCGCCTGACATGGTGGTGCACCCGTCGCCCGGGCACGAGACCGGCACGCTGGTGAACGCGCTGCTGCACCGCTACAGCGTGCTGGCGCCGGACACGGGCACCGAAGATGGGCGACCGCGGCCGGGCATCGTGCATCGGCTGGACAAAGGCACGTCCGGGTTGCTGGTTGTGGCCCGGGACGTGGCTGCGCGCGACGGCTTGAGCCGCATGCTCGCCGGTCGCGATGTGCACCGCACCTATCTGGCGATCGTTCACGGGCAGAAGCTGGATGACGAGGGCACGTTCGACACACTGCACGGGCGCCATCCCAAGCATAGGCAGCGCTTCAGCACCCATGTGGCCAAGGGTCGGCGCGCCGTGACGCACTGGACGGTGATCGCGCGTGGTCGCTCGGTCGCGCTCGTGAAATGCCGCCTGGAGACGGGGCGTACGCATCAGATCCGCGTCCACTTCGCCGACGCGGGGCATCCGCTGGTCAGCGATGCGGCCTATGCGGGTCGTCGTCGCGCTGCGGGGACAGAAGGGCCGGCGCTCAACCGGCTGAAGCGACAGGCCCTGCACGCCTGGCGATTGGAGTTTGTCCATCCGGTCACGGGCGAGCCGGTTCAATTCGAGGCGCCGCCGCCACCCGACATGGCGCGCGCGATACAGGCGGTTTTTGGTGACATCGACCTCGGATAAGCTGCTCGCGGCTATCACGACCGAGGCCGAGTTCGAGGCGCTGCGCCGACAGCCCGAGCCCTGGCTGCGCGCGATGGAGGCGATCTGCGCCGATCACGCGCTGGCCGGCGAGCTGCGGCTGTTCCAGGACGGCAGCTGTGTCTTGTTCAGCGTCGGGGAGCGGTGGGTGATCAAGCTCTTCGAGCCCTGGTTTCCGGGGCACTACGAGGCCGAGTGCGCGGTTATGGCACACGTGCAGGGCCGGCTGCCCGTGCCGACGCCCGAGCTGGTCCACCACGGGCAGCTGGAGGGCTGGGGTTACGTGGTGATGACGCGCCTCGGTGGTCGCAACGTGGACGAGCTTTGGACGGGGCTGAAGCCCGACGAGCACGCGTCCGTGAGCGCACAGGTTGGGACGCTCGCCGCGGCGCTGCACGGTCTGCCGACCACGGGATTGGAGGATCTGCGCCCGCAGTGGCGCCCGTTCATAGCGGCTCAAAGGGAGGGCTGCGTGGCCCGACACCGGGGTCTCGGCCTCGCTGAGGGGCTGCTTGCGGAGATCGAGGTGCTGCTCGAGACCGTCGCGCCGGATGAGCCCGACCTGGTCTTGCTTCATACGGAGCTGACGGGCACCAACCTGCTCGCGTCAGCCGCCGTGCTGAGCGGCATGATCGACTTCGAGCCGAGCATGCTGGGCGTGCCGGAGTACGACCTGGTCGGCGCCGCCATATTCATAGGCCGTGGCCGGCGCGAGTCGGTCCGGGCGGGGTTGCAGGCCTACGGATACGCCTCCGCCGACCTGGACGAGGCGCTCCAGCGGCGGCTGATGGCCTATACCCTGCTGCACCGATACAGCAATCTCGGTTTCTTCTGGCGCCAGGTGTCAGATGAGCCGCTGCCCGCATCGCTGCAGGCCATTACAGATGGATTCTTCCCGTTGTTAGGGCGTGGCGTCGCACCCGATCGGCGGCTCTGAGTTGCTGACGGGGTCGCCGCTGATGCTGCAGGAGCTGTTGTCCGTAAACGAGTGGTATTTGTACAAGCCGTAGGTCGGCGCGCTGACGCTGACGTCGTCGTTTTCGATGACGTCGCCCCACACGGTCAGGTGCCCGCCGGTGGTGATTGAGACGTCGCCCGAGCCGGCCACTGCGCCGTATTTGCCCAGGTACACCGTGGTCGCGACGCCGATCTCGACATCGCCGCTGTCCAGGATGTCGCCCCAGTAGTCGAGCTTTCCGCCGGTGGTCAGGCTGACGTCGCCGCTGCCCGCGATGGCCGCGTACTTGCCGTAATACTGGCTGCCGACGCTGTCGATGATCACGTCGCCGCTGTCCAGGACCTGGCCCCAGGTCTGCATCGTGCTGCCGGCCACCAGGCTGACTTCGCCGCCCAAAACGACGCGTGCAAGGGCAAGGGCAAGTGCAAGGTTGCCATCCTGGACATGGACCGCGACGAGGTGGTCGAAGCGATCGGCGCAGGCGTCCAGATCCTGAGCTTGAAGGAGCGCCTGCACGAGTCTCATCACGTCATGGTCATGCGGCCCAGGTGGTGGCAGGAAGACCGCGCCGCCACGGCCATCAAAGAGGCGCGCGCTCGCGTGGGCGGCTCTTACGACTTTTTGGGCACGGTCGGCGTCGGCGCCAGCGAGCGCTTCTACTGCAGCGAGCTGGCGCTGCACATCTATCGCCCGTTCTTCACAGGCGACGAGCGCTTCCCCGGCGTCCTCGAGCCGGGCCACATGTACTTGTGGGGCGCTATCGTCTTCGACTCACGTCCGCGCAACTAGCCGGCGGTACTAGTCCAGGAAGCAGGAGTAGGCGCCCGACAAGTCCTTGCTGCACTGGCACGTGCCCAGGGCGCAGACCGGGTATTTGGGCAGGGTCGACGTCGGGTCGTTCGGGTCCGGGACGGTCTCGGCTTTGCACATCGTGCCCGGGTCCTCGTCGACCACGCCCGAGCAGTTGTCGTCCTTGCCGTTGCAGATCTCGATGCCCGGCAGGACGGCGCCGATGCATTTGCCCAGCTTGCCCGGCTCCACGCCAGAGCCGCAGGTCTGGGTGCCCTCCTTGCACACGCCGACGCCCTTGGTCCCGACCGGACCCGCCACGCCCGCCTCGTCGGCGTAGCACGCGACGCTAACCGGGTCGCCGCTGGCGGTGTTGTCGGTCACGCCGTCGCAGTCGTTGTCGACGCCGTCGCACACCTCCGGCGTGCTCTCCTGGTTGGGCTTGCACTCGACGCCGCTGAAGGTGCCCGCCGTGCAGGTCTGCTTGCCCTTGGCGCACTCCCCGACGAGCGTGGTGACGACCGTGCACTCCTGCGTGAGCGCGCCGCCTGTCGCCAGATCGTTGTCGATCTTGCCGTCGCAGTCGTTGTCCTTGCCGTCGCAGACATCCGCCGAGCCTGTCGCCGAGCAGCCGCCCAGCTCGCCCAGCACGCAGACCTTGAAGCCGGGTCCGCAGATGCCCGTGCACGGGATCGGCACGATATCGTCGATCACGCCGTTGCAGTCGTCGTCGATGCCGTTGCAGGTCTCGTCCTTGGGCGCCACGGCGGTGCACTCGCCGAACTCGCCGTTGACGCACGGCTTGGTGCCGGAGCCGCAGTCCGTCGTGCAGACCTCGGTGATCTCCTCGTCGATCAGCGAGTCGCAGTCATCGTCCTTGCCGTTGCACTGCTCGATCGACCCGGGCTTGGGCACCGCGTCGCAGATCACGTTGCCGGTGCCCAGCCCCGGACAGATGAACTTGCCCGTGCTGAAACACGCGCCCTGACCGATGCTGCAGGCCTTGCCCAGGTCGGGCCAGTCCTCGTCTGTCACGCCGTTGCAGTCGTTGTCCTTGCCGTCGCAGATCTCGTCCTGCACCTGCTCCGTGCACGCCGAATACGAGCCGCCGAAGCACTTCTGGACGCCGCCCGAGCCGCTGTTGCAGGTCAGGTTGCACGCGATCTCCGGCACGTTGTCGTCCAGCTTGCCGTTGCAGTTGTCGTCCAGCTCGTTGCAGACCTCGGAGATCGTCAGGTCAAGCGCCTTCTTCAGCGCCCCCGCCACGTCCGCGCCCGCGCGGAAGTACACCGGCCCGTCCTTGGCCGCCGGGGCCTGAGCCATGCCGCCCTTCAGCGCGATCTTGTTCAACACCGGCTTGCTGGCCACGGTGTCGAACGCCACAAGAATGGTGCGGATGCCCAGCCCGCGCAGCGTGCCGACCTGGCCGAGCACATCGCCGCCGCAGGTCTCGAGCCCGTCCGTGAGCAGGATCACGTACTTGTTGCCCGCCTCCGACACGACCGCCGGCTTCTTGTACGCGTTGATGGCCTGGGTCAGTGATGACGCCATCGGGGTCTGGCCCGACGGTGTGACGCCGGACAGGATGTTGTTCAGGGTGCTGACGTCCGTGTGGAAGTCCAGGTCCAGCCCCGCCGATACCAGGCAGGCGTCGCTGGCATCGGCTGTCGGGTACAGCTTGAAGCCCATGTTGATCTTCTGGTCGTAGTCGGCCAGCACCGTGTTCAGCGCGGACGCGGTCGCATCCCAGCGCGACTGACCCGTGCCCGAGTTCGCCAGCATGGACTCCGACTTGTCGACCAGCAGCACCACCGACGTCTGCCTCGGGATGCAGTCTTTGATGGCAAGCTTCTGCACACACTGCTTCTTTACACAGGACCCGATCGTCTCGTTGACCCCGTCCTCACAGTCCTCCGGGCCCAGGCAGCAGCCCGTCTCTACCCGGATCTGGTCCAGGTAGACGCCCTCGTAGTTGTTGAACAGCGCGTCGCCGGAGTCGAAGACGAACTTCAAGTTCACGTCGCTGCCCGCGAAGGCGCTGAGGTCCACGTTGATCTTTCTAAAGACGCCCTTTGTGTTGCTGGCAAAGGCGTCCATCGAGTTCCAGACCTTGGTGGTCGTGCCCTTGGTCACATCGCTGACATCGATGCGCAGCGTGTCGAACTTCTCTGAGCCGGTGTAGCCCTCCGTCTCCATCCACACGAAGAACGTCAGCTCCAGCTTCACGCCCGCGGGCATGCGGATCAGCGGCGAGATGGCCTCAGCCGCCACGCGCGCGCCACTTTCGTACTTCTTGGTCGCGCCGTTGCCGAAGTAGTAGCTGAACTTGGCTTTCTGCGGGTCCACGACCCCCACGAAGCGCGCCGGGCTGACGCCCCAGGTAATGCCACCGTTTTGCAGCTCGTTTTGCGTGTATCCGTCCGTGATGCCGCCGCCCTTGTCGAAGTCGGCTTGATGCACCACACCCGTCCACTTGCCGTTGTCCGTCTCGGGTGCGCACACCTTGCAGGCGTCGTCCTTGTTGATCGCGCCCGCGGCGTGACACGCGCCCTCGATGAGGCAGTTGCCGTCCAAGATCGACACCACCGGATCGCCGGCCTGGCAGGCGTTGGCGGTGCAGTCCAAGCCATCGTCTGCGCTGGCCGTGTCGTCCACGCTGTAGACGATCTCCCCGGCCTGACAGATCGCCTTCTTGCAGGGCTTGCCGTGCTTGGCCGGGTCCGGCGTCAGGCTGCTGCTGTTGGTAAAGGAGCAGCCGCCGGCCGTCGCGTCGATAGCGGTGCATGTATCCAGCGTGCACGGCTTGTTGTCGTCGCACAGGCTGTTGTCCGGTACCGAGGTCGGGACCCCGTTGACGCACGTGTCCTTTGTGCACGCGATGCCGTCGCTGAAGTCCTCATCGGTCTCGCCGTCGCAGTCGTCGTCCTTGCCGTCACACGTGTCATCAAGCGCCTTCGGTGTGACCTGGCCTACGCACTCGGTGAGGTCGCCCGCCACGCACTGGTTCGTGCCCCCCTTGCACACGCCGACGCCCTTGGTCGACTTGGGCACGCCCGTGTAGCACGGACCCGACAGCGGCTGGCCGTCGAAGTTCTCGTCCGTCAGGCCGTCACAGTCGTCGTCCACGTTGTTGCAGGACTCCAGCGAGGCCTTCTTCTCTGAGCCGTCGATCGTCGAGCAGGTGGCCTTGGTCTCACCCAGGCACTCCACCGTGCCGGGTCCGCACACGCCGCCCGGGTCGCACGGTTGGCCGATCGCGATCGTCTTGTACGTGAAGATCTCGTCGATCTGGTTGTCGCAGTTGTTGTCGACCCCATCGCAGATCTCCGCGATGTCGGTCTCGGTCTCGTTGATGCACTCAGCGTCGATCTTCGTGGCCTTGCACGTGTATGTGCCTTTGGCGCATTTGTCGGTGTCGCTGCCGTCGCACGCGTCACCCGGCTTGCCGACCAGCGTGTCGTCCACCTTCAGGTTGCAGTCGTTGTCCTTGACGTCGCACAGCTCGCGGTTCTCGTTGATGGCGCCCACGCCCGTCGCCGCGTGCACACACAGCGTCGCCGGCTTCACCGCGTAATCATGGATAGCCAGCTCGTCCACGTGCCCGTCAAACTGCACCGCGTTGCCGGCCAGCTTGCCCAGCAGGAACTCGCCGGACGCCACGTTGGTCGTCAGCGGCGCGCCCTGCTGCAATGCGCAGTCCACATACAGACGCAGCCCGTCCGCCTTGCCCGGCTCCATGACCAGGGCCACGTGGTGCCACTCTTTGGCCGGCAGCGGCGCCGAGACCGTGCGCAGCTGCGTGCCGTCCTGCAATCGGAACAAGAACGAGTCGGTGCCCCATTGCCCGCTGAAGTGTGAGGCGGCGTCCGTGCCCTGACTGAACACAAACGCGGTCTGCGTGCTATTGGCCGACCGCATCCAAAGCTCGACGGTGGCTGTCCCACCGACGCTGAGAGTGGCGGACGCCTGGCTGCCCGCGACACCCGTCAGCCGCAGCGCCTTGCCGAACTTGCCCGTCTCCCACTGAATCGTCTTCAGCGTCAGGTCTTTGGCCGTGCCGCCCGCAGTGTCGAACGCCGTCAGGCCTTCACCGTCGTCGAAGCGATACAGGCGAATCGGGCCGTCACGCTGACAAACCACGCCGTTGCCCGCGCCGTTGCAGACGAACACGCCCTCTTTGCAGAGGTCGTCGTCACCGCCGTCGCACTTCTCGCCTACTCCGCCAAAGCCCTCGTCCGTGTCGCCGTCGCAGTCGTCGTCCGTGCCGTTGCACGCCTCGGTCAGGTTGGTCACCGTCTCGTTGATGCACTCCACGCCGCTGCCGTCTGCCTTGCAGGTGGCCGTGCCCTTGGCGCACTCGTCGTTGTCGTTGCCGTCGCACGCCTTGGCCAGGGTGTCGAAGTCCTCGTCGATCTTGCCGTCGCAGTCGTCGTCCTTGCCGTTGCACAGCTCCAGCTTGTTGCCCTGCGTCTTGTTGAAGAGCGCCAGCACCTCCGCGTCCAACAGCCGGGTCGGCAGCACCTGGACGTCGTCCAAGACGCCGTTGAAGTGCTTCAGCGAGACGTCACCGGTCGCACCCAGCATCAGCCGATCATCTGCCGATTTGGCCGTCAGTACGTCGTTGCCCAAGACGTACTTGCGCTTGAACGTGCCATCCACATACATCCGCGCCGTGCCGTTGAAGTAGGTGAGCACCGCGTGGTGCCAGGTCCCCTTGGTCAGCAGCGTCGTGCACCCGGGCGTGCCCAGCTTGCAGATCCCCTCCGGCGTCCCCGGTGTATTGGCCAACGTGCCCCGGAAGAACAGGCCGTCGTCAGCCTGGCCGAAGACCCACGTCTTGGCTGTGCCATACGTGCTCAAAATCGGCGCTGTCCCGCCATCCACGGCGGCCGGCTTGATCCACGCTGCGATCGTCCACTGCTTCTTGCCCCCGAGTAGATCCACGGTCTTGGCCGCCTGCGCCCGTGGCTTGGAGTCGCCGACCATCGTGAGCCCACCGCCGACCTTCGCCGTCGTCGTGAAGGTCGCGTTGTTGTACAGGATGGCGTCGTTCCCGCCCCCGCTGTGGTCACGCACGCGAATGCCCGCGCCGTCGTCCAGCGTCCAGTGCAGCAGCGCCGTCGTATCGTCGCAGATCGTCCCCGTCTGGGCGCCACTGCAGACCTGGACCCCACCGGTGCACGCATCCGGGTCCGACCCGTCGCAGGCCGCCCCCTTCGTGTCGTGCCCCTCATCGATATTGCCTTCACAGGTGTCATCCACCCCGTTGCACAGCTCCGGCGTGTCGCCCGTCGGGCTGGCCGCGACCAGCGCCGCAAGCTCAGCCTCCGTCAGCGCGCGCGGGTAGACCAGCACATCGTCCAGCGAGCCGTTGAAGCCGTTTGCCGTCCCGAAGTCCGAGCCGACCGTCAGCGTGCTCTGCGTCGTGGGGGCCGTCACCGTCGTGCCCGCCGTCGGCGTCGCCTTCACCGGCACGCCATCCACGTAGAAGCGCAGCTCCTGGCCGCTCAACACCGCCGCGACGTGCGTCCACACGCCCGGCTTCACCAGCGCCGTGCACCCATTCTGGCCGGGGATGCACTGATAGACGGTGGCCGCCGCCGATGCGGCCTCAGAGGTTCGCAGCCCAAGCTCCAGCCCATTGCTGACGACGCGGAAGGTAAAGCTCTGATTGTCGGACGCGCCACCCCACTGCGCCACGATCGTCTCCGACTGGCCGGCCAGGAACGGCGTGGCGTGCTTCACCCAGGCGGCAAAGGTGGCGCCTGTGACGCCGTTCAGCCGCGTGAACGTCCCGCCGACCGACTCTTCGATGCGCTGCGCCGCGGATCCGAACGTCACCGCCTTGCCCATCTTGCCCGCTGCGCCAAACGTGGGGTTGCCCAGCGCCTTCATCGCCTGGCGCGAGCGGCTCTGCTCCGTCAGCGTCGTCGTCCCGGCCGGCTCGTCGAGCGGGAGATAGACCGCGCTTTTGATGTCGTCGCACTCCACCTGCTTCGTGACGGAGTTGCAGAAGTTGATCCCGTCGCTGCAGGTGTCGGTGTCCGCGCCGTCGCACGCCACGCCCAGCCCCGGCACTTTGTCGTCCACCAGCCCGTTGCAGTCGTTGTCCAGCCCGTCGCACACCTCGGACTGCGTGACATCGCCCGTGCACTCGACGTCGGAGCCGTCCGCCAGGCAGGTCACCGTGCCGTTGGCGCACTTGTCGTCGTCGTCCGAGTCACAGTTCGTACCCAGCGTCGTGAAGTCCTCGTCCACGGCGCCGTCGCAGTCGTTGTCCTTGAGGTCACATGTCTCGACAATATTGGTGTCGCCGGTGCATGTCAGCGTCACCAAATCGGCTGCGCACCCGTTCGTGCCGGACTTGCACTTGTCGTTGTCGTCGCCGTCGCACGCTGCGCCCTTGTCGGCAAAGTCCTCGTCGATCGAGCCGTCGCAGTCGTTATCCAGGCCGTCGCACGCGTCGCCGCCGGTGAAGATGCTGGCGACCTGCGCCGGGGTGATCGCCTTGTCCCACACCTGGAAATCGTCCAGCGTGACCGGCGTCTTCAGGTTGTCGCCGTTGGCCCCCAGGGTGAGCGGGTCCGAGTTCTGGACCGGCGTGCCCTTCATCTTGCACGTCTTTACCAGCTTGCCGTCCGCGTACACCTTCATGTTGTCGCCGTCGTACACGCACAAGAACAGGTGGAAGCTCAGCATGTTCAGGCCGAGGTTGGCCGTGCACTTCGCCGGACTGGCCCCCGTCACGCGGCAGCCCACCACCGCCTTGCCGCTGACCTCCAGCGAGTAGTTCGGCGACTTGATGTCCCCCTTGCTGATCACCACGGTCGAGTCGGTCTCAGCCGTCGCGTACTTCACCCAGCCGCCAAAGCTCAGCGGCAGACCCAGGCTGTTGGCCGCGCTGGACGGCACCGAGACCTGCTCGCCGGCCGTGTCGAACTTCAGCGCCTTGCCCGTCTTGCCCGTCACCCACTCCGGGTTGCCGACAAACGTGCCGACGACGTTGTCGCCGGTGAGGCTGGTCGTGGTGCTTCCGCTGCCCTCGTTTGTGGGGAAGAGGACCCGGGGCCCGTCGCTGCTGCAGAACGCGCCGCTCTTGTCCGCCTTGCACGCAAACACGCCCTCCAGGCACTTGTCCGCGTCCGCGCCGTCGCACGCCTGGCCGATCTTGAAGCCCTCGTCGATGCTGCCGTCGCAGTTGTTGTCCAGGCCGTCGCAGATCTCCGCGATCGTGACGTCGTTGACGCAGACCAGCGTCGTCTTGTCCGCCGAGCACTCCGACGTGCCGTTGGCGCATTTGTCGTCGTCGTTGCCGTCGCACGGCTTGCCTTTGTTCTCGAAGCCCTCGTCGATCGTGCCGTCGCAGTCGTTGTCGATGCCGTCACACAGCTCCACACCGTTGCCGGGCACGTCGTTCTGGCACTCCAGCGCGCCCGCCACCGTGCACGCGTTGGTGCCGTTGGCGCAGGTGTCCTCGTCGTCGGTGTCGCACTTGTTTCCGACCGCTTCGAAGCCCTCGTCGGTGGCCAGATCGCAGTCGTTGTCCTTGGTGTCGCAGATCTCGCTGACGATGAAGATCTTGGGGATGCCGCTGGCCACATGCGTCTTGATCTCGGCCTCGCTCAGCACCACGTCCCAGACCGCCAGCTCGTCCAGGTCTCCCAACAGCGAGGCGCCTGCCTTGACCGGCCCGGTTCCAATCGGCACCGCCTTGTTGCTGAGCGGCACACCGGCGCCGCCCGTCGTTCGAGTCAGCGCCGCCAGCTTGCCGTCGATGTACAGACGCACCGCGCCTCCGTCGTACGGACAGGCCAGGTGGTGCCAGGTCACCGTGCTCGTGCTCGCCTCGGCCTTGGCCGACGTGCCGCCCTCAAACTGGTACTCGCACGTGATCTTGGTCCCGTCGGCCACCGACAGCTTGTAGGCGCCGGGTCGCTCCAAAATCACGCCGGTCGCGCCCACGCCCAGCTTCGCCCAGCCCTCCACGGTCATGTGCCGCACCGCGTTGGCCGGATCGGCGCCGGTGTACCCCGCCGCCATCGACACCGAGCCGGCGCCCGCAAACTTCAACGCCTGCCCGAACTGCCCTGCCGTCCACGTGGCGCCCGTGATAGTGCCCGTCCCGCCGCCCGCATAGTCGGTCGCCGACGTCCCTGACGCCGTCTCCAGCCGCCACCAGAACAGCGGCGAGTCACCCGCGCAGTACACGCCCGTGCCCGCCCCGGTGCAGATCTGCTTGCCGTACGTGCAGACATCGCCGCCGCCGTCGTCGCAGCTCACGCCCTTGGTCGCAAACGCTTCGTCCGTCGTCCCGTTGCAGTTGTTGTCCACGCCGTCGCACAGCTCGGCCGTGCTGTGCTCGTCGATGTTCGTGTCGCAGTTGTTGTCTTTGGAGTCGCAGATCTCGATGTTGCGGTTGATCGCCGGGATTCCGCCGCTGTTCAGCGCCGCGATCTGCGCGGCCGTCAGCGCGTAGCTCCATACGCCGACCTCGTCCAACAGCCCCTTCATCGGCTGGTCCACGCCGCCGATCAGCTTGCCCAGGAAGATTTGCCCGGACTCGATCGGCTTCTTTTTCTGCGCGACCGTCTTCTTCAGCGCCCCGTTCACGTACAGCCGGAAGTTCTTGCCGTCCGCCGTCAGCGCAACATGTTGCCACTGGCCCTTGGTGATGGTTGTGCCCGACGGCAATGACGCAAAACCCCCGATGCTCTCTTCGACCACGGCGTACGGCGAGCCCGCGGCGTTCACGCGCAGGAAGAAGTCTGAATTCGTCCCGGTCTTGGCCTCCAGCAGGCTGACCGCGTTGGTTCCGCCTGCCAGGTTGAAGTGCACGGCCAGCGTAAAGGTCTTTCCGAGCACCAACTTCGGGCTCACGGGCACGGCGACATGGTCGTCCACGCCGTCGAACAGCAGCCCTCGCCCGCGGACGCCGGTGCCGAAGCCCATCGCGCCCTTCAGCTCTCCGGTGAGCCCATTGCCGGAGTCGTCAGCGGTCGTGTAGACCACGTCGCCCACGTCGTCCGCCAGATACAGCAGCGTCGGGCCGTCTTTCGTACACGTCGTCGTCCCGTCCGCCGCGCAGCCGGTCACGCCCTCCTTGCAGCTGTCCACATCCGCGGCGCCGTCACACGCCTGTCCCAGGCTGAAGCCCTCGTCCGTCTGGCCGTCGCAGTTGTTGTCCTTCAGGTCGCAGATCTCCGCCTGGTTCACGTCCCCGATACACTCCAGCGACTTCTTGTCCGCGCTGCAGGTCAGCACGCCGTTGGCGCAGTCGTCGTCGTCGCCGCCGTCGCACGCGTTGCCCGCCGTGGAGAAGTCCTCGTCCGCCGTGCCGTCGCAGTCGTTGTCCACGCTGTCGCACAGCTCGGTGACCGGCGTGACCTGACCCACGCAGGCGCCCAGTACGCTGCCGGTGCATTTCTGCAGACCGGCCTTGCAGATCCCGACGCCCTTGGTCCCGGCCGGTCCGGCGTAACACGCCTGGGTAAACGGAATGATCGTATTGACGCACCCGCCGGTCGCGTTGCAGGCATCCGACGTGCACGGGTTGTTGTCGTTGCAGTCCTTGGCCTTGCCGCCGCCGCAGCTCTTGTTGGTGCAGATCGTGTCCACCGTGCACGGCTTGCCGTCGTCGCATGCCGTGCCGTCCGCTACCGTTGTGAACAGGCAGCCATCGGCCTCGGTGCAGCTGTCCGTCGTGCAGGTGTTGGAGTCATTGCACGTCTTCGGGGTGCCGGCGCACACGCCCGCCGTGCACTTGTCGTTTTCGGTGCAGCTGGACGCATCACTGCACGCCGTGTCGTCCGGTCGCGGGCTAAACGCTTTCTGGGACGTCGCCGTAAAGCAGCCCTTGCACGGGTTGTCCGGGTCGATCGCGCCCTCGGCAAACGCCTTGCCGCCAATGACGCAGAAGCCCGCGTTGGGCGTAAAGGTGCAGTTGCCGTCGCCGTTGCAGGTGTCGGTGGTTTCGGCCAGCTGGTCGTTGCAGACATAGGCGACGCCCGCGCAGGTGATCGCGCCGTCGCATTCGTCGTTTTTCGTGCACAGATCGCCGTCGTCGCAGCTCTCGCCTGCCGGCTTGAATGAGCCCGTGCACTCCAGCGCGGTCTTGGACGCGTTGCACGTCTGGACGCCGCTGACCACGCACGTGCTGCTGCCGCCCGTACACGCCTGGCCGGCGTTCTCGAAGCCCTCGTCCTTGGTGTTGTCGCAGTTGTCGTCGATGCCGTTGCACGCCTCGCCCAGGTTCACCAGCGCCGCCAGGGCGTCCTGGCCCGGATCGGTGGCGTACTCAGCTACGTAGTCCAGCGCGCCCGTCAGCGGGTTTACGACCTTGCTGCCGTCCCATCGGCCGCCGTAGATCGGCGACGTCGCATCAACCGTCGTGAGCGCCGAGCCGGTATCGATATCGCCCAGCGACACCCCGTTCAGTAGGGGCGTCATCGTCGTACCGGACATCCGCAGCGCAACGTGATGCCACGTGTTGTTGGGCAGCGTCTTCTTGGCGAAGACCTTGTCGGTGCCCGGGCCGGCGACCCAGAAGCGCCCGCCCTTGCGGCCCAGCAGATACTCGACCGTACCGTCCGCCTTGCTCTTGGACAGCACGGCCATATCGCCGGTCGCATCAAAGCGCACCCACGCTGCGATCAGTCCCGGCGCGGTGGAGGCGCCCGTGGCTGTCGAGTCGACTCGCGCACGCCCATGCACCGCGCCACCCAGCTTGACCGCGATGCCGGTCTTGCCTGTGACCAGGGTCGTCGCGCCCGAGAACAGCAGCGGCTCAACCGCGCCCGCCGCCGGAGCCGCCTGCGTGCCGCTGACCAGGGTCTCCATCGGATACAGCCGCGTCGGGCCGTCTCCAGTGCAGATCACCGAGCCGCCCTGCGGGTGACACACGCGCCCCGTGCCTTTGCTGCACTTGTCCGCGTCGCCTGAGTCGCACGCGCCCGCCGCTTTGTTGAAGCCTTCGTCCGTCAAGCCGTCGCAGTCGCTGTCGGTGCCCGTGCAGACCTCGCCGTTGGCCTTGGTCTCCGCCATGATGCGCTTGGGATCCGCCGCGCCCTTGTAGATGCGCACCTCATCCACCGCGCCCTTGAGGTATTTGGTCGTCACGCCGGACAAGAAGCCGACCAACCATGAGGTGGATGCCGAGATGGACGTCGTGCCGACGCTCGCCATGCGTCGATACTCATCGCCGTTGATGAAGAAGCTCACGGTGGTCTTGGTCACCGTGACCGCGACGTGCACCCAGCTGCCCAGCTTCTTCATCTCGATGCCGCTGTCCAGCGTGGTTGTGCCGCGCCGCAGCACGAGCTTGCCGTCGATGATGCCCAGCATTATCTCCACGGCGCCGCCCGAGGTCAGCTTGCCCAGCAGAACGTGGTCCTCTGCCGCATCTCGGCGCAGCCACATGCTGAACGTCAGGTCTGGAGAGCCGACCAGCTCCGAGTAGTCCTGAATGGCCACGTAGTCGTTGATCCCGTCCAGGTGAGCCGCTTTTCCAAAGCCCGTCGGGCCGTCACCCTGCTTGGCGCCGCTCTCCAAAAACGAGTTCTTGCCGCCCCAGCTCGGGTTGGACGTCGTCGTGTCGTTCACCTCGTCAAAGGGCAGCCAAACGATCGGGCCGTCATCAATGCACCGCGAGCTGCCCGTACCGACGCACTCCATGACGCCCGACTTGCACTTGTCGCGGTCGCCCTCATCACAGGTCTGCCCGATCTTGAAGGCCTCGTCCGCCACGCCGTTGCAGTTGTTGTCGACACCGTCGCAAAGCTCCGCGACCGGCGTGATCTCGTCTTTGCAGGCGCTCAGGTTGCCGTTGTTGCAGGTGGCCGTTCCACCGATGCACAGGCCCACGCCCTTGGTCCCGTCGGCGCCCGTGTAGCAGTCCTGCGTGCCGCCGTCGATCGCCACATTTTTGCAGCCTGACGCGGCCACGCAGGAGTCGGTGGTGCACACGTTGCCGTCGTCGCAGCTGAGCGTGGTGCCTTTGCACGTACCGCCGGTGCAGATGTCATTGGTGGTGCAGGCGTCGCTGTCACTGCAGACGCTGTTGTTGTCTTTGGGTGACCACACCAGGCCGCTCTTGGCGGGGTCGCAGGAGAAGCAGGGCGAGCCGGGCTTCTGCGTTCCGGTGTCGTAACAGACCGTGTCGATGAGGCATTTGTCGGTTTTGGGCGTGGAGCTGCAGGTGCCGGACGCCGTGCAGGAGTCCACTGTGCAGGTCTTGCCGTCGTCGCACGCCGCGTTGGCGCCCTCGTCGATCTGGCCGTTGCAGTTCTGGTCCACCCCGTCGCAGGCCTCCGTTTTGCCGGGAGCGACGGCGCTGTTGTCGTCGTTGCAGTCGCCCGCCACCGCGGCCGTATGAGTCGTGCCCGCGGCGCAGCGGCAGGTGTGGGAGTTGTTGGTCCTGATCGTGTCCAGCTGCGGCCCGGTCAGCGCCTTGTTGAAGACGTAGACCTCGTCGATCATGCCGTCGAAGACGCGCGGATCTGCGCTCGCCGGGTACTGCCCGATGCCCCACCCGAAGTTGCTGGTGGCGCCCGTACCCGTCAGCCCGGTCTTTTGAATCTGCACCGGCGCGCCGCCCGTGCTCTGTTGCAGCGAGACGATCCCGCTCGACTTCGACCACGTGACCGCGACCCAGTTCCACGTGCCGGTCGTCACGGACGGGCCGGTGACCGCGTCGGTGGTGACGCCCGGCCAGCTGAAGCTCAGCTTGCCCGCGGTGTCGATGCTGAAGTCGTAGGCGCCGCGCTTGACGAAGATTGGCTTCAGCTGCGCGTTGGCGCCCAGGTTGGCGGGCTTGACCCACGCCGTGATCGTAATCGCGGCGGCCATATCGAGCGACGCTGAGTCCGAGCCCCAGATGTTGGAGGCCGTGGACTTGCCGTCAAACGCCATGGCCTTGCCGCGCTTGCCGTCGCGCCGCAACAGGGCGTTGGTGCGCGTGCCGTCGTTCTTTTTGCCCGTCAGGTCGGTGATCGTGGCGTCTTTCAGCACGTCCATCGGGTAGTACGCCACGGCTCCCAGTGCCTTGTTGGGGATACCGCCCGCGCCGTCGGAGTCACCGTCCGACCAGTACGTTGTGCACGAGAGGGAGCCCAGGTCGTCCTCGCCACCCTGGCAGTCCGCGTTCTTCGTGCATGTCAGCGCGTTGACCTCGGTGTCCGGTACGCCGTCGGTGACCAGCTGAAGCACCTCGGTCCCGCTCAGCGCGTAGTCGTAGAGCACGACGTCGTCCATGTCGCCTTTGAACCACGCGGTCGTGCACGCCACGCCGTTTGAAGGTCCGCCGAAGCAGCCGAGGAACGGCAGGGACGTCGTGTCGGTCATCGTGCCGGCCAGCGCGGCGCTGCCGAAGCTGGAGCCGTTGATGTAGTACGTGACTGTTGAGCCGTTCCAGACCGCCGCCACATGCGACCAGTTATCCTTGGGCACGAAGCCCTTGGCCCCGTAGCACCCCAGACAGAAGGCCTGCGCGTTGTTTCCGTAGCTGATCGTGCCGTCGGCGTTGCGGCGCAGCCCGTAGTGGCCGCCTTTGTGAACCAGCACGCCGGCGGCGTCGTTGGTCGGGCGCACCCACAGGGCGATCGTCTGGGCCGTGCCGGTCATGTGGAGCGGGCGGAAGTCGGGCAGCTTGACGTGCGCGGCCAGCCCATCGAACGACTGCGCTGTGCCCTTTTTACCCGCGGCGTTGGCGATCCCGGCCGACCGTACGGCGTGCATGTGCTTGCCGCTGCTGTCGACAAGCTCTGCGTCCGGGCTGTTGTCCAGCTTGTAGTACGCGACCGGGCCGTCGTTGGGGCAGCCCGTGTTGAACAGGTCGGCGCAGGACAGCGTGCCCTCCTGGCAGACGTCCTCATCCGTCGCGGAGTCGCAGGCGCCGCCCTTGTTGAACGCCTCGTCCGCGCCCCCGCTGCAGTTGTTGTCCTTGTTGTCGCACAGCTCGGCGTTGCGCTCGGCAGCCGGTGGTGGGGCCGCGACCAGCGCCGCGATCTCCGTCGCGCTCAGGTCGCGCCGATAGGTGGTGTATTGGTCGAAGAGCCCGTCGTAAGCGCCCGCCGCCGTGGAGCCCAACGTGGCGGTGCCGCCCGTGCTCTCGGCGATGAGCGAGAAGTCGATGGCGGCGAGCAGGCCCACGAGCGATCCGTTGACGTAGACACGTGCGGCGCCGGTATCCTGGCTCCAGGTCACCCCGATGTGTGCCCATGTGTCTTTGAAGAACCGCCCCGCGGCGCTGATCTGCAGCGGCGCTTCACCCCCGTATTGCAGCGTGAGCTCGGTGGTCGACGTGTGCGTCAGCGACAGCAGCTTGGCGCCTGTCCCAACCGTGAACAGCCCCTTGGCCGTGGCGAAGCTGGTCGGATCGAACGTCGGCTTGACCCAGAACGCCAGCGTGCCCCGCCGGTTGTTCAGCGACGGCGCGGGGTGCGTCACAAACGCGGACCCCGTCGTAGATGAGGCCTTGACCGCCAGGCCACTCTTGCCGCCGGACACCTTGGTCGCCCCGTTCAGGGCCCCCGTGGAGGAGTCTCCCGCCTGGTCAAACACCGAGCTCGAGCCGGCCAGATCGAAGTCGTAGTACCCGATCGGTCCGTCCAGGCACGCCTTGCCCGTGTTCAGCTCAGTGCAGGCCCACTTGCCCTCGGTGCAGCTGTCTTTGTCGGCCGTCTGGCAGGCCTCCCCGACGGTGGCTGTGCCGCTGAACGTCGCCCAGGGGTTGGTCGGCTCATCGATGAATCCGTCGCAGTCGTTGTCCAGGCTGTCACACGCCTCGCGGTTGTCCTGTCCAGCCGGCACGCCCGTCGTGGCCAGCGCCGCGATGATCGCCGTGCGCGGCGCGTAGTCATAGACCACCACGTCGTCCATGACACCCAGCGAGCCCTGCCCCGGGCCCGGACCGAGCATGATGAACGGGGCGCCTGTACCGACGTCGAAGACGGTCGTCTTGACGCGCTCGCCGCCGACGTACAGGGACACGGCCTCGTTGGCGCCGGCGTTGAGGCTCCAGGTCGCGGCCACGTGGACCCATTTGCCCTTCGGCACATGCGGGGCGGCCGGCACGGCGACCTTGCCCGAGGCCGATCGCACGAACAGCTCGTCGCCCGCGATGCCCATGAACAGCAGCTTGGCCGGATCGGTCGCCTTGCCACGGCTGCCCGTCAACTGGAAGAGCGCGGTCGACATCGTGTGCGGGTTGCCGCCGGTCTTGACCCACATCGCGACAGCGCCTTCGGTGGCGACGCCGGAGGGCGCCCGTATGGTGAGATTGTTGCCCGTGTCCAACGTGATGGCTTTGCCGAACTTGCCTGTGGACCAGGTCAGACCGGCGCCCTCGCCGCTGGGCCCCTCGCTGGTGCTGCTGTGGGCCAGCTGTCCGGAGCCCTCGTCCAGGCGCAGATGGATGGCGGGTCTGGGCGTGCAGACCTCTGCGTTGCCCACGCATTGAGTCAGGCCCTCCTGACAGGCCGTGGCAGGCGCCGCCGGGACGCAGGCCGTGGGCTTGAAGTCGTCCACGAGGCCCGAGCAGTTGTTGTCTTTGCCGTCGCAGATCTCCGCGGCGTCCGGGTTGATCGCCGCCACCCCGTCCGAGCAGTCGCCGCGCTTGCCGGCCGGGAAGCTCGCGCTGGCCGCGCAGAGGCAGGCGTGATCGCTGGCGGACTGGATGGTCGCGACTTCTACGCCGTTCAGCGCGCGCGAGAACACCGCCACCTCGTCCAGGATCCCGTCAAACCGGCGGTTGAACACCGCAAACGACGCGTGACGACCGATGACCAGGTCCTCGGCTGAGCTCTTGAGCGTGGCGCCGAACGCCACCGTTTTGAGCGGGCTGCCGTTCTTGTAGAAGACCACGGACGATTCGTCATAGCTGAAGGCCACGTGGGTCCACGAACCGACGCTGATGTCGCCGGCGGTCGTCAGCGCGGACGTATTGCCCACCTGCAAGCGCAGCGCGCCGTCCGCCGTGATGCCGAAGTCCCACGCGTTGCCTTTGGAGATGATCGTCGAGCCGCCGGGTACCGTGTTGTGCGCCTTGGGCTTCACCCAGGCGGCGGCGCTCAGCGTCTTGCTGATGTCCAGCTGCGACCCCTGCAGCGCAGTGGTGGTGCGCAGATCGCTCATCGGGTCGAACCCGTCGGTCTCCCAGCCGGCGCCGACCTGGCCCAGCACGCGTCGCCCCGTTCGGCGGGCCATGTGGAAGCCGTTGCCCGACCAGTCGCTGAAGCGTCCCGTGGCGTCCAGCTCGTCCATCGGCCAATAGCCCGCGGGTCTGAGGTCGACGATCGTCTGTGCGCCGAAGCCGTCCTTGTCCGTGTCCTTGTAGAACGGCGTGCAGCCCACCGCCGACGGGTCATCGTCAACGGTGTTGCAGTTGTCGTCGGCCAGCCCGAAACCGCAGATCTCGTTTGAGCCGACGTACCAGCCGCTGCCCTTGGTGGCGATGTCGCCGACCTCGGTCGCGTTGAGCCGCCGGTCAAAGAAGAGGACCTCGTCCATGCGGCCGGTAAAATACGAATCCGCGCAGAACCAGGAGCCACTGCCACGGCACCCCAGGAAGGGCGCCGACGCCGTCACGGGATCGGACTCGCCGGGCGTGATCGACTCGGTGTGCGCGCCGGCCTCCAGCCCGTTGATATAGATGGTCACGGCCTCGCCCTTCACCGTCGCGGCCACGTGGGTCCACTCGCCGGTCTTGGCGTTGCCGTAGAACGGGGTCGTCGGCTGCGGCTGTGAGTTGTTCGTGAACGCGATGCCTCCGTCGCCTTTGCGCACCAGCGACCAGCCGTTCAGCTTGTAGAAGATGGTCCCCTCGGTGACCGAGGTTGGGAAGATCCACGCCGCGATGGTCAGGTCGTTGATCATCGAGCGCATCGTCGGGGAGTTGTACGGCCGCGCGAAGTCGTCGGTCCCGTCAAAGGTCAGCGCGTTGCCAAACTTGCCGTCAGCGGTGACTTTTGCGCCCTGGTGCAGCACGCCCTCGTGGTGCCAGGATGTGACGTCGGTGATGGCGTTGGCGCCCGACTTGCCGGGCTCAAAGGTGTAGTAGGCGATCGGCTCAGGGCCGCAGACGACGTTCGTGCCGGAATCGCAGGTCTTGCGGCCGCCGTCGCACAGGTCCGGGTCGTTGCTGTCGCATAGATCACCTACGGTCAGCCCGTCGTCGGTCAGCCCGTTGCAGTCGTCATCGACGAAGTTGCACTTCTCGACGATGCTGACCTCGGTCTCGTTGGTGCACTCGGTCTGCAGCGCGCCAGCCGTCAGCACCTCACTGGCGGCCTTGCATGTGGCCGTCCCGTTCTTGCACTTGTCGCTGTCGCCGCTGTCACACGTCTGCCCGAACGGCTCTGGCGTCGCGTCGTTGCAGTCGTTGTTGAAGCTGTCGCTGTTGCACAGCTCCCGGTTCAGTCGCGTCTGCGGCTCGCCGGTTCCCGCGACGCTCTTGATGGCGGCCTGGGTCAGCGCGTAGTCATAGAAATGCACGTCGTCCATCCGGCCGACGTAGGCCTGGCCTTTGTCGAAGAGATCGTCGTGCGCGTCCTGCTCCTGGCCGATCCACACGTCGCTGACCCACTCAGGCGAGACGACGCGCGCCTCGGTGAACTCGAGCTCGCCGTCTCTGTACAGCTTCAGGTTGGCGCCGTCGTATGTAATCGCGACGTGCGTCCACGTCTTGCTGGTCAGCGCTCCCGTCAGCAACGCGGCGCCGCCCTCCAGGTGCAGGTCCCCGTTGACCGAATACGCCAGCGCGTTGGTGGAGGCCTTGCTGGTACGCGAGATCACGTACTTGCCGCCGGCCTTGTCCGGGAACAGCTGGAACATCCAGGTGAACTTTGTGCCCGGGGCGTCGGCCTTCTTGATGCGGATGAACTGGGTCTCTGAGTCGCCGGTCCACAGCATCCCCTGCTTGTTGAGCCCCGGGACCCACGCGATACCCGAGACCTGTGCGTCGTCGCCGGCCATGACGTCGGCCGCGTTTATCGCGATCGCGCCGGAGCCCTCCTCAAACGGCAGATAGATGAGCGGGCCCTCGCCCGTACAGGTGGCCACGGTACCGTTGCATACGACCGTCCCCTCAGTGCAGAGGTCGGTGTCGCTTGCTCCATCACAGGGCTTGCCGGCGTCGTCCGGGCAGGTCTGCGCGGCGGCGCTTGAGGCCGCCAGGGAGATAAGAAGTGTGAGCGCGCACACCAGCGCCCCCACACGACAACGGTGCGCGGCGCATTCATTGCGCAAAACGTCGATGCTCAAAAGCAGTCCAACCCCTCTGTCGTCTGCTGGCTCTCTACCGCTGCAATCAGCCTAAGCTGTCAGTGCAACCCACGTACCAGCAATTGTACTGGGTTCCGACGCCGGTCTCAAAGGAACGAAATACGCGTACTGCGCTCAAACGCGCATAGAGGGGCCGCAGTATCTCTCCGCAACGTTTGCGGACCTCTCTAACCTTGATGCGCTCAGACCTCGATCGGGTCGCGCTGAGCGGCAAACGTGTCTATCGCGGCGCGCGTTTCGTCAGTCAGATGTGTGAACTGGATGCCGAGGCCCGGTGGGCCTTCCGGTCCGTCCTCGGTGCGCCGCCAGCTGACTACACCACGCAGGTCTAGTCGACCGGCGCCCGGCAAGGTCAGCTGCAGCTCTACTTCACGGTCCTGCTGCAGCAGGTTGCGTGTGGCCAGAAACACGCCGCCGATCGACAGGTTGGCCGTGCGCGCCGCGATGAAGTTGTGATCGGTGGCGAAGTCCACATATGCGCAGACCTCGATGCGTCGAAAGCGCCGGCGGTTGCGGGCTTCGCTGTCTTCGAAGGACTCAGAAGCCCCGGTCTCACCGGCCAGCTCGCCGGCGCGTGTGATCAGCGTGCGAAAGGCGCCGGCCAGCTGCTGCTCGCGCTCCAGCAGCGCTCGCTCGACCGTCTCGTGTATCTGGGCTGCGCTCTCCAGCAGCGTCCGTCGCGCGTCCACGGCCTGGCGTCGGCGCTCACACAGCTGGCGTCGCTCTGCGGTCAGAGACTCTCGCTCCATGCTCAGGGTGGACTGGGTGACGTCCGCCTGTTGAAGCGACGGCAGCTCGCCTCCCGCGCCGAAGAGCTCGTCGATCTCCTCGGCCGGCAGGCTCATGCGTGTCGCCCGGGTGCGCAGCGTCATCTGGCGCTCGATGAGATAGTCGTGCAGCTCGCCCAGCACCTGCAGGCGCCCCTCGTGATGCAGCCACTGCGCGTCGAGCTTGGTTTCTTCGGTCGCCAGCTCCCGCTCGAGCTGCTCGAGCTCGGAGTCGTCGCTGTGCGGTCCGGGCTCGCTCATGATTTCAGGCGGGCCCTGCGCAAGACCACGTCCGGATGCGACGCAAACTCCGGACCGAGATCGTCCAGCACGCTGCGCGCGGCGTCGGCCAGCCCGTTCTTCATGTAGAAGTCGAACTCCTGCAGCTCATCAACGACGGCCGCCGGCAGCGGACCGGGGGGCTGGGTCAGCTCCATGCCGTCGTCCAGGGCGATCTCGACCTCGGGCTCGTCGGCCAGCACCTCGATCTCGACGTCGTCCGAGTCGATGTCGATCTCGACCTCGTCCAGCTCGGTCACGCCGTCGTCCTGAAGCTCGTCCAGGTCCAGATCGCTCAGGTCCAGCGCGTTGAGGTCGACGCCGTCCTCCAGCGTCTTGTCGAACTCGTCGTACGGCTGCGCCACCTCGGCGACCACGGCTTCGACCATGGCCTCGACCTCTTCCGCGTCCTCCGGCTCTTCGGCCACCTCGATCTCGGCGATCTCAGCGACCTCGGCCGGGACCTCGTCCTCCGCAAACGCCGCTGTGCTGGCGAAGGCGGCCGGTTCATCGGTTGCAAACACCGCCGGGTCCTCGTCCGAGCCGAACGCCGCCGTGTTGGCGAACGCCGCGGGCTCCTCGACCGGCTGCTTGCCGTCGTCTTCGTACTCCAGCGTCTCTTCGTAGGTCGGCGCCTCCGGCCCGTCGAGCTCCAGCGGACCGTCCGGCCCGTCTCCCGCCATGAACGCCGCCGTGTTCGCGAACGCTGAGGCCGGGGCCAGATCGTCCAGCCCGGCGTCAACCACCTCTACCTGCGGCTCGGCGTCCACGGGCAGCTCCGGTGCCTCCTCCACGGTATCCGGCTCCGGCAGCGCGGGCGCGACCTCCACCGCGTCGTACATGCCGCTTTGCAGCACCTCGGCGTCGCCGACCGCGCCGTCCGCTTCATCGACCTCCACGGCATCGACCGTCATCACAAAGTCCTGCTCGGCCGCGGACTCCTCCTCGATGAAGGCCTCGATGTCGCTCAAGTCCTCCAACGGCGGCGGCTCCGCCTCGTCCGGCTCCTCGGCGTCCTCGTCCGCGGCGCCCGCCAGGGCCTCGAGCTCCTCGAAGTCCATCATGTCTTCGCCGTCGTCGTCAGCGGGCCCCGCGGGTGCGTCAAACTTGTCGACCACGATATCGGGGTTGCTGACCGGCTCGGAGGCCACCATCTCGGCCAGGGCCTCGAGATCGTCAAACGACGCGGACGGCGTGAGCGCTGAGCCCGTCATCGCGCCGAAGGCTTGCACTGACGAGCCGCTCGCTTTTTGCTCCGGCTCGTCCTCCAGCTCTTCGAAGGCGATCTCATCAAAGCCGGCGGCGGCGACGTCACCCACCTCGTCCGGACGCTTGTCCAGGGTCTTGCGCGCCGAGCGGTCGGACGGGTCCAGCGACAAGACCTGCCGCAACGCCTCATTGCGCTCTTCCACCAGCCCGTTGCGGTCGTGGATTCGCGCCAGCTCTTTGAGCACGGTCAGCGCCTTGTGCGACTGGCCCAGCTGGTTGAAGCAGCGGGCCAACATGTCCAACACTTCGACGTCATGTGGGTGCGCGCGGAAGCACGCCTGGAGGCGGGGCAGGGCGGCCTGAGGGTTGTCCTCGTCCAGCACGAGCTCCGCCAGCCGTCGCGAGACCACCGCGTCTTCCGGCTGATGGTGCAACAGGCGCTCGGCCACGCGCATGAACTGCTCGTTGGCGCCGTCCCGGTCGAGCGTCTCCAGCGCCAGTCGCAGCTCGCGCACGCCGTCATCCGACTTGCCCTCGGCAAAGAAATCCTCCGCCAGGCGGACCCGCCCGCGGATGTTGTCCGGGTCGAGATCCAGCAGCTCGCGGATGACGTACAGCGCGTCGACCGTCTGGCGCCGCTGGTTCAGCACACGGATGGCCCGCTGATATTGCGAGATCGCGTCGTTGACCAGGCCCAGCTGCTGATAGACCCGCGCCAGCGCGACATGCACGCTGTGCAGGCCATGATCCAGGCGCAGCATCTGCTTGAAGACCGCCACGGACTTCAGCAGCAGCCCCTCGTCGGCAAACTGGGAGGCCACGTCGTGATAGGTGCGCAGCGCCGAGGCCATGTCGCCATGCTTGTGCTGGAGATCGGCCAGACCGACACGGGTTTTGATGTCGGCGGGCTCCGCGGCGACCAGGCGCTCGTACTGCACGATCGCCTTCTTGAGGTTGCCCTTCTCGATGTATCGCTTGGCTGTAGCCAGCGTCTTGGCTTTGTTGAACGCCATACGGTCTCTTCTATGCCCCTGACTCGCGCAGGTGCTCTATGAGCCCTAAAAGCGCGAGCGTGTAGCTTACCGCGCCAAATCCCATGACGCGACCCACGACCACGTCTGCGATCACGCTGTGGTGCCGGAAGCTCTCGCGCGCGTGCGTGTTGCTGAGATGAACCTCGACGACCGGGGTGTCGATCGCCAGCAGCGCATCGCGCAACGCCACGCTGGTGTGGGTGTAGCCGCCGGGGTTGATCAGCACGCCGTCGCACGCGGATGCGGTCTGCTGAATGTGATCGATCAGCGCGCCTTCGTGGTTGCTCTGAAAACAGCTGATGGTGACGCCGTGCGTCGCGGCTGTGCTCGCCAGCAGCGCATCGATCTCCGCGAGAGTGGTCGACCCGTAGGTGTCCGGCTCACGGGTGCCGAGCAAGTTCAGGTTCGGACCGTGGATGACCGCCAGATGCATGCGCTTAGCTTTACGGGGTCGGCGCCCGGTGGGTCAAGGTTGGTTGGGCCAGGTCGGAGATTCGCCTTCCAGCGTGGAGCAGTAGGCGCCCGAGCGTTCGATGGCATATCGGGTCCGCATGTGGTCCTTGCGGTACGGCGTCGTGTGGATGCAGCCCAGCCCGATAAACTCGGGCCCCCGGCACAGGTAGGGCGAGATCAACGGGTCCGTGACATCCGGGAACGTCGGGTCATCCGCGCACTTGTCGAGCCACGTGACCGCGCTCGGATCCACGAAGTAGTGACGGTGGACGCAGCGTCGAGAGTCGAAGAGCTTGTCCTGGCCGGCGATGCACGGCGCGGTCTCGGGATAGTTGGACTCATCCACGCTCTCGGGGAGGAAGACGTCGAGCACGATTCCCAGGGCGTCGTCGGTGCGTGGGCTGATCAGGCAGCCGTTGCAGATCGTGATCGGGAAGAGCAGCTCGTTGCTGACCACCTCGATGCCGTCGTGCAGGGTCCCCTCGAACCTCAGGCGCACCAGCACCTGCGCTTCGCGGCCGCCCAAAGGAACGTTGTCCCAGCCGCCGGCGTCTCCGAACTCACGCTCGTGACACGCTGACAGCAGCGGGTCGGTGTAGGACTTCGTCCCGACGAGGAAGGGCTCCGTTCGCAGCACCTTCAGCACCGGCGGCGGCATCAGGTTCACAAAGACGATCGCGGCCTCCTGCGGATAGATGCCCATCGGGGTGTATTGGAAGAACCCGGACGGCAGCGCCACCTGCAGGCCCTGGACGTCGTAGCTGACGGTCACACCCGTGATCGAGATCAGGTTGTTTTCCAGCGCGACGTCTTTGGCGCCTTTGCCGGTGACCTCCTCGCTGCGCGCCATGCCGTTGACCAGCTGGACAGCGCCGAAGTAGCCGGAGCGGTTGATCGATAGATCGAGGCGTCCCAGCTGGAGGCTGTCGATCTGCGAGCCCAGAAGGGCGGTGACCGTGCAGCTGTCATCAGGTCGAAGGATCGCCTGCGCCCAGAAGGTCTGAGCCTCGCGATCCGGACACCCGCAAAGCGAGACCGCACACGCGACGATTATCACTGTCTTAAAAGCACTCATATCCACTCCCCTGCAAGAGGACCTCAGCACCATCAGTCGGGTGAATTGCCGACCATCTTCAATAACTCTTCGTACGAGACGTCGACCAGGTCGACCTCCCCCATGCGCCTGACGACCACAAAGGTCACCCGGTCGCCCCGAGCTTTCTTGTCACGCCGCATCAACTCGACCAGCTCCGGTCGCCAATACGGCCGATCATCCGACTGGAGCCCTGCGAGATCCAGCACCTCGCACAGCTCTTGTCGGACCTCTTTCGTGCACAGTCCCAGCTTTTCCGAGACTCTGCATGCACTCACCATGCCTAGCGCCACGGCCTCTCCGTGTCGCCGCCGGTGACCTGTCCACGTCTCGATGGCGTGTCCGAACGTGTGCCCGAAATTGAGCACTCGCCGCGGACCAGCCTCGCGTTCATCCGCCTCTACGACCGCCCGCTTGACCTCGCAGCACATCGCGACCAGCGGCTCCAGCGTCCGCGGCCGTCTCGCAGATATTGCGGCGTGGTCCGCACGGATTGTCGCCAGAATCTGCTCCTGCGCGATGACCCCATGCTTGATCACTTCGGCCATCCCGGCGCGATAGTCGCGCTGGTGCAGCGTCTGCAGCGTCGCGAGGCCCGCGTACACCAGCCGCGGCTGGTAGAACGTGCCGACCACGTTCTTCAACCCGTCCAGGTTGAAGCCGGTCTTGCCGCCGACGCTGCTGTCGACCTGCGCCAGCAGCGTGGTTGGCGCCGCCACCAGGTCGACACCGCGCATGAACGTCGATGCGACAAACGCCGCGACGTCGCCGACCACACCCCCGCCCAGCGCCAGCACCACGGCCGATCGGTTGAAGCCTGACTCGAGGAGCCACCGCCATGCCCTGGTAGCAGAGCCGATTTTCTTGGCTTGCTCCCCCACGCCTTTGAGGACGTGGATGGCCGGACGGCACCCCTCTCGAGCCAGGTCGTCCGCGACACCCTGTGCATACAAAGGCGCCACGTTTCGATCGGTGATGATGGCGACAGCGCGCGATCCGGTCACTTTCACAAGCGACCCGGCCAACCCCTCGAGACCGCCCCGGACGATCCGGATGCGGTACCCGCGGGCGCCGAAGCGAACCGGAACGACCCTCATGAGTCCTCCGGTCGCTGCGCGGAGCGCCGAGCTACCGCCACCCGGACAGCTTCAGCGACCTGCGCGGCACTCTTGCCGTCCGTGTCGACGACCACATGTGCCTCAGCGTACGCCGCCTCTCGGCGCGTCAACAGCTGCTGCAACGCATCGGCCGGGTCGCCCGACGAACTGATCATCGGACGCTCTTCCGACACGGCGCAACGGGCCGCGGCGCTCTGAGGCGACACCTGAAGCCAGACCACCACGCTTTGTGCCAGCGCCAACGCTCTCGAGGCCTCGTTAGCGAGGGTCCCCCCTCCCGTCGCGATCACCTGCGAGCTCGTCTCCGCCAGCGCATCGCGCAGAGCCTGTTGCTCCAGCTTTCTGAAATGCGCTTCACCCAACTTTTCAAAGATCGAGCCGACCCCAAGGCCGGCACGCTCAACGATCCGCGCGTCGAGATCGACGAACGGAGCGCCTATTTCCGACGCCAGAAGCCGACCCACCGTCGACTTGCCGGCGCCCGACAATCCGGTCAGCACCAGATGCCCACTCATCACCGCTGCTCCTCATCAATCGACGCGCACTCTCGACGCGGCGCGGTTGATGATTCGCGGGGTGATGAAGAGGATCAGCTCGGTGCGTTTGTCCGTCTCCACGCGGCTCTTGAAGAGCCAGCCCAGGAACGGGATGTCCGCGAGCACCGGCAGCTTCTTGAAGGAGCGCGCGGTGTTCCGGGTATAGATGCCGCCGATCACCGCGGTGTCGCCGTCGCGAACGAGAAGCTGCGTGTGCGCCTCTTTACGCTCGATCGTCGGGTTGCCGCTGGCGCCGGTCTGACTGAAGTTCGGCTCGTTCTTGCTGATGTCGACCTTCAGGTTGACGTTGCCGTCCTGTGTGACGTGGGGCTTCACCTTCAGGCTCAGCTCCGCGTTGAAGAACTGCGTGTTGACGCCCAGCGAGCTCACCACGGAGATCGGGATCGAGATGCCCTGCGAGATGTTGGCCTCGGTGTTGTCCAGCGTGGCCACGCGCGGAGAGCTGATGATCTTCACAGTACCGCGCTCCTCAGCGGCGGTGAGACGCAGCGACAGGTTTGCCGCGCCGGAGACCGAGCCGAGCGTCAGGCCGAGACCACCACCAGCCCCGGCACCGACGGCGGCGGGAAGGTTGATGGCAAAGCCCGGGCTGGTGCCGATGAGCCCCAGGGTCGGTGCGTTGGGGTCGTCCGCGGCGCCGGAGATGCCGATGATGCCCGGGAACAGCAGCCCCGTCTCGTTACCAAAAGCGGGCGCCGCCGTGTAGTTGCCGCCCCACTGGATGCCGACCTCGTTGCTGAAGTTGGTCGACGCCTCGACGATGCGGGCCTCGATCAGCACCTGCGGCGTTTGCGTGTCCAAGCGCCGGATGAGGTCCTCAGCCGCGATCACGTGCTCCTCGATGTCTTTGAGGATCAGCGTGTTGGTGCGGCCGTCGACCGCCACCGAGCCCTTGGGACTCATGATGCTCTTGATGCGGTCCTGCAGGTCCTTGGCCTGCGCGTAGTTCACCGTGACCAGCTTGACCACCAGCGCCTTCAGCTCGGTCAGCTGCTTGCGCTTCTCCAGCGCCTGCTCGAACTCCTTGGCGATCACGTCGACCGGAGCGACGCGGTACACGCCCTCCTCGACCACGTAGTCCAGGCCCTTGGACTTGAGGATCATGTCCAGCGCCAGGTCCCACGGGACCTCCTTGAGGTGCAGGGTCACGTTGCCCGCCACATCCTCGCCCGCGATGATGTTCACACCGCCCTCCTTCGCCAGGAACGTGAGCACCTGCTGAATGTCGGCGTCCTTGATGGTCAGGTTGATCTTCTGACCCTTATATTTCTTGCCGCGCCGCTTGCGGGAGTACGGGTTCAGCACGCCGAAGTCCGTGCCGCCGCCGCCGATCGCCGTGCCGCCCGCCGGGGGGGGACCCAAGCGCGTGCCGCCGACCGCGCGCGGCTCGTAGCGCACCGCGTTGCCGTCGGCGCTGGTCAGGTCGAGCTCCTCTTTTTCGGGCGGCTTGGCGGCGGCGATCGCTCGCGGCGCCGACTCGACCTGGCCGTTGAAGAACTTCCACACCAGGGTGTTGCCCTTGCGCGCGACCTCGTTCTTCACCGCGTCGTTCAGGTCGACCACCACACGCACGCGCGACGGATCGTCCTTGTCGGTGAAGGTGGAGATCATCTTGACCGGGCCGTAGAAGTCGCTGGTGTCCAGACGCCGCTCCAGCAGCTTGGGCAGCCGGGCCCGGTCTACGACCATGACCACGCGCTTGCCCGAGCGCTCGATGACCTCGAACCCAGCCTTGCCGTTGAGCTCGATCTCGAGGCGGCTGATGTTGCCTTTCTCGCGGAACGACACGTTGGTTACGCGCGGCACGTTCTTCACCGCCGCTACCGGGGTGGGGGCCGGCGCCGGGACCGGCTTGCGCTGCGCGATTTGAATGCGACGCGCCCGCTCGATGGCCAGCGCGCCTTCCGCGTTGCGCTGCGCGGTCCGCGCCTGCGCCAGCTCGGCCTTGGTGTTGGTCAGCTCCTGTCGCGCGGCCCGCGCCGCCTCCAGCGCGGAGGCCAGCTCGGCCTGAGCGCTCTCGTTGGCCTGCGCGGCTTCCAGGTCCTGCCGCAGTCGCTCGATCTGCTTCTCCTTGCGCGCCAGGTTGCGCATCAGGTTGGCGCGCTGAGCGTCCCGCGCGCTGAGCGACGCGATCGTTCCACGGGCCTCGGCGATCTCCCGCTCCAGCGTCGTCTTGGCCGCGCTCAGCGTGCGCACCTCGGCTTTCGCCGTCCGCTGCTCCGCCAGCCGCTTCTGGCGCTCGGCGCCCAGCGCGGTCTGAAGCCGGCGCTGCTCGGTCTTGGCCTGCCGCAGCTCTCGGCTCACCGTCCGCGTGTCCGTACCGGCCTGCTTCGCTGTCGCCAGGTCGTTCTCCAGGCGCGCGACCTCGGCGTTGGCCGTGGCGCTGTCGCTCTTCAGCTGGCTGATCCGCTCTTTGGCGGCCACCAACTCGACCTGCACGCGACGCGCCTGAGCTTTGGCGGCGTTGGCCTGGTTTTGCAGCGCCACGATCTGGGCGCGTGCGCCGGTGACCTTCTCTTTCTCAGCGGCCAGCGCGCCGACCAGACGGCGCTGCTCCGCGCGTGCCGTAGCCAGCTGACCCGACACCTTGCGGGTATTGCCGCCCACTCTCTGCGCGTTCGCCAGCTGTCTCTCCAGCCGCGCCACCACGGCCGCCGAGGCCGCCTTGTTCTGCTCCAGGGTTGCGATTCGCCCGCGCGCCGCCGCCAGGGCGCCCTCGCTGCGCTTCACACCACGCTGCGCCGTGGCCGCCTCACGCTTGAGGCGGGCCGTCAACGTGCGCGCCGCCGCGAGCTCCTGACCCGCTGCCCGTGCCGCCGCTTTCGCTGCCCGCGCCGCCGACTGAGACGCTCTGGACGCGTTGCGCGCCGCCTCGGCCTCTTCGCGTGCCACGTTGGCCTCGTTGCGAGCCCGCACCGAGTCCGTCTGCGCTTGCTTTGCCAACCGCTGCGCCGTCATCGCGCGCTGAGCGGCCGCCTTTGTCTCCGCACGTGCAGTCGTCGCGTCGCTCTGCGCCGCAACCGACCGTTGACGTGCGGTCTCCGCGTCGCTCTTAGCCGCCGCAGTCGCCCGTCGCGCTGTCTCGGTCGCACCCTTGGCCGTCCGCAGCTCGGTACGGGCCGAGCGCAGGTCACGCTTTGCCGTACGCGCCTCGATGCGAGCCGCCTCGGTCGCCGTTTGAGCCGCCTGCAGCTCCTTGAGCACCCGCGCCAGCTCGGTGGCCTGGCCCTGGTCGGTTTTGGCCGCGACCAGTCGTCGGTTCAGCTCGGTGACCTGGCCCTGCGTCGCCTTGAGCGTCGCCGCCAACTTGAGCCGCTGCGCTTCGCTGGTGCGCCCGGAGGCCGTCGCCTGCTCCAGCGCCCCCTGCTGCGTGTTCAGCCGCTCCTGCAGCCGCCGCTTCTCGCCTTCCAGCCGCACCACGCGCGAGCCGGCCGTGCGACCGTCGGCCTCACGCCTCGCCCGCTCGGCGGCGACCGTGCGCTCCAGTGTCGCCTGGGTCCGCTTGGCGGCCGCCAGCTCCTTGCGCAGCTGACGCGCGGTGCTGCTGCCCGCCGTCTCGGCGCCCGAGACCGCCTTGGACAAGCGCGCGACCTCGCGTACGGCGTCCGCCTTCTGGCCGGCCAGCGTCGACAGCTGCGCCTTCGCAGCAGCCAGCTGTGCCGCGGCCTGCGTCACCTGATTGCGTGCCGCGGTTAGATTGGTCTTGGAGGTCTGCAGCTGTGTCCGCGTCGTCCGCAGCTCGCCGCGCACGTCCTTGAGCGCCCGCTCATACTTGGCCAGGACGCGCTGCTGTGACGCCTCGGACGCCGCCAGCTTCGCCTGGGCCTGCTCCAGCTTGCGCTCACCGCGCAGCAGCTGCCGGTTCAGCTTCTCGATCGCGCGCTTGGCCGTCGCCGCCTCTTTGCGAGCCGCCCGCACCTGCCGGCGCAGCGTCTTGTCGTTGATCTTGGCGACATTCAGCGTCCCCGTGTTCTGGCGCTCGAGCCGGTCCAACTGCTTGCGTAGCAGCGCCGCTTCGCGCGTCTTTTCGGCCAGCTGGCCGGATTTGTCGGAGGACTGCAGCTGGCGGATGTGGCGCTGTTGCGTCTGGATGAACTTCTCCAGCTGCGCCAGCTTGCGCCGTCCCTCCGCGCTCTTGCGGGCCTCAGCGCGGGCCGTGGTCAGCGCCTGCTTCAGCGCTTGCTCCTGCTTGCGCAGCTGCGCTGCCGTCTGGCGGGTAGCCTGGGTCCCACTGCGCTTCTCAGCCGCCAGATCGGCGGTCAGACGCGTGATGTCGGCGCGTCGCTGCGCCAACATGCGCCGGAGCACCGCCTTGTCGCTGGTGTCCTTGCTGACCTGCTGCAGGTGCACAAGCTGCTCGCGCAGACCCGTCACCCGCTTCTGGGCCGCCGTCGCCGTTCGTGTCAGCCGGGCGACCCGCGTCTGCGCGGCCTGGACCTCTTTCTGTACCCGACCCAGCGCCTGGCGCTCTTTGGCCGTCGCCGTCTTCAGCCGCGCGATCTCCTTGGCAAAGACCGCCTTCTGCTGCAGCACCGCCGCCAGATCCTCTTTCTCCCGAATCAGCTGCGCCCGCATGCGCGCGACCTGACGCTCTTCCACCGTCGTTGCGCGGTTGGCCGTCCGCTGAGCCCGTTGGGCCGCCGACAGCGCCTTGTTCAGACGTTGCAGCTCCGCGTTTCGCGATGCCAGCACCTGCTCCACGCCCGCCACCTTGGCCGCCGCACTGCGCCCGGCCGCCACGGCCTTCGCCAGCGCCGCTTTCTCACGGGTCAGCGTGCTGACCGTCTCTTTGAGCTCCGCTGCCTTGCCGCTGAGGTCACGAACCCGGCGCTCGGCCGCGATGCGCTCGGCGCGCAGAGCCCGGACTGTACCCAGCGTCGCACCCTGCTCTTTCTCACGAGCCGTCAGCGTGACGATCGCCGCCTCTTTCTGCTTCAACGCGGTCGCCAGCTTGGCTGCGGCCGCCTCCTTGCGTTGCAGCGCGCGGGTCTTCACCGCTACCTGCCGCTCGGCCGCCGCGGTCCGCTGCTCCATCGTCGCGACCGCGACCTGGTGCTGCCGCTCCCGCGCCGCCGCGTTCTGCTCCGCGGTCTTCATCGCCGCGTTGTGCTTGGCCAGCTGCGCCTTGTTGGCGTTGCGCACGGCGGTGAGCTTGGTCGTCAAGCGCCGCACCTCGCCGTGCGCCTTCTCGATAGCCGCCGCCGACGCGTTGCTGGCCTGCGTCTGCTTCTGGGCCGCGCGCAGCGCCTGCTCCAGCTGGGTCACTTTGACCGCCGCTGCCTCTTTCTGGCCGCGCAAGGCGTCCGCCTCAGCACGCAGGGACTCCAACGCCGCGCGCCGGGCCCGCTCGCTGGAGTTCACTTTGGTCAGCTGGGCCGCGCGCTGCTCCTCAGCGATACGCGCTGCTCGCGCGCTGCGCACGAGCGCCTCCTCATCGATGCGAGCCCGCTCGGCTGCCTGCCGTCGCGTCTCCTCCACGACCAGCGCCGCCTGCAGCGCAGCACGTCGCTTCTCAGCCGCCGCCACCGCGCGCGCGACCGCGTTGCGCTCCTGCGCCAGCTTCTCTTTCGCCTGCCCCAGCGCCGTCAGCTTTGCCTGCGCCACGCGCGCCTGCTCCTGCAGCGCTTTGGTCTGCTCCTCCGCCTTCAAGCGCGCTGCCGCGGCCAGCTGCGCCGCCTTGCTCTTGCCCGCACGGGTTGCCGACACCAGCTTCTGCAGGCGCGCCACCTCTTTGTTGACACGGGCTACCTCGCCCGTCAGGCGCTGCTGCTCGGTCACCGCGCTCTGCTGTGTGGCCTTCAGGGTCGCCTCGCGCTCCAGGGCCGCCGTCAGCTTCTCGCGCAGCTGGCGCTCCGCCGCGATCGCCGCCTGTGCGCGCCGCAGCACTTCGGCCTGCTTCTGAGAGTCAAAGGACGGGCTGGACCGATCGGTCCCGTCGATCACTACACGGATCGTGTTGCCGGAGGCCTTCACGCTATACGGCGCCTCCTTGTCGAATCCGATGATGACGCGTCCGATCTGACGTCCGTTCGCGTTGAACTGGATCGTCTCGATATCGTGGACGACGCCGTTTCTCACCTGAACCGAGTTTGCAACCTTCTCGATATCACCGCCGGCCACGTCGACCAGGATTCTCACCGGATCGAGCAGCTTGAAGACGGTAAACGTGGGGGTCGCGGACCCACCGATGGAGATGACCGTGTTGTTGGGTCCTTCTTCCACCTTGATCGCCGAGATTCTGTTGTCCGTTGCAGATGCAGCGGACGCCAAGAACGTGGCGAGGATCACAACAAAAGCCGAGCAGCGGCGCATCGAGGCCTCCCTGAGACACACTGGGCGCGCAAGACACCCATTCAAGTAACTGAGGCTAAGTGCGGCCTACAACGCCGTCAAAAAAATCGGGGGTTTATGCGGGAGAGCCCACAGGGTGCGGGTGCTACTGGAGGGTCTGGCTGTCGAAGAGGCGCTCGGTGGGGGAGTCGCTCTCGGCGATCTTGAGGATCGGCGGCTGAATCGACAGGACGATCGGCTCGTTACGATTGTCCTCTTTCACCACGACGTCGTAGCGAGTGATGTCGGTGACTCGGCCGTTGTTGTTCCCCAGCTTCATGTCCTCTGTGACGATGAAGGTCGAGCCCGACGGGTCCGAGACCAGCGCCTTGTTGACGGACGTGCCCCAGCGGATGAGCAACACGCGGTAGTCCACCGTCTTGAACCGCTGCGTGGGCGACAGGTCGACCGGCTGCGGCGGGTTCTCGAACTCGGGCGGCAGTGGCGCGTCGATCTCGTCGATAGATGCCTCGTCCCGGTCCTCGTCGTCCAGCGCGATCCGGGGCACAAACTTCACCAGCATCGGCTCGAACGGGTCGCGAATCGTGCCGATGGTGCCGCGTACGAAGCCCGTGCTCGGGTCGTTCTCGAGGCCCAGGAAGTGCACCTTCAGCTTGTCCCAGCGCTCGTTGGGGCGCCCCACCGACGGACCGGCGACAGCCTCCTGCTCAGCGGCAGCAGCAGCCATCAAGCGAGCGTGCTCCGCCGCGTGCTTACCACCGCGCGTGCCCTGCTCCTGATTCTCTTCCTCGCCACCGCAGCCGGCCATCGCGACGACGCAGGCGAACACAGTGAGGGTCTTCAGTGCTCTCATTGCGGTTTCACCTCTTCAAGCACGATGACGTTCTTCCGTCTGCGATCCTGCCGGGATTTGACTCGGTTCTCGTTCTGCTGCTTGGCCTCTTTGCCGGCCTTCTTGCCCGTATAGGCAAAGACGTACGCGGTGAACTTCGCCTCCAGAGGCACGCCGCCTGCGATGGCCTCTTCATAGGCCTTCACCAACTCCATCAGCTTATGCAGCGGTGAGGTCGCCGCCTTGGGCGCCACGATGATGCGCTTCTGGCCGGGCACCCAGTTTTTCTGCTTGAAGTGGCTCTGCGCGCCGGCCTGCTCGATCTGATGACGCTCCCGATACCGGGCGAGGATCTTGGTCACGTTCAGCTTCGTGCGGTCGATCGTCAGGTTGCGGATGTTCACGACCCGACGGTCCTTCTCGGAGATCGTGCGCAGAAAACCGATCAGCTCGCGATAGGTCCCCAGCACCTCCATGGTGATCGGGATCTCCAGATAGAAGTCCTGCTCGTTGGGCTGGCCCTTGGAGAAGCTCTTCAGCTTGAGCCCGGCGTTCTTGGCGATCTCGCTGAGCCCCGTGATGAACTTGGGCAGCTCCTCTTTCTTGGGCAGCATCTCCTCAAACGCGATGCGCTCGGCGTTCAGCTTCTCGGACTCGCCCACGATGTCGCGGTCCTTATTGTCCTTCAGCTCCTCGCGCAGCTTGTCCACCTCGCCCTGCACAACCAGGCGCTGCTGCTCGTTGTTGGCGACCTGCTCGTCGATGGGGATGATCATCGCGTAGTAGAACAGGCCCGCCACGACGGCCATGGCCACCACGAGCGCCGCGACCTTCTGTGGGAAGGGAAGGGCATTGAATTGTTCCATGCTTCAGCCCTCCTACAGCGCCGGATATTCTTTCGGGTCGAAGTTCACTTCGCACCTGAGCTTGAACTCGACATACGACTGGCCCAGCGGCGACTTCGTCTTGACCTTCTGTTCCACAAGGTCGACGCCCTCGAAGTAGATTCCGGACTGCAGCCGCCGCAAGAACGTCATCACGTGCTCATGCTCCTTGGCCTGGCCCGAAATCGTCATCGCCATCTCCTGTTCAGAGATGCCGGTCAGCCAGACGGTGTCGGGATTCCACACTTCCTCGCCGTCGCCGACCGCGAAGCCTCCTTTGGCACCGCTGGGCTCCCACACGTCGGACAGCACCCGGTACTCGTCCTCGTCCATGTTGGCGTCGACGCGGCGTAGCGCGTAGCTGATGAACAGCAGCAGGTCGATGGGTCCCTTCTTCTGATTGTCCAGCGCCGAGAAGACGACGCGCTGCTTGCCGACCTGCTTCTCAAGCTTCTCCAGCTCCGCAAGGTCGGTCTTCAGCTTCTCCAGCTTGTTCTTTTCGTCACCGACGTTGTTGCCCGTCGACGACTGCGTTGCCGCGGCTTCCTCCGCCTGCATGTACCAGTACATGAGGCCGCCGACCTCCATGACGATGACCAGCATGAAGAGCGCCGCGATGTTGCTGCCGCCCCCCACCGATACAGACGGGCCGGAGCGCCGCCGTCGCTTGATCTCCTTCGATGGGAGGAGATTGATTTTGATCATGAGCGGGATCATTTGTCGCGGTGCCTCCGAAGACCGAGGCCGACCGAAACGGCCGCCATCGGCGCCATCTTGTTCAGCAGCTCCATATCGAACTTGCCCTGATCGACGGTCACGTTCTTAAACGGGTTGGCGTATTCGATCGGCACTTCCAAGCGCCTCTCTAATGAACGCACGAGGTGCGGCAATTGGCTCGCACCGCCGCTCAAATAGATGCGCGTGATGTCCGCGTTGATGGTCGTAGCCGCAAAGAAGTCCAGCGAACGCTGAATCTCCGTGACCAGCGTCTCACTGACGCGCTCGCTGAGTTTGGTGACCTCACGCGCGATCGAGGAGTTGGAGAAGTTGCCGTCGCCGCCCGTCTTGTAGTGCTCGGCTTCCTCGAAGCTGACGTTGAACTGCTTCTGGATCTCTTCGGTGAGCAGCGCCCCGCCCATGCTGATGTCACGGGTGAAGCTGGTGATACCGTTGTAGATGACGTTGATGTTGATGACCGACGCGCCCACGTTGATGAGCGCCAGCGTCTCATTGGGCGGAAAGCCGTAGTTCAGCTCGAACATGTTCTGGATGCAGAACGTGTCGACATCCACGACCACCGGCTTCAGCCCGGCCTCCATGGTGACCGACGTGTAGTCGTTGATGACGTCCTTCTTGGCCGCGACCAGCAGCACGTCCATCTGCCCCTGGCCCGCGTTGGGGTTCAGGATCTGCACATCGACGTTCACGTCTTTGATGTCGAACGGGATGTACTGCTCAGCTTCCCACTGAATCGACTCGTCCAGCTCTTCCGGCGTCATCTCGGGCAGGCTGATCTTCTTGATGATGACCGAGTGCCCGCTGACGCTGAGCGCGACGTCCTTGTTGCGGATGCGGTTGACGCTCCACAGCTCGCGGATCTTCTCCACGATGGACGTAAAGTTCATCAGCGCGCCGTCCACCACCGCCTCAGGAGGCAGCAGCGCGATGTCAAAGTTCAGCAACTCCACGCCCTTGGCGCTCTCTTTGAGCTGCACGACTTTGATCGACGACGATCCGATGTCGAGGCCTACGGCGTTCTTTTTCCTGGCCACCGGTCCTCCGATATAACTATGCGCACGGATTAGAGTATGGTGACCGCTTCCGCGAAGCGTCAAGAAAAGCGGGTGTATGCGCCCGACTTACAACAGGTTTGCTCTCAGCGCGGGGGGATGTCGATCTCGTACTCTTTGATCTTGTAGAGCAGCGCGCGGTGCGAGATCTCCAGCAGCTTGGCGGCGGCGGTTCGGTTGCCGCCGGTCTGGGTCAGCGCGCGCGTGATCAGCTCCTCCTCGATGATGCGCGTGGTCTTCTTGATCGAGAGCTCGCCGCTCGCCAGTGTCAGGCGCACCCGGTCAGCAGACTCCGCGATGGCCTCGGGCAGCACGTCCGCAGTGACCGTATCGTCATCCGCAAACACACACGCGCGCTCCATCGTGTTCTCCAGCTCGCGGACGTTGCCCGGCCACTGATACGTCATCATCAGCTTCATGGCCTCCGGCGTGACGTTCGTGACGACCTTGCCCAGGCGGTCCGATGACCGCTTCACAAAGTGCTCGACCAGCAGGGGGACGTCGTCCGTCCGATCGCGCAGGGGCGGCAGATGGATGGGGAGCACGTTCAACCTATAATAGAGGTCCTCTCGAAAGCGGCGGTCCTGCACGTCCTCGCGCAGATTGCGGATGGTGGCCGCCACGATGCGCACGTCAACCTTGGAGGGTCGCGCGTCGCCTACGCGGCGGATCTCCTCCTCCTGAATCGCGCGCAGCAGCTTCACCTGCAGATTCAGCGGGGTCTCGCCGATCTCGTCCAGAAACAGCGTGCCCTTGTCCGCCTCGGCAAACATGCCCTTCTTGTCGCGGCTGGCGTCCGTAAACGCGCCTTTCACGTGGCCAAACAGCTCCGACTCCAGCAGGTGCTCCGGGATGGCGCCGCAGTTGACCGCGATGAACGGCCCCTTCGCGCGCGGGGAGTTGTTGTGGATCGCGCGTGCGATCACCTCCTTCCCCGTCCCGCTCTCGCCCGTGATCAGCACGGTCGACTTGTAGTCGGCGATCTTGGACACGGTCGCAAACAGGCGCTGCATGGCGGGGCTTTTGCCGATGATGTGGTCGAAGCCCGGCCCTTGATGCAGCGCTTTCTTCAGCTGCACGTTCTCTTTGCGCAGGCCCTCGCGCTCCTGCACTTTGCGCAGCGTCAGCAGCAGCTCGTCGGACTTGAACGGCTTGGAGATGTAGTCGTAGGCACCCAGCTTCATGCACTCGATCGCGGTGTCGATGGTGCCGTACGCGCTCATCATGATGATCGTGGGCGTGAACCCGCGCGCGCTGAACTCCTTGAGAAACTGCTGGCCGTTCATCCGCGGCATGGTCACATCACACAGGATCACGTCGAAGTCGCCGTCCGCGATCAGGTTCAGCGCTTGCTCCGCCTGCGGCTCGTACGTGACCTCAAAACCATCGCGCGTCAGCAGCGCGCGCATCATCTCGCCGAAGCCCCGCTCGTCGTCGATGACCAGGATGTTCCGCATCTTTTTCAGCCCCGTCTGCTTTCTTTTCGCTACTGCGCAATACTTTCACATAGCATGCGCCTCATGGGCAATCTGGACCGGCTGCACATCAAGGTTGACGACTTTTTTGGCCGCATGGAGGTCGTCTATGGCGAGCACCTGGCCTGCCGCGCCGGCTGCAGCACATGCTGTCACCAGAAGCTGAGCCTCTTTCGCGTCGAGCTGGACGCGATCACCGCCGGCGTCGATAAGCTGGAAGACGACGCTCGCGCACGGCTGGCAGACCGCCTGCGCGCCCCCACCACAGCCTGCCCGCTGCTGGAGAGCGACCGCTGCGTGGTCTACCACGACCGCCCGATCATCTGCCGCAGCCACGGCGCGCCGATCCTGGTTCGGCAGGACGACGCCCCCAGCCGCCGAGATGTCTGCCCGCTGAACTTCACCGGCGCCGTGCCGCTGGACAACGTCGCCGAGGAGTACGTGTTGGACCTGGATCGGCTGAATGCGCTGCTGGCGATCACCAACCAGCTGGCCATGGAGCAGGCGCGCGATGAGCTCGCCCGTGAGCCGCTAGACCTTGTACTCGCCCGTCACATCGGGGTCGACCGGGGGTAGCTCGATCGTGAACGTCGTCCCAGTCTCTGGCGCGCTGTCCACGGTCAGGTCGCCGTCTACGGAGGTCACGATCGTGTGGCAGATGCTCAAGCCGAGCCCCGTGCCGCTGCCCGGCTCCTTGGTCGTAAAGAACGGGTCGAAGATCTTCTTCTGAACGCCCGGCGGCATCCCCGGACCGTTGTCGTGTATACGGATCAGCACGCGATCGCCCCGCTCCATGACGCTCAGCGTGATGCAGGGCTCTGCCACGTTCGCCATCGCGTCCGCCGCGTTCAGCATCAGGTTCAGCAGCACCTGGACCAGCCGCGCGTCCGCCAGACCGACCAGCCACCGCTTGCCGTCCGGGACCTCGTTTTTGATCGTGACGGTCTTGAAGCGCTTCTGAGGGTGCAATAGCTGGATGGTCGCCTCGATCACGCGCGACACCTCGCCCTCCTCGATCTGGATCGAGTCGGGGCGTGAGAAGTCGAGCAGGTCGCGGATGATCGCGCTGATGCGCTCTGTGGCCGCGATGCACTGCGCGACGTACTCCTCGCGCTGCTCAGGCGGGATATCCGAGCCCTTCAGCACCTCCAGATAGCCGAGTACGATCCCGATCGGGTTGCCGATCTCGTGTGCGACGCCCGCCGCCAGCTTGCCCACCGTCGCCAGCTTCTCGGAGCGCACCAGGCTGCTCTGTGCGCGCTCCAGCTGCTCGTTGATCAGCTTCAGCTCCGTGATCTGCCGATGGATGCGCTGGTCGTCCTCCTTGAGGTTCTGCGCCAGCTTGTTGAAGGAGTCCTGCAGCTCGTGCATCTCCCGCCCACCGCTGTAGGCCGCACGCGCGTCCAGGTCTCCACCGTGCACCTTCTCGATGGCGCGCATCGTTCTCGAAAGCGGGCGCACGATCAGCTGAGTCAGCGCGGTATAGCCGATAATCGTGACCAGCACCGCCGCCAGGCTGGAGAACATCAGGATCAGCGAGCGCACCGCAAAGATCTTGGCTGTCATCCTGGAGGCGGTCCCGACGTAGACCAGTGTACCCAAACCGCCCAGCGCCTCTGTGGTCACCGGCGCGGTCGTGGCGAATGCGCGCGTGGCGCCGGCGCCGAACCAGCCCTGCTTCTCCTTGGCGCCGACCAGTGTGGCCAGGTCCTTGGCGTCCAGGCACCGGCCCAGCTCGGTCGAGCCATGGCCGTAGATCTGCCCGGACGCTGTGATCACCCCGATGCAGTCCCGCTCCAGCGACGCGCTCCACTCGGTCATGCGCCGCGTGAGGTCCGTGTCGTTTCGCGTCGTCAGCGCCAGGTCGCGCGAGATCACCTCGGCCATCCAGGTCGCCCGCTCCTCGTGCTGGGCGGCCAGCGTGTCGGCCAGCAGCGGCTCCGTCACCAGGTAGATCAGTCCCACGCCCACCAGCAGCACCGAGATGACCGTGAGCAGAATCTGTGCGCGGGCGCCGATCACGGCTTGAATACCAGCTGGTTGAACAGCTCCATCAGGTACGGCTCAAACACCAACCACTCCAGCGCGGCCAGCGCGATGAACGGGCCGAACGGGATGGCCATATAGCGGAAGCCCTCGTCCTCGTCGTCCTCCTCGTCCTCCGGTTCAGCGTCGTCGGGCGCTGCCTCGTCCGGCTCCTCGGGCTCATCGAACTCGTCCGGATGCGGCAGCGCTTGATCCAGCCCGGTCACCTTCGCCAGCACCGCGAACAGGATCCCCTGCAGTGCGCTGGCCACCAGCAGCCACAGCAAGCTGCGCCACCCCAAAAAGGCGCCGACCATCGCCATCAGCCGATAGTCCCCAAGCCCCATGCCCTCGCGCCCGGTCAACGCAAAGTAGCCGTACGTCACCATCAGCAGCGTGCCGCCGCCGATCAGCAGCCCCAGCAGGCTCTCCTCCAGGTTCACGCCCGTCACGTCCGGCACAAGCAGCGCCGTCGCCAATCCCAGCGCGATGCCCGGCAGGCTGAGCACGTCCGGGATGCGCATGGTGTCCATGTCGATCAGCGCGATGCACATCAGGTTGGCCACAAACGCGAACAGAAAGACCCATGCCGTCAGCAGGCGCGGCAGCTCCGCCGGGTCGCCGGTCGCCGGATGCGCCAGCTTCAGCCAGACGGCGGCCGCCAGGGCCGCAACGGCCGCTTCCACCAGCGGATAACGGATGGAAAACGGCGCCTTGCAGCTGAAGCAGCGCCCTCTGAGGATGACCCAGGAGAGGATCGGGATGTTGTGGTACCAGGGAATCGCCAGCTCGCAGCTACCGCACGCGGAGCCGGGCCGGACCACGCTGCGCCCCAGCGGCAGGCGATAGATCACGACGTTTAGAAAGGACCCCCACAGCGCCCCGAAGGTGAAGGCCAGCACCGGCCAGAAGATATGGTCGCTGTGGATCAACGCACCACGAACGAGCCGACCTTGGCCCGGTTGTCCTTGCCGCCGTACTTCACCAGCTTGTCGTTCCAGCTGGTGATCTCCAGTCGCTTGTCGCCCTGCGGGTTGAACAGCCCCATCCAGATGTCCGTCTCGCCGCTGGGCGCGCCGAAGGGCACCTCGTGCTCATACGAGTCCACAACGATGTCGCCCGGCAGCCAGTGGTCTGTTTGGAAGCACCCGATGCAGTGCTTGCCCTTGTCCTTGCCCAGGCTCACCGCAAGTGGCCAGTGGTCGCAGTGGATGCGGTGCCCCGTGCGGTCCAGGTGCATGAAGATCTTGTTGGAGCCCGCGATGTTCTTCACGGCTTTGAAGTACAGGTGGATCTGCAGCTTCTTGCCCTTGGAGACGGCATAGCTGTCCATGCTGTAGCCCAGCAGCTTGACGGAGTCCTTCCACTGAACGATGCCCGCCAGCGGCGACTTCTCCATCAGCCCGCGGACCTTGCCCGCCTTCACCAGGGCCAGGAACTGGGCGTCGGTCAGCGTGGCCTTGCGCAGCCAGTTGTGGTCCGTCTCCCCCTCCCGCAGCCGGCTGGTGGCCAGCAGAATGCGCGATGAGCGGTCGTCCAGCACGGCCAGGTGACGGCCGCCCAGCTTGCGGAACTCGTGGTTCAGGTCCGAGAACGACCCCTTGTCGGTGTACGCCGGCGCGTGATCGCCGACCTTGGGCAGCAAGAAGTAGATCCGCTCGCGGGCCATCGCAGTCGCGGCGTGCTCGACGGCGTCCGCCTGGTCGATCGTGTAGCGGTTGCGGGCGCTGACAAACGTGTCGAACGCCGGACCCTTGCGCTTCTGCTTGCGGGCCGCCAGTTTGGGGGGGGCCAGCGCGCCGGCCGGGTCGTAATACACGCGCGACGCCGTGTTGCCGGTGATCGGGTAGACCCACTTCTCGCTGTCGATGAGCCTGGCGCCGGTCCACTGGTCGGGCGCCCAGTGCTTGTCGGGGTCCTCGATCCAGTGCTCGGTTCTGTCCGCGAAGCGGGCCACGCCGGCATCTGACGCAAAGTCCCGCACCCCGTCATTGTCCGCATCGTTTTCGGGTGCAAAGCCCTTGGCGATCTGGAAGTCGAGCACGCTGCTGCCCGCGCGGCTCAGCGCCAGGACCTGGTCGCGCTCGCCGAAGAGGGCGCGCAGGGCCGTGGCGGTGTCTTTCACCTCGGGGATGTCCTTGGTGTAGAAGTTGCGGCTCGAGCCGGCGCCGGCGCCGATACCGTGCCGGAACAGCTTGCCGTCTGGGACCTCGCCGCCCTCCGCCGTGGCCACCGTCTCCAGGATGTGCTTCTGGGACACGTGAAAGCTGAGCGCGGTGACCAGCTTCTGGTTGTAGAAGAACGCAAAGCCCGCCACAGCGAGCGCCAGCGCCGGCACGAAGATTCGCGGCCGCTCCAACAGCTCCAAGGTGCGGTCGGGAGGCTGCCGGGTCCACTGGCTGAGCGCATTGACGAGGACGAGCAGGACGCCCGCCACACCGGCCAGGCCGATGAGCAGCGCCAGCCCGTGAGGCCGGGTGTCGGGGCGCAGCGCGGTGGCCAGCCTGACCATCGCGGCCAACGCAAACAGATAGCCGGCCGGCGCCACCAGGGACGCTCGCTCCACGATGTCCGCCAGGCCCAGCCCCAGGCGCGTCACGACCAGCGCGGCCCACGCCGCGACGATTATCGCCGCCAGGAGCATGCCCTGACCGATCGCTGCGCCGGTCCAGCTCGAGCTCATGCCCAGCACCCACGCCAGCACAATGGGCACCAGGTACGCCAGGCCGCCATACAGGGTTGTGGTGACCCCCTGCCGCATCAGCGCGCGCGTGCCGTGTCGTCGCGCGACATCGCCTGCCAGGGGATGGCGACTGAGCGCGGCGGCGATCAGCGGGGCCGCGACGATGGCCAGGCCGGCCGGACTGTTCGCGAAGCCCGTGATCGCCAGCCCGATCAGAGCAAGCACGATCGGGACCCACGCCTGTGGACGACCCAGCCGCGCCGCGAGCGCCCGTACCCTCGTGTGCCGGCGATTTGCCATGAGAAACAGCAGCCACCCGCCCACACCGGCCATCGCGACGACCAGCGCCAGCCACGGCAGTCGGCCTGCTACCGACAACACGAAGACGCCGGCCAGGGCCAGCGCGGCCACCGCCAGTGTGTCCAGTGCGGCTCGGCGGTGACGCAGGCGCGCCAACAGGGGCGTGATTCGAGCCCGCAGCGCGATCACGACCAGCAGGGCGATCAGGGCCAGCAGCACCTGCGTGCGGCGGCTCTGATAGAAGAGATAGGGCAGGAACGGGGCGGCGCCATCAGCCTGCACCGCGCTCTCCAGCTGCAGCCACTTGCGCGACATGCCCGAGATGACGATGGTCGCCCACGACAGTCCCGCAAGCGCCGTCACGCCGTACGCGACACCGATGCGCCGGGTCAGCGGCGTCCACAGCGCGTTCAGCCCGATCAGCGCGGCCAGCACGACCAGGACGTTGATCGCGAGGCCACGGTTGCGCGCCAGCAGTCCACCGAAGCGCTGGTTTTCCGGCAGCGCCAGATAGTCCATCAGGCCCAGGCCTGACTGAGGCAGCGCCTGCGCAATGCAGCCGATGAGCGTCCACGCGGTCAGCCCGGTGAACACCAACAGGGCCACCTGCGGCGTCCGTGCATGACGCAGCGCGGACAGGAACGACTGGTCCGAGAACAGGACACCGCCGCGCTGTATCGCCGCGCCCACAACGGCGGCCCACGCCAGCATCGCCAGGATCCCCAGCTTGAACACCGGGCTGTCCGTCGTGGTCCAGGCCAGGATACCGTCGTCGTACGAGCCCAGGGTGGCAAGCAGGGTCAGCGCCAGCGCCAGCGTGCCGGTCACCAGGGCCCAGTGCAGCGTATAGAAGCTCGGCGTATCGCGGCGGACGACTCTCGAGGCGCTCAGCGCGGCGACCAGCAGCGTAGCGGCGATGACGCCCAGCAGAGCGACGGTGGTGGTGAAATCGGCCGCGTACTCAGCGGGCAGCGCGCCGGGGAAGCCAAAGAAGATCAACGTGTTGTCGGCCAGAACCACAAGATGGAGCGCCGCCGTCGCACACAGCACGCCCAAGCAGGTCAGCAGGCGCGCGATGCGGTCGGTGCGGGCGCGGTGGGACAGCCACAGGCTCAGCGCCAGGCCGCCGATTACCGTCGGGCTGCCCAGGGTGGCGGCCATCAGCGCGCCGTCGGGCAAGGCGACCGCGACCGCGACTCCGATGAGGGCTCCGGCGCCCAGCAGCAGGCTGAGGACGGCGGTACGAGGGCTGCCGGCAACGGCGCGCGCGATGCGGACGCAGCCGCGCCAGACGCGACCGGGCAGCGTGGCGGGGAGCAGGCGAAGGATCAGGGGCAGGCCGGTGAACAGCACGGCGGCCAGCACGAGCGGCAGCACGGCGGGTGACGGGCCGGGAGGCGGTGCCGCGCCGGAAAGGGAGACGGCGGCCCAGGCCATGGCCAGCATGAGCGAGGCGCCCGTCACCGCCCATCCGGTGAAGGTGCCGAAGCGCTTGGTCAGCCCGAGGATCCCGCCCAGCGCGATGCCCACACCTGCGATGGCCTTGACCACCGGGCCAACGCCCAGCACGACCTCCAGCGAGTCGCTGTACAGGCCGGCCGCCGCACCCAGCGCGCCGGCGGCGAGCAGCAGGCCGATCCAGCGGGAGACAAAGCCGGTGAGCAGCCAGCCGCGCGCCCACTTCCAGCCCAGTCGGACGATCGGGGTGTGCCAGGCGGCCAGAATCAGCGCGGACGCCCCCGCCATGGTCAGCAGCGCCCAGCCCTCGGGTCGCCAATAGAAGACGCTGCGCACGTACAGCCGGTGGCTGAGCTCCAGCAGGTGGCCTGCGCGCGTGTTGAAAGCGGCCGCGATCTGAGATTCCAGCCCCATCAGCAGCAGCCCGACCAGGCCGGCCAGCACGACGGTTACCGCGACAAAGAACGGCAGCGGGCGCGCAAAGAACGATACGACCAGTCGCGCGCGCGTCGCCAGCCTGGCCGCGTGCAGAAAAACCAGTCCGGCGACGGCCAGCATGGCGTATTTGACGATCGGCGGCAGCGTCATCGCCTCAGGGTAGCTGGACGCGGTCTCGGATCCGCCCAGCGGCGGGTCGATGGTCAGGTAGGTCGTCAGCGGCTCGGGGCTCTTTTTGGCGTTGCTGAGCAGCAGTCCGATCAAGATGGCGGCGGCCATGCCGACGACGGCGCCCAGCCCGGCGCCGCGGCCGACACGATGCAGCAGCAGTCCGACCGCTATCGCAATGGCGGGGATGGCGGGGTACACGAAGTGATTGTTGTGCTTGAAGACGACCGACTGCACGACATACGGCACGAACACCCACATCAGGACCAAGATGGCCGGCCGGTCGGGTTTGTCGATCAACCCGACCATGAGCAGGCCCAGGCCGAAGGGGACCAGCGCTGTCCACGGGGCGGCGCCGAAGCCGATCTGACGCAGCAAGATGTCGAAGTTGAGCCGGACGGTGCGGTCTTCGGGGCTGAGCGCCCAGTTGAACAGCGGGCTGTCCAGGCCGAAGTGGCTCCAGAAGGTCCAGCCGGTCTGGGTCGCAGTCAGGTACCAGGTCGCGCCCAGCGCTGTCGCCAACAGCAGCAGAGGCGTGAGCGCGGCGGCTCGGGTGTCGCGGGCCAGGAGCACGTAGCTGAAGGCCACGGCGGTCGGTACCAGTAAGCCGTAGACGCCCTGGCACAAGAACGCAGTGACGGCGCCCGTAGCCAGCATGGCCATGGCACCGGTGGTGGGTCGCTCGCGCTCCAGGCAGCGCAATATGCCGGCCATGATCAGGACCAGCGCCACGGTGAAGGAGATCTCGCCCGCGACGGAGCGCGCCTGCCCGAAGAACAGCGGGCTGGTCAGCAGCACGATCCCGACCAGCGTTGCAGCGGCGCCGCCCCAGATCGGCGAGACGGCGCGGAATGTGACCAGCAGCCCCAGGAGGCCCAGAAGGAACGCCGGCAGACGGCTGGCCAGCTCGCTGAACCCCAGCTGCTGAAACGACAACGCCATGAGCCAGTAATCCAGCGGGGGCGCGGACCAGCTGAAGCCGTCCCGCTTGAACTGCGCGCGCAGCCAGGGCGTGTCGAACTGGGCGTCGATGCGGGACTCGAAGTGGCTGACAGCGTCGGTGGCCGCGACCTCCGCGGTGCTCTCCGACGTGGCGAAGTCGTGAATCAGGGCGTCGTACGCGGCGCCGTGCGGAAACGTGACCAACTCTTCGGGCAGGCTGAACGCCGGGTGGGTCGGGTCCAGCAGCTGCTCGGTGATCTCGGCTGAGACCTGTCGCGTCATGCGCTGGTCCAGCTTGCGCTTTTCGGCCGCGCGCCAGAAGCCGTCGTCAAGGAAGCTCGTCCGCGGCGCCGGCGTCAGCCCGGTGAAGGGCGCGTAACCGGCGCGTGAGGCCCGCTTCAGCGTCTTGATCAGCTCCCGTCGAAATCCGCCGGGTTTGCCCCAGGTGCTGCCGACCAGCTCGCGGCCGCTGGCCTCCAGGCGGACCTCGGCGTACGTGTGTCGCAACAGCCCCGCCCACTCCTCTTCATTCGCGACGATGGCGCTCTCAGTCAGCAGGGGCTGCGCCAGCAGGATGGCCGTGCCCGGATTACGCGCCCGCACATGATCGAGCCACGCCATCAGCTGCTCGACCTGGGTGTGGGAGCCCGGGTCGCTGATCACCAGGGCCAGATCCACCACCACGATGTGAAAGACGTCTTTATCCAGCGATTTGTGCGCGCGCTCGAGCTCCTTGGAGACGGCGCGCTTGCCCTTGCCGCGCAGGGGGGCGTCCGGCGTGGCGACGACCAGGTTGTCCTGATAACGCAAGGTGAGCCAGCGGGCGATGGGGCCCAGAGGCTGATCGGAGGAGCGCTCCTCCACAACCAGGACGCGGGGTGCGCCGGTCATCTGCCGCGCGATGTGGGCGCGGTCCATCTCCCACGGGTCCCACAGCCCGTGACTGCCCAGGCCCGGCAGGTTGATTCCCAGCCACATGATGACGACGAGGGCGCCGCCGAAGACGGATGGCTGGGACGTCACCAGGTGTTTGAGGCGCTCGAGCAGGAGGCCTTTGTTCTTAACGGTCATGCTGGATTGGGAGCCGCGCAAAGCGCCGTAGCCTACCGCAAAACGGCGCTTGCCAAAAAGAAGCCCCTGGCCTACTTTTCCGCGCCGATGTCCGACCCGATGCACAAGACCGCCTTACAAGTCAGCGCGCTGAGTGTGCTGCCCGCCGGGTTCCACTCTCTGGACGGCGCACGCAAGGTCGACGCCATACTGGGTTTGGACGATCCTCAAGCGTTTATTCAGTCGCTGGCCGCCGACGATCTCTACCTGTTGGTCGTCGACATCGGGGCGACGGACTGCTCGGATCTGCTGGCGCTGTCGACACCCGCCCAGCGCAACGCGTTCATCGATCTCGACTGTTGGCGCGGCGATGAGCTGGACACCGAGTCGTTCGACGAGTGGCTGGATCTCTTCTCTGACGTCTCACATGACGTCGCCATCGGCTCGATCGGGGCGCTGGACCACGAGTTCGTCGTCGCCTATCTGTTGATGCACGTGCTGATCATCTTCGACCGCCTGGATGTCGACGACATCCACCAGTACGAGGCCTATCACGCGATCCAGTACACCCCGGACATGGAGTACGCGCTGGTCATCAAGCCCAGCGTGGCGGAAGAGGCGCAGCAGCGGGTCAAGCGGCTGGTCAAGCTGATCTACCGCCGAGACCACGAGCTGGCGCGGTCCCTGATCATCACGGCGCGCGTCGGGTTGCGTACGGAGAACGAAGAGATCGCGTACCGCTTTCGTAAGGGGCGCCTGGCCGACCTGGGCTTTCCCGGCCCGGACGAGGCGCATGTCCTGTACGCCGCCATCCGGCTGGACGCGCTGAAGACGCAGCTGGCCGACCAGATCAAGCCCGCCATCAACGTGGAGGGAGAGCGCCTGAGCCTGGCCCTGGTCCGCGGTCAGGACAAGGACAGCTTTTTGACGCACTGTCTGGCGGACATGCAGGACAAAGACCGGTTCGTGCGCGACTTCGCGATGTGCTTCAACCGCGCCGTTGTCGGCACGCCCGAGGGCATCATGCTGCGGGATCTCAAGCGACTGAAGCGCATCGGCAGGCGCGTGCACTGCACCATCTCTGTGGGGCTGGAGCACCTGGCCGACGGCGACGTCGCGCGCGGCGTGTCGATTCTGGAGAGCGCCTGGTGTCTTCAGCTGTTCCAGGCTGGTCACTCGCTGGCTGTCGAGCTGGCTCGGCGCGCGCGGCAACTGCACGCCCGGTCGGAGGGGCTGTTCGACGCCACGACGGAGCGGGTGGTGGCGGCGCTGCTTCAGACGCCGCAGCCGCGATTCGTCGACGCCAAGGGCCTGTTCGCGCCGTTCGCCTCGCTGGCGGACCTCGCGGCGACGGACGCGATTCTGCAGTCAGCGGAGTCGATGGTCGACCTGTTCGAGTCCGCCTTCGGCTTCTCATTGGAGCGTATGCGCGCCCACGAGTTCCATGGTCTGACCGAAGACGACCGCTTGTTCATCAACTTCGAGATCCTGGCCAACACGCTGCTCGCGCACATGGCCGCGGACGGGGCGCCGTCGTTCGAGCCGCTGACGACAGCGCAGCTGGCAAAGGCGCGCAATCAGTTGACTGAGCTCGACAAGCTCGCCACCGGCTTGGCGTCCAACCTCACGCATCCGCAGGCCGCTGAAGTGCTGGCGGGCGCGGCCGCTGCGTTGACCGCGGGGCTGGCGCACGAGGATCTGGATCCCGCATACCTGTCCGGCGTGGTCCTGCTGTCGTCCGAATAGCGGACTGCCCCGAATGTGATACCTTCCGGCGGTGATCACAAGGCTCGTGACAGGTTTGCTGGCAGCGATGCTGGTCGTCACGACAGCGCACGCGGAAGAGCGCTGGGTCTATCACTTTGACCCGGACACGGCGCCGCGCAATCCAGGCAAGTTCAAGGCCGTCGTCTCCGCGTTTCTCACCTCTGTGGACAGCGGACTGAAGTTCCAGCCGTTTCTGAAGTCGCGCGACTTTGAGAAGCGGGTTGGTCAGCAGATGCCGGCGTATCTCATCGTGGGCTTTGAGTACTTCAAGAAGAATCGGGCGCGCTGGAACTTGAAGCCGCTGCTGATGCCGGCTCGGCGTGGGGCGCGCACCTTTAGAAAGGTGCTGGTCACGCGGTCGGCGGACATCACGACCACCGGGTTGGCGGGCAAGTCGGTGGCCGCGACCGCGCTCGATGCGGCGCAGTCTTTCAAGACCCTGCTGGGGCCGCTGGGCGTTCAGCCCTCCCAATTGCGCGTGGTGTCCGTGTCCAAGGACGTGGATGCGCTGCTTGCCCTGGCCTTTGGGCAGGTGGATCTGGCGCTCGTGCGCGCGGACTCGATCGTGCGGCTGCGCAAGGTGAATCCCAACGCCGTCGCGTCGCTGCGGACGCTGTATACGACGCGGCCCGTGTTTCATCCGCCGCTGTGTGAGGTGGGTGCACAGCCGGCGACGTTGACCGCCGCGCTGGTCAAGGGGCTGCGGGCGGCCGGGCAGTCCGGGCTGGGACGTCGCACGCTGCGGATCATGGGCTTTGACGCCTGGACCGATCTGCCTCGGGAGGCCGCGCCATGAAGTGGCTTTTGGGGATAGCTGTGGCGGCGGTGCTGGCGCTCGTGGTCGATGCCTCGGCGCAGACCCGTCATGTGGCGATCGTGAAGTCCAAGGACATCGCGGCCTATCGGGCGCCGATCATGACGCTGAAGGACGCCCTGTCGGGGCTGAAGCTGTCCGAGCACGTCGCCGGGGCCAACGGGCTGGGCGATGTCGGCAAGCCGGATTTGGTCGTGGCGTTGGGCAGCCGGGCCTACTACCACGCGGGCCGCGCCTTCCCCGGGACGCCGGTGCTGTTTGCCATGGTGCTGAACCCGGCGAAGTATCCGCCCAAAGAGGCTGCGATGGTCGCCGGCGTGGCGCTGCATGTGCCGCCGGAGATCCTGCTGACCCAGCTGAAGATGGTCGCGCCGTCGGTCAAGCGCGTTGGAGTTGTGCACCACGCGACGACCTCCGCGGCGGTGGTGGCCCAGGCCACGGCCAGGGCGGGCGTGCTGGGTCTGACGATCGTGCCGATCGCGGTCGCTGGCGCGTCGGAGGTGAAAGCGGCGCTGGAGACTCACGCGGGCAAGGTCGATGCCCTGTGGATGCCGCCCGATCCGCAGGCCGTGAGCAAGTCGTCCTACGCAGCGGCCGTGGCCTTCACGCGCGATCAGAAGCTGCCGCTGCTGGCGTACTCGGGCAAGTTCGTCCAGGCGGGCGCCCTGCTCAGCGTCTCTCCCAGCTATCGGTCGATCGGGTCCCAATTGGGCCTGATGACGCGCCGCATTCTAGAGGACGGGACGTCACCCGCATCATTGGGCGTGGCCAGTCCGATCGGCACCGAGCTCGTGATCAATCTGGACGTGGCCCGCGCCATCGGGCTGACGGTGGACGCCGATGTCCTGGAGAGCGCGGACGAGGTCTTTGGAGACTGACGCCGCGTGAAGATCCGGTCCAAGACGTTTCTGATCATGGCGCTGCTGCTCGTCTGGGTGGCGGGCGGCTCGTCGTTCATGCTGATCCGCATGCAACAGGCCGCTTTTGAAGAGGATCTGACGGAGACCCGAGCCGAGCAGCGCACCCAGCTGCAGGCGCGGGCCCAGCTGGTCGCGCGGTCGATGCGCAGCCTGGTGGAGCGGGCGCTGCCGGAGCATCAGCTGGACCTGATCGCGCGCGAGATGGACGGACTGCGCAAGGAGCAAGAGGAGCTTCAGTACGGCATCTTGATGGACCTGAAGCGTCGGGCGATGGTGCACCCCGACCCGAGCATGGTGACGACGGTGCTGGATGATGCGGCGTCGAAGTGGGCCGCTGATCAGACCACCGCGGCGTTCAAGACGCTGCAGACGGATGAGTCGCCCATGCTGGAGATCGCGATCCCGATCCTGCAGGACGCGATCGACCCGGAGACCGGCGAGGACACACGCGAGCGCGCAGGCACGCTGCGGTTCGGCTTTACCATGGCATCGCTGGAGGCCGCGCTGGACGCTGCCGGGGCGCGCAATGCAGCCCGCATCGATCGCATGTGGCAGGTGGCGGGTGCGCTGAGCGGCACGGCCGTGCTGGGGGGCTTGCTGATCGCGTTTTTGCTGGGGACGCGCCTGTCGCGCCCGATCGAGCGGCTGACCCGCCAGGCGGAGGCCATCGCTGACGGCAGGCTGGATCGGCCGATCTCCGTGCGTGCGGGCACCGATGAGATCGGGCGGCTGTCCAACAGCTTTGAAGAGATGCGGCAAGGGGTTCAGCGCCTACTGGTGCGCACGGCGGAGAAGGCGCGCATGGAGGCGGAGCTGCAGACCGCCCGGGACGTGCAGGAGGCGCTGCTGCCGGCCGTGGATCCGTCCACGGACCGCTTTCAGTTTGCGGCGTTTTACCAGCCCGCCACCGAGATGGGCGGCGACTGGTACGCGTATCTGCCGGGCAGCAGTGGCCAGGTGTATGTGGTTGTGGGCGACGTCACCGGGCATGGGGCCGCGGCGGCGCTTGTGGCGGCGTCAGCGCGCAGCGCCGCGTCCACGCTGGCTCGGGCGGGCTCGCAGGGAAAGCTGAACGCCGACCTGGAGGCGCGAGACCTGCTGCGTATGCTGAACGCCGAGATCCTGAGCATCGGCGACCGACGCCACATGATGACGTGCGCGGCGGTGCGCATCGACCTGGAGTCGGGCGCCATCGAGCACGCCAACGCGGCGCACAACAAGCCGATCATCGTGCGAGGCGACGGCTCCATCGTGGTGCTGCCGGGGTCCGGCCCCGTGCTGGGCGACGAGACGCAATCGGACGGCTTCCCTCAAGCTCAGGCCCGGCTGGAGGCCGGCGACACGCTGCTGCTGTATACGGACGGCTTGATCGAGAACTGCAATGACAGAGGCAAGGAGCTTGGGCGTCGCCGACTGGTACGCATGCTGGCTGAGGCGGTCGCGCAGGACAGCGCCGAGAGCGCGGTGGAGACGCTGCGCGCCGGCGCCATGAGCTTCTACGGGGAGGTGCCGCTGGCGGACGACGTCACGTTCGTGGTGGTTCGAGCCCTCGAGAGGGAGTAGAATGGCCGGGATGCCGTCGCTGAATATCGCCCCCGTCGCCGGATCCGGCGGGGAGACTGTGCTGAAGTTGTCCGGATGCGTGGACGAGAGCGCCGATCTGCAACCGATCAAGACGGTGGCCGCCGGCACCCTGATCCTGGACCTGGGTGAGGTCGCGCGGATCAACTCCGTCGGCGTGCGTGAGTGGATCCGCGCGATGAAGACCATCCCGGACAACGTGCAGGTCTGGTGGGACAACGTGTCGACCGCGATGGTCGCGCAGCTGAACATGATCGCGAACTTCCACGGCCACAGCCGCATCCGCTCCTTCTACGCGCCGTACTACTGCACGGACTGCGACCTGGAGCAGCGCTTCTTGCTGACCATGGATGACGATCTCGCCGAGGGACGCGCCGTAGCGCCTGCGCACCAGTGCACCGAGTGCGGCGCACCGCTGGAGTTCGACGATATCGAGGAAGACTATCTAGGCGGGTTGCTGGAAGCCGCAGCAGCCGCCGCGGCCTCCTAGCACCGGATTCTTACAGCTTACCGCTGAGAATCAGGCTCACAACCAGCGAGTAGATGACCAGGGACTCGATAAGCGCGAGGCCGAGGATCATCGGGGTGAAGATCTTGCCGGACGCGCCGGGGTTGCGGGCGATGCCGTCGAGGGCAGCCGCGGCCGCGCGACCCTGACCGATACCACCACCAGCGGCGGCGATACCGAGGCCGAGGCCCATCGCCAGCGCGATGAACTTCTTGACCGAGAACTCGTTGTCCGCACCGGGCACCGCAGGAGCCTGGGTTACGGCAGCGTCGGCCACGAGACCAGCGGTCTGAGGTGCGGCCGGGGATGCGGCGAGAGCCAGCGGCGCCATGAAGCAAAGGCCGGCAATGGTGAGAACGACAACGGTGAGTGCCTTACGGGTCTTGAACATCTGAGCAACCCCCTCCTAAGGGATTTGAGAAAACTAATGGTCCTCGGCGTGTTCGACTGCCATGGCGATGTACACGATGGACAGCAGACAGAACACGACGGCCTGAACGATACACACGATTGTTCCGAGCACCATGACTGGCAGCGGAACAAGAAGGATGCCGAACCCCATGAAGGCCGCCAGCACCGCGTGGTCGCCAAACATGTTGCCCATGAGGCGAATGGCGAGGGATGCGGGGCGCGCCAGGTGGCTGATGACCTCGATAAAGGCCATCAGGATCATCAAAGGCAGCGCAAACGGGTGGATGATGGGTCCCAGGAAATGCTTGAAGTAGTTTTTGGCGCCGTGCTCTTTCACGCCGTACCAGTGCGTCAGTACGAACGGGATGAGCGCCAGGGCCAGGGTTGTGTTGAAGTTGTCTGTCGCGCCCAGGAACCCGGGGACGAGGCCCAGCAGGTTCGAGAAAAGGATGAAGAAGAAGAAGGCGCCGATGATCGGGAAGAAGTGGCGTGCGTGCTTCTCGCCCATCATGTCGCGCATCAGCCCGTACAGCGCCTCGCTGCACAGTTCGAAGAGGGTGAACATTCCGAACTTGCGCTCGGGCAGCACCGACTCGTCGCCGGTCTGCTTGAACTTGGCGGCAGCCATGGTGGCGGAGCCCAGCAGGATCAGGAAGATCACCACGCCCCAGATGACGTGCATGGTGCGCTCGGGTGCCGGATCGCCGTTGAGCCATGTCTTGCCCCACATGGTCCTGATGTTCTCGACAACGGACGAGGGCAATAGTTCCGAGGCCAGCGACCAGTGATCTCCGCCACCGGCGGCGAACGCGGGCGCGGCGGTCAGCACAACGGCGCCGACGATGAGAGCACTCAGCGCGACTTTAGTTGTGGCTTTCATTCTCTTCCATTCCACCCAATGCGACCCAGAAGCCGCCGATAAACAGTGCGACCACGACGGCTGAGAACCCGAGAACGAACCCGTAAACATCGAGCCCGATCACCAGGACCGCCAGCCAGGCGATCAAAATCAGCAACCCCATTTTGCCCGCGAGCATCAAACCTACCACCCGCTTGTCGCGCGTAGCCGGCCCGAATAGGAGCCGCTGCATCAGCCAGGCCATCCCCCAGAAGTTGGCGATGCCCAGGCCGTAGCCGCCGATTGTCCCGATGATCACCGGCCATCTGCCGATCCACCAGGACAACGGAAGCGTTGCCGCAAGCACGGCGACTGACGCCATCAGGACAAACCGTATGAAGGCCTGACCTTTCATGCCTCACCGTCGCGCTCTTCCTGGCTCACTTCCTGCTCCTCCTCCGCTTCGGCGGCCAGTCGCCGCGTCAACCGAAACAGGGCTCGGAAACCTGCGATGATCCCGATCAGGGTAAAAGCAGGCATGAGCCAGGTCGTTCCGAACTTCTCGTCGAGCCATTGGCCGATCAGGTAGCCAAACAGCACCGAGAATCCCATCTCGATACCGATACTGGCGTGGCTGAGGCCACGAAGCAGCTTACGTCGTTGCTGCTTTTGCTCCTCTCGACCCGAACTCATCGAAGCCTTCGGAATTACTGGATTTCAAATAATCTCAAGGACCTAACGGTCCTGGATCGGGCGCATTGCTATCATCACTTAGGGCCTCGGTCAACCTCGCAAGGCACGTTTTAGAGGTTGTTTTTGAGGGACTTATAGCGTGGCGAAAGCTGCCTGTGCGGCCTCGACGGTGTGGGCGAGCGCCTCGTCATCGTGCGCGGCCGACACAAAGCAGGCCTCATACTGGCTGGGCGGCAGGCTGACGCCGCGATCCCGCATCGCGTGGAAGAAGGCTTTGAAGCGGTCAAAGTCACACTTTTGCACGTCGGCAAGCGAGCCGATCGGGTTGGCGCTGAAGAACGTGGTGAACATGGTTCCCACCTGGTTGATCCGGACCTCCACGCCCGCCTTGGCGGCGACCTCCGCCAGGCGGCGGCACAGTGTGGTCGTCCGCTCGACGATGCCAGCGAAGACGTCGGGTGTGAGCGCGTCCAGCGTGGCGATGCCGGCTGCCACCGACAGCGGGTTGCCTGACAGCGTTCCGGCCTGGTAGACGGCGCCCTCCGGCGCGACATTGGCCATCAGATCCGCCCGGCCACCGTACGCGCCCACCGGCAGGCCGCCGCCGATGACCTTGCCCAGGCAGGTCAGGTCGGGCGCCACGTTGTACAACGCCTGCGCGCCGCCCAGGTGGACGCGGAAGCCGCTCATGACCTCGTCGAAGATCAGCACGGCGTCGTGATTGGTGCAGAGTCGCCTCAGGCCGCTCAGAAAGCCCTCGGCCGGCGGAATCACGCCCATGTTGCCGGGCACCGGCTCGACGATGACCCCCGCGATCTCCCCGGCGTTGGCGTCAAAAAGGGCCTCGACCGAGCTCAGGTCGTTGTAGTCCGCCACCAGCGTGTCAGCCGCCGCACCGTCAGGCACTCCTGCGGAGTCGGGCGCCCCAAACGTAAGCGCGCCGCTGCCGGCCTTTACGAGCAGGTAGTCGGCGTGGCCGTGGTAGCAGCCGTTGAACTTGATGATCTTGGCTTTGCCGGTGGCCCCGCGTGCGACCCGGATGGCGCTCATGGTCGCCTCTGTACCCGAGTTGACCAGGCGCAGGCGCTCGACGCTTGGCACCAACTCGGCCACTTTCGCGGCCAGGGTGGTCTCGGCCTCGGTGGGGGCGCCGAAGGCTGTCCCGTCGCTCAAGGCGCCAATCACCGCCTCGACAACTCGCGCGTCGCAGTGGCCCAGCACCAACGGCCCGTAAGCGCCGATGTAGTCGACGAAGCGGTTGCCGTCGACATCGGTGAGCCAGGGACCCTGGCCTCTGGAAGCGAAGAAGGGGACGCCACCGACGGAGTTCAGCGCGCGGACCGGGCTGTTCACACCACCGGGGAGCAGGACACGCGCGCGTTCATGGGCGCTCGCGGACTTGGAATAGCGGTCGTTCATGGCGGCGTAATATATGGTAACTCGCTGTTGACCGTCCACAGGGTTCGATGGTTAGTTTCGTGGCATGGCAGAGTACAAGGCGTCCGATATCAAGGTCCTCGAGGGGCTCGAGGCCGTCCGCAAGCGACCCGGCATGTACATCGGGTCCACCGGCGCACGCGGCCTGCACCACCTGGTCTATGAGATCGTGGACAACTGCGTGGACGAGGCGCTTGCCGGACACGCGTCGCAGATCACGGTGCGCGTGGACCCCGACGACATCATCACCGTGCGCGATGACGGCCGCGGCATCCCCGTAGACATGCACCCCAAGTATCAGGTCTCGGCGGCCACCGTGGTGTTCACCAAGCTGCATGCCGGCGCCAAGTTCGACTCGGAGACCTATAAGGTCTCGGGCGGTCTGCACGGCGTCGGTGCATCGGTAGTCAACGCGCTGAGCGAGTGGATGGAGGTCCAGATCTGGCGGCAGCGGGAGATCTGGACTCAGCGCTTCGAGCGCGGCACTCCGGTCACGAAGATGAGCGCCGGCGGCAAGACTCGCATGACCGGCACGCAGGTCCGCTTCAAGCCCGACGAAAAGATCTTCTCTACGATCAGCTACAACTTCGAAACGCTGTGCAACCGCATGAAGGAGCTCGCGTTCCTCAATGGCGGGCTGAAGATCAAGCTGATCGACGCGCGCAAGGAGCGGGTCGAGGTCGACTTCCACTACGACGGCGGCATCAACGCGTTTGTGGAGTACCTCAACGAAGGGCGCAACACGATGGGGCCGGTCGTCTCGTTCTCCGACAGCGTCGAGGACATCGAGGTGGACGTGGCCTTCCAGTACCACACCGACTACGCCGAGAGCCTGAACAGCTTTGTGAACTGCATTTGCACCGTGGAAGGCGGCATGCACGAGACCGGCTTCCGCACGGCGCACACCCGGGTGATGAACGAGTACGCGCGCAAGCTGGGCGTGTGGAAGAAGAAAGACAACCTTACCGGCGACGACTTGCGTGAGGGTCTGACCGCTGTGCTGAACATGCGCATGCGCGAGGTCCAATTCGAGGGCCAGACCAAGACCAAGCTCGGCAATCCGGAGGCTCGTGGCGCGGTCGACCAGGTGGTGTCGAAGCACCTGTCGATCTATCTGGAGGAGAACCCCAAGACCGCCCGAAACATCCTGGACAAGGCGGGCAAGGCGCACTCCGCGCGTAAGGCGGCGCGCAAGGCGCGAGAGGCGGTCCGAACGGGCCAGAAGACCGCGGGCCGGACGTCGCTGGACGGCAAGCTGACCCGGTGCAGCACGCGGGACCCGATGCAGCGCGAGCTGTTCATCGTAGAGGGCGACAGCGCGGGCGGCTCGGCCAAACAGGCGCGGGATCGGCGTATCCAGGCGATTCTGCCGTTGCGCGGAAAGCCGCTGAACACCGAGCGCGCGTCGCTGGCCAAGGTGCTGAACAACAAAGAGATCATGGCGATGGTGCAGGCGATCGGCGCCGGGGTCGGCACCGAGTTCAATATCGACGATGCGCAGTATGGCCGCATTGTGATCCTGGCGGATGCGGACGACGACGGGGCGCACATCCGGTGTCTTCTGCTGACGTTCTTCTATCGGTTCATGCGCGAGATGGTCACGTCCGGGCGCGTCTATATCGCGCAGCCGCCGCTGTACAAGATCACGGCCGGCAAGAAGAAGCCGATCACGCGCTATGCGTGGACGGACAAGGAGCGCGACAAAGTGCTCAAGCTGAAGAAGATGTCCGGCGCTATGGTCCAGCGCTTCAAGGGGTTGGGTGAGATGGCCGCTGAGCAGCTGTGGGAGACCACCATGAATCCTGAGACTCGTACGCTGGTAAAGGTCGAGATCGAGGACGTCGCCAGCGCGGAGCATTCGGTGACGGTGTTGATGGGCGATGGGGCGGCGGCGCGGCGCGACTGGATTCGCGGTCATGTCGCGTTCGGCCCTGAAGGTGAGGAGGAGGCCGCGTGACCGACTTCGCTTCCAAAGTGATCGACGCGACTCTGGAGCAGGAGCTCGGGGTCTCGTTTGGCCGCTATGCGCGGGCGACGATTCTGGCGCGCGCGATCCCCGACGTGCGCGACGGTCTGAAGCCGGTGCAGCGACGCATTGTGTACGCGATGACGCTGGCCGGAAACACGTCCGATAAGCGCTATCGAAAGTGCGCCAAGACCGTGGGCGACGTGATGGGGTCGTTTCACCCGCACGGCGACTCGTCGATCTACGACGCGATGGTGCGCATGGCCCAGCATTGGAAGATGCGCCACCCGCACGTGGACGGCCACGGCAACTTCGGCAGCATCGACGACGATCCTCCGGCCGCCATGCGATACACCGAGGCGCGTCTGGCGGGGATCGCCGACGAGCTGACGCGCGACATCAAGAAAAACACGGTCACATTCCAACCCACGTTTGACGACAGCGACGTTGAGCCGACGGTGTTGCCGGCGCGCTTTCCCAACCTCCTGGTCAACGGAACGAGCGGTGTCTCGACGGGCTTTGCGACCGAGATTCAGCCACACAATCTGGGCGAGTGTATCGACGCGCTGATCGCGCTGATCGACGACCCGGAGCTTGAGCTGCACTCTCTGATGCAGCACATCAAGGGGCCCGACTTCCCGACCGGCGGGATCATGATGGGCCGCGAGGGGCTGGAGCAGGCTTACGAGACCGGCAAGGGCCGCGTAGTGCTGCGTGCGCGCACCAGGATCGAGGACAACCGCGACCGCAGCCAGACCATCGTGATCAACGAGATCCCGTACGGCGTGATCAAGGCCAATCTCGTTCGCGACATGGAGAAGCTGCGGACTCAAAAGGTCGTGCAGGGCATCAAGGACGTTCGCGACGAGAGCGATCGCGAGGGTCTGCGGATCGTCATCGATCTCAAGAAGGGTGTGGACCCCGAGCCGGTTCGCGCCTTCATGTTCAAGAAGACCGATCTGCAGGTGTACCGGCACTTCCAGATGGTCGCGATCGTGGATCGCAGCCCGGCGCTGCTCTCGCTGAAGGCGATCCTGGAGGCCTATCTGGCCCACCAGCGCGACGTCGTGACGCGGCGGTCGCAGTACGACCTCGACCGCGCAGAGGCCCGGCGGCACATCGTCCATGGGCTCATCCGTGCCGTCGATGTCCTGGACGAGGTCATCGCGATCATTCGTGGGTCCAAGAACCGGGCGCACGCGCACGAGCGGCTGATGGCGACGTTCGACTTCTCGGACGAACAGACCAAAGAGATTCTGGACCTGCGGCTGCACCGGCTCACGGGCCTGCAGATCCTGCAGCTGAAGGAGGAGCTCAAGGCGCTCGACGCTGAGATCGCGCTGTTGAAGAACATTCTGGGCAGCAGCTTTGCCCTGATGGAGTGCATCCGAACGGAGCTGCTCGACGTGCGGCGCCAGCATGCGGACGAGCGCCGGACGACCATCGTCGACGAGATCGAGGATGTGTCGGACAAGATCAAAGTGACGGTGACGGTCAAGGCGGCGCCGGTGATGATCGGCGTCAGCAAGGTCGGTTACGTCAAGCGCAGCAGCATGGCCAGCTTTGGCGCGACGGAGGCTGCCGGGGTCCGCGAAGAGGATGCCGTGCGCTGGATAATCGAGAGCAACACGCTGCATCGGCTCGTCTTGTTTTCGGCAAAGGGCAAGGCGTTTGCGATCCCGGTCCACCAACTGCCGGAGGCCAAGTGGGGCGATGTGGGTACGGCGGCCGTCAATGTGGTGGACATCGATCGCGAGGATCGCATTGTAGCGGTGCACGACATTCCGACGTTCGAGACGAAGGACGAGGCGCTCTTTGTGACCCGCGCCGGCGCGATCAAGCGGACGCCGCTGACCGAGTTCGACAGCTCGCGCTCGTCCGGTGTGGCCGCGATGAAGGTCGGCGACGACGAGGTGCTGACGGTGTTGCGTACCGACGGTACCGGGGACTATTTCCTGGCGACGTTTGAGGGCAACGCGATCCGCTTCCCGGCGTCCGAGGTCCCGTCTCGCGGCCGGGGCGCGGGCGGTGTGCGCGGCATGCGCTTGAACTCCAGAGATCATGTGGTGTCGCTGACTGCGGTGCCCTCGGACAGCGATGGAGAGCTGGCGGTGATCACAGCGGAGGGTCGGGCCAAGCGCACGGTGGTGTCTGACTTCCCCTGCCAGCATCGCGGCGGGCGCGGCGTGCGATGTGTGCGCAAACGGCAGCGGCTGCCGCACCGAGTCGTATTCGCGACCTGGTGGCCCTCGGAGGCGTCAGATTATGAGCAGATACGGCTGCTCTTGAGCGATTTCACGCAGACCGAGATGCCGGTCAAAGACATGCAGAACGCGTCGCGCGACGGCAACGGCTACGAGTACTTCGAGGGCGGTGACAAGATCCGCATCGTTGACGGTTATCTGCTGGGCGTGCGTTACGTGCCGCCCGAGGGAGAAGAGGGCGACGGCGAGCCCGATGGTGAAGGTGGCGATGACACGACGGAAGCCGTGGCCGCCGCCGATGCACCGCAGGCCGAGGTGCCTCAAGAGTCCAGCGATCCCGACGCGGAGGCGCCGGCTCGCGGGGGCTGGGCGCGCGGTGAAGACGTCTTCCTACCGGGACTGGGGCCCCAGGGCGAGGACGTTGACGGCGAGGACTAGCGGGGGGCTGCCGAGACGAGGAGCCCGTGGAACCACGGCTGGCTGTAGCGGTCAAAGAAGCCCTGCACGTCGCTGCAGTGGCCGTTGAGGCGGCCGCTGCTGGTCAGCGCGACGAGACCGTGAAGTGACGCAAACATGATTGAGGCCAACGCGGCAGGATCCTGATCGGCGGGTACCTCCCCGATCGACTGGCCTTCGCGCAACAGCGACTCGATGTACCGAACTGGAGACGCTACCGAGGCGAGCTCCTCTGCGGTGAGCAGCGCTTCCGGATCGTTGTGCTCAAACATCAGCCTATAGCGGCCCGGATACTCCACCGCCCACCCGATAAAGCGGTTGCCGAAACCGACTAACTTCTCTTCGGTGTTGTCGCCCTCTGAGGTGTAGGTGGACTCCGCCATCACTTCGTAAAGACGCATCGTCAACACCCGCAGCAGATGCCCGCGCTTCTCATAGCAGCGATACACCGCGGTCACCGCGTAGCCGATTCGACCGGCAAGCTCTCGCATGGAGAATGTTGCGGCGCCGCGCTCATCAAGCATTTCCAAGGCGGCGTTGAGCAGAAGCTCCGGTAACAGTGGATTTGGCAGTCTGGGCATGTGGCGCGAGTCTAGTCTTGGGGGGGTATCCCCGTCAACACGGGGTTTTTCATAGTTGTACGAACCGGAAACGCTGACTCTGGTAGGGGCGCTACTTTTTGGACTTGCCCGGATCTGTTGGCTCATCTCCGGAGTAGACAGGGATCTCCGGTTCGGTCACGACATTGGTGTAGTCGTATCTATCGGAGTCGCTCGACTCATCGCTGGGCGCCGGCGGCGATATCGGGGGCAATACGGGCACCTCGACGACACCCGACTGCGTCTCCTCGGCCCAATCGATCTCCTCCTCAAAGCCCGGCTCGGGGGGAGGCGGGGCCTCGGGGTCTACGACCTTGAGCATCATCACGGTGCAGTTGTCTTTGCCGCCGGCCTCGTTGGCCAGCTTGATGAGCGTGTCGCAGGCGCCCGCCAGGTCGTCGCTGTTGCCCAGCAGCACATTTGTCAGAATCCAGTCGTCCACCTGATCGGTCAAACCGTCCGTGCACAGCAGGAACACATCACCATGTCGCCGATCGACTACGCGGATGTCGGGCTCGACATAGTCTTTGAGCCCCAGCGCCTTGACGATGATGTTGGTCTCTTTGAAGTTGCGGCGCTCTTCGTCGGTGGTGATGCGCCCTTCGTCGATATAGTGGTTGAGCAGACTGTGATCCTTGGTCATCTGCTCGAGCTGCCCACCCCGGAAGCGGTAGATGCGGCTGTCGCCGACGTGTCCGACCACGAGCAGGTCGTGGTAGGCGAGGGTGCACACAATCGTGGTGCCCATGCCCTCGTAGTTTCGATTCTTGAAGCTCTCTATGAAGATGCGCTCGTTGGCCCACTGGATCGCGTTGGAGACCAGGACCTCGGGCGGGCCGGCGCCGACATGGACCGGAAAGGTGAACTCATGGTCCGGGCGCGCGGCAAGCTGGGTGATGTACTTGCGCAGGTTTTCGATGGCCATGCGGCTGGCCACGGCGCCGCTCGCGTGTCCGCCCATCCCGTCTGCGACGACGTGAAAGCCGTGCTCTGACACGACGTCGAACGCGTCCTCGTTGTGAGTGCGCTGAGTGCCAACATCGGTGGCTGCGTACGCCTCGATCTCCAATGGCACGAGCTCAGGTCCTCCTACTCTGGCGGCGGGACGTCGCCGCCGATACCGACGCCGCCTTCCATAGAGGCACGAATGGAGTAGACCGAATTGTCTTCGGACTTGCGGGCGAAGATCTGCACGAAGTATTTGCCCTTCGTGACGTCACCCTCAAACGTGATGTGATCGGTGATGCCGCGCGCCTTGCTCTTTTCACCGAGCTTTCGGCCGTAGCGGTCGTACAGCGCAGCCACGATGTCCGCGTCGCGGTTGTCGCACGCGATCTCCACAAACAGCGTACCGTCGCGTGGGAGAAACACGGCCTTCCAGTCGGTGCGGTCGCCTTTCTTGTAGTTGACGCCGTCCTCGTCCGTGACCCACTCGTCCAGGGGCAGCTCGGCCGCGATGTCGCGCCTGCCGTCCTTACCGGATTGACCGTCGGGGTTGATCCCGCAGCCGAAGACCGTCATTAGAAGTGCCGCCGTACATAGTAAGCGCATCACTTGCAGGAATAGCCGACTCGCACCAAAAAAGAAAGGGGGACGGTGTGAGGAGACCCTCACTCGGGATTTACCGTCCCCCTTTAAAACATGGTCGGGGCGACTGGATTTGAACCAGCGACCTTTCGGACCCGAACCGAACGCGCTACCAGGCTGCGCTACGCCCCGCCAAGAGCAGCTCGAAGCTGCTTGATCGATTCTCCGTACTCGCCGCCGCTGAAGACCGCTGAGCCGGCAACAAACCAGTCGATACCGGCTCGTCGCGCCTCCCCGATGGTCGACGGCTTGATGCCCCCGTCGATCTCGAGCTTCAAAGAGGGGTTGCGCTCGACAGCGAGGGCCCGAAGCTGGCGGACCTTGTCCAACACCGAAGGGATGAAGGATTGCCCACCGAAGCCCGGGTTCACCGACATGACCAGCACGAAGTCCAGGTCCTCGATGATGGGAGCGACGGCCTCGACCGGGGTTGCCGGGTTCAGCGCCACGCCCGCTTCGATCGAGTGCCCCTTGATCAGGTGCACGGTGCGATGCAGGTGACGGCACGCTTCTGCGTGTACGGAGATTTTGTCAGCTCCGGCGTCCACGAAGTCCCCGATGTAGTCATCGGGATTCTCGATCATCAGATGACAATCGAGCGGCAGCTTCGTGATCGCGCGAAGATCACGTACGACGAGAGGTCCGATGGTGATGTTGGGCACAAAGTGGCCGTCCATCACGTCGACATGAATGATGTCAGCGCCTGCGCGCTCTACGGCGCGGACTTCTTCCCCGAGTCGGGAGAAGTTCGCCGAAAGAATGCTTGGGGCGATGAGTGCTTCAGCCATGTCACATTGGCCCTCGGGCCGCGAAACGAGCCCCGCTTATACAAGCGCCGGGCTCGACGGGTCAAGTGCTCAACTCACCGTTCCCACGAGGGCGTCATGTAGATCCCTTCGCCCCGGGAGACGCGCCGCTGATTGCGTCCGTCCGCGGTCATGATCCAGATCGACTGCACCCCGCGACGGCGGCTGGTGTAGACGATGTAGCGGCCGTCGCGAGAGAAGTGCGGCTCCTCGTTGGAGCCGGCCTCGGTCAGGCGCGAGACCGTGTCGTCGACCAGGTTGATCGCGTAGATGTCGTAGCTTTCGCCGCCGACCATGGCGCTGTACACCACCTCGTCTGCGGTGGGCGACCAGTCCGGGCTGGTGTTGTAGCCGCCGACCTGGGGCAGCCGCTCAACGTTCTCCCCGCGCGCGGTCATGCGAAAGATCTGCGGCTTGCCGGTGCTCCGGTCGCTGACGAAGGCGATCCGCTTGCCGTCGCTGGACCACGTCGGGCTGGTGTCGATCGCCGAATTCCGTGTCAGCCGGCGCCGAATCTTGCCGCTGCGCGCGTCCAGGACGTAGATCTCCGCGTTGCCGTCCTTGCTCAGCGTCAGCGCCACGATCTTGCCCTTTGGGTGGAACGACGCCCCCGTATTCATCCCCGGGCGCGCCGAGAACTTGCGCCCGTCGAGGTACAGATCCGGATTGTTGGCCTTGAAGCTGGTGTACGCGATCAGCCCCCCGGGCGCCCACGACGGCAGCACGTTGATGTCCCCGCCGGTCGTGATCAGCCGCTCGCGCCCGCCGTCCATATCCATCACGCCGATCTGCTTAGGCGCTCCCTTTCTGGGCCTGAACGCAAAGGCCAGGCGCGTATCGAACACCCCGCCCTTACCCGAATAGACTGTCAGAAGCTCGTTGACCCACCGCGCGACCGCCTGCTTCAGCGCGTGCCGATCGTCCGCCTTGACGTGCTGCACGTCACGCTTCAGTGGTCGGGGCCCGCCCTCCTCCGTGACGAACAGCCGCAGTGTAAGCACAAGCCGCCCGTCCTTGCCTTTCTTCACGCTGCCCTTCACCACCGCGTACGCGCCTGCGTCGTACCAGCTTTGAAAGTCGATCGTGGTCTGGCGCAGGCTCTCCAGTACCGCGCCTTCGGGGTTTCGGTCGGCGGTGAGCACGTGCCAGAAGCCGCTCAGCTCCAGGTAGCCGCGAACCAGCTTGTCCACCCCGTCGGGCAGCACGCCGCGCCGGTTGCCGGTGTCCAGGTCGATGATGCGATCCACGGCGATGGGAAACAGAATCCTCACGCGCTTGTCCGCCAGCGGCGTGCAGGCGCCGGCGACGCAGCTTTGGCGAGCCCGGCACTGGGATGCGTCCTCGCAAAAGACAGTCGCCCCGGCCGGGGCCGCCAGGCACAGCAGCACCGCGCCAAGCACCGCGCCTGCGCGGCTATTCGAAGAGCCGGCCATCGAGATCGATGATAATGCCTTTCTTGTTCACGAACGCGAGGATATCCGGCGGCGGCGTCGGAAAGCGACGCTTGCCGCCCTCGGTGGGCATAAACGCGCGCAGTGCGGCCTGGGCGGCCATCGTAAAGCCCGGCTTGCGCGCTTTGCGTTTGATGCGATAGCTGGCGATTGTGCCGTCGGGGTTCATGCCCGTGATCAGCACGCGGACCAGCTGCTTGAGGATGACCTTGCGCGACAGCGACGTGGGCGGGTTGAACTCCCGGTGCAGCTCAAACGCCATCTTGCCGAAGTAGGTGTCGAACTTCTCCTGGTCCACGCCGCGCCCGTAGACGTCGCCGTCCAGCCGGCCGGTGATCCGCTCAAAGGCTGTGGGCCGTGCGCGCGGATCGTCGTCCAGGTTGAAGAGGTTGCGCTTGGGCTTGCGCTTGCGCCGTCGCCGGTCCAGCTGCGCCTTTCGTCGCATGAAGTCCTGCTTGTTGCGCGGCTTGACCTTAGGCGGCTCCTCTTCGGTGTTGACCTGCAGCTCGTCCTTCTCCGGCTCCTCGTACTTTTGAATCTCGGGCAGCTTCTTGGGATCGGGCTCGGCGCCGCCCAGCTTGGCGACCTTCATCTCCACGATCTGCGCCTCGATCATCGGCTCGCACTCGGGGATGGAGTCACAGTCCAGCTCGATCTTGCGGCGTTCGAACGCGACCGGGCCATGGCTCCAGCGGCGCTTGAGCTTGGCCTTGCGAACGCGCGGCTTGCCGGCGGCATCGGCGTAGCTGACCGACGTGTCGATGCTTCGCACACCCACGGCCAGCCCGACGTGCACGCCTGCGGAGATCAGCAGCCCGAAGATCAGGCCGCCGATCAGGACCGGATCGCGATGCGTCTCAGGGGACATCGGCGGGCGGACCTATGGCGATGATGTTGACCTGCTTGATGCCGTGCTCGCTGCCCATGATCGACATGAAGCGCGTGGCCCAGCCCCAGGGAATGGAGCGATCGGCGGCAAAGTTGACGCGCTTCTTCTCCTGCAGCAGCGCGTTCGGGCCCAGGATGGCGGCCGCCTTGATGGCGCATTGCTCGAACAGGCGCGCCGCCTCCTCGTCGTTGCCGTCGGGCCGACCCACGCCGAGCTTGGGCGCCATCTCTTTGCAGTCCACGATCTGGGCCTCGTCCAGGCGGAACACCAGATCGTGGCCCAGCACGACCTTGGGCTCTTTGTGGTCGGTCGGCTTCACCTGCTTGTTGGTGGTTTTGGGCACGACCACGGGTACGTCTTTCAGCGGGTTCTTGGGCGGCTCTGGTTTGCGCGGCACCAGGTCCCGCTCGACCCGGCTGCGCTCCAGCTCGCGCTCGACTCGGACCGTCTCCACGCTGGCGGTGACCATGAAGATGATCAACAGCACCAGCATCACGTCGACGAGCGGCGTGACGTTGATCTCGGAGAGCGTACTGGGGCCGTTGTCCCCGTTGCCCATGCCGCTCATCGCCATCGTTCGCCTCCCGTCAGTGCGCGAAGTACAAGCGACGCAGGGTGTTCAGATAATCCGCGGAGAAGCTGTCCACCTCGGTGTTGATCCGCCGGATCCGCCGCACGAAGTAGTTGTAGGCCATCACGGCCGGGATGGCCGCTAACAGGCCGATCGCCGTGGCCACCAGCGCCTCCGCGATGGGCGGGGTCACCGTGGCCAGCAGGTTGGCGTCCTCGTCCATCTGCCCAAGCCCCGCAAAGGCGGTCATGATGCCCCAGACGGTGCCGAACAGGCCGATAAACGGCGCCGTGGAGCCCGTGGTGCCAAGAAAGCCGACCAGCCCTTCAAAGCGGTAGCCCTCCTGGGTGCGCGCCCGGTTGACCGCCCGCTCGATGTTCTCAAAGCCCTGAGTCAGCGCCCCGGTGCCCTTCTTGCGCTGCTTGAGCTGCCCAAGCTCCCGGAAGCCGGCCACGAAGATCCGACTCTCGGGACAGGACGACTCGCGCGCCAGCTCGTAGATCTCGTTGGGGTTCTGGGCTTCCCAGTAGGCGTCAACGAAGCCCTTGGACAGGCTCTTCAGGCGCAAGAACCACAACCATTTGTAAGCGATGATGAACCAGCAGACGAGGCTCATGAGGACCAGAACGACGAGTACCGCCAGTACAACGCCTCGTGATTCCAAGACGTTGGCGAAGATGTCGAACTCTCCGCCACCGCCGGGCGTTGCTGCAAGCAGGAAGGTGCCGACCAAGTTCGCCTCCGCGGCAGTTCACTCTAGGGGAAGGCCGGTTGCGGTCTAACACGCACCCTGAGGGGTGTCAACGTTATCGCCAGGGGGGTCAGGGGTGAGAATCCCTTTAGATCTGCATAGTTTGACAATGTCAGCGGTCAGGCACACAATAACCGCGGGTACGTGTGAGCGGAAGATGAACGACGACGAAAATAAGTTCGAATTCTCGGACAGCACGGCTGTAGACGTCGACGGGGCCGGTGGTCTCGACAAGAAAGACGACGTCAAGGAGACGCTGCTGGGCGGGCCGGTCATCAAGCGACCCGGTGCTATGTCTCCGGACGAGCTTGCGGGGCGCGCCGAAGGCACCCTGCGCCAGGATGGGCCGCCGGTCTGGGACGACGAAGACGACGACGAAAAGACCGCTGCGCTGGATCTGTCCGCGCTGGGTCTCTCAGGTCTCGGCCTGGGCGGCGGCGAACAGCAGGAAGAGCGCACGATCGCGACCGGCATCCCCGCCTTTGTCGAAGAGGGCGACGAGATCGACCCGAACGCGACGATGGCGATGGCGCTGCCGCCTCGTACGCCGCCCCCGACGCCTCCGGACGCCCGCAAGAAGGCGCCTCCGGTCGCGGTCGACGACGACGACGACGACATCGAGAGCACCCAGGCGATGGATGCCGGCGAGATTCTGGCGAAGATCGCCGCGGGGAAGGCAGCCGCGGATGATCTTGCGAGCGGCGATACGGCCGCGGATATGTCGCTGGAGGAGCCCGAAGAGCGCACGATGATCGCCGACAATCCGTTCGACGAAGAGCGGACGATGCTGGCGGACGCGGTGAGCGACGAGGACTTCGACGACGCGCGTACGATGGCGGATGCGGCGCTCGAGGTGCCCGAAGAGCGGACCATGTTGGCCGACAGCATGGACGAGTACTCCGAGCCTGAGCTGGAAGAGCCAGAAGAGCGGACCATGCTGGCGGACAGCATCGCCGACGACTACTCCGAGCCCGATCTCTCCGAGCCCGATCTCGAGGAGCCCGAAGAGCGCACGATGCTGGCCACAGAGTCCGCGCCTCCTGCGCGCTCGGAAGAGCGAACCACCATGGCGGAGCCGAGCCCGAGCATCGAGGGGCTGGACAACCTGCCGCAGGGCGAGGCCACCATGATGTTCGACGCGTCGGCGCTGATGGCGCCGCGTGAAGAGGTCGGCCCCCAGGGCGTTGTGACGATCGTGCACGGCAACGACTCCGGCAAGGAGTACTTCCTGCGCAGCGAGTCCACCGTCGTGGGCCGCGGCCTGGACTGCGATCTGGTGCTGAACGACCCGTCCGTCAGCCGCAAGCACTTCCGCCTGGACCGCCGCGGTCAGGACTACTTCGTCGTGGATCTCGGCAGCGGCAACGGGACCAAAGTGGACGGCGTGCGGGTGTCCGACCTGCTGATGGTCGAGAACATGCAGATCGAGGTCGGGACGTCTGTGCTGGCGTTCGGCTTCGTCGGCAGTGAAAACCGGGCGCCCGTAGAGGTTCAGTACGAGGTCAAACAAGCGGGGGGCGGTCTCAAGGCCACCTTCACGTTCTTGTTCATCTGCGCCATCGGCGTGGGGTTGCTGTTCGGTGGTGAGCGCCTCGGCTGGTGGAACATCCTGGGCACGAAGCTCGATCCCGAGGCCAAAACAGCGGCGCCGGTTGTGGTCGAAGAAGAGGGGCCAACCGAGGCCGAGATCGCTATCACCAAGGCCAGTGAGCTGCTGGCTAAGGGCAAGCTGAACCTGGCCAACACGATGCTCAACGAGGCGCTGGAGGCGGGCGCGGACAACACGCTGGTCCAGCGTATGCGGTCGCGCATCAAGGCGGCGCGCAAGCACCAGCGGCTGATCGCGGCGCAAGAGAAGCTGCTGCCGAAGCAGGCCGCGGAGGTGCGCCGGTCGATGCAGACAGTGCCGACCACCAGCCCGTTCTATACGGATGCGGACCGCGTGCGTGACGAGGCGACGCAGATCCTGGTCGAGGAGTATTTGGACAAGGCCTACGACCTGAAGGGCAAGGGCAAGAACGCCGCCGCCCGCAAGTACCTGAACATGGTCTTGAAGCTGAACCCCGACAACGGCGAGGCGCAGGCGGCGCTGGAAGAGCTGAAGGGCCTTCCGGACGAGGAGCCCGTGGCGGTTGCTGCTGCTGCGGCCGCGTCGGCGCAACCGGCTGCCGCACCTACCCAGCCCGCTGCCCAGCCCACTGAGCCCGCGCCTGCCGAGCCTGCGCCCACAGAGCCCGCCGCCGCACCGAAACCCGCTCCGGTAGAGCCCGCCGCGCAGCCTGCGGAGCCGGCAGCGAAGCCCACGGTGGTCGCGGCGGCGCCGACCGAGCCGGCCGCAAAGCCTGCCGAGCCTGCCGCGAAACCGGCTGCAGCCGCGCCGACCCAGCCCGCTGCGAAGCCCGCACCGAAACCGGCCGAGCCCGCTGCGGTGAAGCCCGCTGCCAAACCCGCACCGAAACCCGCGCCGGTCGCCAAGCCCGCGGCCAAACCGGCCGCCAAGCCGGCCGTCAAACCGGCCGTCAAACCTCGGCCCAAGCCGCGCCCGAGGCCGCAGTACGAGCGCGCCAACATGCGTGCCGGCTACAAGCTGTACAACCGCAAGAGCTTCTCGGAGGCCTCGACCCACTTCAGGCGGATCTCCAGCGGCAAGCAATACCGGCGCAGTGACCGCAAGCGCGCCGGCTCCCTGGCCGGTAAAATCGACGACTTTGGCGGCGTCTACGGCAAGGCCAACAGTGCGGTCAAGGCGTTCCAGCCTGTAACGGCCATCCCGCTGCTGGAGAAGGCGCGCAAGCTGGACAAGGGCATCAACGGTACGTTCAGCGGGGAGCTGCGGCGCAGCCTGGCCCGGATGTATGCGTTCCGGGCCGCCGGCGCGTACAGCAGCAACAAGTTCAAGCAGGCTGCCCGCCTGGCGCGCAAGGCGCTGACCTACAACGCCGGCGAGTCCAGCGCTCAGCTGATCTACGAAAAGGTGGAGTCCAAGGTCGAGGGGATGATGGCCCAGGCCCGCAGCGCCAAAGCGTCGGGCAACTCATCGCGCGCTGAGAAGCTGCTGAAAACTGTCATGGGGATTCTGCCCCAGACCGATCAGCGTTATCGCGAGGCCCGTCGCACCTTGAACGACCTGATGGCCGCCCGAGCCGAAGAAGACGACGACTAAACTCCCCGCAACTGCTCTTGGTCTCGTCGCGGGCCTCCCGCTGCTGTGGGCGTCGCTGACCAGCCTCGCGTTCGATCCCATCCTGGCGCTGGGCCCGCTGGTCCTGCTGCTGCCGGTCACGTGGCTGGCGCGCAAGTTGACCTGGTCCGACGGTGTTCTCGGCGCCCTGGAGTGGGTGGCCGTGGCAGTTGCAGTGGCGGGAACGGTAGCGCTCAGCGCCCGCATGCCGGCGTCGGTGGACGGCGAGGTCTATCTGTTTCAGGCGCGTCTGCTGGCGTCGGGCCACCTGGGTACCGGGCCGCTGCCTTACCCCGGGTTCTTCCACTACTACTTCCTGGTGTCAGACGCGCATGGGGCGCTGTACGGCGCTTTCCCGCCCGGGTGGCCGGCCGTGCTCGCGGCCGGGGTCTGGCTTGGCGCCGCGTGGCTGGTCGCGCCCCTGCTCACCGGCCTGCTGGTCTGGCTTGGTGCTCGGCTCGCGCACCAGGTGCTGCCGCTCGATCGGGGCGTCGCGCCGCTGACGGCGTGGCTGCTGGCTGCCAGCCCGTTTGTGCTGGCCCACGGCGCAATCTTCATGAGCCACATACTGGCCGCAAATCTCACGCTGGGTGCGCTGATACTGGCTTATCGGGCACGCACCGGGGGCTGGCTGCCGGCGCTCGTGGTCGGACTACTGGTCGGCACCCTGTTCACGGTCCGCCCGCTCAACGCCATCGTGTTGGGCCTGGTGGTGGTGGGGATCGGGCTGTGGCAGGCCCCGCGAGTGCCGGCCCTGCGGGTCATCACGGCGCTCGTCCTGGCAGCGCTGCCGGCGAGTGGCTATCTGTTGGCGAATCAGGCCGTGACCGGGCACGCCCTCACCCCGGGACAGGACGCCTACTTCGCCCGCACCGAGCCCAACGAGCGCTGTCACCGCCTCGGGTTTGGCTTCGATGTCGGCTGCGCCAACGCCCACAACCTGGAGCGCCCGGGCTACACCGGTAAAGACGCCGTCAGGGTGACCGGCCAGCGCTTGGAGGAGCTGGGCAAGAAGGGGTTGGGCCCGGGGCTGGCGCTGTTGTTGCCGCTGGCGTTGCTGTGGCGTCGCCCGTCCGGGTCGGCGACGGCGATAGCGGCGCTGGGTGTCCTGCAGCTGGGCGCGTATGCCCTGTTCTACTATCACGGCAACTTCCTGGGTCCGCGCCTGCTTTTCGAGGCCTTTGTCCCGCTGGTGGTGCTCGTGGCTGCCGGCGCGCTGAAGCTGGGCTGGATCGGTGTGGCGCTGTGCCTCAGCGGTCTGGTGGGCGGACATCAGCTCGTCGCCGTCGAGTCAGAGCACCTGCGCTGGCTGCCGTATGCCGAGACCGCTGAGTTGCTCAGCGAGGCCGAGGGGGACCGCAAGCTGGTCTTTGTGGACAACCGGGGCCTGCAGGGGCGCTGGCGTTGGACCCACTATTCGCTGGGTATGGTGCTGGGCGAGGCGCCCGGCCCGGACGCGACCACGCTGTTCGTCCACGACCAGTCGCCGACGGCCAACGCGACCCTGATCGACGCCTACCCAGACCACACGCCGTATCAGCTGCGCTTGACGCCGGGGGAGTCTCCGCTGGACGTGGCGCCGAGCCTGATACCGCTGCCTCGGCACCCGCGCGCGCAGGTGTCTATCGCGCTGAGCGGGCGCTTCCCGCTGTCGTCCAGAGGCGCGTGCGGCTTTGCCGAGCCGGCCATGCCGCCCGGTGTGCGCGCACACGTGCTGCGGCTGGAGGCGGACGTGTCGCGGGAGGAGACGTGCCGCTTTGATCTGGGCCCAGGCCCCGACGTCGACGGCCCCTGGGCGATCTCGATGACCGCCTACGCGTCGCCCGCGGGTGGCCAGTGGCGGCTGCTCATCGGCGACGAGCCGGCGGGCTCCCCATTCTTGCTCAGCGGCCGCAGCGGCGCCCTGAAGCGGATCTCGGTGGGCCGCGGCGCGGGGGCTGCGGGCGCGCGGATGACCCTGGTGGGTCGCGGCACAGCGGATCTCCTGGAGCTGAGGTTTCGCCCGTTGCGCTGACAATCAGCGCCGGCAACGGTACGATGACGGCTCGCCCTTTTCATGCCGGGGTGGCGGAACTGGTAGACGCAACGGACTTAAAATCCGTTGTCCTTATGGACGTGCGGGTTCAAGCCCCGCCCTCGGTACCCTATTAGTAAGCCTCGCTCGTGAGGCCGCTGACTTTGCGGCGGAACGTGCGCAGGTTGGTCAACGTTCGCTCCATCATGTTCTCCTGGTAGCGGTAGGCCATCTCAGCGCCCATCGGCACCAGGACGGACAGTGACTGCGTTCGGCAGCGCTGCACCAGACTCGAGAACTGGCGGATCACCTCGTCCAGGCGCTCGCGCTGGTCCTGCGCCAGATGCGACTGCTGTGGCACGGCAAACTCGATCTCCTCGGCGACAGCGCCCTCGCCGAAGATGAGCGGCAGGAAGAGCTCGGCCTTGACGCGGTCGGCGTCGATGCGCCACAAGCGGAAGCGGTGCCAGAACCCCATGATGTTGAACAGGATGCTGACCACCATAATGATGTGCACCCAGTTGCTGGGGGGCATGAGGTCGCCGATCCACGGGAAGTAGGCGTCCAACAGGTCAGCGCCTTCCTTTTCAAAGAAGGTGGAGGCCGAGGGGTCGAGCGGTAGGCCGGTCTCGTTGGCCGTCGTGCGGTTATGCCGGATGAAGTCGGGGAACTCCCGTTGGACCAGGGTGAGCAGGCCCATGACCTGGGACCGGGACGCGCAGCCGTTGCCGACGATCACCGTGTGGACCCGCAGAATTCGCTTGTCGGTGGGCGGTCGCAGGTTGATGGCGTCGTACTGACCTGCGCCGATACGGCCCTTGCTGAGGGACGCGTGGTGGCGCGCGATGACGTCGGCGTGCTCGAAGCTGGCGATCTGCAGGCCCTGCGTGCGCACCGCGTCGTCAATGAAGTGGGCGTCCTCGTCGATCACGAAGACGCCGAGGTCCAGGCGCCCGTCTTTCAACATCGCCACCTGGTCGGCGATCGATGGGTAGCTCAGCGTGATGGCCAGCTTGTCGAAGCCCCGAGATCGCAGGATCTGTTGGCCGACGCGGGCTGAGCCGCTGCCTTTGGGCCCCAGGCCGATCTTCAGGCCCTTGAGCTGTGCAAAGCTGTGGATCTTGTCGGCCTCGCGTCCCAGAAAGAAGACGGTCTCGGCCTTCCAGAGGCGGCCGAGCAGGGCCACACCGGAGGCCTCGGACCAGTCCATGCCGTCCTGCACCAGGGCGAACTGGACGTCGCAGTCGCCCGCGGCGTCGCTCAGCCGCTTGAGGTTCTCTACCGACCCGGCGGTGGCTACGTTTTTCAGGGTGCCCTTCCGCGTGGCGGCCTCGCGCCCCATGGTTTCCACCACCTTGTGGTACTGGCCGGTTTTGGGCCCCGACAGCATGGTGTTGTCGATGTACGACAGGTCAGGGGTCAGGTCCGCCACTGCGATGTAGATCCCGACGACACCGAGCACGCCAAACAAGATGGCGGCCTTAATCCCCGGTGAATCCAACAACTTGAGCTTGGGTGGCTTCCACGAAAACGTCGGTTTCTTGGCCATTAGAACATCCCTCGATTCTCGAACATCTCGAACTGGCACGGGCGTTGCTCTAACGCCGGCCGCCAACACTGGCCAACTTGTACTACGCGGGAGGACCAAATGAGAAAGTACGCACACGCAACCCTGATGAGCATTCTGATAATCGGGCTGGCGGCGGGCTGCAGCGATGCGCCGGTCGGCAAGACCAAGAAAGCGGATCCGTTGCCGTTGGACAGCACGACGGCGACCCTGACCGTCAAAGAGAACGTGAAGGCCGCGTTCGACAATCTGACCGAGGCTCTCGAGGTGACCGAGTCCAGCATGTTCTTCCCCAAGTCGGAGAGCGACAAAGGCGTGGACGTGGCTGAAGAGCTCGACGACTTCATCGAGAAATACATCATGGTCGAAGATCAGCTCGTCGACGACGACGGCACGGTCGTGACCTACAAGCTGACGGCCGAGCATTTCTGCGGCTTCTCCGAGGGCACGGAGTGCGCCGAGTTTTTGGCGGAGCACCCGCTGTGGATCGAGATCACGTCCTACAGCGAGGGCGAGGTCGACATCCGAGGGCTGCTGGGTGAGGAGAAGGTCGAGGCCTTCAAAATCGAGCTGCACAAGGACTACGTCGCCGTTTCGGTGGACCTGAGCCAGCTGGCCATCGCGTTTGACGAGGTCACGGCGAGCGGCAAAATCCGGGTCTCGCTGACCGACGACGGCCTGAAGGCGGCGACGGTCGCGGCTGAGATCCTGACGCCCGTGTCGGCCCAGTTCCCCGACGAGTTCAACGTCAGCATCGGCGTCTCGGCCGGCAAGCTGAGCATTGACGCGATCGCTAAAGAGGTCAGCGCGGCCGTGAACATCGGCGGCGTCGACGCAGCCTTCCCGTATCAGCTGCTGGTCAACGCCTTCCACCATGGCGAGATCTGCTCCGGCGGGTTCTCGGTTGACGGCGAGGAGCCCCCCACCAGCGACTGCGAGCCCATGCCCTCACCCGACGTCGACGGCACTATCCACGTCGAGGCGGCGGCCGTGACCGGCTTCGGCAAGCTGGACCTGGAGACCGAAGAGCTGACACTGCTGGGCATCGGCATCGGCGACGAGCCGGCCAAAGCCTCATTGGACGGGCTCCTGCTCGCGCAGGTCGACGCGGAGACGTTTGACGTCACGGCCCAGGTCGTGCCCGACAAGTCCATCACCGCGATGGTCTCGCCGCTGCTCGACGTCACGCTGCAGCTGAAGCTTGGTCCGGTCGCCAACGACCTGCCCAACATCGACCCGTGGATGGCCGACGAGCAGCTGGACCTGTTCTTTGGCGGCTCCAACCAGCCCACCTTTGAGATGGTCGAGAAGGGCGAGGCGATCCGCATCCTGGCCGGCTCGCTGGACATCACCAGCGCGTTTGCGCCGCAGGACTCGATCAACGCCGCCACCGGGCAGTGCCTCACCACGGCCAACAACCCGGGCGCCGCGCACCCGTGGCTGGGCGACATTCAGGTCGTCAACTGCGACTAGCGCGCTATTCGCGGAATCGGGGCATCAGCGCTACCAGATTGCACGGTCTGTGCGCCGAGTTGAGCTGATGCACCAGGATCTCGTTCCACCCCATCCGGCAGGCGCCCGTTGACCCGGGCAACGCGAACAGCAGCGTGAAGCCGCGCCCCAGCCCGCCCGTCGCACGCGACTGAATGGTCGACGTGCCGATATCCCGATAGCTCAGCATCCGAAACAGCTCGCCGAAGCCCGGAATCGCCTTCTGATAGAGGGTCTCCACGACATCCGCGGTCACGTCGCGTCCCGTCAGCCCCGTGCCGCCCGTGGTCAGTACGACGTCGATCTCGGGGTCGTCGCACCAGCGCGTCAGCTCCGTGCGTACACGGTCCATGTCGTCGGGGATGAGCAGCCGGTCGGCAAGCACGTGCCCTGCCGTCTGCAGCGCGTCGCATAGAAATCCGCCGGAGGTGTCCGTCTCGATGGTGCGCGAGTCGCTAACCGTCAACACGGCGATGCGCACACTTTTGTTCTCAGCCGTCATGCGCCTAGAATGCCAGACTTCAGGCAGCCGTAGGAGAGCCAATGCCGTCCGAGCACGTGATCGACGTCACCGCACAGACATTTCAAACCGAGGTTGTCGACTACAGCCACAACACTCCCGTGCTCGTCGACTTCTGGGCCGAGTGGTGCGGCCCCTGCAAGCAGCTGACGCCCATGCTCGAGCAGCTGGCGGAGGAGTTCCGCGGCGCCTTCCGCCTCGCCAAAGTCGACACCGACGTCGAGCAGCAGCTCGCCATGACCTTTCGCATCCAGTCCATTCCCACGGTCTGCATCGTCTGGGGCGGCCGCGTCCTCGATCAGTTCCAGGGCGCCGTCCCGATGGAGCAGCTCCGCCAGCTGCTGAACCAGCTCTTCCAGGAGCTGAACATCACCATCCCCGACGAGCAGGGTGTGCCAACCGACCCGACCCGCGCCCGCGCCTACTTTCAAAACAAGCTCGCCAAGGAGCCCAACGACGGCGAAGCCCTGGTCGGTCTGGGCCGGCTCGAGGTCGGCGACGGCAACACGGACGGCGCGACCGCCCTCTTCAAGAAGGTCGAGGCCGCCTCCACGCACTACACCGCGGCCCAGGCCGCCCTGGCCACGCTCGGCCTCCTCGAACAGGTCGCCGAAGCGGGAGGTGAAGACGCCGCCAGGACCAAGCTGCAAGCGGATCCGTCGGATCAGCGCGCCGCCTACCTGGTCGCCTGCGCGGACGCGGGCGCCGGCAGGTTCGTCGCGTCACTGGAAGCGCTGGTCGCCCTGATAGCCACGGGCACGGCGGAGGTCAAAGATGACGCCAAAAAGGCCGCCTCGGTCGTCTTCGAAGCGGCAGGCCGCGAAGACGATCAGGTCGAGCAGCTGCGCCGAAAGCTGGCCCGCTTGCTCTTCTGAGCCTCCCAACCCATCTATG
>CAZJHX010000003.1:0-28549 GCA_964545715.1 uncultured Myxococcales bacterium
CCGGTTGCCGCTTGCGACCGGCGCCTTTTCGCGCACCACCCCAGGACTTGAAGTCGAGGGCGAGCTGGCGTTTGCGGGACGAGGTGCTTGTCATCTTGATTAGGCAGATATTATGACCGGCTGTTCAGCAGGTCAACACTTGTTCTTGTGGATGTGTTGTCGTGGGACGGTCCGTCAAGGCTCGTCCTAAGCCGGTTCATCTGGAGGCCGGCTCGGAGCGAATTTCCGGCATCGACCACTAGTCCCGCTTCTTACCGCGACGCCAGCCCATGATGCTGCCCACCAGGGACCTCTTTTCGCCGTCCGCGATGCTGTCCAGCAGCTCCTGTGCGGTGGTTTCGCCGTGGGGCTCCATCTCGGCGGCCAGGCTCAAGTGCTCGCGCGCGTTATCGAGGTCGCCACGCTCCAGGTAGAGCTGGCCGTGGCTGAGCTCCAGCCGGTAGCGGATGATCGGGTCGTTGGGGCGGGCGCGTAGGGCGCGCTCCAAAAGCTGAGCGGCGCCCCGATACTCCTTGAGCACTGACTGGAGGCGCGCGGCGTCGATCAGCACGTCGGCGTTGGTGCGCTCCTCGCCCTCGTGCACCGGCAGCTCCCAGGCCTCCTCCAGATCCGGCGCCTCCTCGGGTGCGGGGACCGGCGTGCCGAAGTTGAGGTCGTCGATGCCCAGCTCGGGCTCCGGGGCCGGCACCGGCTCGTCTTCCGCCTCCTCATCACCAAACCAGGACAGCTCGGCCGCCGCGCGCTTGCGCTTTGGCTCGGGCTCGGGCTCGGACGTCGGATCCGCAAACATGCTGCCGGGCGGTGGTGCGAACATGCTGCCCGCCGGCGCGAGGTTGGGCGCCGGATCGCCGAACATGGAGCCCGCGGCCGGGTCCTCCTCGTCCAGGTCGGCAGGCAGGTCGAACACCGAGCTGGCGGCAAAGGCCAGGGCAGCCAGCGCCTCGTCCTCGTCCTGTGCCTCCGCTTCGGCCGTCGGTCCAGCAGACATCGCCAGGGGGGCTCTTGGCTCTTCGGGCGGGCTCGCCGGCGTGGGTGGAGCCGGAGCGGGCATCGCGCGAGGAGGCGGGGCCACCGGCGCAGTGCTGGGTGGAGCCACAGCGGGTTTTGGCGGAGCGGGCGCGCGCACAGGGGCGGGCGGCGCGGGTGCCGGTCTTGCAGGCGCCGGTGGTGCTGGTGTGGGCGCCGGCCGGTTCGGGTCGTCACCCTGCTTGATGGCCGACGGCGGACCGAACATGGGCTGCTTTGGAGCGCCGGGCGTGCCGGATGTCGGAAACATCGGTGGCGGCGCATTCGGGTTGGTCGGCTTGGCCGGTTGCGGCGGCGCCCGCCGCCGCGCCGCGGGGGCGGGGGGGGGGGGGGGGGTGGCGGGTGGCGCGGGCGCGGGCGCCGGCTCAGGCGGCGCGGCTATGGGAGTCGGGCGTGGCGCCGCTTTCGGTGCCTCGGGGGGCTTTGGCGTCGCGGCGGGCTTCGGCGTGGCTTCTGGCCTGGGCGTCGCGGTGCGCTTCGGCGCCGGTTTGGCTACACGCGCGGCCGGACGGGACGGCTTCTTCTTGGGGTCGATCCGCTCGACCAGCGGCTTGGTCGACCACGGGTTCTCGTCGTCCTGAAACACCTTGCGCCCTGTCTTGGGCTTGGGCCTGGGCGGCTCGACGGTGGCCTTGTCCCCCCACGGCGTGAGCTCGTCTTGAATGGGGGCGCTGCTCTTGCGCGACGTGTCGATGGCCGAGCGCTCGATCTCGCGGGCGTACTTGGCGCGCCGCTTGGGGTCGCGCAGGGTCACAAAGGCCTTGTTGAGGCCCTCTTGGATCTCGCGGACCATCCGGCGTGACTCGCGGTTTTGCTCTACGAGATTGTCGATGTCGTACCGCTTCATCAGCTGCGCAAAGGCGACCTTGATCGCGCTGAAGTCCGCATCCCTGGCGACTTCCAGACGCGTGAAGAAGTCCTGGCCACCCAGCCTGGGGTGCTCCCGTCGCAAGTCCGCGATGCTCAGCTTGGCAGCCGTCGTAGTCGCTTCGGCCTTTGGAGCCGCGGCCGCAATGCGCCGCAGCTGGCGATCCACCGCGGCATAGATCTGCGCCTGGAGCAGCGGCTTGGCCACAAACTCAGCAACGCTCAGCTGTGCGGTCAGCTGCTTCACCTGGTCGAGCTGCGCGCCGGTCGACGCGGTCAGCCCGATGACGGCTGCGTTCTTGGCCTGAGGCAGCTCACGCAGGCGCGCCAGGCCCATCAGCTCGGTGAAGGCGCCGGGTTCGATCGCAAAGAGGATTGTGTGCGCGTCCGCCGGCCCCATGGACTGAATCACGTCGACCGCGGTCTCGCCCTCGACCACTGTATGGCCTGCCTCTCGCAGCCACTCGGCCATGCGAGCCCTGTCGATGTTATCCGATTCGACAACAAGAACTCTGGCGGGACCCGGCAAGGTCATTACGGCGCGACGACCACCTGGTTGCCGCCGGCCTTCTTGGCCTGTCCCATCGCCGCCAGCGCGTCGATCAGGGCTCTTTCAGCGTTGGCGTCCTCCGCGCTAACGCTCTTGACGCCGATGCTGCACGTCACCGCGATCTCGCGGTCGCCGTCGGCGGAAAACGGGGTTTTGGCAACGTACTCCCGCAGGCGATGGCTAGCGGCCACCGCCAGCTCGGAGGCGGTCTCCGTCAGCGCTACGGCAAAGCGATCGCCTTCATACCGACAGAAGTGGTCGGTGGTTCGCAGCACGCCGCGCAGGATGACGGCCATGTTGGCCAGCACCCGATCCCCGAACTCGGTCCCGTGTGTCTCGTTGACCTGGGCAAAGCGATCCAGATCGACGATCAGCAGCGACAGCGGGCGTTTGTAGCGCTCCGTGCGGGCGCACTCCTGACGCAGAAGGTCCATGAACGCGTGCCGCTTCAGCAGCCCGGTGACGTGGTCCTCGTTGGCCATGGCGTGCAGCATCTGGTCAAAGCCGAGCTGCTCTTGGTCGGCCGTATGTGCCTCCATGACCCGGTTGATCGACTCGCCCAGCACTGCGGGGCTGAGGTCCGACTTGGTCAGATAGTCGTCGCCGCTGGCGCGCGCGACCTCCGCCGCGATGCGCTCGTTGCCCTGGCCCGTCAGAAACACCACCGGCACCGTCGTACCCGACGTGCGAATCGTCTTCAGCAGCTCCAAGCCGTTGTCCGCGCCAAGGCGGAAGTCTAAAAAGATCAAATCGACGGGCTGTTTGGCCAGGTTGCGACGCGCCTCCGCAGCGCTTGCGCACTCGACGAGCGTGGCGTCCAGTCCGTCGATCTCCGCCAGGTACCGGCGCAGTGTCTTGAGATCCACCTCGTCATCATCGACGCCGAGGATTGTGAGTGGTCCGTCAATCATGCGTTCGCTCCCCTAAGTCGCAGACGATACCACGCCCGCCGGGACCCGCGCATGCCATCGGCGCGAACTCTGGTAGGATCCCTGAACATGAAGATGCGCGCGCTCAATCATGTGAACCTCGTGGTGTCGGATGTCGAGAGATCCGCGGCTTTCTACGAGCGCGCGTTCGGCATGGAGCGCCAATGGAAAGAGGGTGACTTCATCTTCATGACGTGTGGCGACAGCGATCTGGGCCTGGTGACCGGCCGCCCGATCTCCCATCGCCGGTTTCACATCGGCTTTCGCGTGGACGAGCGCAAGGCTGTGGACGAGTGGCGCCTGCACCTGGGGCGCCAGGGCGTAGACGTCGAGGGCGACGTGCGCGACTACGGCGACTACTACACGTTCAGCTGCCGGGACCCGGATGGGTACGGCATCGAGATCTACTACGAACAGGAGCCCCGCGGCCGCACGGGCTTTCCGGCCGACGAAGAGTAGGCCAGTCGTTACTTTTCGAGCATCCGCCAGGTGCCGCCTTCCTGGGTGGCGGCCAACTTGTCGATCGTCCCGTCCGTCATCGTCACTTTGATGGGATGGACGCTGATCCGCCCCTTGGGGAACGGCACAAGAATCGCCGGACGCACTTCGATGCCCTTCAGCTTTGAGCCGGCTTTGTAGACGCTCTGCTCCCTCTTAGCCAGTGCCTGGCGGCGGCGGATGAAGTAGTCCCGGTCGCTGATGGCGCGCACCTCAGCCGCGTCCTTGAACCCCTGGGCGCGTGCCGTGCCGTCGTCCCGCTCGGCCGGACGCTTGCCCACGGAGATGACGATGGCTTTGTGGACCGACGCGGCCATGTCCCACAGCTGGCCCCAGTCCTGAGCTTGCTTGGCCACGATGAAGACCTGCGCGCGCTGCTTGGCGGCCGCCATGTCCTTTGCCGCTGCCTCGGCCCGCTCCTGCGCTGAGTTGTCTTCTTCGGCCTCTGGCAGCGCTGAGCTGTGGACCGTGGTGGGAGTCGTGGCGCCACACCCGACGAGGGTAGCGGCCAGGACACAGATAATCGTCATTGTGGCGCCATGCGCGGTCATCGGGTGGGTCTCTCCATCATGATCTTCGACGGTGTTGCAACCGTTTCAACGCGTTGCCGATTCCTGGCAACACTCGTAGGATAGCGCGCATGACGCAGCGTTACGACGTACTAGTGGTCCCAGAAGACCTGAATCGCAAGATCGCACCGGCTGGAGCCGCGGCCTGGCTGCGCAGCTTCGCGGTCTCCAGAGCCGCACTGCCCTACGAAGAGGCCATCGCAGAAGAGTGGGTCGAGGTGTACTGCAAGCCGGGGCCGTCGGCGCACGAGCCGTTCATGAAGGGCGGCTACGAGTCAGACGTCGCCGTCTTCGACGAGGTGGCGGTGCGCTTCGGCACCAAGGGCGTCCCCATGCCGTACGGTGTGAAGGATCAGACGATCTACTTCTTCGTCGAGTTCCGGGGCTGCCTGTTCAAGGAGCCGATGGGCAAGTTCAAGAACCGCTTCAAGGACGTGCTGCTCGCGCGTCCGGCCGTGTATTGGCGCGAGGCTGAGCCGGCGCCGCCCCATCGCGAGGTGGGCGAGGATGAGCAGCCCGTCGAGCGCAAGAAGAAGGAAGTGGCCTCCGGCGTCGCGGGCACGACGACCGAAGAGTGGTAGCGCTCGAGACGACCCTGCTCGTTCACGGGGTCCCCACCCAACAGGCCCTGCCGCTCTTTGACGAGCTGACGCAGATCGTGCGCGACGAGGGCGGCTCCCCCGCGCTTGTCGGGGTGGTGCAGGGCAGGGCGGTCGTCGGGATGACCCGGGCGCAGCTGACCGAGATGCTCGCCCGCCCGGACACTGCCAAGGCCAACACCGCCAACCTGGGGCTGCTGCTGCACGCGGGCAAAGACGGCGCCACGACCGTGAGCGGCACCATGGAGCTTGCTTGTGCGGCCGGCTTGAGGGTGTTTGCGACCGGCGGGATCGGCGGCGTTCACCGCGGTTATGGGACCGCATTTGACGTCAGCGCCGACCTCGCCGCGTTTACCCGTTTCCCCGTGGCCGTCGTGACCAGCGGTGTGAAGTCGATTCTGGACGTCGTCGCCACGCGGGAGGTGCTGGAGACGCTGGGCGTGCCGGTGATCGGCGTGGGCACCGACTGCTTTCCGGCGTTTTACCTGCGCGAGAGCGACGCGGGTGTGGACGCGCGCTTCGACGACGTGGAGGACCTGGCGCGGTTTGTCGACGCCGAGCTGCGGCGCACTGGACGGGGCATCGTGTTGGCGCACCCGATCCCGGCCGCCGACGCTATCGCCGTGACCAACTGGGAGCGCTGGTTGGCCCAGGCGCAGCAGCGGGTGGCGCTGCGGAATGTGACCGGACGCGCCGTGACGCCCGCACTGTTGGCGGAGCTTGTGCGGGTCTCCGACGGCGCCACATTGCGCGCGAACCTGGCCCTGATTCGCGCCAATACCCGATTTGCGGCCCGCCTCAGCGCAGCGATGCGCGCGATCTGACCTGAGTTTCTGTTGGAATCCGCCAGGCGCGTCCGCTAGAGCGAATGACAGATCGAACGTTCGATTTGAGGGGCGCAGTGAGGAGGGATTTTCGAGGATGAGACGTGCAGTACACTTGGGACTTTTGACCGCCGGCAGCCTGGCGCTGCTCATGGCCGGTTGCGCGATGGACGACGGCGGGATCGCGACGCCCGATCAGCTGGGTGAGGCCGCACCCGTAATGACGCCGTCAGAGGCGCTGCCGGTTGCAGCGGAGCTGTCGCCCGTAGACGAGGCCGCCGAGCAGACGCAGCCCAGCCCGTCACGCGACTCGGCGCCCACGGCGGTCGAGAAAGCGCCCGACGCGCCGGTCGACATCAACGCGCCGCAATTGGACGTGGACGTGGACACCATCGTGATGGAGGACATGTACGGGTGGGGCACCTGGACCGAGGTCGTGACCCACTCCACCTGTGAAAAGTGGGCGGTCGGCGACGGCAACACCACGCAGGCCACCGTCGAGGTCAAAGCCGGCGTCGTCTCGCTGGACGTGCCGCATTATCCGCTGCTGACCGGCAATCTCAGCGGACAGCAGGCCAAGCTGACCGGCTATCAGGAGTGGATGGAGTTCGGCCTACCCGTCAGCTGCACCGTGCTGGGCGACGTCAAGATGCTGGGTCTCAGCATTTCGGGCTCGGCGGAAGAAGAGATCGACGAGGGCAAGGACGGCACCAGCTGCAAGACCACCGTCGACTATTCTCTGACGATCTACGGCCAGGCCAACTAAGGCCTCTACGGCCTCAACTCCTTCACGAAGAACTCTGCGATGCGACTGTAAAGCCGCCGCGTCGGCAGCTTGCCGTGCACCATGTGCGTAAAGCCGGACAGCGGCAGGATGGCGTGCGCCTTACCGGCCCTGAACAGCGCATCCGACAGCTTGATCGTGTTCACCAGATAGACGTTGTCGTCCACGGTGCCGTGCGCGATGAGCAGCGGTCGCGTCAGCTTCTTGGCCCAGTGCAGGAGGCTGGTGTCCTTGTAGCCTTTGGGGTTCTCCTCGGGCAGCCCCATATAGCGCTCGGTGTAGTGCGTGTCGTAGTCATGCCAGTCCGCGACGGGCGCGCCTGAGAAGCCGGCGTGGTAGACGTCTGGGCGTCGCATCACGGCCATCGACGTGAAATAGCCGCCAAATGACCAGCCGTAGATGCCCACGCGCGTGAGATCCAGCTCGGAGTAGCGTTCGCCCAGCGCCTTGAGGCCCGCCACCTGGTCCTCCATGGGGCCGGAGATGACGTCGTTCTTGATCGAGCGCTCCCAGGCCCGGCCGCGGCGCGGCGTGCCCCGACCGTCGATGTTGACCAGGATGAAGCCGTGGTCTGCGATGAACTGCTGCACGTAGTAGCGCAGCTTGTTGGCGGTCACGACCTGGTAATGCGGCCCGCCGTAGACGTACACGATGACCGGGTAGCGGCGGTCGGGCTCGAAGTTGCGCGGGCGGACCAGCGCAGCATGCATCTTGCGGCCGGCCTCCACCGTCGTGAACTCCACGCTGGGCACAAACGGCGGCGCCGCGGCCAGCGAGGTCAGCGTACCGGCGTCCGAGCCGTCCAGTTTGTGCGCTGTGGTCTTGCGCACGCCGTCCACGGAGATGTGGGCGTCGACCCAGATCTTGGCGCCCCACTTCGCGGCGTGCGTGCCGGGCGCCGTTGTCAGGCGCTGGGGCCCGGCCTCCTTGTCCAGCGCGATTCGGTACAGCTGGGTCTCCAAGGGCGTCGGGCAAGCGCGCACCACGGCGAACGTGCCCGCCGCGTCCACATGCACGAGGCTGCGATAGCCGAACTCGATGCTGGTCAGCGTGCGGACGTGCGATCCGTCGCGGGCCCTCAGCTCCAGCCGCAGGGCGCCGTTGCGCTCGCTGGTCCACAAGAAGCGGCCGTCGGGCAGCCACCGGGGTACGTCCTGGTCGATGTTGACCCAGGCGTCATCGCGTTCGCTGTGCAGCCGCGTCGTCTCGCCGGTGGTCGCGTCGGCGGTCAGCAGCACGATCTCCGTCTGGCGCCGGTTTTGAACGACCAGGGTCAGGGGGGCGCCCTCCACCCACTTTACCGACACCAGATAGGGGTAGGTCTGCGTGTCCCATTTCACAGGCACCGAGGGGCCGCCAATCGCTGGGAAGAGGAACAGGTCGACCTGGGCGTTGGGCGTGCCGGCGCGCGGATACGGCGAGTCTGACGGCGCCTTCTCGGGCTTGGCCGGGTTGTGGATCCACAGGCGCTCCACGTCCTTGTTGTCCGTGCGTTGAACCAGCAGCGAGCGGCTGTCCGGCGACCACCAGTAGCCGGCGTACCGGCCCATCTCCTCTTCTGCGACGAACTCGGCGGTGCCCCAGACCTGATCGCCCTCTCGGGTGGTGATTCGCGTCTCTCCGCCGCCCGGTACGTCGACTACGAAGACGTCCCCGTCGCGCACAAACGCCGCTTTCTGGGCGTCCGGCGACAAGCGCGCGTCAAAGGGCGTGCCCTTGGCCTTGCCGACCAGCTCTACGGTCTTGGAAGTCTGTCGGTCGACCACATATAGGCGCCCCGACAGCGGAACCAGGATGCGCGCGCCGTCCTTGGACAGCTGGTACTTGGCGATGCCGGTGGCCACCTGTCGCTTTCGCTCTCGGCGGGCGCGCTCCTCGGCGGAGAGATGCTCGTCCGCGCCCTTCAGCACCGACTGGGCCGTCAGCAGCACGCGCTCTTTGCCCGTCTTGGTGTTCAGCTCGTACAGATCGCCGCGATACGACGTCGGCCCGCTGCGCAGAAACAAGACGTCGTCGCCGGTCACCGAGATCGCGCGCGGATGGCCCAGCGAGAAGCGCCCGGTCTCGGCGTATCGCTCGACGTGCGCGGGGTCGGCCACGGGTACATAAGGCTTGGGCGCGCACCCGGCCTGTGCGGCCGCGATGGCTACGAGAAGCGCTGCAGATCTCATCGTGTTCACGGGTGGATGTACTCGATGCTGACGCTGTCGACCTCGGTCTTGTCGGCGCCGTCCGGCGCGGCGAAGTCGATGCGGAATCGGACGAAGCCACCCGTCGGGAGGGCGGCGGGATTGATCTTCCAGCTGCTGGCGTTGCTGTCGTCGACCTTGCCGCCGGCGCCGAGTGGGGCCATCTGCACCTTCAGCTCGTCGCCCAGCCCCAGACCGGTCGCCGTGGCGGATGTCAGCTTGGAGCCTGGGTGGTCCAGCGGGTACCAGGTGCTCTGCGCGACCAGGCCAAACGCCGCCTCGGTGTCGCCGCGCGAGAACGTGCCGTCGCTGACCAGGACCGAGCCCGTGGGCGTGGGCGTCTCGATGCGGATCCGGCCGACGCTGCCTCGACCGCCGCGCCCCTGGCCGGGCAGGGGGTTCTTGGCGCTGGGATCCGCCGCGCAGCCGCCGCCCTGCTTGAGGGTGCCGCTGCCGCCGCCGATCGCCTGCAGCAGGCCCTCGGCACGCAGCGCGTTGGACCTCACGAGCATCCCGCCGCCGCTGCCGCCACCGCCTGACCCGCCGAACGAGCCGGCGCTCTTCGGGTTGCACTGGCCGTTGACGCAGCCCTCGTCGGCCGGGCAGTCCTGGCAGCTGCCGTCGTTGAAGTCGCCGGATCCCAGGCTGTCTCCGCCCGGGCCGCCGTTGAGCAAGATCGTGCCGTCCAGGCGCACCAGACCGGGCGTCTCGAGCCGCAGCGCACCGCCACCGCCACCGCCGCCGCTTCCGGGATTCCACGCCGAGGGCGCCCAGCAGCCGTCGGTGCCGATGCACTGCGCCTCCACGTTTTTGCAGTAGCTGCCGCAGGTCGGGGTGTTGGGGCAGGTCGCCACGATGTTGGTCGACATGCACTTGCCGTCCTTGCACCAGGAGCACGCCGCGGCCGCTGCGTCACCGGCGCCGCCGCCCCCCGAGCCGCCTTGAAGCGTGCTCAGCGCGTCATCGCCGTACACCGGGCCACCGGCGGGTCCAGGCGTGTTGCACTGGTTGGTGCCGCCCGGCTGACCCACCGCGGAGAAGCCGGCGCCGCCTGCTGAGGAGAACTGTCCGATGGGACCGCCCTTGGAGCCACCGTCGCCCAGGCCGTCCGCGCCGGGTCCCGCCTCGCCGCCGTTTCCGCCGTCAAAGCCGCCGGGTCCGCCCTTGCCGCCCTGGCCGCCGTGCGCATTGTCGTAGGGGTTACCGCAGCACGCGCTGTAGCCGGTGCCGCCTTTGGTTCCTCGCAGGTCGATGGTGCCAAAGACCTGAATAGGCCCCTGCGAGTAGATCTCCAGCGGCTTGGAGCCGACCGCGGTGATCTTGACGCCCTCGGGCAGCGTGAACGCCGTGTACTCATACGGCCCATTGTCGGTGTCCAGCACGACGTCATTGACCGGCTCGAAGACGCCGTCCTTGCCGGAGCCCGCCTCGCCCGCGGCGCCAGACAGCTCGAAGCTGGGCGCCGGCGCCGGGTTGATCAAGTAGCCGGCCGTCACGCCGTTGACCGCCTGGATGCGGATGCGCCCGCCACCGCCGTCGCCCGCGGTCACGTCCTGACTCTGGTTGCTGCAGGTGACCAGCCCGCCCTTGCCGCCCGCCGCGGACAGTGTGCCGCCCTCCAGCCGTACGTCCTGCCACGCGCTGAGCTTGATGCCGCCGCCGCTGCCGCCGCCTCCCGCGCCGGACCAGTCGCCCCAGCCGCCGTTGCCGCCGTCAACGCTGATCGTGCCGCTCAAAGTCACCACGCCCGCCGAGGAGATCGCGATGCCGCCGCCGCCGCCGCCGCCCGACGCGCCGGGCCGGTCAAATGCGTTGAGCTTGCCGTCGCCCTCGTAGGTCGGGTTGCCCAGGCACGTTCCCTCAAAGCAGTTGGTGTTGTTCTCGCAGGTGGGCCCGCAGGTGCCGTCGTTGCCGCCCTTGTCCTTGCCGTGGCCGCCGCCGCCGCCGGAGCCGCCGAAGATCTGGCTGAGCTTCTCGTCGCCGTACGTCGGGCCCGCCGGACCGCCGACCGCGCTCAGCTTGTCCACGCCGTCGCCGCCCGCGCCGCCGAAGCTGCCGCCGCCCGCGCCCGCCGCAGCGATGCCAAGGGTGAGCTTGGCGCCGACGCTGCCCTTGCCGGCGCCCGGACCGAAGCCGTCCTCGCCTTCGCCCTCATATCCGGCGCCGCCGATGCCGCCGTTGCCGCCGCCTGCGCCGCCGATGCCGCCCTCGACGGGCGTGCCGCCCTCGACGTTGTCGCTGCCGTCGGGCTTGCCGCAGACGTGCGTGCCGGGGGCGCCGTCGGACAGGATCGTGCCTTCGATGGTCACGTCGCCCTGCACCAGCGCCACCCAGGGGTTGGGGCCGTGGACGAGCACGGTGACCCCGGCCGGGACCACAAACGTCGTGTACTCAAAGAGGCCGCCGTTGACGGTGGTGTCCACCTCGATGTCCTCAGTCGGCTCAAACGGGCCGTCTTTGCCCGAGCCGCCCAGATCGCCGACGGCCGGGGTCGCTATCCCGTCACCCCAGCCCGCGTCGGTCACCTCCGCGTCCATGTTGTCTGTGGTGTCGAACGTCTCGGTGACCGCGCCGATGAGCCAGCACTCGGGGCCGGCCGGCGCGTCGTAACAGATCGCGTTGGGCGGGCAGGCCAGCTCAGCGCATGGGTCCGGCGGCAGATGGGGCTGCTCGGGCCCGTCGTCGACCGGCGGCGGGCCGGCGGCGGGCGGCGGCGGACCGGCGTCCTCGACGGCGTCGGGCGCGGGCACGTCGCTCGGGGCGACATCGGGCGTCTCGATATCGGCGGTGGCGGCGTCGGCGCCGGACGCGTCGGGGGCGTCCGTGTTGGCGTCGGCCGGGTTGTCACCTCTTGGGGTCGTCTCGGCCGGGCAGCCCACAAGGGCGTGCGCGAACATCACAATGAGCAGCAGATTTGTGAATCGCATTGCAGCGATGTCTACCACCGGGTCGCACACAGGTCGAGCCTCGTCTATGCTTCAACGCTATGACGGATACCCGTGCAGCCAGTCGAACCGCGCTGATGGTCGCCGCCTTTCGGGGCCTGGCCGGCACCGGCGACGAGCCCATTTGCAACGATCCTTACGCGCTGACCCTGGCCGGGGCGGATGGGCTGGCCATCGCCGAGCGCTACGAAGTGCATTACCCGCACATGCGCCTGTGGATGGGGTCGCGCACCCGCTTTCTGGACGAGTTGGTGGTGAACTCCATCGCGGCCGGGGTGCGCCAGATCGTGCTGCTGGGCGCCGGCCTGGACACGCGGTCGGCCCGGTTTTCGGCCGATGGCGTCCGGTTCTTTGAGGTGGACCACGCCACGAGCCAGGCCAGCAAGCGCGATCGGCTGCAGGGCATCGCCGGGTACCCACAGGACGCTGCCGTCTACGTGACTTGCGATTTTGAGCACGACGACTTCCTCGACCGCCTGACCGCGTCCGGCCTCGACACAGAGCAGCCCGCCCTCTTCGTGTGGGAGGGCGTGACGTACTACCTGAGCGAGGACGATGTCGCTGCGACAGCCAGCCGTATCGCCGCCGGCTGTCACCCTGAGTCGCGGCTGGCGTTCGACTACGCGGGCAAGAAGATGGCGACCGGCAAGGGCATTCGTCCCGAGGACGAGGTGGTCCGGGACTTTGTGAAGGATCTCGGCGAGCCGATCCGCTTCGGCATCGACGACGTGCTGCCGCTGATGTTTCGCTGTGGATATCGCCACGTGCGCACTGTCTCCTTCGACGAGCTCGCCGCCAGCTATACGGGCACGTACGACCGGGCGCGCGCCTTCCGCTTCCAACACATCGCCGTGGCGTCCAGGCAGGCACCACCCCCGTAAAAGTCGGCAAAGGGCCGATGCGGAAAGTGAGCGAACGTTCATTCCATCTTGCGACCAGGCGGTCATTTATGGCATTTTCCCTGCCATGCGAGCTGTTGTTGTTGTTGTTGTTCCTCTCTCTTTCGCCTCTCTAATCGCGCTTGGATGCTCATCGGGTACGAACCAGGGCGCTGAAACCACCGCGTCTGACACCGACGCTCAGTCGTCCGGGGCGGACACCACCGGCACGACGGATACGGGTGTCGAGATCACCGGCACGGGCGATACCGGCGGTGACACCACTGGGGACACCGGCGGCGACACCACCGCGGACACGGGTGACGCGACCACCGGTGACGGGACCGATACGGGACGGCCGCCTGTGGAAGAGCAGTACACCACTTTTGTCGGTGACTGGACCATGAAGCCGGGCAAAGAGACGACCAAGTGCGTGCTCAAGCGGCTGACCAACCCGACCGAGGTCTGGGTCACCGCCATCCACACCAAGCTGGCCAAAGGGTCGCACCATCTGGTCGTGTACCGCTCCACCTCTGAAGAGGAGAAGCCGGAGCCCTTCGGCTGCACGCCCTTCACCGAGACGCTGAGCGGCGACACCATCCCGCTGATCATCTCTCAGGTGCCGGAAGAGACCCTGGAGCTGCCCGACGGGGTCGCGTTCAAGTTTCAGCCCAACCAGATGATTCGGGTCGAGGCCCACTACCTCAACTACTACGACGAAGACATCGTGGCGCACGGCGACGTGACCTTCGACACGATCAACCTGGACGATGTCGACGCCGAGGCGGACATGCTGTTCTACGGCACGCCCGACATCGACTTGAAGCCGCAGTCTGAGCACACGACGCCTTGGCATTTTCTAGACGTGTGGGAGGGCACCAAGGTCTTTGCGATCACCGGCCATACCCATGCGCTGGGGACCAACGTAGAGGTCAAGTGGGCGGCGGATAAGGACGACCCGGGCGAGGACATCTATCCGCTGGACCAGCCGTTTCTGTGGTCCGAGTCGCCGGTCATCAACTACGACCCGCCCCTGGAGTTTGACGATGGCGAGGGCTTCAAATACCGCTGCACCTGGAACAACACGACCGACAAGCAGGTCGGCTTCGGCGAGTCCGCCAACAAGGAGATGTGCTTCTTCTGGGCCTACTACTATCCGTCCAAAGGCTATCGAATGTGCATCAACACGGGCTCCTACGCCGATCGCTACCCGGTTGGCGAGAGCGTGTGCTGCCCGGACTTTGGCGCGCTTTGCTCGTTGATCCCTACCTTCATTAATTAGCCCGTTCCTGCTAATCAGGGGCCCTCATGCCCGCCTGGCTCATACTTCTTCTGCTGTTTCCCGTGATCTGCGCGATCATCGGGTACGTGACCAATGTGCTGGCCGTGAAGATGATCTTCCGCCCGCACGACCGCATCAAAATCGCCGGCATCTCGATCCAGGGCGTGCTGCCCAAGCACCAGCGGCACTTCGCCCGCATGCTGGCGTCGATCATCACGCGCGACTTTGTGGACACCAAGGACCTGGTCGGCGCCCTGAATCGGCCCGAGCTGGTCGATCGTGTGGAGGCGATGGCCCGCGAACTGGCGCCCGTCATCGTGGGGGAGCTGCGGGCGGCCGTCCCCGAGGCCAAGCGCGCCATGCTCAACGATCAGATGGTCGAGATGGTGGTCACGCAGGTTATCGCCGAGGCCCGCAAGCGCACGCCGGAGCTCGTGGAGGCGCTGCAGGATCGCGCCGCGACCGTCTTCGATCTGCGTGCTCTGATCACCGAGAAGATCATGCTCTGGGGCGCGCGCGGGCTGGAGGATGTGATCTACACGGTCTCCAAGAAAGAGCTGGATTTCATTGAGTATTACGGCGCCATCTTCGGCTTTGCGCTGGGCATCTTTCAGTGGGGAGTGCTGCAGCTGCTGGGCAACGTCGCGCTGCCCATCGTTGGCGCGGTCGTCGGCACGGTGACCAACTGGCTGGCGATCCAGATGCTGTTCTACCCGCGAGAGCCGACGGTCTACCTGGGCTTCTTTGAGTACCAGGGGATGTTTCCCAAAGGTCAGCTGCGCATGGCCGGCCAGATGGGTGAGATCGCCGCACGCGAGCTGATCATCCCCAGCGAGATCTTCGGCGACCTGTCGGAGAAGCTGATTCCGGCACAGATTGCGGCTGAAGATGTCGAAGCGGCGGAGACCACCCTGCGCGAGCAGTCACCCCAGCTGTTTCAGATGGCCGACGCGCTGATCCCCGAGGACGCCCGCCCGGAGCTGCGGACGCGAATCGCCGCCAAAGCCGTCGAGCAGGTTCCACGCGCACGCCAGGAGATGGTCAAGGCTGCGACCTCCCATCTGGACGTGGACGCCATGCTGTCCGAGCGGGTGGCGGCGCTGCAAAAGTCGGAATTCGAGCAGCTGATCCGCGGCCTCTTCGAGCGCGAGGAGATCTACCTGATCATCTACGGCGGCCTGCTCGGCGGCCTGATCGGGATGCTGCAGCTGCTGCTGGTGGGCTGGGTCGGCTAACTCGGCTGTTCAGGGCGCGATCAGATTTATCTGGTAGGCGCCGACCTCGTTCTGGTTGAAGCCGTCGATGGTGATGTAGTAGGTCGAGCCCTTCTGCGCGGTCCACTCCACCTTGGTCTCGTCCAGGAAGAAGTCTCCGTTGCCGATGCAGATCTCGCCGCCGCTGGAGGGGCAGCCCAGCGTGACGTAGACGATGTTGGGCGGGCACGGCGTGGGGGGGCACTCGTCGGGTTTGTCCTGGGGCGTCATGGTCAGGCGCACCAACTGGTCCTGCTGCGCCGTAAACGTGTACACGACGTCGTTGCCGTCCTTGCCGCCGGTGGCGTCGTCGGGGCAGGTCGCCGACATCGCATAGTCGTCCTTGGCGCCCTCTGTGGTGCCCGCGCCTGTAAACGGCAGGCTATCGATCACCGTCGCCTTGGCGCAGGTGTCGTTCGTGGTGCCCGGGGTGACGCACTGCCCACCGTCGTTGCACGTCGTGCCGTTGTCACAGGTGCCGCACGTCCCGTTGCAGCCGTTGTCCCCGCACACCTTTTTGGGGCCCCGCCCCCCCGCCCCTCCGCAGTTGGCCACGCAGCAGTCCACGGCCAGGCTGAAGAGCGGGTCGGTGTTCACGGGCGCGTCGACGACCAGGTAGTACTGCTCGCCCGATTTGGCCGGAAAGACGACCTCTTTGTTGTTGAAGCCGACGCACTGAGAGCTGCTGCACTTGCCCGTGTTGTCGCCCTTGAGCAGCAGCAGGTCGATCGGGTTCTCGGGCTGCGATGTCGTCAGCTTGACCGACACCTCCTGGTCCGACTGCGCAAAGAACGAGTAGGCCACCTCCGGGCCGGCGTACGTGGTCGGGTTGCAGCTGTACTTGGTCAGGTCCTTGGTGCTGCCGGTCCCGCTCAGCGGAACCGAGTCGACGCCCTGACCGCATTGCAGCGACGTGAGCGGCACGCACTCCTGCTTGGCGCACTGGCCTTCCTCGTTGCAGGCGGTTCCGTTGGGGCAGGGCGCGCCACAGGTGCCGCCGCAGCCGTCATCGCCGCAGATCTTGTTGAGACCCTGGCTGTTCTTGCATGACTTTTCGCAGCATACGACCTCCAGGGTGTAGTCGCCGGACTTCTGGTCGCGTCGCTCCACGGTGACAAAGCGCTTTTCGCCCTTCTTCATCTTGAACTTGGCGCCCTTGTCCCCCGACTTGGCGGAGAGGCAGTCGTTGGGATTGCACGTCCCGTCGCTGCGGGGCCGCATGGCGATCACGTCCAGCGCGCCCGGCGGGTTGACCTTCAGCGTCAGCTCCGTGTCCTTTTCGACGGTCAGCGAGTACGTGTTTTCGGCCGACCCTTTGTAGTCGACGCCGGAGGTGCAGGCGTAGCTGGAGATCTTCTTGGGGCCGCCGTTGGTGTTGCCGTTGATCGTGCTGCCGCAGCCGATTCCGTGGATGACTTCGCAGGTCGGGCTGGTGTCTTCGCCGGTGCCGGTGCCGCCCGTGTCTGTCCCGCCGGTGCCGGTGCCCGTGCCGGTCACACCCGTACCGGGAGGGAAGGGCTGGATGGTCTTATCGTCGCCGCACCCGAGCGCACCGACCACTACCGCGGCTAACACCGCACCGTACCTAAGCATTGTCGTCTCCCTTGACCACCTTGGAATCACAAGCGTACCGTCCGGGTTTGTAGTGGGCAAACAACCTACTCGGAGGACTCATGACCACAGATAATGGCGCTATGTCAGAAGCCGAGGTCGTAGGCAAGCGCGTGCACCGCAAGCCCGAGCGCGTTGGCGACCGGGTCACGCTGCCCGATATGAGCCCCCGCGCGTACGAGCACCCGGCCGACAAGGCCGCGCTGTCGGCGCTTCGCAAGGTTCCGGGCTTCGACACGATGCTGCGAAAGTTCATCGGTCTGGTCGGCGAGCGCAGCCTTCGCTATCTGTATCTGGCCAGCGCCGTGCGCGTGAACGAGCGTCAGTTCACACGCGTCAACGAGCTGTACGAAGAATGTCTGAAAGTGCTGGACGTCACGTCGCGCCCAGAGCTGTTTGTGGCTCAGACGCCCATCGTCAATGCGGGCGCCATCGGCGTCGACAAGCCGTTCATCGTGCTGAACTCCGGCACCGTCGACCTGTTCTCGGACGACGAGCTGCGTCTGATCATCGGCCACGAGCTCGGGCACATCATGAGCGACCACGCGCTGTACAAGACCATGCTGGGGCTGCTGCTGCAGATCTCGCTGGGCCGGATCGGCATTCCATTGGTGCCGCTGGCGCTGTTTGGCGTGATCGCAGCCCTGCGCGAGTGGGACCGCAAGTCGGAGTTGTCCGCGGACCGAGCCGGCCTGCTGTGCGTGCAGGACCCCAAGATCGCCTACACCGTGCACATGAAGATGGCCGGCGGCTCCAAGATCAAGCAGATGCAGGTCGACGAGTTTGTCGCCCAGGCCGAGGACTACGAGGCCGGCGGCGACGTGCTGGACGGCGTCTTCAAGGTCATCAACGTGCTGCGCCGGCGTCACCCGTTCCATGTGACGCGCCTGGCCGAGCTCAAGAGGTGGGTCGACTCGGGCGGCTACTCCACCGTGCTGTCCGGTGAGTATCCCCGCCGCGACGAGGACACGGGCACGTCCGTGTACGACGAGGTGAAGGGCGGCGCCAGGAGCTACAAAGAGACTTACGAGCAGTCCAAGGACCCGCTCTTCAAGTTTTTCCAGGACGTCCAGGACACCGGCGCCTCCATGTGGGACAAGGCGCGCGGCGCCATCAGCCGAAAAGGGTGAGCACGCGGCTCGTGATGCTCGCGGTGCTGCTTTGCGGCTGCCGTGGGACCGACAAGCCCGTTCCCGTATCGTCCGAGAAATCCAAGCCGGCTCCCCAATCCGTCATGCCAGCCCCGCTCACGGTGGAGTGCCTGGTCGGCTCGGCGCGCGACGAGGACACGGCCCGCGGGCTGGTGAGCATGTATCTGGAGCCGCAGGTCCCGCAGGCGCTGTCCGCTCAGATGCTCGCGGCGCTCGCTGCAGGCCAGCACTTCAGGGGGCGCGCCCTGGCCATGATCGGCAAGCGGTTTGCCGAGCTCGGGGTCGAGGGCGCCCGATCGCACCTGGAGCGTGCGCTCGAGAGCCTGCCGCAGCTGTCGGTCATCGAGGGACCCATGACGGCCAAGACGCTGGCGTCGGGCTTTGCCGCGCTGGACGACGATGCCGGGGTCGACAAAGCGATCGCCGGCCTCAAGGACGGCTGGGCCAGAAGCGCGGCCCTCGCCACCGCCGCCGTCGCGCACGCCGATGCTGCCCGCCCGCAGAAGGCTCGAGCCCGCCTGACCCAGTCGCTGGCCGAGCGCGCCAAAATCAACAAGCTGTACACGGGCCTGGTCGACGTCGACCTGGGCGTTGCCGAGGCCGCGGCTCAGCATCTCGATCAGGCCGCCGCGCGGGTCGCTGCCGTGCCCGACGCCCGCAGCCGCACCCGTCTTCTGCTGGCTCTGGCCAAGCGCATGGCAACGGCCGGCAACTCTTCGCGCGCAAACCTGCTCTACAAGCAGGCCCTGGCGGCGGCGTCGGCGGTAAAGAACGGCAACAACCGCTCCCTCGCCGTCTTTCGTGTGTGGGACGAGTGGCGCCAGCTCAGACCGCCTCGTGACTTGAAGCAGCTGCGCGCGCAAGTCGTGCAGCTGGCGGCGGAGGAAGCCAAGACCTCCAACCGCATGGGCATCCTCAGCGGCCTGGCCAGCGAGGCGGCCGAGGCGGGCCGGGTCGACGAGGCGGTCGAGACGCTCACGCCCGACAAGGATGACACGCTCTTTGGCCCGATACAGACGTTTCAGCTGGTCCCGATCCTGGCGTCGAGCGGCCGCTGGGATGACGCCTTTAAGACGCTCTCCGGGCTGCGCGACGACGCCCTCTTCGAGCGCGCGCGCGTGTTTGCGGTTGCGCGCATGCACGTCGCCCTGCAGTCCGCGCCTCAGGAGCAGCGTGAGGCGCTGGAACGTCGTCTGTGGCTGTATCTCGCGCCGCTGTGCGGCCGCTCTCCTTTTTAGGTCTTCGAGCTGGGACATGTCCCACCCGCGCCGTGACGCATTGCGTACCGTTGGACCTTGAGCGGGTGAGGGAGGGGGCGAATGAAGGTCTGTGCCGATGTCGATTTCTGGCCCGTAGCACCTACGAGATCCGTGGGAGCCCGAGCAGGTGGACGACCTCGCCGTGTTTCGCGACAGTCACCCCCGCGTGGCGGTGCTGCCCCCGGGTATGCCAATTCGCGCTGCCGGGTTGTGGGAGTTCTTGCCCTACAACGATGCGACGCTGGCCAAGACTGCACCGCTCCCGTTCAGAAAGGCGGTCGCCAAAACGCGAAATGCGCTGCTTTCGGCGTCATCTGTGAGGGATCGCGAGTCGGCGCTCCTGGCGTTGCGCACCGAGTACGACCGCCACTTCGGCAGCCGCTCCAAGGCGCGCAACGAGATCTCGCTGTTCTTGTATACCGGCCCGACCGGTCGGGGTGTACACCGCCGGGTCTTCAGAACCTACGTCGACGCCGACTGGAGGTATGCGGCGCATGGACGCGGCGCGCAGGCGGGTTATCTCTTTACGGGCGATGGGTTCCTGAACAAACCCAAACGCCTCGTCGCACTCAAAGCGGCGCTAGGACCAAACCGCCTGAGCCGCCTGCTGATGCTGCAGGTACCCCACCACGGCTCCCGCCACAGCTGGCATGCCGGTCTGGCTGCCGCGCTGGCGCCGGTATGGAGTGTGTTTTGCTCGAACCCCGCCGACGGTCGGTACAAACACCCGCACGGAGAAGTGGCGCGGGACTTCTTGCCGTACGGTCCGGTCCAGGTCGACTGCGAGCGCCCGTTCCACACGCATCAGAACGTGCACTACGAGACTTAGTCGTCCACGCCCACAATCGTGCCGCCGACCGCCTCGAAGCGCAGGCCGATGGAGGCCGCGTCCGGGCCTGACGGCGGGCCGGTGTCGATGTCGTTTTTGATCAGCAGGTCGATCAGCTGCGCCAGGTTCTCTTTGGGCACCGGCAGGTCGGCCTCCGGGATGTACTCGATGGCCGTTACAAAGACGGACTTGGGTACCGCGCCGCCCAGGATGCCGTTTTTGATCGACACGACCTTGTCGCCGTCCAAGACCACATCCGCCGTCAGCGCGCCGTTGAACATGTCGATGGGCAGGTAGTTGTCGCCGAAGAGCGGCACGATCAGCTGGTACTTGTAGCCCGGGCCGCCCGCGGTCAGCTTGCCGTTTTTGATGGTCGCGTTGTCGATCTTGATCAGCGGCTGGCAGTCCTCGGTCAGGCCCTCGTCCTCGACCAGGTAGGTGCAGCCGCTCTTGGTGTGGTCGCAGCTCTTGTCGGCCTTCTTGCCCGGGTAGACGCTGAGCGTGAACGGGGTGCCGTCGGTTTTGACGTCGACCAACTCAAACAGCAGCACCAGGCCGCCGCCGTTGACCTCTTTGGCGATGTTCTCGTTGACGAAGTTGTTCAGCACGGACAGCGTGTTGTCGATGCCGCCCGAGCACTTGCCCGCGGGCGCGCACGTCGCCGGATTCACGTCGACGTCCAGCCCGTCGCCGGGGTTGCCGGTCTCCCCCAACTGAAGCAGCGTCGTCTTGGCGATCGTCGGGGAAAACGGCGGGTCGCACGTGCACTCGGAGGCGTCGCCGATGCACTCGCCGTTGATGCACGTGTCGTCAAACGTGCACGGGATGCCGTCGTTGCAGCCGCCGATCGTCGGGGCGTGCTGGCAGCCGGCGGCCTCGTCACACAGGTCGGTGGTGCACGGGTTGCCGTCGTCACAGCCCGCCGCGTTGCCTGACTGGCAGACCCCGCCGGAGCACTTGTCGCCGCCGGTGCACTGGTCGCCGTCCTCGCAAGCGTCGGTGTTGGGGGTGTTGACGCACGCACCCTCTGCGCCGCCGTCGCAGGTGTCGGTTGTGCACGGGTTGCCGTCATTGCACACGTGAATAGCGCCTGAGCAGCAGGGGTTCAAGGTCAGCGTCTGGTAGCAGCCGAAGACCTCGTCGCACTCGTCTTCAGTGCATTCCGTGCCGTCGCTGCAGTCCGCCGGCGGGCCGGACGTGCACACGCCGGACTTGCACTTGTCGCCCACCGTGCAGGCGTCGCCGTCCTCGCAGGCGGTGTCCGTCACCACGTGCTGGCAGCCCAGCTCAGGCAGGCAGGTGTCTGTGGTGCACGGGTTGTCGTCGTCACACTGCCCAAACGGGGCGTGGCAGACTCCGCCGCTGCACTCAGAGACGGTCGTACACGGGTCGCCGTCGCTGCACGGTCCGCTCGCCGGCTGATTGACGCAGCCGCTCAGCTTGTCGCAGCTGTCCTGGGTGCAGTCGTTGCCGTCGTCACACGTCGCTTTCAGCCCCTTCTTGCACGTGCCCTTCTTGCAATAGTCGCCGAACGTGCACGGGTTGCCGTCCTCGCAGGGGTCGTCGTCGTCGCGCTCGGACCACGCGATCTTGCTCTTGTCCGTGTCGCAGCGCCCGCACTCGTTGTTGGGGTCGATGGTGCCGTGGTCCACGCACACGTTGTTCAACAGGCAGAAGCCGCTGATCACGCCAAACTCGCACCCGCCGTCGCCCGTGCAGTCGTTTGCGGTGCACTCCCGCCCGTCGTCACACGTGTAGTGTGTGCCCTCGCACAAGCTGTCGGCGCACGTGTCGTTCATGGTGCACGGGTTGTTGTCGTCGCACGGCAGCCCCACGACGCACGGCGGCGGCGTCCACGCGTCCTCGGCGGCGTCCGGCTCGCCGGTCTCCCCGTCCGGGGCCACGCCCGTGTCCGCGTCGGGCGTCACCACGTCGGCGCCGGTGCTGTCGTCCGTGCCGGTGGTGTCTGCGCCGTCGGTCTGGCCCGGGGTCACGGGGTCGTCGGGGCAGCCGATCAGCAGCGCTGCGATGAAGAGGGCGCTACTTGATCTCACCACCGATCACCGTCCAGCCTTTGTCTCGGTCCACGTTCTTGGGGTTGATCGCGATGACGGTGCCCTCCGGCACGCCGTCGGCCAGGCCGCCCAGGTCGATCTCCGGCAGGGGGAAGCCCGCCAGCGCGCCGTCGCCCAGCTGTCCGAAGATCAGCGGCGTCAGCTGCTCGCCAACCAGGTTGTCCACCAGCTGCTCAGCCGTTCCGAAGCCGGCCGTGCTGACGACCACCTCCGTCTTGAGGTCCTTGATGTCCGCGACCTCCAGCCCCAGGCCTTTGCTGTCCGCCACGAAGTCCAGATAAGCCTCCATGCTGGCGAAGAGATCCAGCTCCACCGGCTGGTCGAACAGCTTCATCGTCACGTGGATCGCAATGTCGCCAATCTGCAGCAGTACGTCGTTGTATTCGTTGCACGCAGAGACGATCGGCGGCAGCAGGAAGTCCAGCTCCAGCGCCAGATCCGTCACCCCGAACTGGGTCAGATCCTGCCCGGCCAGCAGCGACGCCGGGATCGGGAACTTCAGGCCCCCGCCCCACCAGATCGAGAACAGGATCTGGTTCATCATGTCGTCGCCCAGCGCGATCTGCAGCGCCTCGTCCTGGCTCAGCGCCAGGTTCTCCGACCCGCTGCCGCATCCGTCGCGCCGCAGCGTGCCCAGCACCGAGTGGCTGACCTTCTTGGGCGTCGTCGCGGCCGCCCACATGCGGAACGTCCCCCCGTCTTCGGTCCAGAACGTGGTCTCCAGGCCTGTCTTCAGTGTGACCTTGACCGCTTTGCCGCCGTCGAAGAGCGGTGGGATGTCGAACTTGGTGTCAAACGCCAGGCTGTTCAGCGCGTCCTCCAGCGTGTCGGGCACCACTTTGCCCAGCTCTTTCTCAAACGCGCCCTCGATCGTCGGCGCAAGCTGATCGACGACGAAGTCCACGATGAAGTCCAGGATCGACCCCAGGATGCCGTTGATGTCCACGTCGGGGTTCACCAGGATCACGTCGGTCTTCTTGAGCGTGGCGTCCACCTTGCCGTTCTTGGTTTTGATGCCCACGTCGCTGCTGATGATGATGCGGCTGACGGTGATCTTGCCGCTGGCGCTGGGACAGAACGTGCATTTGCCCTTGGCGCTGACCTTGGCGTACAGGTCGTCGATGGTGGCGTACAGGTTGAGCCCGCCGGCGATCGGCACCAGCTGAACCTCGGCCGGCTTGAAGCTCACGTTGCTGATCGTGACCTTGTAGTTGCTGTTCTCCACCAGCGGATTGGGCAGCAGCGCGCCGATATCAAAGGCGCCGATGATCACCTCGAAGATCGTCGCCAGGTCGTCCGGCGGCATGCTGTGGTTGCCGTCATCGATGGCCGGCGGACCCATGTACAGGTACAGCGACTTGGGCATCTTGGACGCCGTCGGATTGTCGGACGACATCGGCTGGTACTTGGTCGAGTAGTAGAACGACCGCATCGCCTTGTCGGTGTTGCCCAGCTCGTCTTTGACCTCGGCAAACAGCACGTTCATGCCGTGCTTGGCCTTTACGGTCGTCTGGAACGTGCCGTTGGACTTCAGCTTCAGGTCCTTGCCGTTCAGGCGCGCGAACTCCAGCGGCGCCGCCGGGTGCTGCACCTTGCCCTTCACGGTGATGGTCTTGTTGCCGGTCAGCGTGATGGCCCGCTTGGGTGACGTGATCGTGATCGACAGCAGGCAGGCGTCACTGCTGCCGTCCAGCGTATGGGTGCAGCCCTCGTCCCCCTCGCAGATGTCGATCGTGCACACGTTGCCGTCGTCGCAGTCCAGGCCCGAGGGCACGCAGGCCCCCTTGTTGCACGCGCTGATCGAGCATGGATCGTCGTCCTCGCACGGCGCGGTGTTGAACTCGAAGACGCAGCCGCCCTCCACCTTGGCGTTGCACAGGTCGTCGGTGCACAGGTTGCCGTCGTCGCACTCGGTCGGCGTGCTGCCCTTGCAGACGCCGCCAAAGCACTTATCGCCTTCAGTGCACGGGTTGCCGTCGTCGCACGTCCCGGTCTTGGGCACCGCCTTGCACCCGACGTTGGCCTCGCAGAAGTCCTGCGTGCACGGGTCGCCGTCGTCGCACTCCTTGATGAAGAAGCCCGCCGCGCACTGCCCGCCCGAGCACGTGTCGCCCTCGGAGCACGGGTTGCCGTCTTCGCACGCGACCAGGTTCGGCACGTGGATGCAGCCCACGCCCGCCAGGCACGAGTCGTTGGTGCAGGCGTTACTGTCGTCACAGCTTGGCTTGTCCGCGCCGCCCGTGCACTCACCCAGCGCGCAGACGTCGTTGAGCGAGCATGGGTCGCCGTCGTCACACGTGCCGTTGTGCGGCGCGTGCAGGCAGCCGCCGCCTTTGACGCACTCATCCTGCGTACACGGATCGCCGTCGCTGCAGTCCAGCGACTTGGGCCCGGGGTTGCACACCTGATTCGTGCACGTGTCGCCCAGCGTGCAGAAGTCCCCGTCCTCGCAGGCACCCTGCAGCGCGGCGTGGATGCAGCCCTCGCCCTCTTTGCAGCCGTTTGTGGTGCATGGGTTGTCGTCGTCGCACGGGTCCTTGCCCCCTTTGCACACGCCGCCCTGGCACTGGTCGTCCGCGGTGCACTCCAGCCCGTCATCGCAGGTGGCGCCGTCCGCCGCGCTCCACCCGGTCGGCGAGACCGGTGTGACGCAGGCCTCACACGCGTTGGCGGGGTTCAGCTCACCGTCGCCGTAGCAGGCCCCGCCGATCAGGCACCAGAGCCCGGACACCAGCTTAGCCCCGTCGCACCCGCCCTTTCCGTCGCACTGATCGGCCGTGCACTCCAGCCCGTCATCGCAGTCGTAGGGCGTGCCGCGGCACTGGCCGTCGATACACACGTCGTTTTGAGTGCACGCGTCGTAGTCGTTGCAGCTCACCCCCTCGCTGCACGGTGGGGGCGGCGGCGGCAGGTCCGGCCCGGCGTCCGCGTCCGATTGTGACTGCCCACCGGCGTCTGTCGAGATCGCCACGTCAGGCAGCGGACCGGCGTCGGGCGGGGGGGCTCCGGCTACCTGGGGCCCGTCGGAGCAGGCGGCGGCCAGCAAGAGTGTCAGCAGAAGTCGGCTGAAGCGCACTGTCGTCGGAAGCACTATTGCCCCTTCTCGGGCAGGAAGAACTGAAACTCGCCGATGATCTTGGCCTCCAGCGGGTCACCGCTGTCGTTGACCAGCGTGCCCTCCAGCGTCCCCTTGACCAGGTCGCCGGTCGCGTTGCCCCAGCGCTCGATGTCGTAGTGCCCCTCAGCGGTTGGCAGCCACGACGCAAACGTGCGCTGGATGCCGCCGTCCTTGGCGGTGATCTTGAATGACGGCGGCGTGTTCTTGCCGCCTTTGCCCCACTCCCAGCGGCCGGTGTCATCGATCGTCAGCGGATAGTCGTTGGAGCCGACGACAAAGCCGAAGTTGAAGTTGATGGAGGCAAACGGCGAGTACAGCGTGTCCTCGATGGCCAGCGACACCGCCGTGCCGATGTGTGAGGAGCCGTAGGAGATCACATATGGCGCGTCATCGATGTTCTGCTCGTATTTTTGGCTGACGCCGTCCGTCGGAAACGTGATCGTAAAGCTGTAGTATGAGCCCTGAGTCACCTGCTTGGGGATGTCCGGCTCTTCGACGTCCGGCACGTCTTCGACCGCAGCCCCGGTGTCTGTCGTGTCACCAGAGCCCTCGTCGCCGCATGCCGCAAAGGTGAGGAAGGTCAGTGCCAGTAGGGGCGCGGTCCATCGTTTCATGGGGCGCAAACGTAGCACGAAAGGGGGGCTATTTTCCAGCGCACTGGCGGCGGCAGTCCGCCTCGATGACCTCGGGCGAGACCGCCTGCATCTGGTTGGCCTGCACACACTTCGCGACACAATCTGTGGCGCCCTGAGGTTGGGGTTTTTGTTGCGGTGCAGGCTTCGGTTTGGGCTTCGGCGTTGGGGTCGCCTTGTTCAGGTAGACGCAGCGCGCCGGCGCCCCTTTCTTCATCAAGCGCTTGCCGAAGCCGCGCGGGGCGATACAGAAGCGGTGCTTCGGACCCGTGATCTGCAGCATGGCCGTCACTGTGCGTGCCCTGCCGTTGCGTGAGATCTTGGCCAGCTGGCCGCGGCGGTCGAACATGGTCAGCGCCACCATCGACATGGGGAACTCCCAGGTCCCCCCGACCTTGCTCCCGCCCTCGAACGACCAGTCGGCCAGCAGCGTGTTGGCGTCATCGGTGAGCACGACGGTGCTGCCGACAAAGTGCAGCGACAGTGCCTCGCCGCCGTCGTCGCGGCCGCCCCAGACGCCGTTCAGGTCCGGGATCTGCGCGGCTGACGCCGAGGTCCACAAGAGGATAGAAACGGTCAGCAGAACCCCACGCATCGAGGTCTCCTATCGATAACTGAAAACGGGTTGTACATCGTGATCGACAGTGGCTACCTTCCCACGGCATGGCCGCAGAATCCAGACCCGCAGGCTCGCGTTTCGCGCATCATTGGTCGCTCGATCCGGACGTTGTATACCTCAATCACGGCTCCTTCGGCGCGTGCCCCAAGCCGGTCACTGAGTTTCAGCAGCAGCTTCAGGCGCGCATCGAACGCGAGCCCATGCGCTTCTTCATGCGGGACGCGCTGCCCCTGTTGAATGAGACGCGCGCGGCGCTCGGGGTGTTCATCGGGGCGGACCCGGACGATTTGGCGCTTATCAACAACGCTACGACCGGGGTCAACGCGGTCGTACGGTCTATGGAGCTTTCGGCCGGTGATCGCATCCTGATCCTCAGCCACGCCTACGGGGCGTGCGCCAACGCGGTCCGTTATGTGGCCGCGCGCGCCGGGGCTGTGGTCGACGTCGTGGAGCTGCCGTTCCCAGCCGCCGCTGCCGATGATGTCGTGGCCGCCGTGCTTGAGACAGCGACGGAGCGCACGGTGCTGGCGATGGTGGATCACATCACCAGTCCGACCGGCCTGGTGCTGCCGATCGCGGACATCGTCACGCGGCTGGCAGAGCGCGGGATCGAGACCCTGGTCGACGGAGCCCACGCTCCGGGCCACGTGCCGCTGAACCTGGACGCGCTGGGCGCCGCTTATTACACGGGCAACTGCCACAAGTGGCTGTGCACGCCCAAGGGCTCGGCGTTTCTGCATGTGCGGCGGGATCGCCAGGCGGACGTGCGGCCGACGATCATCAGTCACGGTGCGACGATGCCGCTTGGCGAGCGGTCACGCTTTCGCTTGGAGTTTGACTGGCAGGGCACGGACGATCCCAGCGCGGTGTTGGCGATCCCGACCGCCATCGACTTCCTCGGGTCGCTGCTGCCCGGCGGCTGGCCCGCGTTGATGGCGCACAACCGCCGCATGGCTCTGGACGCGCGAGCGCTGCTGTGCGAGCGGATGGGCACGGCTGCTGCGGCGCCCGATGACATGATCGGCATGCTCGCCGCCGTGCTCCTGGGCGAGACGGATGATCCGCCCGCGCCCCCGATGAACCCATTCGACCCGCTGCAGGCGCGACTGCACGACGAGTACAGCATTCAGATGCCGGTCATCCGGTTCCCACGGTCCCGAGATCGCCTGATCCGCATCTCTGCGCAGGCCTATAACGCCCCGGCTCAATACGGCTATCTCGCCAATGCCCTGTCGACGCTGACCTGATCCCCGTTTAGAGCAGAATGATAGAAAAATATACAGCGTAAAGTTTTTGCTTAACGTTAGGTTTACAGTGTGAGGAAAATGGAGGTGGACGGAGACAGAAAACATACTGAGAGGTAGTTATGGACCGTGGTGGAAGGCAGGAAGGCCTCACGATGGGAACCGTCAGATTGGCGCTTTTGTGCGTCTCGACGGTGATCTTTTTATCATTCTTTGTAGCGCACGTGCGTGACGCCCGGCAGCCGGGCCCGAACACGCTGACTGCGAGCCAGACGACGACGCATCAGCAGGCGCCGATCAACCGCGAGCCGCTGCTGGCGGGACAGACGGTCCTGGGGCTGCGCTAGCATGGCGCCCCTGCTCTTGAGTGTCGCGCTCAGCCTCTCCTGGGGGGCTGTCGATTCCAATCAAGCACCGGACTGTGTCGCACCCGCGACCCTGGTCTCCCAATGCGGTGGCTGCGCCGTCGCTAACGGAGGCTGTCACGCACAGGCCATCTGCACCGAAGCCGATGCAGAGGTCGTCTGTGAGTGCCCGCCGGGGTTCGACGGGGACGGCATTATGGCGTGTGATCCGATCTGCGGAATCGCAGAGGAAGGCACCGCCACTTGCGTGGCGGCCAGACTCGGGCAGCTTTTCTAGCACGTGACCCCCGCGAACATCCTGTTCGCCGGCCCCTCGGGGGCCTCTTTGTGCGGGCGCTCCTGCGCCCTGGCTGGTTACGGAGCGCCGGGGGTCGGCGCGTCTTCGCCGTCACCCTCACGCACGTGACCCCCGCGAACATCCTGTTCGCCGGCCCCTCGGGGGCCTCTTTGTGC
>CAZJHX010000003.1:28649-35572 GCA_964545715.1 uncultured Myxococcales bacterium
GCGCCCTGGCTGGTTACGGAGCGCCGGGGGTCGGCGCGTCTTCGCCGTCACCCTCGTCATCGCCGCCCTCATCGGGCGCGGGCATCGGCTGCGGGGTCCCGGTACCGCCGCTGATCGGCTTATCTTCCGGACAATCCCAGCAGTCATCGGCCGGCGGGAACTTCACCGCGGCCAGCTCCGTGAGGTCTGGTGTGCTCGTGTTCACCTTCACGCCGGCCGTGCCGACCGTGTAGAGGTTGTCCTCGATCAGCAGCGTGCGACGCACCTGGATCGAGCGGTAGTACCACCAGTCGTCCTCTGACTCCGTCTCCACCAGGTCCGTGTGAGAGATGTCGCCCACGGTGGTGATGCCGGCGTCGGCGTCGATCGAGAAGACCATCACGCCGGCCTGGGGCACGGGCGGGGTCCACGGCTCGTCACTGACGCCGTCCTCATCGTCGTCGTTGCCGTCGTCGTCCGGGTCCATCGGCGGCTCGGGATCGGTGGGCTCACCGTCCGGCGCCTCTTTCGGATCCTCGGTCGGCTCGGCGTCCGGGGGCTCCTCGCCGCCCGGCTCGTCGTTGCTGCCGCCCTCGTCCGTCGCGGGGTCGCTGTCGGGCGTCGCGGTGCCGCCGTCGACCTCGACCACGGTCACGCCGCCGCCGCCCTCACCGCCGTAGCTGTTGTACGGGATGGCCAGCAGGCCTTTGTCGGCGAAGAAGGAGAACGCCTTGTGGTCGTACAGGGCCTCGCTGCTGGTGCCGCCGCCGCCGAAGGTCGCTTTGTGCGCCAGCGTGGGCGTGGTGATGTCGGCCACGTCGAAGATCTGCACCTGGATGCCGTCGACCTGCTGCCAGTCGCCGTTGTCCAGGACGTCGCGGCCGATGGTCAGAAGGTGGTCCGAGCCCAGCGGGTGGATGTAGGTGGAGAAGCCCGGGATTTTCAGCTCGCCGCCCACCGCCGGCGCGGCCGGGTTGGAGAGGTCCAGGGTGAAGAGCGGGTCGATCTGCTTGAAGGTGACGACGTAGCCGCGGTCGCCGATGAAGCGCGCGCTGTAGATGCGCTCGCCGCCGGCCAGGCCGGTCACGCTGCCCGTGACCTGCATGGTGTTGTTGGCGGTCTCCATCACGTACACGTTGTTGGTGCTGCCCTCGTCGGTGGTCCAGTCGTTGATGGTCGTGGCGACGCGCAGGTGGCCGTCGTGCTCGTCCATGGAGAACTGGTTGAGGATGCGCCCGTCGATCTTGCCGCTGGCCGCGTATTTGGGCGCGGCGTCGGCGTACTCGAACTTGTGGATCATCGTGTACTCGGCCGGGGACTTGTCTTCCTCATCGTTGTAGTACCAGTAGTCAAAGACGTAGTGCGCCGCGTACAGCGCGTCTTTGGAGGCGTAGATCGTGCCCACCTGGCCCAGCGTGGTCGCCACGTTGGGGTTGCCCGCGGGGTTGGCCAGATCGATGGCGATGACCGACACGGTGTTCAGGCCCAGCTGGATAGTCGGCTTGTAGAAGCTGCCGCAGTCGGCCAGGGACTTGGTGGTCGTCTCGCCGTCTTTGATGTCCATGACCTTGGGCATCCAGTCGTCCAGGGACTCCTCGTTGAGGGCGTCGATCAGCTTCTGCTTGGTCTCGGCCAGGTACTCGTCCAGGGTCTTGCTGCCGTCGTCCGGGGTGTCACCGTCGTCGGACTTGCCCGGGCTGGGCACGCCGTCGGGGGCGTCGGAGGCGGGCGGCTCGTCGGTGCCACCGTCGTCGTCATCGTCCGGATCGGTCGAGTTGGCCGGGACGCTGCCGTTGCTGCTGCCCGAGCTGCCGCTGCCGGAGGAGGGGGGCGCGTCCACGGACACGGTGATGCTGTCGCCGGGGCCGTCGAAGCCATCGATCTCAGCGGAGCCGGCCAGGAAGAGCTGGCCGCGCGCCACGGTGTAGACCACGCTGCCGATCATGCGGGCGCTGGCGTAGCGGGACTCGACCGCCATCGTGCGGACGATGTCGGGGTTGGTGCGGTCGCTGACGTCGACAAACGTAAGCAGCATCAGGCCGCCGCGCAGGTCGTCAAAGACGCCGTTCTCGGGCGCCTCGGAGCCGGGCTTGCTGGCGGGCTCGGGCTCGTCGTCGGTGGTGCCGTCAGAGTCGTCCTCGCCGGGCTCGGGCTCGGGCTCGGGCATGGGCTCGGTCTCCTGGGGGGGCTGAGCAGGGTGGGTCGGGGGCGGAACCGCGACGCCGGGAGACGAGCCGGTCGAGCCGACGGACACGCCGCCACCGAAGCCGTAGTCTTTGCCGCCGTACGCGTTGCCGTAGACCAGCAGGGTGTCGCCGTGCAGGAACATCTCATTGGCGCCCCCGACCAGCTTCAGCTCGCTGACGATCTCCGTCTGCTCGGCGGGCAGCGCTTTCAGGATGCGCAGCGTGGAGCCGCTGGCGACGTAAAGGAAGTTGCCGTCGGTCTTGACGAGGTCGGCCTCGTCCACGCCGGTGACCTGGTTGTTGGTGCCGCTGTGGGCCGGGCCGCTGGTGCCCTTGTTATTGCCGCTCTCCTCCGGGTCGGCCGGGGGCGTCGGGTCGTTGTTGGCGCTGCCGCCCTCGCCCGTGGCGTCGGCGGACATCTGCACGGCGGCGTCGTCGGTGTCGCTCATGCCGGCCATCGGCGGGATGCCCTTGCCGCTGGAGATGTAGTTGAAGCCCTTCTCGAGCTCGGCGAGGGCCACGCCCTTAATATAGCCTTCCAGATCCTCGCAGGTTTGGAATGCGATCAGGCCGGCCTGTGCCTCGCCGATCGCGACCGGGGTTGCTTGGCCCGTTGGCTCTTCTTCAGCGCAGCCCGTAAAAACGAGCCCGGCGGCCAGGCCGGTCAGCAGCAGTCGTGTAAATACGGTCTTCATGTCAGTCTCCCATTAAAATGATCGCCCGTTTGTGATCGACGCTGTCCGTCAGCAAGATGTCTGCCAACATCGAAATCCGCCGACATGTCGCGGTCCGGTGCAAAAAGGACTGTGCAACTTCTCCACACTTGTACGAGGATGCGACGCGCGTAGGATAGTCCGAATTCTTGGGGGACCGAAGCTTTGAGCCTGACACGAATCATTACTCTCGTCTGTGTGTGCCTGTTTTTCGCCGCCTGTGGGGACACAACGGGAACGGGTGACGGCGACGGTGGAGACACCGGCGATACGGGCGACACCACGGTCGACACGTCGGACACCGGCGACGACACGGGCACGGTCGACACCGGCACCGACGACTCGGGCGAGGATGTGGAGTGCGGAAACACGATCACTGCGCCCGAAGCCGGCGCCACGTGCAAGGTCACGCCCGGCTCGCAGGACACCATCTACCTGCGCGGTGACGTGATGACCCCGACCGGCCGGCTGCTCGGCGGAGAGGTGGTCGTTAAAAGAGGGTCCGGTGCAGAAGGGACGATCGCGTGTGTCGGCTGCGACTGCACCGAGCACTCGGAAAACGCGACGGTCATCGAGTGTCCAAAGGCGTTGATCACCCCGGGACTTATCAACCCGCACGACCACATCGGGTGGGCGATGCACCCGCCGGTGGACCACGGCGAAGAGCGCTACGACCACCGCCATGAGTGGCGCAAGGGCAAGAACGGCAAGACCAAGCTGTCGACCCCGGGCAACTGGGCCAAGACCAACGGCGAGTTCTGGGGCGAAATGCGCATGGTCATGGGCGGCGCCACGTCGATGATGGGCTCCGGCGGCAAGGCCGGCTTCACGCGCAACCTGGACCGGGCGAATTTGCTGGAGGGCGTGGCGCACAACGTTCCGGACGCACCGACCTTCCCGCTGGGCGACACGAGCGGCGCGCTGACCGCGAGCGGCTGTGACAAGTACAAGCTGCCGGACCCGGGCAAGCGCGCCTCTAAGGTTGCGTATATCCCGCACGTCGCCGAGGGCGTCGTGGACGCGGCGCGCAACGAGTTCTTGTGCCTGGCCGGCGAGGTGGCCGGCAGCGCGGACCTGGTGATGGAGAACAGCGCGTTTATCCACGGCATCGGCGTGACCAGCGGCGACATCGGCCTGATGGCGGCGGACAGCACCGGGTTGATCTGGTCGCCACGGTCCAATGTCAGCCTGTACGGCTTCACGGCGGAGGTCGGCGTTTATGCGCGTCAGGGCGTGCAGATCGCGCTGGGCTCCGACTGGGCGCCGTCCGGCTCGATCAACCTGTTGCGCGAGCTTCAGTGCGCGGACCGTATGAACTCGACGCACTACGACTCGTTCTTCAGCGACCGCGCGCTGGTGCTGATGGTTACGCATACGGCGGCGGAGCTGGCCGGGTTTGCGGACGTGCTGGGCACGCTGCAGCAGGGACGCATCGCGGACGTCACTATCTTTGACGCGGCCGAGAACGACGGCTACCGGGCCGTGATCGACGCCGGTGTTGAGGACGTGGCGCTGGTTCTGCGCGGCGGCATCGCGCTGTATGGCGACACGGCGCTGGTCGACGCGCTGCAGGCCAACGACGCGTGCGACGAGATGGACGTGTGCGGTCGCGGCAAGCGCATCTGCGCCAAGCGTGAGACGGGCGCGACGTTCGCCGAGATCTCCAAGGACCTGGAGGGCGACGGCTCCGAGGCGTACAAGACCTATCCTCTGTACTTCTGTGACACCCCGGCCGACCAGCCGACGTGCGTGCCGTCGCGCCCGGGCGAGTTCGAGGGCTGGCCCACCGACGATGACGCGGACGGCGACGGCATCTCCAACGCCACCGATAACTGCCCCAATTGGTTCAACCCGCCGCGCCCGATGGACGGCGGCGTGCAGCCGGACGCGGACGCCGACAAGGTGGGCGACGCGTGTGATCCGTGTCCGTTCGATCCGGACACCGAGGCCTGCACCAGCGTGGACCCGACCGACCTGGACGGCGACGGCGTGCCCGCCATCGAGGACAACTGCCCCGGCGCTGCCAACCCGCAGCAGGAGAACAAGGACGGCGACCAGTACGGCGACGCCTGCGACGAGTGCCCCGACCATCCGGGAGCTTGTCCGGGCACGGTCTACGACATCAAGAAGGGCGTGACGCCGCAGGGCGCCGAGGTCTCGCTGCCGCCGATGGTGGTGACCGCGCTGACGACAAACGGCTACTGGATCCAGCAGCCGCCGGACTCCGAGGGCTGGGAGGGCGCCGAGTACTCGGGCACCTTCGTCTTCGATCAGGATGGCGCCGCCGTCTACAAGCGCGGCGATCTGCTCGAGATCTCTGGCACGGTCGGCGAGTACTTCGGCCAGATCCAGCTGGCCAGTCCCAAAGCCAAGGTCCTGGAGTCAGGCGCCGCGCCCGACCCGGTCACCATCGACGATCCCGCATCCATCGCCACGGGCGGCGCGCAGGCGGCCGCGTACGAGGGCGTGCTGGTGCGAGTCGCCGACGTCACGGTGCTGGAGGTCGGACCGGCCACCCCCGAGTCGGCGCCCACAGGTGAGTTCTCCGTCACAGGCAACCTGCTCGTGGACGACCTCTTCTATGCGCTGACCCCCGAGCAGGGTGAGGTCTTCGACGGCATCGCCGGCGTGCTGCGCTTTGCCTGGGACAACAGCAAGATCACGCCGCGCGACGAGCAGGACATCGATCTCGGACCCGCCAAGCTGGCGGCGTTCGGCCCCGCGCTCGTGTACTTGAACGAGGGCGAGACAGGGCCCACGAACCCGCCGCTGACGGTGACGCTGACCACCGAGGCCGACTCCGACTTCACGGTCTTCTTGCAGAGCGACGTGCCGACCGTGGCCGCCCTGGTGCTCACCGAGGTCACGATCCCGGCCGGCGAGAAGTCCGCCACTGTGCAGCTGGAGGGCGTGGCCGGCTCACCCAACAACGTGACCATCACCGCCAGCACCGGCGACGTGACCCTGACCGCCGAGGTGCGCGTCATCGGAGCGGATGAGGTGCCCGAGGTGTCGTCGCTCACGCCCGACTCGGCCCAGCTCTCACTGGGCAAGACGATCACGCTCACGGTTACGACCGATCTGCCCGCGGGCGTGGATGGCGCGGAGGTGCTGCTGACCGCCGAGCCGGCCGGCCTGATCGAGCTGCCGGCCTCTATCCTGGTCGCGGCCGGGGAGACCGCGGCTGAGGTCGACGTCAACGCCCTCAACACCGCGGGCTCGGTCGTCATCACTGCGACCACCCCCGACGGTATCCAGACCGCCCAGTCCACCCTGGAGATCATCGAGGGCGTCCCGCTAGGCATGGCGCTGGTCGAGGTCTATTACGACCACGCCGCCGACGAGGGCAACGACGACGGCAAGGAGTGGATCAAACTCAAGAACGGCACCAACGCCCCGGTCGACCTCTCCGGCTGGAGCCTGGGCTGGGCCGGCACCGACTACACCTACGGCACGTACCAGCTCAGCGGCACCCTGGCCCCGGGCGATTGCTTCGTCGTCGGCGGCCCGCTGACCGACCCCTCCAACGGCACCCCGCTGCTGACCGACGTGACCAACCTGACCCCGGACCTGCAGAACAGCGGCAGCCCGGCCGACGGCGTCGCCCTGTTCAACACACCGGCCGCCCAGATCAGCAAGACCTCGGTACCGCACGACACGGTCATCTACGGCGGCGAGAACAAGAGCGGCCTGCTGGACGAGACCGGCGCCCCCGGCGAGTCCGACGTCGCGGACGCCCCGAAGGGCCAGAGCATCCTGCGCGTGGACGGAGAGACCTGGACGGTCAGCGAGACCCCGAACGCGGTTGCCTGCCCGGATCTCTAGCCCAACCTCCCCCAAAGCTCGGCATCCGGGTCGTCTTTGGCAGCTTTTCCTGCCAAAGGCGCGGTAGATACGGCATCTAGGTCTGCTTTGGCAGCTTTTACTGCCAACCGCGCGGTAGATACGGCATCTAGGTCTGCTTTGGCAGCTTTTACTGCCAACGGCGCTGTAGATACGGCATCTAGGTCTGCTTTGGCAGCTTTTACTGCCAACCGCGCTGTAG
>CAZJHX010000003.1:35672-182365 GCA_964545715.1 uncultured Myxococcales bacterium
GTAGATACGGCATCTAGGTCTGCTTTGGCAGCTTTTACTGCCAACCGCGCTGTAGATACGGCATCTAGGTCTGTATTGGCAGTCTATCCTGCCAACGGCGCGGTAGATAAGTTATCTGCGGCTGTTTTGGCACTCAGGGGTGCCAGCTGCGACCGGGGTGGTCGGGAAGGGGCGGCGCTTAGGGCACCGGGGTGTCGACGGTGTCGGCGCCCACGGGGCCATCCGGCTTGTCATCGATGCCTGCATCCTCGGGGCGGTGGCCGACCCAGTTCCAGTAAGTGCGCAGCAGGCGAGAGCTCATCTTGCCCTTGCGGTCGAGCTTGTCCGGGTCCGCGGTGGCGAGCTCGTTCAGGCGCTTGTTCAGGTTCCGCAGAGCGATGAGGCTCTTGTCGACGGACTCGCCGGCCTCGGTGCGCTTGCCCGTGGTCTGGTCGGTGAAGGTCGCGTGCAGCTTCTCGCGGAGCGGCTTGAGGGCGTTGGACGGGTCGTCGCCGGTCTGCTCTTTTTCGATGGCCTCGGCCAGGGACTCCTTGTTGTCCCGGACGATGTCATTGAAGGCGCCGTCCATGTACCCGGCGGTCTCCTTGGTCATCGTATTGATATACGTGTCCAAGAACTTCTCCGACTTGTCCACCAGGAACGGGACGCCCTGCTGGACGGCCTGGTTGCTGATGAAGTCGGCCACCTGCGGCGAGACGTCGTTCATGACGCCCTCGATCATGCCGGCCAGGTCGGGGACGTTGTCGTCGATCAGAATCGCCGCCTGCTTCGCCAGTGACTCGGGCTCCGTGAAGTCCTTGATCTGGGTGTTCAGGATGGCGAAGTAGCCAACCAGGATCAGTGACACCACCGCCAGGACGATCAGCTGGGTGCGGACCGATTTCGCGGCGGAGTCCGCCTCGTGGTTGATGTAGTCCGTGATCTCCTGGACCTGCTCTTCGAGCGTGCTTGCTGTGTAATCAGTCATCGCTTAGTCCTCCTGCTTCTCGAAGAGGTCGCTGTTGCCGCCCATGTACTCGGCAGCCAGCTCGAGGAAGAGCATCATCATGTCTGCCGGTGCGTCGGGCTTGACTCCCTCCTTCCCTTCCTCACCCTTCTTGGCGCCCGGGGCGGTGAACTTGCCCATGGTGGCGCGGATGTCGTCCATGGCCTTGAGGTGGCCGTCGAACGTCGTTCGCATCTCCATGATCGCCCAGTCGCGATAGGACCGCTGAATCTCATCCATAATGCGGTTGAGGTCGGCTTCCTTCTTCTCGCACTGAGCCGGCGTGTCGTCCTTGTTGCACTTCAGCTGGTCGGGGAACGTCGCCTGCAGCTTCTGGCGCTGCGTCGTCGAGACGGCGAGCAGTTCCTCCTGCAGCTTGAGGTTCATCTTCTCTTCAAGACGCTCGCCCAGCCCTTCAGTGCGCTGCGCGAAGACATCCGTCAGGCTCTCCTGTGCCTTCATACGGGCGACTCGGAGCTCCTCCTGCAGGCGCGGCAGCACGCGCTCGGCGCTCTCTTTGGCCTGGCGCTCGACGCGCGGGATGATGGCGCTGGTCTTGTTCTTGAAGTGCAGCGTCAACTCTTCCTTGCGATCGACGACGTTCGACCGCGCCGACCCCCACAGGGAGTAGAGCCCGATCAAGACGATGCCCAATACCGCCAGCGGTAGGAACATCTTCAGAAGACGGGTTGTCTTGCGTTTTTGCTCGATCTCCGGAAGGCGATCGTAGGCCGCCCGGATGTTGTTTTCGATGCCGCCCGTGCTCGGGGTGGTGCCATCGTCGGACATACTCTCCTCCCGTTCCGGCTCAAAGAACCGGCTTTCTGCGCCCTAACTACAGCTTTCGCGGCGATTATTTGCCTGCCCAGAGGGGATGTCAAATAGGTCTCAGTCCGTCCTGTCCCGCCAGCCAGCCCAGAACGGCTATCAGCGGGTTCTGATCGGCGGCGTGGTCTGGGGTTACGGCCGCACGAACGGCGTCCAGAACACCGGGCAGGCGCGCCGCCGTGTACAGCTCGATCGGACGATTCAGCTGGCGAGCGACCTTCTCAAGCAGCGCTTCATCCAGGTCGCCGTCGTCTGCCCAGACCTGCAGCAGCAGCTCCTGCGGCTTCAGCTGCTGGTCGACCATCTCGCACAGGGCGCGAAGCCGGTCGCACAGCGCCGTAAAGCCGCGCTTGCGCCGGTGTACCGCGTGCAGCTGGCTCCACGGCTCCGCGATCACAACCGTGTCGCCCATGCCCAGCACCCATGGCATCGGCCGTCCGCCCACCTGCCCCTTGTGGGAAGTCGGCGCCTTGTCACAGCCCGTTACCAGCAGCGCGTGCGCTTGCGCCAGCTGCAGGATGGGGTGCGACATCGGGCTGGTGCCCGCCATGCGTGTCAGTTGATCTCCTGCAGGTTGCCGGAGTTGCGGTTGTTGCGCTGATACCGCGGCCAGCTGGAGTTCTGCAGGCCCTTGGTCGGGCACGTGTAGGCCCGCAGCTCGGTGCCGAAGTGGACAAGCACCTTGCCGTCGCCCCGAACGGCCGGAGACGTGGTCTCCAGATCGCCGGTGGCCTCATGCCGTGCGATGCGCACCCCGTTTGCGTCGACGCCAAAGAAGAAATGGGGCTCCGCCGTGAAGTACAGCGCGCCGTCGTCGCCAAGCGTCGGCACGGTCGTCGCGCGCAGCGACTCCTCGTCTCCGATAAAGCGCCACAGCTCGGTCCCGGTCTTGTCGAACTTGATGACTCCGTGGGCCTGTGTCGCGGCGTAGATCGACTCATCGGCGGCGATCACCAGCGCATGGATCGTATCCAGCGGCAGATCCAGCGCGATGGGGAAGCCGTTGTCCACCACACCCTCTTTCGCCTCCCCCGCGGCCGTCAGCCGGTACAGCTTGTGCTCATCGTGCGCGCTGCCCGCGACCTTAGCGCCCACGAACACCACTTTGCCTTCCTGCGTCACGGCCATTGTAGACGTGATCTCCAAATCAGCCGGGTCGTCCACGAACGCGTCGAAGGTCCACAGCTCGACGTGATTCTGAGCCTTGACCGCCGCGACCGTGTGCATCGTCGCAAACGCCACGTACGCCTCCCCGCCATCCTGCGGGGTGATGTAGATCGGTGCCGCGTCGCGCTTCCGCTCGTCCAAGGTGACAAACGGCACGATGTAATCGCCGTCGCCGTTGAACTTGTGGAGCACCGGCTGCTGGTCCAGCACGTATACGTGCGCATTGGTGCCCAGCGCCGGCGCCTCACGAACCGCGTGGGGCGTGCCGTCTTTGACGAGCTCGTTGCAGTCAGCACCGCAGGCCTCTTCGATGTCGATCGTGTCCGTCACCTGACACTTCTTGTTGATGCGCACCAGCTTGCCGGACGTCGTGCCCACCCAGAAGTTGCCGCTGTCGTCCTGGGCGGGCGTGCCGAGCTTCTCCCCCGGGACCACCGCCGGTTTGTCGCAGATGGGGTCGGTGGTGCCGTTCTTGCCGATGCGGCGCAGCGTGTCGCCCGCGACGATGGTGGCGATGCCGTCGGACACGATCGGGTGCGACGCGACGCCGCCCTCCGGCTTGGAGTACGCCCAGTCCAGCGTGCATTGATCGTTGTCGGGCTCCCCCGTGTCGTCGCCGGTGTCGTCCACGTCCTCGTCGGTCGTGTCGTCCGCGGCGTCGTCTCCGCCCGTCCCAAACAGCTCGCTGTAGTCGACGTCCGGGATATCCGGGTCGACAGAAAGCTGGTCATCGCATCCAGCGCAACCGCTCACAAGGATGAGCATCGCGATCAGTCCATATCGCATGGCCGTAGAGTCTACCGAACCCGCAGGCTCGCGGCCAACCTGTCCACCTCGCCCGGCTCCAGAAGCGCAGGTCCGGCGTCCAGGGTCCGCACCCATGTCGTGCCCGCGGGCAGCGGGTCAAAGCGGGCGGGCGGGTCGTCGATGGGCAGCCCCAGCGCCAGGCGCACATACAGCAGCGGCAGGTTCAGGCCGGCAGCGCTATAGAAGTGATGCGTGGTGCCGAACCGGCCGGCGTTCATCTCCGTGATGCGCGGATTGCCGTCAGCGTCGCACTTGAAGTCCAAAAAGCTCACGCCCGTCAGATTTTTGTCCACCGCCAGTGCCGCCTGGGGCCCCACGGTGTTCAGCACGCCGCCGTCCACGGTCTCGGAGATCGCAGGCGCGCCCGTGATGCCCGACGGACTCACGTGTGAGATCACATACGCCAGCCGACGGCGCGCCTGGCTCGTGATCAGCTGCCCGTCCTGCCACAGTCCGATCCAGGTGAGGTTGTCGCCCGGCAGGTACTCGCTGGCCATCATGCCGCCGTAGCCGTCGTAGAAGTCGATCCACGCCAGCGCGTGTTGCTCGGTGCGGCAGGGCAGGGCGGCGCCACCGATACCCTTTCCGGGAATGCCGGCCCCGCGCACCCAGATCGGGCGGCCTGGATGCTCGGCGAAGATGCGCCGCACGTCCTCTTTCGAGTCGATCAGCCAGCTTTGCGGCACCGGCAGCCCTGCGTCTCGCCAACGGCTGTAGGAGGCCCACTTGCTGTTGGCCAGGTCCAGCGTCGGCACCGGCGGCAGAAACACCGGCGCGCCCAGTCGCTCCCGCTCAGCGGAGAGCACGTGCGACTCCAGGCTGTTATTGGGCATGATCAAGTCGATGGCGTATTGCTCACAGATCGCGTTGATCGCTGCCAGGTACTGCTGCCGGTCGGCGCAGCGCGGTACCAGCGCTTTTTTGTCGGTGATCGCCAGATGTACGTAGTACTCAGATGCGTCGCAGCCGATCAGCACCAACTCGGGATCCATGCGCAGAGATCGGGTCATATTGACCGCGCCAGGCCCTCCGGCGGCCGTCACGAGGATGTTTTTTCGCATTTAATTCAGGTCAGCTCGTAGTACTTGCAGAAGATGAGATCGTCTTTTTCGTCGTACGGTGTGTTGGTTTTCGACGCAGCCCACACCATGCCGTTCGGATACTCCATCGAACATAAACCGCTGGAATTATCTACGTGTACGCACGTGCGGCAGTCGTAGTGGAGATTCAGCTTCTCGACCTGCTCCTGAAATAGGGCTACTGCAGTCGGACGTGAGTTTGATTTTGTATGCATATATCGAACCCTGGAAATATCCTGAAAATCGAGACGCTCGATAAAATTTAGTCTATCATCGCCCTTACCCGAAAACTTGAGGAGGATGCTTTGAGCAGCGGAACTGCGTTGGTCGAGCAACATATCGCTTCGAAAAAGCGAATGAAGCTGGTTCGTATTGTCGGCCCGCTTGCCATGGTTCTCGTGATCGTGATGCAAATTTGGAGCATCGTGAACATGTTCCGTGACCTGGACACCGACAAACTCACGACAACGATGCAAACGGAAGCCGAGCGGGTCATGCCGCGGATCCAGACCAACATTCTGCAGTCTGCAGAGCGGTTGCGTCCGGCGGTTATGGACGCGTTTGCACAATATCAGACGGTGCTGGGCCCACGCCTGGGCGAGGTCTTCGATAAAGAGGTCGGAGAGCTCAAGGGCACGCTGAACGACGAGCTCAAGCAGGGGCTTGCCGACGGCTTAGGCAAAGCGCAGGACAGACAGCGCGGGGAGATCGTCAAGAACTTCCCAGAGCTGAAAGAGGACACCGAAGCTCAGACGGCCATTCTGGACGCTGCGAAAGCGGGCGCCGAGGAGTGGGCGATGGGGCAGTTCACCACGAGCCTCAACGGGCACATCGCCGCGATGGAAGACATCCGCAACACGCTGAACTCCAAGTTCGGCGCCGGCGCGGAGGGCGGCAAGGAAGAGCCTCAGCAGGTCATGATGACGTACCTCGAGCTCATGGCTGAGACCATGGGGGGTGACGAAAACATCATCGCCAACGAGGAAGATGTCGCCAAGGACATCGAGGAAGAGGCTGGCAAATGAGCGACCGAACCGAAGAACAAATCCTCGCTGACTACCTCAAGGCCGAGACCGAGGACAACCTCAAGTCCGCCAAGTACGGCACCATCATGTTCGCGATTCTCGTCGTGGTGGTGTTCGGCTACTTCCAGTGGCTGAAGTCCGCGCTGAACGACGTGATGCAGCCTGAGGCGCTGGCGATCTCCCTCGTGCACGAGATCGACAACAAGATCCCGACCATGACGGAGTCGTTGGAGACCAACATCAAAGATGTTCTCCCGCGCGTGGCCAAGTACACGATGGACACGGTCGTCGACAAGAGCATCCCGGCGATGCGCATGCAGGCGGAGGACTACCTCGGCAAGCATTCGGATTCGCTTGTGGAGTTCACCTCTCAAATGGGGGATGAGGTCTTCGTCGCCGTCTTGCGACAAAAGCGGGACGAGATCAAGGCCAAGAACCCTGCTGAGGGGCTCGAGCCCGACAAGGCGAAGCTGGTCACCGACCTGAAAGCGGCGATCAAGCTGGAGATGACGAGCGGTCTGAACCAGAAGCTGACGGAAGGCTCTGAGGAAGACGCGGACCAGGAGTCGGCGGCTGCCAAGCTGCAGAAGAGCCAGGTCGCGCTGCGCAACATCAACGCGCGCCTCAACGCGCTCGCCGAGAACAACGACCCGAACCGCACTCAGGCTCTGAACAAGCGCATCATCGGTGCGTGGTGGAACTGGCTGCAGAAGTCGCAGACCGCCAACGCGTCCGAGCCGGAGAACCCGGAGCAGGAAGAGACCAACGCGCAGAACGATGCCGAGAAGTCGGACCCCGGGTCGCGTCCCGGTGGTGCGGACAAAGTCAGGGTCCAGTAAGCGCCTTATCTACGGCCTGGCGTTGATCGTCCAGGTCGGACGCACGCTTCGCTTCCAACAGCTTGGCGCGCGCCACGTCTTCGAGACCGTCGGCGCGCGCGAGCAAACCCTCTAAATACGGTGTGAGAAAGCTGTCCGGCGGTGCTTTGCTCAGCAACGCCCGCGCCTCTTTCGGCTTCTGAGTGCGCAGCAGCACCAGCGCCTCGTGATGCAGCAGGTCGGCGCCCGGACGGAGGCGGCGGACATGCCCCAGGGCCACTTTGGCCTCGACGAATGCGCCGGCGCGGCACGCGGTGTCGGCCCACGCCCACCAGACAAACGCGGGGTAAGTGAAGCGGTCGGAGCGGATCAGCACGCCCGGGTGGCGCGTGTGTACGTGTTTTTGAAGCCAGCGCTGAATCGTCTTGTTGGGCGCTGTCTTGCCGTCTTTGTTGGGGTGAAAGAGCGCCGCCACGTCCTTTTGAAGCTTGGCGCCGACCTTGCGCAGCGTCTTGAGCGCGCGCTTGTGCCGGCGGCCCTTGTACTGGCGCAGCGCGGAGCCCCACGCAGACGACTTGAACGCCGGGTCTTTTGGGTCCAACGGCACGACAATTTCGGGGCACGCGTGTGCGGCGGGTGCGAGCAGAGACAGGACCAGGAGAGCGAGAACAGTGCGCATCATCGCCGCGCATCGTATCAGACGGACCGCGGCGGTGAGGGCCGGACCTTGCCGGACCCCAAGCATCGATGGCATCTTGTGCGCATGGCTCGCGCCCTCCTCATTGTCACGCTGCTGTTCCTCGGCGCTCCGGCCCAGGCGAAGGACGCGCCGCACGCGCTCGACGGCTCGTTTGTCAGCGTGCGCGTCGTTGGCGGCTTCTCTCCATATCGTCTGGTCACCTACGAGGTGCTGTGGCGGGCGAAGGTGGCCGTGGCGGGGCATTACCGCGGGCTGGTCAACTACGATGAGTCGCTGCACGCCATGAGCCTGATCCCCGTCGAGGACTACACCGGGCTGCTGGACAAGTTGGCGGCGTTGGGCATCGGCGCGCTCAAGGACGCGCCAAAGCCGGTGACCGTGGCGGGCGCGCTGAAATACGAGGTGGAGTATCGCCGCGGCAAGGACAAGGTGCTCGTGAAGGTGACCGGGCCCGCCGCTCAGGCCGATCCCCGATATGGTCAGATCGTCGAGCTGGTCCGCGCCTTTGTGCTGAAGACTGCCGGTGACCTGCCGTTCCGCAACGTGTTCTTTGAGCCGGGCACCTACGGGTACGTCAACTTGACGTCGGTGCCTGTTGCCAAGGTCTATATCGATGGCCGGGACACTCGGCGAGAGACGCCGATGTACGGTTACGAGCTGCCGGCAGGAGCACACAAGGTACGCCTGCATGCGGTGAAAGAGGGGTGGGAGCGGACACACACCCTGCGGGTCGAGCCCGGCATGACAACCATTGTCCATTTCGATCTCAGGTAGGCCGTGGAGTCCACCCCCAAGCCGCTCGAGCGTCTGACTCGCAGCGTGCGCGCCATCGCTGACCACAAGCTGCATGTTGAGTCGGTGCGGCGGTTCGTCACGGATGCGACGGCGGGGGAGGCCGTCGAGTCGACCCGATTGCTGATGGCGGACCTGGAGCGCCCCGGCTATCGGGCGGCTTATCAGGCGCTGGTGCAGTTTTTTCTGCGTCGCGAGCGCGTGTCGTACGCACGGGCCGAGGAGCTGTACCGCGCAGCCTATGCCGCGGACTACGTGCCGGTACGGTTGCTGCTTCTGCGTGCGCCGCCGCGCCTGGTGGCGCATCCGGACGAGGTGTTGCCCGATCCGCAGCTGATCGACATCTCGCTGGGGCGTCGCAAGGCGATGGCGCGCGGTCACGAGCGCGACATGCTCACGCGCCTGTGCCTGGATCCGTCTCCGCCGGTGGTGACGATCCTGCTGCAGAACCCTCAGGTGGTTGAGGCCGATGTCGTGCGCGTAGCGGCCCGGCGACCGAACATGGCCGTGGTGCTGGAGATCATCTCGGTCGACCCCAAGTGGTCACAGCGCTACAACGTGCAGCGTGCGTTGGTGCAGAACCCGTATACGCCGACGTCTATCGCCGCGTGCTTCACGCCGTTCTTGATCGGCCGCCACCTGTTAGAGGTTGCGCGGGACCTGCGGCTTGCGGATGGCGTGCGTGACTCCGCTGCAATCGTACGCACCTGGCGCGCCATGCGTCGCGGCGTGGCGTCGTCCGAGAGCGTAGGTACGCGTCATTAGGCCGGTCCCAGCCATCTTGCTCGCTGCGCTGATCGCGTGCGGTGGGTGCCGTTTCCGCGAGCCGGAGCCCAGTGAGGCGGTGTATCGCGCTGCCGTGGCGCCGGCGGAAAAGCGTCCGGGGATCAACCGGACAACGCCGGTGGCTGCGCCTGAGGTGCCGGCTCCCACCGTGGCTGAGCCGGAGCGCGCTCCCGATCCCAAGCCGGACGGAGTCCGCTCTGACGGTCATACCGAGTTGGTGGAGGCCCCTGGGGTCGACGCGCTGTGCCTGCCCCACAAGGGCTCGCTGGCGATGGTCGGCTCGGTCGTCAGGGCGCTGACCGACAAAGCGGACGCGGTGAAAGCGGCGGCCGATAACGACGCCGGCATCACGCTCGAGTCGACCGATGGCCGCAGCTGGACGGTGTGTCTGGTGCTGAAGCGCCCCGCCCAGGGGTCGCAGCGGCTGGCGGGCGGCTCTGTCGCGCGTCTTTGGCACGTCGGCGGGTACGGCAGGCTCTATTCGCGTCGGGATGCTCTCGAAGAGTGGGTGGGCTCCCAGGGCCGGGTGTTGGCTCCGGCGCTGCCGGCGCGTCTGGCGCTGTACGTCGATCCCGAGACGGCGACCAGCGAGTCCCAGCTGCGGTCATCCATCGAGCTGCGGCTTCAATAGGAGACGTCGCACGGCACGTCCGGGTGCCATGCGACCAGCGTGACTGCCCCCCTTGGGACCCCCGAGAGTCGGAAGCGTCCGGCTGCGTCCGTGCGGGTGTGATGTGGATGCTCGAGCACCAGCAGGTGGGCGACCGCTTCGGTGTCGCCGTGTACCACGCAGCGCACGGGGACGAGTCCCGCGCCGTTGAAGAGCCGATGCACCACAGGGCTGCGCTTAGAGACGACCGGCAGATTGAAGAACTGCTTTCCGTCTGGGTGAGCGGCCATCATCGTGTGTGTGCGCCCGTCCGTGGCGCGCACGAGCAGCGGCTGCCACGCCTCTACGATCGCGATGCGCGGCTGGAGGCCGGTGCCGTCGTTCACGAGGTTCACGGGGGTCGCCGGCGCCGCAAATGCGTAGCCCTCCAGCCCCGCGTTGACCCACACCAGTGCCTCCGACACCGGGGCGCCGTCAGGTCCTGTCACCTGTCCGGCGATGTCGCGTAGCGCGGCGGCTTCAAAAACCGTTGGAACCGGGGGCGTCGGCTCGTTGTGCAGCCCGGCTGTGGCCCGCTCTGGCAGCGCCGGGATATCGGGTCCCCACAGTGTCCAGATGCATAGTAGGAGCAGCGCCGTAATGCAGAACTTCACGGCGGCCACGACCAGGGTGTCCAGCAGGAAGGCACGCCTCGTCAGAAGCCCCCGCCGCGACAGCAAGATGGCGACGACGCCCGGGATGACGGCGTAGCTCCACCCGATGGCGCGCATGGCGTTGTAGGAGCCCGACCAGAATGGGCCGATCATCGCGACGAACACTGCGAGGCTGATGCCGATGGCCAACCAGAACTCACCCGGCGCCAGGATCGTCAGCGCCGGTGGCGGTCCATCCGTCGGTTTGAGGTACAGACCTGTCTGGCCAGCCAGGCGCGCTGCGCGCTCTCGAGCACGGGGAAGAAGGTAGGCGAAATATAGGACGCCGATCACCCCGAGAAGGAGTGTGGCTAAGATGAGAATGTCGGTGAGTGTGAGGGACATTTCCCTCCGGGTAGGTCTACCAGCGCCCGCCGCCGCCGCCGCCGCCGCCGTAGCCGCCGCCACCGCCGCCGCCGCCGTAGCCGCCACGACCACCGCCGCCGCCGCCGCGACCACCGCCGCCGCCACGTCCACCGCCACCGCCACCGCGCTCTGTCGCGTGGTCGACGCGGATGGTGCGACCGTCCAGCTCCTTGCCGTTCAGGTCCTCCATCGCCGAGTTCGCGTTGTTCTCATCCGCGAACGTCACGAAGCCGAAGCCGCGCGAACGGCCAGTCTCCCGGTCCATGATCACCTTGGCATCCACCACCTCGCCAAATGCCTCGAAGTGGTTTCGAAGCGAGTTGTCGTCAGTTGCCCAGGCCAAACCGCCTACAAATAACTTAGCACCCATGTATCTCTTTACCTTTCTTACCTTATTGCCAGCATGAGGCCGGCGTTCACATGGCGAGAAATATACAGCGGTCGCTACGCCCCGACAAGTCTTCTATCCGCAGGTAACTATCAGGCATTCTAACGCTTTCTGCGTTGGTCCTGAACGCGCGCGTCCGCTGCCGCCGCCTGCTGGGGGTCGATCTCCATTCCGATGAAGTCGCAGCCGGCTTGTGCGGCCGCGATGCCGGACGTGCCGCTGCCCGCAAAAGGGTCGACCACGAGCACGTCGTCACCCACCAGTCCGTAGGCGTCGATGCACGCGCGCGGCAGCTCCAGGGGGAACCGCGAGAAGTGTGAGCGGCCGTCGATCTTCTCGTTGGAGAACTCCCAGACGCTGCGCACGGGCGGGCTGACGCGAAACTGGTGGCGCTCGCTGGCGGCGAGCAGGTAGATGCCTTCGTGCTGCCGGTGCGGACGTCTGCAGCGGCCCTCGGGCATCGCGTTGGTTTTGCGCCAGATCACCTCGCCCCGATACACGAAGCCGCGGTCGCACAGCCCCTCGATCAGCCGCCACGGCAGCCCGAGGAGATTGCCGTACTTGAGCCACCCGACGTCTGGCCGCGTGAATGCCTTTCGGCGGGCTCTAGGCTTCGTGTAGGCCGAGTTTTCTGCCGAGAGACCGGCCTGGTCTGCGCCCAACGTGCTGTATTGACGGTCCGCTGCCCGCCAGTTGACCGGGGTGTTGTACGCGTCACCAAGATTGATCCACACAATGCCGCAGTCCTTCAGCTTGGGCAGCAGCGCCGCGAAGATCTCAGCAAGCGCCGCCAGATATGTGCGCGGATCGTCTTCGACGCCGACCCCGTCAGACAGCCGCTGGCCCCAGTAGGGCGGGCTGGTGACGACGACGTCGACCGATGCGTCGTCCAGGCGCGGGATCAGGTCAAGGCAGTCGCCGCAAAGGACCCGGTTGTGGGGCAGTCCCGTCATCGGTAGGTCAGGGGAAGTCCCTCAGGAGCTTCCACGAAGTGCCGTCCACATGGAGGAGACCGTCGCGTTGGAGCTCGGCCAGCGTCGCCCTCACGTCGGCTTCGGTGGCGCCGTCCTTGTTTACGTAGTCCCGGTACTGAGCGACACAGGAGAGGTCAGGCAGCTCGCCGGAGCGTCGGTTGCCGGCGTCCGTGATGGCGTGCAGCACGATGTCACTGGCAGATGGGATGGCCTCGAGTGCGTGTTCCTTCATGGCGCGTCGGAGCATGCCGCGCGAGAGGGAGAAGCGCTCGCAGGCCTCCGCTCGCCTGACGCCGGGGAGTCTCGCGAGTCGGGCGGCGCGTATGAGCAACTTGGGGTCGTGCTCAGCATATCGACGTGGTCTCGGGCTCACGCCCCACCTAACCCCTACACGTTGAACAAGAAGTTGCAGATGTCGGCGTCGTTGACGATGTACTCCTTGCCCTGGACACCGAGCTTGCCGGCGGCCTTGACCTTCTGCTCTGAGCCGAGCTCCATCAGCAGGTCGTAGGGGCAGACCTCGACTCGGATGAAGCCCTTCTCGAAGTCCGTGTGGATCTTGCCGGCCGCGCCCGGGGCCGTCGTGCCGCGCTTGATAGTCCAGGCGCGGACCTCGTCCTCGCCGGCCGTGAAGAAGCTGATCAGCTCCAGCATGGAGTACGCCTCATGGATGAAGCGGGTGCGGGCGACGCCGCCCTCGATGCCGTACTCGCTCAGGAAGATCTCGCGATCCTCCTCGTCCAGCTCTGCGAGCTCGGCCTCGATGCTGGCACACAGCGCCAGCACGGTCTGGTCATGCGCTTTGCAGTGCGTCGCTACCGCTGCCGGCAGCTCGGTGGGAGCGTCGTCCGGGGTGTTTACCACGACCATCGCCGGCTTCTGGCTCAGGAAGCGGAAGCCGCGCGTCAGGAGCTCCTCTTCCTGGTTGAGCTCCAGCTCGCGCAGCGGGCGCTCGGCCTCCAGGTGGGCCATGAAGCGGTTCAGCAGCTCGGTCTCGCGGTCCTTGGCCTTGCCCTCTTTCTTGAGGCGGTGCAGGCGCTTTTCGATGACCTCGATGTCCGCGATGACCAGGTCCGCCTCCAGGCTGGCCAGCTCGGCGGCCGGGTTGGGCGCGGCCTCCAGCATCGGGTTTACAAAGCCGCGGATCACCAGGACCAGCGCTTCCGTGTCGCGGATGTGCGTGAGGAGGCCCTGGTCCAGGCCGCCCTTGGTGCCGTCCGGGGCCTTGCCGGCGATGTCGACAAAGCGCATCTCGGCGTAAGTCGTCTTCTTGGGCTTGTACATCGCGCTGAGGCGGTCGATGCGCTCGTCGGGGACCTTGATGACGCCCAGGTTGGGCTTGCGATCACCGCCGAAGCCGGTGTTGGCGGTCAGGCCGGTCAACAGGTTGAACACGGTCGTCTTGCCGGACGCTGCGAAGCCGAGGATGCCCACTTTCATGGGCTGCGATTATCACGACGTACTGGACAGGACAATGCTGGTGATCTCGCTCGGAGCCAGGATCCGCATCGGGGGGCCCCAGAACCCGGTCCCTCGGCTGACATAGATCGAGGTTCGATCGTTGTGCCGGTGCAGCCCGTCCACGTACGGATGGACGAGGTGCGTGAGCGCGTTGATCGGCCACAGCTGCCCGCCGTGCGTATGTCCTGACAGCTGGAGGCCGACGCCGTGCTCTGCGGCTTCGTCGATGTGGTTGGGGCGATGCGCCAGCAAGATCAGCTCGCGATCCGGGTCACGGCCTTGGACGGCCGCTGCAACGCTCGGAGCGTGCGCATCGACGAACAGGCCGGCTCTCTTGTCCGGGATGCCGGCGAGATCGAAGCTGTGGCCCTTTTCACCGATGGCGACATGCTCGTTGGTCAGCACCCGGATGCGATTGTGGTTGAGAAACTGAATCCACTCGTCGGCGCCCGAGTAATATTCGTGGTTGCCGGTCACGAAATAGCTGCCGTATCGCGACTTCAGCCCGGTGAGTGCGGCGACGTCTTTGCCGATGCCGCGGACCGGGCCGTCGACCAGATCGCCGGTGATGACCACCAGGTCCGGTTTGAGTGCATTGGCCTTCTCGACGACCGAACTCAGAAAGCGCTTGTCCAGGATGGCGCCGATGTGCACGTCGCTGAGCTGGACGATGCGAAAGCCGTCCAGGGCTTTGGGCAGCCGGTCCAGGGTGACGTTGACCTCGGGCGTGGTGATATCGCCGAGCGCATTGGAGACGCCGACGGTGACGATGCCGCCGGAGCCGACCATGGCGGTGCCGGCAGCGGCGCGGGCCAGAAAGAGGCGGCGCGCGGGGTCCGGGGCGGTTGTGTCGTCCTGTGACCGCTCCCGCACTTTGCGGGCGATCTCCCAGGGCGCCAGGCCGATGATCAGGTAGAGCAAGCTGCCGAGCCATGCGAACGCCGCCAACGCCATCAGCTCGACGTACTCTCGGGGGACGCGCTTGGCCAGGAACATGGCCACCGGCACGAGCAGCCCGCCGCCCACGATCAGGGCGGTCCCGGCGCGCCGGGCCAGGGGCGGCAGCTCGGTATCGCGGACCAGCCGCTGCCAGAGGAATCGGTGTACAAAGAAGAGGAGCGTGGCCGTGACCAGCACGAACACTGTGTAGAAGAGATACCGCATGTGCAGCCTACATTAGGGGCGGCGCCGGCACGCCACAAGGACCGCTTGTACCAACCGCCGTCGTGTGCCACGATCAGGGCCTCCGAAAATCGTTTATTTTTGATGCTGGCAGGAGCTGAGTTTGGCGCTGTTCGCCTCGGACAAGAAGATCCTTCTGAACAAGGTCAAGAAGCGCGACTGGCGCAACGCTGACCAGATGAAAGAGATCTTCGTGAAGCTCAATGAGCAGTCACTGAAGATCGGCGACGTGGCCTGGATGCTGTCCGAGCCCGACCGCATGGTCCGCCACTACGCTACGCAGCTCATCGTGAGCCGGCGCATGCGCAATGCCGCCGTTACCGTGCTCAAACATGCCCGCGACGCGACCGGCGCGGCCCGCAACAACCTGGTCAACATCATTCCGTTGCTCAAGGACGACGACGCGCTGGAGAAGCTCGGCACCATGATCGAGTCGCGGGACTCCCGCGATCGGGAGCTGGCGGTCGATGTCGTCCTGAAGTATCCGACCGCGGGTGTGCACTCGTTTCTGGTCAAGATGCTGGACCACGATGATCGCGAGTATCGCTACCGCGCGCTGCACAAGCTGACGTCGGATCACAAAGAGGGCGAGGTCCTCAGCAAGGAGGTACGCCAGTACGTCGCGAAGCTGGTCGAAGACAAAGACGAGCGCATCCGCATCAAGTGCATCGCCGTGCTGGTCGACCATCCGACCAACGAGCTGGCAGACCTGCTGCTGGAGCGGCTGGCCACCGAGAACTACAACGTCAAGACCGCGATCATCAAGCACATCGAGAAGCTGATGACGCATCCCAAGCTGGGCATGGTCGACCGGCTGCTGCCGCTGCTGAGCCAGGACGACGACATGCTGCGCAGCATGGCGCTGAGCCTGACCGTGAAGTACTCGAATCCCAGCGAGATCATTAAGAAGATTCTCATCATGAGCAACCAGCTCATGGGCTGGATGCGCGAGCGTATCCTGCGCACGATTCGCGAGCACGGGGAGGACCTGATGCCGCCGATCGTGGAGCTCTTGAGCCACCCCGATCAGGACGTGCGCGGCAAGGCGCTGATCTTTGCCAGCGACTTCGACAGCCCGCTGTTGGTTCCGCCGGCGGTCAAGCTGCTCGGCGAGGACGACTGGTGGACGCGCATTATCGCGATGGATCTGCTGGGACGCCTGAAAGACGAGCGCGCGGTGAACCCGCTGATCAAGTGCCTGGACGACGATGAGGTGCGCTGGTCGGCGGTCGAGGCGCTGTCGCGTATCGGCAGCAAGAAGGCGCTGGGACCGATCGCCAAGCTGCTGGGCGACAAGAGCCCCGAGGTGCGTCTGCAGGTCATCCAGACGCTGGAGCTGTACAACGATCCGCGCGCGCTGCAGCTGCTGAAGAAGAGCATGGAGCGCGACCCCAACGTCGAGGTCCGTGAGCGCGCGCTGCAGGCCTATCGCACGATCAGCGACAAGCACCAGCGCAGCGTGGACGAGGCCGAGCTGAGGCAGTCGTTTGCGTACGGCAAGACCGATCGGCGCATCGACAAGCTGCTGACCGAGTGTCGCAAGGTCGGCGCGAGTGACTTGCACGTCTCCCCGACGTCCAAGCCACTGATGCGCATGGCCGGTGAGCTCACGCGGGTTGGCGAGGAGGCGCTCTCGGCTGAGCAGACGTCATCCATGATCAACGGCATGCTGCTGCCGGCCCAGCGTGAGATCTTCGACGAGGAGCACCAGCTCGACTTCTGCTACGTCATCCCGGGCGTGGGGCGGTATCGCGCCAACGTCTACAAGCAGCGGCTGGGCTACGGCGGCGTCTTTCGGGTGATCCCAAACGAGCTGCCGACCTTCTTGGACACGCGCCTGCCCGAGCACCTGGTCGACATCACGAACTACCACCAGGGCATGATCATCGTGACGGGGCCGGCCGGCAGCGGGAAGTCGACCACGCTGGCGGCGCTGATCAACCTGATCAACGAGCGCAAGCGCGACCATGTGCTGACGCTGGAAGACCCGATCGAGTTCGTGCATCCGTACAAGAACGCGCTGGTCAATCAGCGCGAGATTGGCAAGCACTCCAAGAGCTTTGCATCCGCCCTGCGCGCCGCGCTGCGTGAGGACCCGGACGTCATCGTGGTCGGTGAGCTGCGCGATCAGGAGACGATGACGCTGGCCATGACGGCCGCTGAGACCGGCCACCTCGTCATCACGACCATGAACACCACGAGCGCGGTGAAGACCGTTGACCGGCTGGTCGACGCCTTCCCGCCGAAAGAGCAGCCTTCGGTGCGGATGATGCTCAGTGAGTCCGTGGTGGTCGTGACCAGCCAGACGCTGCTGCCGCGCGCCGACAAAAAGGGGCGGGTCGCCTGCCACGAAGTGCTGATGATCACCGGACCGATCCGCAACCTCATCCGCGACAACAAGACCGCGCTGATCCCGTCGGGCATGACCGTCGGCAAGGAGCAGGGCCAGCAGACGGTTGACATGGCGCTGCAGACGCTGCTGGACGAGAAGATCATCTCCCCCGAGACCGCCTACCGTCGCGCCGACACCAAGGAGACCTTCGAGTCCCAGGTGCCGGGGCTGATGGAGGAGAAGAAGAAGCGCGAGAAGATGAAGCAGATCGAAGCGAGCGGCGAGGATGCCGAGCAGGAGGCCAAGGGTGCCTAAGATCGACCGCTTTCTGCAGCTGATGAACGACCGCGGCGCCAGTGACCTGCACTTCTGCGTCGGTCAGCCGCCCACCCTGCGCTTGCACGGGGCTGTGGAGCCGATTCGCTACAAGACGCTGTCTCAGACGGACTTTGTCGGCTTTCTGGGCGAGATCTCTCCCAAGCACATCTGGCAGCACTTTCAGGACTGCGGTGACGCGGACTATGCGTACGAGTGCCCGGGCCTGGCGCGCTTTCGCGTCAACATGTTCCAGCAGGAGCGGGGCAGCGCGGCCGTCTTCCGGATCATCCCGACCAAGCTGTTCACCATGGAGCAGCTGGGTTTGCCCAAGGCGTGCCACACCATCTGCGACCTGGAGCGCGGCCTGGTGCTGGTGACGGGGCCGACCGGCTCGGGCAAGTCAACGACCTTGTCCGCGATCGTCAATGAGATGAATGCCACACGAAACCTGCACATCATCACGATCGAGGACCCGGTGGAGTTCGTGCACCCCAACAAGCAGAGCCTGATCACGCAGCGCGAGGTGGGCAGCAACTGCAAGAGCTTTGCGGCCGGGCTGCGCGCCGGGCTGCGCGAGGATCCCGACGTGATTCTGGTTGGCGAGATGCGCGACTTGGAGACGATCTCGCTGGCGCTGGCGGCGTCTGAGACCGGCCTGCTGGTGTTCGGCACGCTGCACACCAACAGCGCCTCCAAGACCATCGACCGCGTGATCAACGTCTTTCCGTCCGACGAGCAGGAGGGCGTGCGCTCGATCATCGGAGACACGCTGGCCTGTGTGCTGGCTCAGCAGCTGCTACGGCGCAAGGAGGGCGGTCGCGTGGCGGCCCTGGAGATCCTCTTCGGCTCGCCGGCGCTTGGCAACATGGTGCGTGAGGGCAAGACCCACCAGATCACCAACATCATCCGTCAGGGCCAGCGCCGCGGCATGGTCACCATGGACGACAGCCTGGAGCGCCTGGTCAAAGAGGACATCATCGATCCGGAATCGGGCTACGAGAAGGCGATCGAAAAGAAGGACTTTCGCAAGCGCATGGCCCTGCTGGGTCACGCTGTGGGCGCCGCCGACGAGGATCCGGAGGAGATGGAGAAGATGCTGATGGAGGCCATCGGCGCCATCAACTGACCCCCCAACTGCCCCCCCAACGTGACGCTTGATCGGACTTAGGCCCAATGCTAAGGTGTCGCCGCCTTGAGCGAGGGTCTTGATGAAGCGGATTATTGCAGTAGTTACAGTAGCTTTGTTCAGTGTCGCGACCGCCGGTTGCTACAACACGTACCGAGTCAGCAAAGAGGAGTTCGAGAAGCTCCAGGCGCCGCCGGAGGGCTCGTCCTCGGTGAGTGTCACTGACGAGAACGGCACCAGCGTCGGCGTCTCCGACAAAACCAACATCTATGTCCGCTCGGACGGTGGTCGTCGCTATCCCGTGACGGCGTTCAACTTCAAGATCACCAGCAGCCAGCTGGTCGCCTCTGATCGCGACACGCTGCTGGCCGTAGACGGCATCGCCAGCTACGAGATCGACCACCTCTCGACCTGGCAGACTGTCGGGCTCGTGAGCCTGGGAGCCGCCGCAGCGGCGGGCGTCATCGTGGCGGTCATCATCACGGCCGGCTCCAAGACCCTCAAGAACTAACCGCACCACGCGATTGGCGCGCTCTTGATGCGCGTGATACCACAACCGTTATGAAGCGCTACGCCGTGTTCGGCACGATCGCCGTGCTGCTCGGGTGCGCGGTGGCGGGATGGGTCCTGCTGCCGTCGTGGCTGGAGAGCAAGGCCGCAGACGTGCTGGTGCGTCTTGGCGGCGTGCTCGAGGTGGACGTCGAGTACGGCACGCTGCGCATCGAAGGCACCGAGCGGCTGGTGCTCGAGGACGTCACGATCAGCCCGCGCGACGCGCTGCCCAGCGAAGGGCCGATCGCGGTGGCATCCAAAGTAGTGGTCGACCTCACCGTCACCTCTATGTGGTCCCAGCGCATCCGGCTGGAGCGGCTGCTGGTGGAGAACGCCAAGCTCGCGGTCGTGCGGCGCGCTGACGGGACCGACAACTTCGCCGGACCCCTGGAGCGCCTGGAGAAGCTCGTGCGGCCGTCCAAAGATGACGGCGCCGCTCCCGAGACGCGAGGGCGGCTGTGGGATCACATCGAGAAGCACGTGCCGCGGGTAGAGCTGGTCGACGGTGCGATCACCGTCCGGGACGAGACCCGAGAGCGGACGTTCATCCCCGGTGTGTTGCCGGCGACGCTGGAGTTTCCCGGGCTCGAGATCATCGCGGCCAACGACTCCGTCCTGCTGGACCGGATGAAGCTGGCGGTGGAGGCGACGGCGGGCGTGCCGGTGCTGAACTCGCGCGCGAAGATCTCCCTGGCCTACGACCGCGAGGCCGATCACCTGACCGCCAGCGCCAAGCTGATCGAGCCGGCCACGCTGGCCTGGGGCGATCGGCAGTTCAAGCTTCAGCGCGGAGCCTGGTTTCTGGACGACTCGATTCGGCTGACGGGGCTGCAGATCGACCAGGACTTCAGCGCGGCGGAGGTGGCCATCTGGTTGCGGCCCGACGACGGGGAGCTCGATCTGCCGGGGCCGCAGACGGCGGTGAGCCCGGTCTTGCGCCGCATTCGCAAGCTGCGTGTGGACAAGCCCGAGATTCGTATGGGCGCGGGCGGCCGGCTGCCCGGGTGGATGGTGGCCGCGGCCGAGATGCCCGGAATCGGGACGCTGCCGGCTGCCGAGGCGGCGGTGAAGCCCCCGAGCGCCAAGCGGCCCAAGCTCAACAAGAAGGGGCAGGTCGTACGGCAGGCGCTGGTCGGCATGTTCCAGCAGACGGCCCAGCGGATCCGCCGAGGTACGGCCGCCGCATGGAAGACGGGCAACAAGTTCCCGCTGCCCGAGTTGAGCATCACGCTCGGCCGCTTTGTGTACGGCGCGGAGCCCGGAAAAGCGCCGCCCATGCTGGCGGGGATGGACCGCTTTGACCTCAAGATCGAGCGCTCGGCGGATGACCTGGTCACCGCGCATCTCAGCTTTCCGGCGGAGGCACAGGACGGCGACGCCGACGACGTGGAGGCGATCTCGGGACGCTTGCAGCTGGACACGGGCGACCTGCAGGTGCGCATCAAGGCCAAAGAGCTGCCGCTGCACCCGTATCGCGCTGTCTTCCCCAAGTGGATCGAGATCAGCGCGGACACGGTGCTGCGGGACACCGATGTGCGCATCATCTATGGCGCCGACGTCGACCAGGTGGAGGTGCACGGGGCGTGGCACGTGGACAAGCTGGCTGCGTCGATGCCGCGGATGGCGTTGGAGACGATGCGCGACCTCTCCATCGGTGGCAAGACGCACGCCGTGATGGACTTGAAGCAGGCGACGGTCACGGTCAAGGACAGCAGCCTGAGGCTCGGCGATGTCCCGATGACGCTCTCGCTGGGGCTGGAGGACCTGAACAAGGCGCCGCTGATCAGCTGGAACCTCGACGTCCCGCGCGTCGGCGCACAGAAGGTCATTGACGCGCTGCCGGCGGCGTTTTTGGGCGAGCTGGACGGCATGCGGGTAAGCGGAGACATAGGCTGGTCGCTGCAGGGCACGCTGGACACGCGCGATATGCGCAGCCTGGCATACAAGTCAAAGCCGCAGGCACACCGCTTCCGCGTGCACGACCTGGGCGAGAAGATCGACTTCAGCACACTGAAGCGACGCTTTGCTTATCGCGTCCACGAGAAGGGCGGCAAGACCCGTGAGCGCAAGACGGGGCCGGGCGCCGGTGGCTGGGTGCCGCTGAGAGCGGTCAGCCCCTGGATGGCCAAGGTGCTCACGACGACCGAAGACGGCACCTTCTGGCGCCACAAGGGCATGGCGTTCTTCGCGATCAAGGACGCGATCATCGACAACCTCGAGAAGGGCCGCTTCTATCGCGGCGCCAGCACGCTGACCCAGCAGCTGGTCAAAAACGTCTTCCTGGACCGCAAGAAGACCATCGGCCGCAAGGCCCGCGAGCTGTTTCTGGCGTGGCGGCTGGAGAGCTACCTGAACAAGGATACGATCCTGTCGCTGTACCTGAACATCGTGGAGCTGGGGCCGAACATCTACGGCATCAAGCGCGCGGCCCGGTATTACTTCGACAAGACGCCGGCAAACCTGGATATCGTCGAGTGCGCCTTCCTGGCCAGCATCCTGCCGAACCCGCGCAAATTCCACTACCTGTATCGGCGCGGAAAGGTCACAGAGAACTGGCGTAAGGGGCTGGAGCGCATCATCGCGGTGATGCACAAGCGCGGAAAGGTCTCGGAGCGGGAGATGAAAGCTGCGGCGCCGTTCTCACCTGCGTTCGTCAAGCGGAAGCGACGCGGAAGGAAGTAGCAGTACGCGTCTCTAGAAATTCTAGGTCTCGAGACCTTTCTGGCGACGCAGGTTGCCCATCACGCGCTCGTACTCGATGTCGTAGTTGCCCGTGCCTTCCTGCAGGTTCTTGATGCGGGCTTTGACCTGGCGGTCCAGATCGTCGTCCAGCTCCGCGTGCTTGCGGATGGCGTCGCGCATCTTGCGGCGCATGGTGTTGTCGTCCGCGAACACCTCTTCGATGTTGCGGGTGTGCAGCACCACCTCGAGCAGCTGGGTGATGATGTAGTCGTAGGCCTTGTCGTCGATGCCGAAGCCCTGCTGCTCGGCGAGACGACGCTTCACCCGGGTCGTGTGGCTGTAGTCCAGACCGCGCGCCGCGATCATGTCCTTGGCCTTCTCCATGATCTCGCGATCCAGACGCCGGTACTCGTTCAAGACCGCCTCGACGTCCAGCTGGACCTCGTCGACCATCTCCGCAGCCACCTCGATGTCACCGTCCGCGACCAGCATCGTGACGATGTCCTCAGCGATCAGCGTTACTTTGCCCCGATAGAGCCTCATCAGGCACCTCCTCGTGTCGCGCGCTAGTTAGCACTTTGGTGGGTTTGGGGCAATGACGATATGATCTCTGCTGTCTAATGCTGCACCGATCCTCCATCGTCACACTCACCTCCGACTTCGGGAGTCGCGGATCCTATGTCGGCGCGATGCGTGGCGCGGTTCTGTCGCGAAACCCGGCCGCCAGGCTGATCGACATCACCCATCAAGTGGGGCCGCAGAACGTGGCCGAGGGAGCGCGTGCGCTGGCCGAGGCCTGCCCGTGCTTTCCGCCGGGCACGGTGCACCTGGCGGTCGTCGATCCGGGCGTCGGCACAGCGAGGGCAGGGCTGGCCATCGAGTCAGGCGGGCACATTCTGGTCGGTCCGGACAACGGGCTGCTCATCGAGGCGGCTGCGCTGTTGGGCGACTTTCGAGCACATCGAATCGACAACGCCGCCTATCGAGCTCGGAAGGTCAGCGCCACGTTTCACGGACGCGACATCTTTGCGCCGGTCGCCGGGGCGCTCTCTGCGGGCGAGCCGGTCGAGTCGGTCGGGCCGTTTGTGTCCTCGGTCGTCGGCCCCCCAGCGCTTCCCCGTCCTCGGGAGACGGAATACGGGCTGATCGGCCAGGTCGTGTTCGTCGACGGCTTCGGCAACCTGATCACCAACATGTCCGAGCAGGAGGTGGCGGCGGACGCCCACGTCTCCATCGCCGGGCACACGCTGCCTGGCCTGGTGCGCACCTATGGTGAGGCTGCGGGTGCGTCCCTCGTCGCGCTGATCGGCAGCAGCGGCATGTTGGAGGTCGCCGTCCCGGGCGGCAGCGCGGCGGCTGTGTTGGGCGTCGGACCAGGCGAGCCCGTCGAGGTGGCTGCGCCATGAAGTACGCCTTCCTGCTGGTTGCCGTGGTCTCGATGGGGTGCTCCGAACCCGACAAAGGCATCCTGACGGGCGACCTTCTGGTCGTCCGGGACTGCGACGGCGTGGACGTGATCTTCAAGGACCCGCCGTACAGGATGGTCGCGGAGTTCTTTGCGCTGGAGCAGCTGGGCGAGATCTCCTTCATTCGCATGCAGCCCGGTGGCAAGCCGCTGCACCGGACCGACGCGCTGGTCATGGAGGTCACGGACCCCGATTTCATCAAGAATCGGCTGCCGCGCGAAAACAAGGCGGCCATCCCGATCCCGATCGACAGTCCCAAAGTCCGTGTCACGCTGCATGTGTTGGGCTCTTGTCCGACCACGTCCCAGGCGATGACGGGGCATGAGGGCCAGATCACGTTCACAAAGTTCGGCACCGAAAAGGGCGACAAGGTGGCTGCGACCTTTGAGTTCGAGCTGTTTGACGACCGCACCGGCGAGGTCGTCGGCCTTGGATTCAAGGGCAGCTTCAGCTTCACGGTCAAGGTCGGGCAGCCCTATCAGCCCTTCGCAGGACAGCAATAAGACTTGCCCAAACGGGCGCGTTGCCTGTATTGAGCCCCAGATGCAGCGGTACGTATACATCCAGACGTTCGGGTGCCAGATGAACGTCTACGACACCGAGCGGATCCTCCAGGTCCTCAAGCCGTTGAGCTACGAGCTGACCGAGGACGAGAGCCGCGCCGATCTCATCATCTTGAACAGCTGCACCGTCCGCGAGAAGGCGGAGATGAAGATGATGAGCCGCCTGGGTCGCTTTGCGCCGCTCAAGGACCACAACCCGGATCTGATCATCGGCGTCGCGGGCTGCGTCGCTCAGCAGGAGGGCGCCGCGCTGCTCAAGAAGTCTCGGCACCTGGACCTGGTCTTCGGCCCCGACAACATCCAGAAGCTGCCGGAGCTGATCGGGACCATCCGCGAGACCGGCGACCGCCTCTCTGAGACGACCATGCACAAGAAGGTGCACGGCTACGACTTCATCAAGGGCGAGCCCCAGTCTGACGGGCGGCCGCAGGCGATGGTTACCGTTATGAAGGGCTGCAACAAGACGTGCTCGTACTGCATCGTGCCGCGCGTGCGTGGGCGCGAGCTGTCCAAGCCGGCCGACGAGGTGGTGTCCGAGGTCGCGCGCTTCGTAAAGAGCGGCGTGAAAGAGGTCATGCTGTTGGGGCAAAACGTCAACAGCTACGGCCACGACCGCGATGATGGCGTGCTGTTCGCTGACCTGCTGGACCGCGTGGACGCCGTCGAGGGTCTGGAGCGGCTGCGCTTTACCACCAGCCACCCCTGGGACTGCACCGACGCGCTGGTGTCGCGCTTCGACGGGCGGCTCAAGTCCTTGTGTGAGTACTTTCACCTGCCGGTCCAGTCAGGCTCGGACCCGGTGTTGGAGCGGATGCGCCGCGGCTACACCGCCGAGGAATATATCGAGCGCGCAAGATTCATCCGAAAAACCGCACCGAACCTACATCTGACGACGGACATCATCGTCGGCTTTCCCGGCGAAACTGAAGAGGATTTTGCTCAGACATTGGACCTCATGCAGGCGGTCCGCTTTGACAGTGTGTATGCCTTCAAGTACTCTCAACGTAAGGGTACCGCAGCAGCCAAAGTCCCCGATGATGTTTCGGAAATTGCGAAGGCAGAGCGCTTGGCGCGGGTCTTCAAGATTGCTGAAGTGCATCGTCAGGAACGGCTGAAAAAGTACGCTGACCAAGTGGTCGAGGTGCTCGTCGAGGGCCCCAGCAAGAAGTCGCTGGGACCAGGCCGTGAGCCGCAGATGACGGGCCGCACTCGTACCAACGTGGTCGTAAACTTCCCCGTGGCCGACAAGGGCTTCGGGGCGTGGCGCTGGGTCGGACAGCTGGCCCAGGTCCGGGTGACTCGAGTGTTGCCACACTCTCTCTATGGTGAGGTGGCGCTCGTTCAGTAAGGGAGGCGTCGCCGACATGTCTGTTCGGATGTTTGTTTCCGATCTTGTGATAGACGCCAAGACCAAGAGCCCGGTCGTCGTACTTCAAGACTCCAGCGGTGAGTTCGAACTGCCCATCTTCATCGGCTTGATGGAGGCGAGCGCCATCGCGTCTGTGCGCGAGAAGGTCGCTCTGCCGCGCCCGATGACGCACGATCTGCTCTGTACGCTGCTCGACTCGCTGGACGGGGATCTGGTCCGCGTCGAGGTCACTGAGCTGCGTGACAACACCTTCTACGCGCTGCTGCACCTGACGCGTGGCGGCCAGCCCCTGCGGTTGGACAGTCGCCCCAGTGACGCCATCGCGCTGGCATTGCGCGCCGACGCGCCGATCATGGTGCGCGAGGCCGTTCTCGCGGAGGCGGGGACCCGCCGGAAGGTGGAAACCGACAAGTGGAAGCAGTTTTTGGAGAACCTCGATCCGGAGGAGTTCGGCGGCTACAAACAGTAGCCGACTGTTCTTCTATTTGCCCGTGACGCGCCGCACGATCTGACGCGCGACCACCTGCGCCGCAACGCCCATCGGGCCGGCCTCTCCGTCGTTGAAGTTGACCCGCACGATCATGCGCTTGGCGACAAGCTCGACGCCGTACTCGTGGATCACCGCGACACTGCCGCCTTTCCACGGCTTGCCGTCGCTGCCCTGCATGCTCTTGAACTGGGCCAGCGCGCCCGTTTCGCCGTCAAAGCGGTAGATCTCCAGGTCCAGCGCCTCGGACTCGGGGCCCGACGCTTTCAAGTAGCTGCCGAACAGGGCATCCAGCATGCCGTTTTCGAGATAGCTGACACTGCCGCCGTTGATCTGCTCGAAGATGGTGTCTCGGTTGCGCAGCGTGACGTCGCTGGCGGACTTGAAGCCGGTCGGCGCCGGCGGCAGCAGCTCCTTGAGGTCCTTGAACTCAGGGGCCGCCTCGGGAGGCGGAGGCTCGTTGCCGTTGGCCGTCGTGCTGCCGCAGCCGGCCCCAAGGGCGATCAGCGCGATGGCCAAGCCGCGGATCACGTGAGCACCTTCTTGTCGATGGTGATGCGCTTGGTGTCGTGCACGCCCAGACCGTACTCCGCGCACGTCTTGAGGTAGCGCGGCGAGATCGGCTTGCCGCGGAACTTGGCCTCTTCGACGGGCACCATTCCCTTCTCCTTTCGGATGCCGTTGACCATGTGGAGGATCGTCGTGTCGCACGCAACCGGATCCTCTGTGACCCAGATCTGGTTGTTCAGCGTGCGCCAGCGCGCCTTGTCCTGCGGGCCGCCGTGATAGAGCACGCGCAGCGCGTCAGCCATGATCAGCTTCACCTTGTCTTTGATCATGGGGCGGCTGTACAGCCAGGCCAGCGCCGGGTCGCAGTTGTTGCGGTGAAAGCGCGGCACGATGGTGTAGTGGCCCGGGTTGCCCTCTTTGCGGTTGTAGTACGCCGCAGTCGGCTTTACGCAGCCCATCGCCATGTTCTTCAGTGCGCCGGTGACGCCCGTGAGGTCGTGATCCTTGGGGATGCACAGGTTCAGCACCGCGTCCGGCCACTCGATCATCCGGTCCCAGTGGAAGTCGACTTTGCGCTTGCCGTCCACGTACGTGTGCTTCTCTTTGGTGCGGCCGAGGTGGTTGGTCACCCAGATGTCGCCCGCTTTGCGCCGCAGCCGGTAGCGTCCCTTGCGCATGCGCGACTGGTACTGGTCAAAGATGCGGATGTTGTCCTTGGGCGCGCCCATCTCGTGCAGCAGGTTAGCCACGGTAAAGGCGACGATGGGGTTCACCGAGCTGTACGGGCTGCCCAGCGTGTTGATCTTGATGGCGATCTTCTGTTTGGGGTCGAAGTACTTCGCCAGCGCCTCGGGCGCCGATGCCGTGCCGGCGTACGTCATGAGCGCGGTCTTGATCATGCGCTCGACGATGGCGTCGTCCAGCGACGTCTTGCCGGTACAGGCGCCGGCGTGCTCGATCTGCACGATGCGGGCGGTCCTGGTCTTGTCAGCGGCGAGCGCGGGCCCAGCGGTGGCGGCGGCACCGATGACAGCGGCCGAGCCGGCCAGAAAGTCGCGCCGTGAAGGTGTGTGGTCACTCATGGCGAGTATGGAACCGCACGGTGTGGGTCCAGTCAATAACCGTTGTTTGTTGGATCGCCGCGCAGCCCGTCGGTAAGAAGAGGGTATGCGCATCCTCATCGTCATCGCTGTCCTGCTCGTGTCGGTCTCTGCCGCCCAGGCCGAGGTCGGTCCGCCTCTCACGGACACCAGCTCCACGGTAGACGCGGGTGTCAGCAGCGACACGGCGGTGGCCGAAGATGAAGAGGTGGTCCAGCTGCCCACGCCCCCCATCGGAGCGCCGACCGACGGCGACGATGAGCAGGGCATCGGGCAAAAGCAGGTCATCGGCTTGCCGCCACCCTCCGATGATGGCGGGTGCTCGGCAGCTGCACAGGCCTCCCCTACCGGCGCGCTCGTGCTGCTCGGCCTGGCGCTCCTGGGGTTTCTGGGGCGGGCCCGCCGCCGCTCAGTCGTACTCTGAGAGTCGCACAGGGCGCCTCAGCAGCGCGGCGAAGTCATGCAACGCAAATCGGGCTGTTCGCTTGTTGTCGGACCACTTCACACGCAGCGTCCGCGGCAGTCGCACCCCTGAGTGCGGCATGTCTCTGATCGTGATCCAGGGCGTGCCGCCGGTGTCTCGGGACAGGGGATAAGCGCGGCTGGTGAAGCCGCCGCCGGGGGAAGGGGAGATCAGCAGCAGATAGTGCCCTTCCGCCGGTGGCTCCACCAGCTTCAGCATCTTGCCCGGCGTCGCTTGGCGCTTGGCTGTGCGGTCTTTCAAGACCAGGCTGATCACCAGCTCGCCGCTCACGACCGCCCCCGTGGCGATGAGCGGTGCGTCGTGCGCCACCAGGTGGATGGGCACGGGGCGTGGCGCCGCTAATGCCAGTGTCGTCAGCGTTAGCAGCGCGATCATGGCAGCTCCGCCAGCCGGCGCCTCGCCTGCTCGCGCCAGGGGCCCTCCTCGGGACACGCGAGCACCGTCTTGTATGCCGCCGCCGCTGCGTCTCTGCGCCCGCCCGCGCGTAAGGCCTCTGCGCGCAAGAAGCGGACCTCGCAGTGCGCCGGCGCCTCGTCCGTGCCCAGATAGCGCTCGTACTGGGCCACCGAGCGATCGTACTCCACACGCGCCGCCGGGTCGCCCACCGCCTTCAACTCCGACGCCCGTGCGTGCAGCGCCTCGGCCAGGTGCCGAACGGCCAGGCGGTGTCGCGCCACGGCGTCCATCAGGGCGTACTGGTTGCCCGCGTGTTTGCGCGCCCACGGGCCGCCCAGTCTCAGGTGGTGCAGCAGCGTGGTCAGCGCCTCGATCTCCACGATGCCGTCTCGGGCCAGCTTGGCGGCCTCAACCCAGCGGCCCAGGCGGTCTGCCGCCTCCAGGGCCAAGGGGTCGCGCAGGTGGCTCTCCGATAGAAGGCGGGCGACCAGCGCCGGATCGAAGCCCCGATCGGCGACCAGCTGCGCCGTGTGGTCCAGCAGCCTCGCGTGACATCGATCCCGGCGGTGCAGCGTCGCCAGAATGCGGTCTGCCCCGGCCTCTACGTCTACCGTCCCATCGTGATTCCAGTCTCCGGAAGCGGCGATCCAGCTGATCACCGAGAGCGCGTCCGGCGTATGCGCTGAGCGACCGCACGCGACCGGCTCCAGCGCCGCCAGAGCGGCCTCGTACTCGTACTGGTCAAAGTGCTGCCAGCCGGTCCGAAACCGGGTCTCGTCAGATAGCCCAGAGGCGCATCCCAGCGCCAGGGTCAGGCATCCACACAGCATGGGTTTGAGCACGGCGCGAAGCTTACAGGTTCACAGGTCGATGCGCAGGTTGAGGCCGATGTCGATGACCTGTGTGTCCGGCAGATTGGGGTTCAGCTCGGTGGTTGGACGCAGCTCGCCCTCGTCGCCGAAGTGACCCGTGATGAACGCCTGCACGGTCATGAAGGTCAAAGCGCGCGTCGAGTAATCCAATCGCGCGGCAAAGCTGTTGTCCGAGAAGTTGCCCAGCAGCGACAGCGTGAAGTTTGTGTGGTCCCAGTTGCCGGGACCGGGCAGCAGCATTACGAACGCGCCGTAGTGCTCGCCCGCGTACAGAAACTGGGCTTCGGCCGCGGCATCCGGGTTGTAGAAGTACTCCAGCCCGAAGTACATCACGTCTTCGTCGGTGTATTTCACGCCGTACTGCAGCCCGCCTGTGACCTGCACTTTGGGGGCGTGGTCGTCGTCCTCGTCGAAGCCGACGCCGAGCTCGCTGGTCACGTCGAACTCCCAGATGCCGGCGCTGAGATCCAGCCCCACGCGCGGGTCCACCTCGTCACGCCAGGCGCCCGTCAGGCCCAGCTCCCAGGTGGAGATTACAAACTCCGCCCGGGCCGCGACGCCCGCTTTGTCCAGGCTGTCCACCTGATCCATCATGCCCAGCACGTAGAAGTTCCACCCCAGCGACTCCACCGGCATGTGCAGCTTCAACACGGGGACGCCGGTGCGAAAATCAAAGAGCGCCAGCGGATCTCGCCGTGTGCTGTTGATGACATCGACGGGATTCCACAGCCGCGTTGCCCCCCACCGAACGGCCTGCTTGCCAACCGTGACGTACACCCGGCGGGCGATATCGAACTTCAGCCACATCTGGTCCAGCATGGGCACAAAGATCTCCGATCCAAGCGCGCTCAGCGGCGGGTCCAGTGCCAGCGACGGGATCCACAGCATGCGCCCGCGGATATAGCCGCGCAGCCGGTCGCTCGGGCGCCCATCCAGATAGATCTCCAGCAGGTTCGGCAGGCTGATCGGGTGGTCCGACAGGTCGCTGCCCTCGGTAAACGTCCACATCGACTGCATGTACAGCAGGCCGCCGATCTGCAGCTTGTCGTCCTCTTCGGCCAGCTTCTGGTCCGAGATGATCGGCTCGTCCGAGTCGTCGCCCCCGAACAGCGCGTCTTCGTCCGGATCCTTCTCCTGTGCGGCGACGGGTAGCGCGATCAGCAACAGCAGGGCCGGCAAGAGGGCGCGTCTCACCGGCTCTTGGACTCCAGCCACGCCTTGGTAAAGATGTTGGCCGGCAGCGTGTTCAAGTCGACCTCGCGAATCAGCACCTTGGTCTTGTTGCCCCGCTCGATCATGTCGAAGAAGTACATCTCCTTGGGAAACCAGACGTCCGCGCCCTTGGACGCGCTGAAGATCTTACGCCACTTCGGGTACAGCCCCTTGCGCATCAGCTTGCCGCTGGCCGCGTAGTCCAGGCGCTTGAGGACGTTGCCCGTGGCCTTATCCACGGACAGCTCCAGCTTGGGATACGCCACGTCGACGCCCGGCTTGGCCAGCAGGCGGATCTTGTGGATCTCAAACTTGCCCAGCTTGCCCTCGCCGTAGCACGTGGCGTTGTACTCCTCGGCCAGGCGCGACTCGTCAAAGTCGCCGCGATTGGAGTCCGTGCCGCCGATCCGCTCGCGCTCGGTGCGCCGCTCCCACTTGCCCACGCGCGGGTCGTAGAACCACATGTTCTTGTCCAGCCGCAGATAGCCTTTGCCGCGCTCGGCCTTGGGGCGCAGAAACAGGATCATCAGCTGGTCGCTGTCGTCCCGCCGATAGCTCACCGCATCGTAGACGACGTCGTTTTTGTCCTTCTCCTTTTGCTCCAGATACACGCGCGCTTTCCAGTCGCCCGAGTTGCGCTGGCTGTCGTCGATCTGCTTGACCAACCGATCACAGGCCGCCTGATCGAGCGGCGCCGCCGTTGCGGTGGCCGCGGCAAAGAGAATGGCGAAAGAGAGCAGGTGCTTCATGATCACCCCACGTGGTGCATCGCTGTGACGGGCTTGAGTCGCGCCGCCCGCGATGCCGGGTACAGAGAAAACAGCGTGACCACCAGCGAGATCGACACGATGGCGGTCAGCACGCTGCCCCCGTCGATGACCAGGCGCAGCGTGTCACGCATCAAGAACACCTGGAAGCCCTGTGACAATCCAATGTTCGCCGCGTTCAGCCCCGCTGAGATGGTCGCGCCCACAACGGCTCCCAGCGCGGTGGCCCCCAGCGACAGCAGCGCCGCTTCGGTGACGAACATGAGCCGAATCCCGCCACGACCCATGCCGATGGCCCGCAGCGTGCCGATCTCCCGCGTGCGCTCCCGAATCGCCATCCACATGGAGTTCATCACCCCGATGATGATGATGATGAGCAGCACGGCGACCACCACAAACGTCAGCGAGTCAAAGGCCTGCAGCGTCCAGGTCAGGAACGCCATCTCGTCTTCCCAGGTGGTCACGTCCAGCTTCTGGCCCGTCCAATCCTCGCGTGTGACGACCGGAAACTTCATCCAGAACGGGTTGGAGCTGGGCTCCAGCAGCAGGTAGCCCGCCTTGTCCAGGATGCTGCGCAGCCGCTCGGCCACCTCTGGTGCCTGGGTGTGGTCCTTGAGGTAGATCTGGATGGCGCCGGTGCTGCGGTCGTCCATCAGGTACAGGTCGCGAATCGTCTGCTTGGGCGTGAAGATCGAGAAGTTGGAGATGTAGCCGATGTTTTGCGCGATGGCGACGACCGTGACGTCGATAGAGTTGTTGGCGCCGCGCACGGTGGGCGCCGTGATGGTGAGCGTGTCCCCCACGATCACCTCCAGCTGCTCCGCCTGCGACTCGAACAGCAGCATGGAGTTGGGCTTCTTCAGCCCGTCCAGCTTGCCGGACATGATGTTCAGCACCTTGTAAAAGCCGGTCTCGGTCTCGACCTCCACGCCGGCCAGCCCGACCTGAATCGAGTTGGTGCTGCTGACCACCTTGCCCCACCCGCGCAGCCGGTCGACCACGATGTCGGCCTCGGGCACGCTCTCTTCCACCAGCGTCTTGATGCTGCCGTACTTCGTCACGACGGGCGCCGCCTGCCCGGTCGTGATCTTGTAGAAGCCCGCCACGTTCACGTGCCCGGTCGACAGTGTCGTGGCCGCGCGCAGCATGGTGTCCTGGATGCCGTTGCCGACGCTGGTCAGAATCACCAGCAGCGCGGTCACGGACAGGATCGCGGTGCCCAACAGCAGCGTACGCCGGCGGTTGGCGCGCAGGTTGCGCAATGAGATCATCAGCAGGCGTCCCACGGCTTAGTCCTCCGCTGCCATGGCTTCGCGTGGGGTGACCCGGGTTGCCAGCATGGCCGGATAGAACGTGGAGCCAAAGCCGACCAGCGCGATGGCGGTCACCGCCACGATCAAGTGACTGGGCAGCAGCGTGGGCTGGAATCGCGGCCCCGCAAAGATAAAGTACGTGATGTCGTTCCACGCCGGCACGCCGACGTTCTGCATGATCAGCACCGCGACCGAGCCCAGCAGCGCGCCGCCTCCGCCAAAGATCACAGCGAGCACGCCGGTCTCCAGCAGAATCATGGAGCGCACAAAGCCGCGCTGTGCCCCGATCGCGCGCATGGTGCCGATCTCCACCGTGCGCTCCATCGTCGACATCATCATCGAGTTGTTGATGATGACCAGCGCCACGATAAAGATCACAAACACCGCGCCGTAGAGCACCGCCCGGATGACGTCGATGAACTTGCCGACCATGCCCGCCGCGGTGCGCCAGGTGATCACGTTCATGCCCAGCTTATGCTCGTCGTTGGCGGCGCGGATGGCCTCCATCGTGTCGTCGAAGTCGGCGCCGTCCTCGAACATGACCGCGGCGTTGAGCACCACGCCGTCCTCGATCTCGTCCAGGGTGTAGACCCGCTGATGAATCTCGTTGGTGTACCGCTCGCCGCCCGCCGTCATGTCCAGGCCCTCGGTCGCCTCAAACGACGTGGCCGCCTCCGCGTCGACCAGGTCCTCGTCACCGCCGAACAGGTCGTCCTCGTCATCGGTGATCTCGCCGCCGCCGATCTCCTTTCGGATCGCCTCGATCTCCGCCAGCTTCTCCTTGGTCATGTACCCGTAAAGGTCGCGGAAGGTCATCAGGTCCATGACGTTGAACCCGCCCGCGATCGGTGAGCGGTCCAGGCTTTTGAAGCGAAACGTGCCGTAGACCTTGACCGGGACCTTGCGCTGATACCCGCCGCCGAACGCCGTCAGGACCAGCGTGTCGCCGATGTTCACCGTGTACAGCATGATGTGCTTGCTGATCACGTCGTAGAACAGCGTGTAGCGCTCGGCGAAGTTGCCGGCGTCCACGTCCAAAAAGACCTCCAGCAGCTTGACCAGGTCGCTCTCGTCGCTCTTCAGGTGCGCCTGCAGGCCCTTGCGTACGGCCGCGCTGGCGACCTCGTCCATCTGGTAGACAAGCGACGCCGACTGGCGCACGTTCTGGCCCGCCCAGGTGCTGCAGTCCTCGCACTCTTCGTACAAGTCGCCGTTGTCCAGGCGCTCCTTGATCATGTCCATGCGCCAGGCGGTCTTGTTTTTGAAGTGCCGCTCGTAGGTCAGCTTGTTGAACAGGAAGCCGCGCCGCCCGGGCGGGATCCGCTCTCCTTCCACGATCTCAAAGCGATCAAACGTCTTCTCAAAGGTCTCGGTGTTGGTCCCGATGTAGCGCAGCCAGATCAGGTCCTCACCCAGCGCCAGCTTGGCGATCTTGTTCTCCAGAAACTCCAGCACGTCGTACGGCTTGTCGGCATATCCCTCCCAGAAGCCGGCGTCTTTCGTGTTCTCCAGCGCCTCGAAGTTCTCTTTGCCGCGCTCCATGACCTTCTTCATGTCGGCCAGCTCGTGCAGGTTGCTCATCTGCTCGCGCAGCACGTCGACGATTCGACGTACGTGGCGAAAGACGACGTCTGCCTCCTCACGCTTGCCGGCGTCCAGGTACTCGCGCAGCGTGCTCAGCTTCACGTCCAGGATGTTGCCGCTGAAGACGACCGCGTAGTCCATGCCCATCGGCACGACCGTGCGCACGCCGGGGACGGCCTCGATGGTCTCGCGCACCTGGCGAAAGTTCTGGATGGTGCCGACATCCCGCGTGGAGGAGTCAAAGCCCTTGAAGATCTCAAACTCGTCCTTGGCGTCCGCGCTGTACAGCTGCGCGTGGCCGGACACCGAGTTGACGACCGCGATGGCCGTCGTCTCGTCCAGGCGATCCAGCACGGCGTTGCCGACCACGACCAGCGCGGTGCCCAGCAACAGAATGCCGCCCACCACCAGCGTCTTGAACTTGTGAAGCCAGAGGTTGCGGAGCGCGATTCGGACCAGAATCACGCGTGTCGCTCCCCGATGCGGCCGTCCGTCAGCCACACCACGCGGTCGGCGCGCTCGATGACCTTCTGGTCGTGCGTGGAGAAGATGAACGTGGTGCCGTCGTCCTGATTGATCTGATGCATCAGATCGATGATCTGCGACCCGGTCTCGGAGTCCAGGTTGGCCGTCGGCTCATCCGCCAGCACCAGGGCAGGGCGGGTCACCAGGGCCCGGGCGACGGCCACGCGCTGCCGCTGACCACCCGACAGCTCGTTGGGCCGGTGGTGCGCATGCTCAGCCAGGCCGACCTTGGCCATCACCTCGTCAACGAGCTTCTTGCGCTCGTCCTTGGAGAACTTCTTCTGCAGCAGCAGCGGAAATTCTACGTTGTGAAACGCCGTCAGCACGCTGATCAGGTTGAACGTCTGAAAGATGAAGCCGATTTTGAACAGCCGCAGGCGCGTCAGCTGCTTCTCTTTGAGGTTGTTCGTGATCTGGCCGTCCACCGAGACCGTGCCGCTGTCCGCGGTGTCGACGCAGCCGATCAGGTTCAGCAGCGTGGTCTTGCCGCTGCCGGACGGACCCGCGATCGCGCTGAACTCGCCCTTGTGGATATTCAGCGTCACGCCGCGCACCGCCGGCACGGTGATCTTGCCCAGCGGGTACGACTTGACGACGTCCTTCAAGGCAACGGTGACGGGGGCGGCTTCAACTTCAGCTTGGGGATCGACGGATACAGCCATGGCCCCGCTAAGTTAGTGGCGGTGCCCGGTGTGTCAAGCGCTGACAGCCGGGCCGGCAGGTAAAGATGTGTTAAGTTCAGTCCGGCATGTCACCCGCCATCCTTCTCGCTGAAGTCGCGGTCTTCACGTTGTTCTTGTGCGCCGTGCACGCGCTGAAGCCACGACTCGGCCTGGCGCCGCTCTACGCGTTGATCGGCGTGGTGCTGGCGTTTTCCTTCCTGGTGGCCAACAAGCACGACGGCCAATGGCGCCTCTCGACGGCGGTGTATTACTCCTCTCCCGCCAACGTCGCCTCGGTCATCTTCCACCCGCTGCTGCACGCGTCGATGGTGCTGGTCTACGTGCTGGAAGGCACCAAGGCCGCCCGCCGGCTGGCTGCCGCGGTGGTCCTCATGTACGTCTTTCACTTTCTGGTCCAGCTCGCGCTGTACAGCCACGCATCCCATCCGCCGGCGGGTATGCCCGTCCTCACCGACAGCCCGCTGGTGGCTTACACGCTGGCCAACCGCCCGGCCTCGGTGCTGGCGTTCATCCTGGACGTGGTCGTCATCCTGGTCAGCTACCAGTACCTCGTGAACCACCTGCGCAACGTGCCGCTCGCGATCCCGGTCTTCACGGCTTTGGTGCTGACCATGGTGCTTGACGGCATCATCTACAACACGCTGCGTGGGCGCGCGTTCGGCGACCTGTGGATCCTGCAGAAGCTGCAGGTGGGCATCGCCGCCGGCCTGCCGCTGTCCGCGTATCTGAGCTGGCAGCTGAGCCAGCATAAGGACGAGATTCGCCACGGCATTTTGCGTCGCGATCCATTAGGCATCCTCAAGCGCCAGGTGCGCGAGATCCAGGCGGAGCTGACGGCGCAGCGCGAGAAGCTGCAGCAGCTGAAGAACACCTTTGGCCGATACGTCAGCAACGAGGTGGTCCAGGCGCTTCTGGAGGACCCCCGCAAGCTCGAGCTCGGTGGAGAGCTGCGCCATGTGACGATTCTCTTTGCGGATATCCGCGGCTACTCCACACTGGCCGAGGCGCTGGCACCCACCGAGGTGATCGGGCTGCTGAACGACTATTTCAAAGGGGTCACGCGCGTCATCCTTGAGAACAAGGGCATGATCAACGAGTTTGAGGGCGACGCCGTTCTCGCCGTCTTCGGCGCCCCGCTGGAGCTCGAGAACCACGCGGAGCTTGCGGTGAACTCAGCCCTGGGCATGCTGGACGCGGTGCGGGACCTCAACGCCGTCTGGGAGGACGACGGCACGGCCGCTCGCTGGCGCGGCGCAGGCGTGGACGGGCTGGCCATCCGCATCGGCATCCACACCGGCGAGGTGGTAGCCGGCAATATCGGCAGTGAGGCGCGCACCAAGTACGCGGTGATCGGGGACACGGTAAACACGGCGTCGCGCGTGGAAGGTCTCAACAAGACACTGCAAACCAGCGTGCTGCTGACGTCCACAACACGGGCCGCGGTCCTGGCGCGGAGCACCGTGGTACCCCCGCTGGTTGACATGGGCTCGCACGTGGTAAAGGGTCGAACAGAGCCAGTGCGGGTGTTCACAATAGAAAACGCCTATCCAAGCGGGAGCAATGAAGCGACTGCGTGACATGCCAGACGAAGTGATTATCGGCCTGCTCCTGCTGTGGACGGCTGTTCTGCTGCAGGGCACTTTGAGCCCGATCACCGCCATCTCCGACCCACCGTTTGCCCACTTCGACAAGCTGCTGCACTTCTGCGGCTGGTTCGGCCTCGCCTGGCTGGGCAGCGCGCTGACGGACACGGTCTCGGGGCGCGCCACCGTGTGGTTCGTGGCGACTGTCTTCGGCTTCATGACGGAGGTCGGGCAGTTCGCCATCCCCAACCGCAGCTTCTCCGAGCTGGACATCCTGGCCGACTCTTTGGGCGCGGCGGTCGGCGCCGCGTTGGCGCTCCACCGTTGATCTGATAGAAGGGCGACGATGTTCTTCAAGGCCAAGGACTACGTCACCGCCGGCAACGCTGTTTGTGGCCTCGCCAGCGTCGTCTGCGTCATCCATGGCCAGCTCTATTACGCCGCGCTGCTCATCCTCGTCTCATGGATCTTCGACGCGCTGGACGGCGTGGTCGCGCGCCTGACCAACACGTTCAACAAGTTTGGCGGCGAGTTCGACAACATGTGCGACCACCTGACCTACGGCATCGCGCCGGGGTTTTTGGTGTATGGCGTGTACATGCCCTGGATGCCCGGCGACGGATTGCAGCCGATCGTACTGGCGTCCCTGGTCGCGTTTGTACTGCCCATGACGGCCACCATTCGGCACGCACGCCTGGTCGTGAAGCCGATCAAAGTCCCGGGGTTTTGGATTGGGCTTCCGCGGCCGGTCAGCGCCTTTGTGGTGGTCAGCTACTTCACGTCGTCGCTATTCAGCGAGCTGGGCGACCTGGGGTACGGCTTCGGCATCGTGCTGACCGTCGGCATGGGCGCGGCCAACCTGGGGGCGTGGCCATATTTGAGCCACCACGGGCACGTTTGGCGACCTTTTGTCGGCCAGGTGCTCAAGCTCGTGGTGGTCAGCCTGTCAGCGCTGCTTTTGGCCGGACCGCTGGCCGGGCTGGCCGGGTTCGATCTGATACCGCCTGAGCTCTTCTTCGACTGGTTCTTCTTCCTGCTGTTCGGCTACTCGCTCTTCCAGCAGGCCGGCGTTCCGGAAGAAGAGTGGAAGAAGGTCCGAGCGGCCGTCGAAGACTGGAAGCAACAACCGGAGGCGTGAATGAGCGAGCTGGAATGCAAGGGCTGGATCCAAGAGGCCGCGCTGCGGATGCTCAGAAACAACCTGCATCCCGAGGTGGCTGAGGACCCCGAAAACCTCATCGTCTACGGCGGCAGCGGCAAGGCGGCCCGCAACCACGAGGCCCTGGCCGGCATCGAGCGCGCTCTCAAGCAGCTTGAAAACGACGAGACCCTGCTGGTGCAGTCGGGAAAGGCGGTCGGCATCGTCAAAAGCCACGCCGACGCCCCGCGCGTGATGATCGCCAACTCCCTGCTCGTGCCCGCGTGGGCCAACTGGGAGACCTTCTGGGAGCTCGAGAAGAAGGGGCTGACGATGTACGGCCAGATGACGGCCGGCTCGTGGATCTACATCGGCACCCAGGGGATTCTGCAAGGCACCTACGAGACCTTCGCCGCCGCCGGACGCAAGCACTTCGACAGCGACCTGAAGGGCCGCTTGGTGCTCAGCGCCGGGCTGGGCGGCATGGGCGGCGCGCAACCGCTGGCGGCGACCATGGCCGGCGGCGTCTTCCTCGGCTGTGACGTGGACGCGGCGCGGGTGCAGCGACGACTGGACCACCGCTATTTGGATGAGATAGCCGCCGACCTGCCAACCGCGCTGGCTCGCTGCAAGGCCGCCATGGCCGCGGGTGAGGCCGTGTCCGTGGGTGTGGTGGCCAACGCCGCCGACTTCTTTCCGGCCGTGCTCGAAGCGGGGGTCGTCCCGGATCTGGTCACCGATCAGACCAGCGCCCACGACATGCTCTACGGCTACGTGCCCCACGGGCTGCCGTATGCCGACGCCCTGGCGCTGCGCGAGACCGACCCGGACCACTATCAGAAGCTCAGCTTCGAGACCGTCGCCCGCCACGTGCAGGCCATGCTGGCGTTCAAGGCAGCGGGCAGCCACGTCTTCGATTACGGCAACAACATCCGCGCCCAGGCCGAGATCGCCGGTGTCGAAAACGCCAGCGACTTCCCCGGCTTTGTCCCGGCCTACATCCGGCCGCTGTTCTGCGAGGGCAAGGGCCCGTTCCGTTGGGTGGCGCTCAGCGGCGACCCCGAGGACATCTACAAGACCGACGAGGCCCTCAAGCAGCTCTTTCCCCAGGACACGCAGCTGCTCAACTGGCTGGACAAGGCCCGCGAGCGTGTCGCCTGGCAGGGGCTCCCGGCGCGCATTTGCTGGCTGGGCTACGGCGAGCGCCACCTGGCCGGTCTCAAGTTCAACGAGATGGTCCGCACCGGCGAGCTGAAGGCCCCGATCGTCATCGGCCGCGACCACCTGGACTGCGGCTCAGTGGCCAGCCCCAATCGCGAGACCGAGGGCATGAAAGACGGCAGCGACGCCATCGCCGACTGGCCGATCCTGAACGCTCTGGTCAGCACCGCAGGCGGCGCCAGCTGGGTCAGCTTCCACCACGGCGGCGGCGTCGGCATCGGCTACAGCATCCACGCGGGCGTCGTCATCGTCGCAGACGGCACAGAGGCCGCCGATGCGCGCCTGAAGCGGGTGCTTACCGCCGATCCGGGCATGGGCGTCATCCGCCATGTGGACGCGGGCTACGACGAGGCGGTTGCGACGGCCCAAGAGCGCGGCGTCCGTGTGCCGGGGACCTGGTAACGGGTTACGCCGGCGGGCGCCAGGCCCTGTAGATCACAACGCAGGTGAGAAACACGCAGGCGGCGAAGACCTCGAACACCCACGTCAGCCACATGGCGGAGCACACGTAGCCCACGGCAAAGATCAGCCCGCACGACCACAGCCGGCGCTCGACGGTCACCGTCATCGCGCCGAACGTCACCGCCAGCAACAGCGACAGGACGGCGAGGGCCTCGAAGCCGCTCCAACCCAGGAAGTAGCCGCCGGCGGGCAGGACCAGCATGCCGGCGGTCATCACTGCTTCGACGGCCACGATCTGCCGATTGACGAGCGTCTCGGTCAGCGAGTCCCTGGCCCAGATCCAGAACACGCCCGCGAAGAGGACGTACATGAGGGCGTGCACGACATACACGCCGAGATGGAACTCGGTGAGGAGCCCCATGCGCACGCCCTGTCCGGCGAGCAACGGCAAGCTGGTGAAGATGGCGCCCACCATCAACGCCCCCACCACGCGCGTTCGGCGTCCGACGTTGAGGTCCAGGTCGTGGTCCAGGGTCTCGAGGCGCGCGATGCGCTCGAGCTCGGACCGCAACAGCTCCGCGAGGTTCGGCGGCGGCTGCTCCAGCTCCGCGAGAACAGTGGCCGCCGCGCCCGGGTTGCCGAGCCCGAGCTCAAATCGTGCGAGGGCGACTCGGGCCTCCCGCGCACCGGCCAGCGCGTCGGGGTTCTCCGGCCACTCGCTCAGCGCCTGCTCGCAGCCGAAGCGGCACTGGGCATATGCGGCGCGCACCTCGGCCGCGGCCTCCTCGCGAGGCTGCCGGGCGGCCTCGCGCAGCAGGGTCAGCCGCGCCCCGATACCGGCGGCCAGGGCGGTCGACGCGCGGTGGCTCTGGAATTCGAGCAGCGCGCGGCGGAAGGCCTCGGCGCCATCGTGCCGCCGCTCGGGATCGACGTGGCAGGCCCTGTTGCAGAGCGCTGCCAGCTCCGCCGGAACCCCAGGCGGGTAGTGGACGGGGTCGGACTGGTAGGCGGCCAGCAGGGTCTCCGAGATGGTCTCACCCTGGTGGCGGGTCCGCCCGGTCAGGCACTCGTGCAGCAGGGCACCCAGCAGGTAGACGTCCGAGCGCAGCCCGATCTGAGCCCCGTCCCCCGCCGCCATCTCAGGCGCCATGTACGCCGGGGTGCCGGCTACGGTGGTGATCTCCCGGGCCAGCGGCATCACGCCGGCCAGGTCGTCCCGGACCGCGACGGACAGCCCCCAGTCCATCACATAGACCTCGCCGAACGCGCCGATCATCACGTTATCCGGCTTGAGGTCCCGGTGGACGATGCCCTTGCTGTGTGCGAAGTGCACCGCGCGGCAGACGTCCAGCAGCACGTCGAGGTGGAAGTCCAGCGCGTCACGACCGGGATCGGGCCGAGTCGGGTGATCCGGCTGCTCGATGTATGTCGTCCACACCGCACCGTGGATCCGCTTCATGACCAGTAGCGGGTTTCCGTCGTCGTCCTCCCCCAGCGTGTGGATGGGCACGACATTCGGGTGCTCCAGCCCGCCGGTGATCCGCGCCTCTCGCACCAACTCTCGGGCGAGGTCGGGCCGGCTCATCTGAGGCCGCACGGTCTTGACCGCCACCTCGCGGGCCAGTGGCACCTGCACCGCCGCGCGGACCAGCCCCATGCCGCCTTGCCCAAGCGTGGCGCCAAGCTCGATCTCAGCGCGCCGGCCGGCCCCCAGGGTCACGCGCGGCAGCAGCTCTGTGGTCGTATCGGGGATGGTGCGGGGGGCGATCGTGCCGCTGGAGTCCGGCGCGAGGTCGCCGGGCGTGATCCCCCGGGCGTCCCAGAGGGTCGCCAGCTGCTCTTGATCCCTATCCACAGCACCTTGGTGCCTACGACGCCGGACGCGGATCCGTCAACAGGCCACGGTGACTTGGGCTGCGGCGCGTCAGGGTGCCGGCGACCAGCAGTCCCTGGTGACTCGAGACCCCTGAGGTGCGACGACACCAGGCTGGAACGGGTCACACCCCGCCCAAACGGCGCATTGCGGACCATAACGGACTGTGAGCGCGGCCGGAACGACTCTTGCAGCCCAAAGCCCCGTTGATGTAACGCAAGGATTCAGCAACCGTCGGAGCGCCCATGTATACACCCACTGCTCTTCACACCAGCTCCTCCGCTGGCGGCGCTGCCGCCGTCGATGCGGCCGGACCACGTACCCAGCTACGCCAGAGCTTGCGCTCGATGAGCTATTCGCAGGGGCAGGAGGCACTGCAAGCCAAGCGCTCACCCGAGGGCGAGGCGCCCAAGAACAAGGCCAACAAGCCTTACACGGCGGTCCAAAACGGTACGCGCACCGTCCTGAATCCGGCCAAGCCCAACGGAAAGACGCTCTACTTCTTCTATGGCTACGATGGCTCCAAGAGCGAGCAGAAAGACATGAAGGCCGAAGCCGCCTACCTCGAGGACGATGTGAAGGCGGCCGCCGCTCGCGGCTTCAAGGTCGTCTACGACAAGGCGGGCACCATGGCCGACTTCCTGTCCGCGCTGTATGACGGTACGTGCTACGGCATCTACTGGAGCGCGCACGGCGACGGCAAGGGCGGCATCTGGACGTCCGACGGCAAGGTTGTCAAGCCGGCGGACGTGGACAAGAGCCGGGTCAGCAAGAAGATCCAGTACCTGATCCTGGCGACCTGCGGCAGCGGCAAGGCCGCGACCGAGTGGAAGAAGGCGGTGGGAAGCGGGTGTCAATTCGAGGGCTGGGTCAACAGCACGTACAAGAGCGAGACCATTGACTTCACGTCCAAGTCGATGCTGGATTCCTGGTCGTCGCACAAGGGGATGACCCCGGGCAAGGAGCTCGATGATTACGTCAACGACGCAGCGAAGGCGCGGTAGTCATCTCCTGCGGCGTGGACTCGCCGCCACTCTTCTTCTCATTACCGTGTTGGGCTGCCGGGTACGACCGCAGGCCGAAGCCGGCGGCCCCACCGCGCCGCCACCAGGGAGCAAGGACGTGAAGTCACTGAGCACATGGACATTGAATCAAGTGCAGACGCCGGGAAGCCTGTTCGCCGACTCGGACGGGACAGCGTGGGCCGCCAGCGACGAGGGCCGCCTCGTGCGCTTGAGCTCGGGCGGCAAGGCCGTCTCCCAGTCGCTCAAGGCCACCTTTCGGGGAAAGACCGACGAGGCCAAGGTGCTCTTCGCGTGCCCGGGGACCGGCTCCGAGCTGTGGTTGATCGTCGAGGATGACTCGTTGACCAACCATCTCGCCAAGTGGACCCCAGGCGCCGCTGAGGTGGAGTTGGTGCAGCTGCCCAAGGAGCCCCGCAAGCTCGCGTGGGTCCCGGCACAAAGCGCGCTGTGGTACACGGCGACCGACACGACGCTCAACATTATGGCCAGAGGAGAGAGCCGCCCGGCCGACGATGAGCGGTACAGTGACGTGGCCGCCTCAGCCGACGGTCGTCACGTGGCCGGCATTCGAACCCCGTCACACGATGTCTTTGTTCGGGAGATCAGCGCCGACGGCGCCGCCGCAGAGTGGCGGAAGGTCGGCGGAGAGATCGAGGGCGACCTGGTTGGCTTCGGCGCGGGAGGCGAGCTGGTCGTGTTGGCGGTCGGGATTTGGAAGAAAGGGGCCGAGCCGACGGACTCGACTCTGCTGGCCCTGCACCCCGACGGGCGTCGGGAGGAGCTGGCCAAAGGCAAGTTCATCACCGCGACTCTGCACGACAACCGCCTGTTGGTGGTCCGCCTCGCCGAGCGCGGGCTCAATGTCGAGTTGAGCCGGCTGCGCTGACTGAGGCTGTCAAAAGACCAGGTGAACCGCCGCGGAGGCAGTCGCCTCTCGCTCGCATGCGTCGGTAGCCGTCCACTCGAGGTCTATGGACTTGTCCCGCCACTGTGTCACGTCATGAACGAGCAGCGTGCGGATCCCGACAAACTCGGTCCGCTGTTCATCGAAGCCGGTGGGGGCGAGTCGCTCGACCGCGCCGCCGACGACGACGTCGCCGACACGAAGCGCCACGGTGACGGGGAAGGCGGTGTCCGAGCCCTGGTTGAAGCCCGTCAGCCGAGCGCTGATCATCACGGTGTGAGCGCCGTTGTATGCCAGCGTCAACTGGAGATCACCGGCCGCAGGCAGGGCGACGAAGCCGCTCTCCAGGTTTCCCGTGCCGAGCGCCTCGACGGTCGGCTCGCCCGAGCAATCGAGCGTGGGCGCCTGCGCCGTGTCTTCGCCGCCTCCGCAGGCTGACAGGACGACGGGTGCAATGAGCCCCGCAACGGCTAAAACACCATGCGCCAAGGTACGCATCATGACGGGTCCTCCGTGGGGCGGCTCATCCCCACAACGCCCCCCATCCTACCCGTTGCTGCGCGCAGGGCATCGGCCGTTGACCAGCCAGTTGCCCGAGAGGTTGCGACCGCCTCAGTTCCGCAGCATGAATCGGCGGATCTTGCCGGTGGCCGTCTTGGGCAGCTCATCGACGAAATGGAACCAGCGGGGGTATTTGTAGGGTGCCAGGCCCGCCTTGCAGTGGTGGAGCAGCTCCTCAGCCAGCGCCGGGGACCCCTCCGCCGAGTCGGCAGTCACGACCCAGGCCTCCGGCTTGATCAGATCGTGGTCATCACGGCGGCCCACGACGGCGACCTCCAGCACCTTCGCGTGGGAGATCAGCTGCGATTCGATCTCAAACGGGGAGCACCAGATCCCGCCCACCTTGAGCATGTCGTCGTTGCGGCCGCAGTAGACATACGCGCCGCCGTCTCCCTCTCGATACGTGTCGCCGGTGTCTATCCAGCCGTCCTGTATGATCGCCGCCGTCCTCTCGGGCTGATCGTGGTAACGGATGCACAGGGACTGGCCTGCCATGAGCAGCCGGCCGCTCTCACCCGGGCCCACGTCCATGCCCTCCTCGTCGACGATGCGGGCCCGATAGCCCGGCACAGTACGGCCGCTGGAGCCGGGGGTGACGTCGCCCTCCCGATTGGACAGAAAGATGTGCAGCAGCTCCGTGGAGCCGATGCCGTCCAGGATCTCCAGGCCCGTCCGCTCCAACCAGCGAAAGTAGAGAGCGGCCGGCAGGGCCTCACCGGCCGACACGCACAGGCGCAGAGACGAGAGGTCGGGCTCGACCTCGGCCACCACCCCAAGCTGGGCGGCATAGAGCGTTGGCACGCCGAAGTACACGGTGGCCTTGTGACGCGCGATGACATCGAAGGTGGCTGCCGGCGTCGGCCGTCCCTCAAACAACACTGTGGTCGCTCCCACCCACAGCGGAAACGTCATGGCGTTGCCCATGCCGTACGCAAAAAAGAGCTTGGCCGCCGAGAAGCAGACGTCGTCCTCGACCAGGCCCAGGGTTTCTACTCCGTATCGCTGGCTCGTGACGGCCATGGCGCGATGCGCGTGCACGGCAGCCTTGGGCCGACCCGTGGAGCCCGACGAGTAGAGCCAGAAGCAGTCGTCGTCCTGGTCCGCCGGCGTGCTCTCGAGCTGGGCGGAAGCGGCCTCCATCAGCTCGTGAAGTTGGATCGGCACACTGTCGCCGGACCCGGGTGGCCCACCGACGAGCACCCGGTGGGCGGGGCCGGACGCGGCCTGCTCAAGTGCGGGCTCGATCTCGGCGCTGTACTGAGGTGACCAGGCGATCGCGGCGCATCGGGAGTCCTCGACCATGTATCGATAGTCGCCGGCGCGAAGAAGGGTGTTTACGGGCACGGGGATCAGCCCCGCCTTGATGCTGCCCCAGAACAGGTAGAAGAACTCCGGGCAGTCCTTGACCACCAGGAGTATGCGCTCGCCCGGCGCGAGGCCCAGCGCGCGTAGTGCGTTGCCGCAGCGGTTGACCCGCTCGGCCAGCTGGCCATAGGTGACCGCCTGGTCGCCTGCAAGGATGGCGACCTTGTCGGTCCGCCCTTCTGCCAGATGACGGTCGATGAACTGTCTCACCACGTCCAGGTTTGCGTGCATCCGCCTCTCCGCTTGTCCGATGACCTCAGCGTCTCAGCGTCTCAGCGTCTCAGCGACCCTCTTGCGATGAATCGGTCGGATGGCGGAGTCTGCGGTGGCGGCCAACCGCAGGGTAGGGCTTAGACCCGGTCGTAGCAGTTGAAGACCATCGAGTAGGCGCCGCGGCCCTGGGTGACGCTGCGCAGCTCGGTTGTGTAGCCGAACATGCGCTGCAGGGCGACGCGGGCCTCCACGACCTTCGTATCGCCGCGGTCAACGATGTTCTCGATGCGGCCTCGGCGGGCGTTGATGCCGCCGATGATCTCCCCCACGGACTCCTCGGCCACAGTGACCTCGACGTCCATGATCGGCTCCAGCAGGGCTGAGCCCGCCTTCTCGGCCGCGTCGCGCACCGCGATGCCCGCGGCGATCTTGAAGCCCAGCGGCTGGCTCCAGTCTTCGCGCCAGGTCGCGGACAGCAGCGTGATCTTCACGTCGTCCATCGGGTAGCCCTCTTTCGGGCCGGCCTTGACGCCCTCGAGCGCGCCCTCCCGGATGGCCCTGAGGAGGGCCGCGTTCAGGAAGGCGTCCTGGGCCTCGTTGACGAAGCTGACGCCGGCGCCGCGCGCGTCTGGGGAGACTCGGACCTGGACGCTGCCGTGCAGCCGGTCCTCTTCCTGCTCGCGCTCAAAGGTGGCCTCGGCGTCGGCCGTGCCGGTCAGGGTCTCCATCAGGACGACCTGCGGCTTGCCGATTCGCACGTCGATCTTGAACTCGCGCCGGATGCGGTCGGCTTTGATCTCCAAGTGCAGCTCGCCCATGCCCCGGATGAGCAGGTCGCCGGTCTCCGTGTCCTCTTCGAAGCGGAAGGTCGGGTCCTCCTCCGCCATCTTGGCCAGCACCTCGTGCAGCTTGTCGCGCAGGCGCAGGGTCTCGGGCTCGATCGTCTGGCTGATGACCGGGTCGTAGCCGCCCACGGCCTCCAGCACGATCTGGTTGCGCGGGTCGCAGATGGTGTCGCCGGTGCACGTCTTCTTCAGGCCCAGGACGCCGACGATCTGGCCGGCGCGCACCTTCTCGACGCGTGTGCGCTTGTTCGCGTGCATCAAGAACACGCGCGAGGGCTTCTCTTTCAACCCGCGCGATGGGTTGCTGATCCCCTCGCCGACGTTGAGCGTGCCCGAGTACAAGCGCAGGTAGACCAGCCGCCGTCCATCGTCCATCAGCTGGACTTTGTAGGCCAGCGCGCACAACGGGGCCTTGTCATCGGGGGGGCGCGTGCCTATGTCTTCTGGGTCGATCGGGTTGGTGCCCTTCACCGGCGGGATCTCGCCCGGCGACGGCAGGTAGGCCACGACAGCATCCAGGAGCAGCGGAACCCCTCGATCGTGCAGCGCAGATCCACACAGCACCGGCACCAGCTTGCGGGCGATCGTCGCCTTGCGGATCGTCGCCTTGATGTCGTCGACGGCGATGTCCTCCCCCTCGAGAAAGGCCATGGCGATATCGTCGTCGAAGTCGGACAGGCGCTCGATCATCGTCTCGCGCGCCGCCGCCGCCGCGTCCGGGTCCGGCAGGCTCTCCAGCTTCATGGCGTTGATCGGGTCGCCGCGTTCCCAGACGAAGCCCTCCATGGTGATCAGGTCCACGACGCCCTTGAAGTCGCCCTCGGCGCCAATCGGGATCTGGATGGGCACGCAGTGCTCGCCAAAGCGCTCGTGCATCGACGTGACCGCTTTGTCGAAGTCGGCGCCCAGCCGGTCCAGCTTGTTCACGAAGGCCAGGCGCGGCACCTCGTATTTGTCGGCCTGCCGCCACACCGTCTCGGTCTGGGACTCCACCCCAGCGACCCCGTCAAAGACCGCCACGGCGCCGTCCAGCACGCGCAGGGACCGCTCCACCTCGATGGTGAAGTCCACGTGCCCGGGCGTGTCGATCAGGTGGATCTCGTGACCGGCCCACTGAAACTGCGTGACGGCGCTGGTGATCGTGATCCCGCGCTCCTGCTCCTGGACCATCCAGTCCATCGTGGCCTCGCCGTCGTGGACCTCGCCGATTTTATGAGTCTTTCCGGTGATGTAGAGCATGCGCTCCGTCACCGTCGTCTTGCCGGCGTCGATGTGCGCCATGATGCCGATGTTTCGGATTTTCGACAGGTACTTCGGCGTCGGTCGCTGCGTCATGAAGGGGTGATTACCACACCACCGTGCCCCCCTCAATCCTTGACCGACCCATGTTTCGGTGGTCTAAGCAGTGCGAGGAGCTATGCGGTCGTCCATGTCTGATAAGCGCGATTATTACGAAATTCTGGGATGCGAGCGCGACGTGTCCCCGCGTGATCTGAAGAAGGCGTATCGGGGACTGGCCATGAAGCTGCATCCCGACCAGAACCAGGACGATCCGGCCGCTGAAGAGCACTTCAAAGAGCTGGCCGAGGCCTACGAGGTCATCAGCGACCCGAAGAAGCGCGAGATCTACGACCGCTACGGCCACCAGGGGCTGTCCAGCCAGGGCTTCAACCCGTTCGCGGGCGGCATGGACGACATCCTCTCCCAGATGTCCAGCCTGTTCGGCGGCGACATCTTCGGTGACCTGTTCGGTGGCGGGCGTCGTCGTCGGCGACCCCAGCGCGGCCGCGATCTGGGGCTGGAGCTGGACCTCAAGTTTGAAGAGGCGGCCTTCGGCGTGCGCCAGACTCTGGAGGTCCCGCGCCCGGTCAGCTGTGCGCCGTGCTCCGGCTCCGGCGTCAAGCCCGGCAGCTCGCCGGTGACGTGTCGCCAGTGCAAGGGTCAGGGCCAGGTGGTCATCAACCAGGGCCTGCTCATGATGCGCATGGACTGCAACGTGTGCGGGGGCCGCGGCAAGATCATCGAGGACCACTGCCCTGACTGCGGCGGCAAAGGTCAGATCCGTGAGGTCTCCAAGGTCACGGTCAACATCCCGGCCGGCGTGGACACCGGGTCCCGCATCCGCAAGCCCGGTGAGGGCCTGCCCGGTCCTCCCGGCGTGCCGTCGGGTGACCTGGTCGTCATCGTCCGCGTCGAAGATCACGAGAAGTTCCAGCGCGACGACTGCCATGTGCACGCCGTTGAGGACTGCCCGTTCCCGATGATGGCGATGGGCGGCTCGTTTTCGGTGCAGACGATCCACGGCAACGTGCCCGTGACGGTTCCGGCCGGCAGCCAATACGGCGACAAGGTCCGGCTGCCCGGCAAGGGAATCCCGCGGTTGAACGGGCACGGCCAGGGTGACCACTTCGTGCACCTCAGCGTGGCGATCCCCAAAAAGCTCAACAGCAAGCAGCGCAAGGCCCTGGAGGACTTCCGCGCGGCGTCGGGGGACGGTTGACAGCGCCCGCGCAGGTGATCGGCGCTCAGCGTCGCTTGATCGTTCCTTTTACGATCAAGCTGCTCCAGATCGTGAGCGGCTATCTCCTGCTGCGCAGCCTCGTCGCCTTCGCGTCCCGTTACCTCTTCGGCTACCGCGTGGACACCAAGCTCACGTTTGACGGTCGCTACCTCAAGCTGCACTCGACCGCTTGGCTGCTGGGCCGAAAAATCCGCGAGACCGAGGAGACGATGCTGGGCACCGACCTCGTGTCCGTGGGCGTAGAGCGGCGCTACCCGTACCTGCTGTTGCTGCTCGGCTCTCTGGGCGTGATTCTGGGCGCCGTCTACGGCGTCGGCTGGTTCGTTGACGGTATCCAGGTCAACTATGTGCCTATCGCCATGGTGGGCCTTGGGGTGCTGGGCGCCGGCGTGGTGCTGGATATCGCCCTGGGCTCGCTGGCCGATTACGTCGGCAGCCGCGCCTCACTGTTGATCACGGTGCGTACCCCGCGCAGGCTGGGCCTCAGTCGCCGATTCAGAGTGTGTGGTGTGGACGAAGAGGCGGCGCAGACCTTCACGCGCCATCTGGTGCACGCGCGCAGCTGAGCCTTCTCAGGCTTCCAGCTGACCGCGTACGAAGTCCGCCACGATGCTGGAGTCCTCGTCCTGTAGACCAAGGAACTTCAGGCCATAGCGCCGTCCACCGCCGGCTTTCGCCGTCTCGCGCGTCACAAGGGCCTCGGTTTGAATCATGCGGTCGGCGCCGGGAATCAAGAACGACACGACGACTTGATCGTGGACAACGAGTGTCTGGTTCGTCTCGACCATGATGCCGCCCTCGGAGAGGTCGCGGCTTTTGCCGAAGATCGTGGTCGCCTTGGGCTGCGTGACGCGGACCTGGACCAGGATCGAGATGTACTTGCGGTCCGGGATGCCCAGCACTTTGGACGTCAGCTTCAGCAGAGACTTGCCCTCGATCGGCGTGTTGACGACCTGAACGCCCTCGACGCCCGACCAGCCGGCCGAATCCTCGCCGTCCAGGACGACGACCACCAGCGGCGTGGCGTCACCGGCCTGCTTGACGTTGTCCGCGCTCACGTCGGTCGGCACGCCGCGCCACAGCACGAGGTCCGCGCCGTGCTCGCTCAGGAAGGCCAGCGCCTGCCCGCCGCTCATCGCGGTGAAGACCTCGCAGCCACGCGATTGAAACGTGTGGTCCGGCAATTCGAAGAACTTAGGGTCATCGCTGACCAGCAGGACTCTCTTCGTCACGATGGCATCACCATGGGCCGAATCCTCGGACAGGTGGTCCCATCTGTCAACCAACGCGCGTGGCGCGGATCGATGGCGCTTGCCTGATCAGGGGTGCGGCTGCTAACTACCACCTCGCTATGCACGGTATCGCGGACATCGCTCTGGCCATCGAAGACATCCGTAAAGGACGGATGGTCATCCTTGTGGACGACGAAGATCGGGAGAACGAGGGTGACCTCGTTATCGCGGGGTCCAAGGTGACGCCGCGCGCGATCAACTTCATGGCGACGTACGCCCGGGGCCTGACCTGCGTAACGTTGCCCAGCGAAAAAGTCGACGCCATCGGGCTGCCCGACATGGTGCGCGACAACCGGGCGCCTCTCGGCACGGCCTTCACCGTGTCCGTGGACGCCGCCGTTACGACCAGCGGCATCTCCGCTCGCGACCGTGCCACCACCACGCAGGTGCTCATGCGCGACGACTGCACGATGGCCGACCTGCGCGCCCCGGGACACACGTTTCCGCTGCGCGCGCGCAAGGGCGGTGTGCTGGTGCGGGCCGGACAGACCGAGGGCAGCGTGGATCTCAGCCGTCTGGCCGGCCTGAAGCCGGGCGCGGTCATATGCGAGATTATGAACGAAGACGGCACGATGATGCGCTTGGACGGGCTCCTGGAGTTCGGTGCCAGGCACGACATCAAGGTCGTCACCATCGCGGATTTGATCGCGTATCGGATGCAGAAGGAGTCGTTCATCAAGGCCGTCGCCGATGTCGAGCTGCCGACCGACTACGGCAACTTCCGCGCGGTGGCCTTCGAGAACGAGCTGGACACACGCGTGCACATGGCGCTGGTCATGGGCGAGGTCCGGCCCGACCGTCCCACGCTCATCCGCGTGCACCGCGCCGATCTGGTGGCTGACGTGTTCGGCTTCACAGGCGGCGGGGAGCACAATCGGTTGGACTGGGCCCTGCGCCGCATCGCGCAGGAGGGCCACGGCGTGATCCTGTACCTGCGCACCGGCGCAAATGGCGAGATGGGTGTCGACACGCTGAGCGCGTATCTCAACAAGAGGCGGGGCGACGCGCCGAAGGGGCCGGCGCGGATGGGCTTCCGTGAGTTTGGTCTCGGGGCTCAGATCCTGAGCCACCTGGGGCTGCGCCAGATTCGGGTCATTACAAACAACCCGCAGATGCCCTTTCACTCGGTCCGGGGCTTTGGTCTCGAGATCGTCGAGCGCGTCCCGGTCGAGGGTCAGATCGAGCTGGCCAACGTCACGCCTATCGACAAGGCGCAGGCCGGCTGATCCCTACAGGATGTCTTTTTTGGCCTCGGCGGCCTTGCGGACTGCCGAGCGGATCGCCCGCTTGCGGTTCTTGCCGCTCTTCGTGAGCTTGCGCTTGTCCTGAGCCTTTGCTTTGCGCGTGTTGGAAGCCATCTCGGGTGCTCCTATCTCTTCTTTGGGTGTTTCTGTTCTCAGGTGCCGGTGGACCCAAAACCACCGGAGCCTCTCTGTGTCTCTTGCAGCGTGTCGGTCAGCGTTACCGTGACCGGCGCCACGCCGGCGACAACCAACTGAGCGATGCGCATCCCGCGCTCCACCACAAAAGGTTGCGGGCCGTGGTTTATCAGGATCACCTGAACCTCGCCACGATAATCCGCATCGATGGTGCCCGGACTGTTGAGCACCGTGACCCCGTTTCGGGCCGCCAGACCGCTGCGGGGCCTGACCTGTCCCTCGAATCCCGCCGGAATCGCCATCGCGAATCCGGTGGGAATCAAGCGGTGCTGCCCGGGCTCCAGGCAGACTGGGGTTGCGACCGCAGCGGGCAGGTCAAAGCCGGCTGCGTACTCGGTCATCATCTGCGGTGCGGCGATATCCGCATCCCGCTCGGGACGAACGCGCTTCAGCTGGACGGTGACGTGCCCCAACGGTCGTGCTCCCCAGGTGTCTTCTCTTAGCGACGGTCGCGACGACGTCCGCCGCCACGGTCACCACGGTCACCACCACGGCCGCCACCACGGCCGCCACGGTCGTCACGGCCACGGCCGCCACGGTCACGCTGCTCAGCCGCGAAGTCCCGCTCGGGGATCTCCTCGCCCGCCGCGCGGCGCTGGTCGTACAGCACCTCTTTGCGCGACAACCGGACCTTGCCCTGACGGTCGACGTTGATGACCTTGACCAGGATCTCGTCGCCCTCGCGACAGACATCCTCGACCGTGTTGACCCGCTCTTCAGCCAGCTCAGAGATGTGAACCAGGCCGTCGGTGCCGGGCATGATCGTCACGAACGCGCCGAAGTCGGTCACGCGCGCCACGACGCCCATGTAGGTCTTGCCGGACTCCGGCTCCTCCGTGTAGCTGCGGACCAGCTCGATGGCCTTCTGAGCCGTGTCGCCGTCCGTGGCCGCGATGTTGACCTTGCCGTCGTCGGTGACGTCGATCTGAGCACCGGTCTGGTCGACGATGCCACGGATGTGCTTGCCGCCGGGGCCGATGAGGTCGCGGATCTTCTCGGGGTTGATGACCACCGTGAAGATGCGCGGAGCGTGCTCGGACAGGTCCAGGTTGGGCTCGGAGATGCACTTGTCCATCTCGTCGAGGATGGTCATACGACCGCCCTTGGCCTGGGTCAGCGCGTCTTCCATCGTCTTACGACTCAGGCCGCTGATCTTGATGTCCATCTGCAGCGCCGAGATACCGTCGCGGTTACCGACGACCTTGAAGTCCATGTCGCCCAGGTGGTCCTCGTCGCCGAGGATGTCGCTGAGGATGGCGAGACGGTCATCGGTCTCGTAGATGAGGCCCATCGCGATGCCGGCCACGGGGGTCGGAATCGGCACGCCCGCGTCCATCAGCGCCATGGAACCGGCGCATACGGTCGCCATCGAGGAGGAGCCGTTGGACTCGAGGACCTCGGAGACGATGCGGATGGTGTAGGGGAAGGTGTCCTGGTCGGGCACGACGTTCTTCAGACCGCGGTGCGCCAGGGCGCCGTGACCGATCTCGCGACGGCCGGGGCCGCGCAGGAACTTGGTCTCGCCAACGCTGTACGGCGGGAAGTTGTAGTGCAGCATGAAGTCCAGGTTGACGTCGCCGGTCAGCGTCTCGATGCGCTGGCCGTCTTTGGACGTACCGAGCGTCAGCAGCGCGATGGCCTGCGTCTCGCCACGGGTGAAGACTGCGGAGCCGTGCGTACGCGGGATCAGGCCCGTCTCACACACGATGCTGCGAACCTGCGTCGGGTTGCGACCGCCGATGCGCTTGCCCTCGTCCAGCACCCAGGCGCGGACGATGTCCTTCTTCATGCCACCGATGTAGCCCTTGATCTCTTTGGCGCGCGTAGCCAGCTCTTCCTCGCTGAACTTCGAGAGGATGTCGGCTTTGGCAACGTCCAGAGCGGCGTAGCGGTCCAGCTTCTCGTTGATCTGAAGCGCCTTGGTCAGCGGCGCCTTGGCCAGCTTGCGGACCTTCTTTTTGAGGTCCTCGTCGACCGTGGGGGCCACGACATCGCGCTTGGTCTTGCCACACGCGGCACGCAGCTCCTCGATGGTCTTCATGATGGTCTGACACTTCTCGTGCGCGTAGAAGAGCGCCTCGATCATGTCTTCCTCGGCCACGAAGTCCGCGCCACCCTCGACCATGCAGATGCCGTCGGGGGAGCAGGCGACCAACAGGTCGATGTCGGCCTCTTCGGCCACGGCCAGCTCGGGGTTGGCCCGAAGCTGCCCGTCAACGCGAACGACGCGCACACAGGCGGTCGGACCGTTGAAGGGGATGTCGCTGATCGACAGCGCGGCAGAGGCGCCGTTCATCGCGCAGATGTGCGACTCGTGGACCTTGTCGTGGCTGAGAACGGTGGCGACAACCTGGGTCTCGCAGCGGAAGCCGTCGGGGAACAGCGGCCGAATCGGCCGGTCCATCAGGCGGCTGGCGAGCACCTCGAACTGGTTCTGGCGACCCTCGCGGCGGAAGTAGTTGCCCGGGATCTTGCCCGCCGCGTACGACTTCTCGACGTAGTCACAGGTCAGCGGGAAGAAGTCGATGCCCTCACGAGCGCTCTTGGCGGACGTCGCGGTGACAAGGACGACTGTGTCGCCGATGGAGGTCATGACCGCGCCGCCGGCCTGTTTGGCGAGCTTCCCGGTCTCAAAGGTAAGTGTCGTCCCGTCGAGCTCGACGCTCTTGGTTACGACGTTAAAGTTCAAATCTGACATTGGTTCCTCCTGGTGGAGTTAGGCCACGGCAGGGAGGCGGGCGACAGAGTGTCAGTGCCGGAAGAGTGGATGCTTCACGGGTTGGGGACTAGTGACACGGGACCATCCATGGTCGCACGTCACTAATCACCAACTCGCACCCACCAGCCCGGCCCACTTCTGAGCCGCGGCAAAATGAGTGGTTACTTACGAATTCCGAGCGCGCCGATGATCTTCTTGTAGCGCGTCAGATCCTTGCCTTTCACGTAGTCCAGAAGACGGCGGCGGTGGCCGACCAGCTTCAACAGACCGCGACGGCTGTGGTGATCTTTGTGATGTGACTTGAAGTGGTCCGTCAGGTAGTTGATGCGCTCGGTCAGCAGCGCGATCTGGACCTCGGGAGAGCCGGTATCTCCCTCATGTGTGGCGAACTTCTCAATGAGCTCGCGTTTTCTTGCTGGCAGCAGTGCCATGTAGCGTTCCTCGGTCTTTTCGTTCGTGTCTTTTTATTTCTGTCGGCGCGCACAGTACAGGCGCCTAAACAGCGTGTCAACGTCTATTCGGGTGTGAATCCACGCTCTACTTTCAACAACCCGTCATCGGCCAATTTCAGTATAGCGGTCAGGCGGCCCTGTGCGTCGAGACCGCGGATCGGCATGCCGGGCTCGGCGTCGTCCAGCAGCTCGATTCCGTCGCCCACGGCGACGCGTAGACCGTTGCGCAGTCGCTCGATCGCGCGGTCGTCTCCACGCGCGGTCGGCAGGTGGCTCACGGCTTCGGCCGGCGGGATCAGCGCCTCCGGGCTGACGTCGTCGGGCGAGATCGCCTGGGCGACGGTGTGTGCGCCAATCCGCGTGCGTCGCAGCGTGGTCACGTGGGCCGCCGTATCCATGTGTCGAGCCAGGTCACGGAAGAGACTGCGGACATAGAAGCCCTTGCCCACAACCATCTGCAGCTCGAGCTCAGGCGGCTCCCACGCGATCATGTTCAGCTGCTTGAGGACCACAGGACGCGGCTCCAGTCGCGCCTCCACGTCCTCCCCGGCCCGCACGCGCTTGTACAGTCGCTTGCCGTCGATCTTTATCGCCGAGACGCGTGGTGGCGCCTGCATCGTCTCGCCCACAAAAGACGGCAACGCGGCCTCAATCGCCGCTTGCGTCACGTGGCTCCACGACACCTCTCGAATCACCTCGCCCTCGGCGTCGTCCGTCTGAGTCTCGGTGCCGAACCGGCCGCGCGCGATGTACTCCTTCTCCTCCGCCATCAGGTGCTGTACCAGCTTGGTGCCCTCGCCCACGCACACGACCAGCAGCCCGGACGCGGTGGGATCCAGGGTGCCGCAGTGCCCGACACGCCGCAGATTCAGCCGCTTGCGGATCTGGCGCAGTACACCCGTAGACGTGATGCCCGTCGGTTTGTCGATTAGCAGGACGCCTTTCACGGGTTAGATGGTCTCGAACATCTAGTCGTCGGCGAGGAGCTGCTCGATGCGGCGTTGGTCGTCGATGCCCTGGTCGTACTCGAACTTGAGTACCGGCGTGCTCTTCAGGCTGAGCTTCTGTCCAACGATGGAGCGCAGCAGGCGCGTCGCGCGCTCAAAGCCCGCTTCGGCCACCGCGACCTTCTCGTCGTCGCGTCCCTTCAGCAGATACCAGTAGACCCGAGCGTGCTTGATGTCGGTCGACATGCGCACTTCCGTGAGCATCACGCCCTTCAGCGCCGGATCGCTCACCCGCTCGCGCAGCGCCGCCGCCAGTACACTCAGAATGCTGCGGGAGACGCGATCAGCGCGCTTGTATCCGGTGTTCCGCGTCTTCATTCAGCAACTGACGACATCTAGTCGAGCGTTGCGGCGATCTGAACGATCTCGAAGGCGTCGATGATGTCGCCCTCTTTGACGTCGTTGTAGCCGATGCCGATACCACACTCGTAGCCGCTCTGGACTTCGCGCGCATCGTTCTTGAAGCGCCGCAGCGACGTGATGCTGCCGGTGTAGATGACCTTGTTGTCGCGGACCAGGCGGACCTTGGCGCCGCGATTCATGACGCCCTCGAGGACGAACGAACCGGCGATGGTGCCGACCTTCGGGACGCCGAACGTGGCGCGAACCTCGGCCTTGCCCAGCGGTCGCTCCTCTTCCAGCGGCGACAGCAGCCCGGCCATGGCGGCGCGGACGTCGTCCAGCGCGTCATAGATGATGCTGTACAGCTTGAGGTCGACGCCGATGTTCTCGGCCAGGCTCTTGGCCTTGGACTCCGGACGCACGCCGAAGCCGATGATGATCGCGTTGGACGCCGACGCTAGGTTGACGTCCGACTCGCTGATGCCGCCGACCGCCGAGTGGATCACCTTCACGGTGACCTCGGGATGCGCCAGCTTGTTCAGCGCGTCTTTCAGCGCCTCGGCTGAGCCATGCACGTCCGCCTTGACGACGATGTTGAGCTCCTGGACCTCGCCGGCCTTCAGGAACTCGGACAGCGCGTCCAGCGACATCGTCTTCTTTTTGCCCTGCTGGACCTGCTTGGTCATCCGCTTCTCGTCGAGGCGGTGGTCCAGAATCTTCTTGGCGGCGCGGTCGTCCTTGACCACGTGGAACGGCTCACTGGCCTGCGGCACGCCCGACAGCCCGATGACCTCGACCGGCATGGACGGGGTCGTCTGCTTGACCTTCTTGCCCTTGTCGTTGGTCAGCGCCCGGACCTTGCCCGTGACGACGCCGGAGACGACGACGTCCCCGACCGACAGCACACCCTCTTGAACCAGCAGCGTGGCGACAGGACCGCGGCCCTTCTCCAGCCGGCCCTCGAGCACCAGACCCGTCGCCGGCACCTCGTGGCTGGCCGTCAGCTCCATCATCTCGGCCTGCAGCAGCACCATCTCCAACAGGGCGTCGATGCCCTCGTTCTTGAGCGCTGAGACCTTGCAGACCACGGTGTCGCCGCCCCACTGCTCGGACACCAGGCCGTGCTCGGAGAGCTCGGTCAGGACCTTGTCGGGGTTGGCGTTGGACTTGTCGATTTTGTTGACCGCCACCACGATCGGCACCTCAGCCGCGCGTGCGTGGTTGATCGACTCGATCGTCTGCGGCATGACGCCGTCATCCGCCGCCACGACCAGAATGACCAGGTCGGTCGCCTTGGAGCCGCGGGCACGCATAGCGGTGAACGCCTCGTGGCCCGGGGTGTCGATGAAGACGACCTCGCCCTTGTCGGGGATCTCGACAGTGTACGCGCCGATATGCTGCGTGATGCCGCCGGCCTCGCCGTCCGCCACCCGCGTGTTGCGGATACAGTCCAGCAGGCTGGTCTTACCGTGGTCGACGTGGCCCATCACCGTCACGACCGGGGGCCGCGGCTGCAAGCTGTCGTCGCTCTCCTCGGTATCCGCCAGGTAGTCCGACAGGTCGAACGCGTGGCTCTCCACCCTCCAGTCGAACTCCTCCGCAATCATCGTGGCGGTCTCAAAGTCGATGGTCTGGTTGACCGTCGCCATGACGCCAAGCTGCATCAGCTTGCCGATCACGGAGGTCGACTTGACCATCATGCCCTGCGCCAGGTCGCCGATGCTGATGCCGCTGCCCATCTTGACGACGCGCTTCGACTCTTTCATCACCGACTGCGGTGTCGACTGCTGCTGGCGGCGCGTCTTCGGACGCTTCTTCTTGGCGCGACCACCTCGGAAGATGTCGTCGTGCTCCAGCATGCCGCGGCGGATCAGGTGATCGCGGCGCTTGTCGTAGGACAAGCGGCGTCCCGGACCTTTCTTCTTGGGATCCCGGCGCGGGTCGCCCGGACGGGCCGGCGCGTCACGACCGGGTCCGCCACCGGGGCGTCGGTCGGCGGGCGCGTTGTCGTTACGCTCACCGCCACCGGCCGGCTGGTCGTATCCTTTCTCAGCGCGGGTGCGTGCGACCGCGTCGGCCACCTTGCGGTCGACATGTGCGGCAACCACCACGGCGCGCTCCATCGTCGGCTCCGACGGTGCGTCAGGAAGGGTGACCGGCGTCTTGGGCGTCGCGTCATCACCGGCAGCGGCGGGCGCCGCTTCGGCATCCGCGGCAGCCGCTGGGACCTCAGCGGTCGCGGGCGGTGTCGCAACAGCCGGCTCTGCAGCGGCGGACGGCTCGGCCGAGGCGACCTCGGGGGTCGTCTCGGCGACGGGCGCGGTCTCGGCCGGAGCACCTGACTTGGCCACCGGGTCCGGCACCGCCTCCAGTACGGGCGCCTCGGGGGCGTCGGGGACGGCTGCGATGACAGGTGCGGGCTCCGCGACCTCTGCTGCTGCCGCGGCCTCTGCCGCCGCTGCTGCTGCTGCCGCCGCGGCTTCTTCGGCCTTGGCTGCTGCTGCCGCTGCTGCCAGCTCTTCCGGCGTCGGCTTACGTGCACGGCGACGTCGAACAGTGCGTGTTACGCGCTTCTCGACGACGTCGGTAATCGGTCCGGAGGCGAGCATCTTGCGCACGGCCGCGATCTTGTCCTGATCTAGAGCAGTCAGGTGATCATTGGCCATGATCCCGATGGACGACATACGATGGATCAGCTCCTTGGAGTCGATCCCGTACTCACGGGCTATTTCGAAAACGCGAAGCGTACTCATTTTCTCACTTCTCCCCGAGGTCGGAGGATTCCTCCGCCTGGGTTGATTCCCCGGTCCAGGAACGATAGCGACGTCGCGCTAAAGCGACCGCGCGGGTATGCGCGGCATCCTGTTCCACACGCCTGGTCGCCCTTGTAGCGACCTCCAAGCTGTGCAGTAACCCGGCACTGACCTCATAAATCAGACCTTCGTTAGCTGGCACGTGAACGCGCCGTCTGAACGACCGCGCGAAGGAAGCACGTTTGACCGCACGTCGCAAGCAATCCGAATTCACGCAAAGCCATGCACCGCGGCCATCGGCGACGCCGCGGTAGTCTACAGCTACCGCTGAGCGAGCGTCCACAGTGAACCGTAACAGCTCACTGGTAGGACGCTTCGCCCGACAGGCGACGCAGGTGCGTTCGGGCTGGTGTTGCGTGATCGGCGCTCCGATGTCCGTGTCTCCGTTTGATCAGACCGCTGCCGGAGCGGCGGTGTCTGAGTCTTCCTTGTCTTCTGTCTCTACGGCCTTGGCAGCCTCGGGGGCGGCCTCAGCCTCGGCCGGTGCGGCTTCGACGGCATCGTCTGAAGCGGCTTCGGCGGTCTCGGCGGTCTCGGCGGTCTCGGCAGCCTCACCCTCAGAGGCGGCTGTCTCAGGCTCGGGCTCAGGCTCGGGCTCGGGCTCGGTGACCACCGGCTCCGGATCCACGTCCGACATCAGCGCCTCATAGCCACCGGCCTCGGCTTCCTCTTCGAGGTAGCTGCGGCTGGCGTCACGAATCGAGCGCGCCTTCTTGATGCCGATGCTCTCAATACCCGCCAGGCGGGCCAGGTCCTTCTCGGTCGCGATGGACTCCACAGTCGTGTAGCCCGCCTCGAGCAGCGCATCCAGCAAGGACTTGCTGAGCCGCGGCACGTTCTGCAGGCGACCGATCTCCCGGTCCTGCGGCAACGTCACCTCGACCGCCGGCGCGATGGGACGACGCGGGGCCGCCTCGCGAGCGCGCGGGTCGGGACTGGCGTCCTTCACCTGCTGAGCGATCTTGTGGATCCCGGCGACCGTCTCGGCCGTGATGCCCGGAATCATCGTCAACTCTTCGGCGCTGGCCGCCAGAAGGTTGTCCGGCGAGTGGAAGCCCAACTTGAAAAGGTACTCGATGGTGGAGGCGTCCAGGCCTTCATCCTCGAGGGCGAGCATGTGCGAACGCAGCTCGTCCTTCATCTCGTTGATCTTCGTCTCGGAGTGGATCTCGATCTTCCACCCCACCAGCTGGCTCGCCAGCCGCACGTTCTGCCCGCGACGACCGATGGCCAGGCTGAGCTGGTCATCGCCGACGATGAGCTCGATCGTATTCGTGGCGTCATCGATGAGCACGCGCGACACGTCCGCCGGGGCGATAGCGTGACACACGAACTTGGCGATGTCGGAGCTCCACGGGACGATGTCGATCTTCTCGCCACGCAGCTCTTGAACGACGGCCTGGACGCGCGCGCCCTTCATGCCGACGCAGGCGCCGACGGGATCGACGTCCGAGTCCGAGCTGGCGACGGCGATCTTGGTCCGCTCGCCGGGCTCACGCGCGACGTTTACGATGCGGACGATGCCCTCGTAGATCTCCGGAACCTCCATTTCGAACAATTTCAAAATGAGGCCGATATCGGTGCGGCTCAGGATGATCTGCGGGCCTTTGGCAGCCTTGTTGACGTCCTTCACGTACGCCTGAACGCGGTCACCGGCGCGGTAGGACTCACGCGGCATCTGCTCGCGAATCGGCAGCACGGCCTCGGCGCGGCCAAGGTCTACGATGACATCGCCGCGCTCGAAGCGCCGCGCGATCCCCGTGACCAGCTCGCCCGAGCGGTCCTTGTACTCGTTGAAGACGATGTCCCGCTCGGCCTCGCGGACGCGCTGGATGATGACCTGCTTGGCGGTTTGGGCGGCGATGCGGCCAAACGTGTTGCGCTGCGTCTTCACGCGCAGGATGTCGCCGTACTTTTCGTCTTCCTCGCGAGCTCGCTCAGCGTGCTCCTCGAGGTAGAAGATCTGAAAGCCCAGCTCGTCGCCCACCTGCGCCTCGGGGTCCACTTTGGAAGCGATCGGCAGAGGCATCTGCGTGTCGTCGTCGTCAGCCTCCTCAACCACCTCCATGTACTGGAACAACTCGACCTGGCCGAGCTCCTCTTCGTACACGGCCTCGAGCTGTCGCTCGTAACCAAAGACCTTCTTGGCCGCTGTGAGAATCGAGGCTTCAATGGCCTCGACGAGCACCGTTCGGTCGATGCCCTTCTCCTTGCTGACCTGCGATATCACCGGGTTGAGATTCTGGCTCACTGCCCCTCCGTCGCATCGAAAACGTACTTCAAATTCGCTTTTCTGATCCCGGTCACCGGGATATTGACCTTCTTCCCGGTGTCGACCGTCATCAAAACCTCGCCGCCGTCTGTGCCGGCGAGAATGCCCGTAAAGTTGCGGCGGTCGCCCACCGGGTCACGGGTCTTGATGACCGCCTTGCTGCCCTCGTATCGCGCAAAGTCCGACAGCCGCCCAAGGGGCCGGTCCAGGCCGGGAGATGACACCTCGAGGGTGTAGGCGCCAGCTACGGACTCCTCCACCTCGAGCACGACATCCAGCTGGCGTGACGCCTTGACGCAGTCGTCCAGGGTCACTCCACCGGGCTGGTCGATGAAGAAACGCAGCACTCCGCGGCCGCCGTTGGGGCGGGGGCCGTGGTACTCCACGTGCACGCACTCGAAGCCGAGGCTCTCGAGAACGGGCTCGCATACCGACATCACGCTCGTCTCGAGCTTGCCGGTCGCGATTCGCGGGTTGTCCTGGTCGATCATCATCTCCATCGTGCTGCCAAAATTTCCCATCCGGTTTTGCCTAAAAAAAAGGCGGGCGACTAGTCGACCCGCTGTAGCATGCCGAATGTGAGGAACGCGCGGGACCTTAGCAGAGCAATACGGTTGCTTCAAGCGAATTCCGAGGCTATAAGCACGCCCGATGACGGCGGCCACATCACGGTTAAAATACGTCTTTCCCAACGCGGTAACCGCGATCGGGATGCTCTTCGGGTTGTACTCGATTACCCTAACGATTGTAGGGGATTACGAGCAAGCAGCGTGGATGATCCTGGTCTGCGTCCTGATCGACAAACTGGACGGTAGCGTTGCGCGCCTGCTCAACGCCTCCTCGCGTTTTGGCGTGGAGCTGGATTCCTTCAGTGATTTCCTAACATTCGGGGTCGCTCCGGGGCTGCTTTTCCTGAGTCTGATGACCGATGATCCGCGCTATATGTCCACGTGGCAGGGCGGCAGCGTCTGGTTTGTGCGCTTCTCGTGCGGCTTCTTCATCGTGATGGCGGCGCTGCGACTGGCCAAGTTCAACGTGCTGACTGAGGAGATCGGGTCCAAGATCTTCCTGGGCATCCCGACCACGCTGACGGGCGGGACGTTGGCTGCGTACGTCCTGACGGTCTGGAAATACGACCTGCCGGACGTGATGCTGCAGTACGCGCCCGTGATCCTCATCGTCTTCGGGCTGTGGATGGTGTCCAACGTGCCCATCCCCAAGATTCGGGTCACGAAGAGCCTGGCGTTCAACATCTTTACGGCGGTCAATGCGGTCGGCGCCTATGTGTGCACGCCGCTGCAGGTGCTGCCCGAGTACCTGTTCGCGGTCGCCTTCGGCTATTGCACGATCGGCACCTGGTACGCGCTGGTCTTCATGAAGCCGGAGAAGGCGCCGCCGGAGGACACCCGAGCGCGGCTGCTGGAGCTTCTGAAGGAGCTGAGCTACGAGAACCGCGAGATCACGCTGGCCAGCGGACAGAAGAGCAACTTCTACGTCGACTGCCGCAACACCTCGCTGCACCCCGAGGGCATCGTGCTGTGCGGGCGCGAGCTGCTGGATCTACTGCAGGAGGATGGCCCGGAGTTTGACGCGGTGGCCGGCCCGTCGATCGGCGCGGATCCGCTGATCAGCGGGATTCTGCACGCTAGCCAGGAGCGCAAGTCGCCCATTCCGGGGATGTTTGTGCGCAAAGAGCCCAAAGGGCACGGCACCGGGCGGCTGCTCGAAGGCACGCGCAACGTAAGGGACGGCGCACGCATCGCGATTGTGGAGGACGTCATCACCACGGGCGGCTCCGCGATTCGCACGATTCGGGCCGTGCGCGAGGCCGGCTACGAGGTGGTGCGGCTGGTGGCCCTGGTCGACCGCCAGGAGGGCGGCGTGCCCAAGCTGGAGGCGGAGAAGGTCGAGGTCACGACGCTCTTCAAGAAGAGCGACTTCATCGGGAGCGGCACCTGAAGGCGGGGCTCCGCGGCAGCACGGTCGTCCTGGCTGCCTTGATGACGGTCACGGCCGTCGGGTGCAGTCAGCCGAAAGTGGTGCTGGGGCAGGGCGACCGCGCCTACACGGCCCAGAGCTACAAGCAGGCGCTGACGGAGTGGACGCGCCGTGGCGAGATGTACAAGGACTTTCTGTCGCGCGTTTTCGCGTATGGCACGTACCGGGATTGGTCGTTTCGGCAGGCCCAGGTCACGTATCGCGCGCGCACAGAGCGGCTCCCGGCGCTGGATGTCGCCCGTCTGCGCGAGCAAGAGCGCCGTGAAGCGCAGAACGGGCACCACTTCTTCCTGGCGGTGCACACGCACGAGTGGTCCTGGAATCATCTGGAGCGACAGGGGGACGAGGCGCTGTGGCGGCTGCGTCTGATCAACGATCAGGGGGACTCGGTGGCGCCGACACAAGTGCAGCGGATCGGGCTGCGAAACGGGCGCTATACGCCACTTTATCCGTACTACGAGGACTTTTATGTGGGGTACCTTGTACATTTTCCGCGCCTTACGGAGCGCGGACGTGAGATCCTCCGCAAAGGCATCGGTGAGTTTACGGTGCGGATCAGTGGACCGCAGGCGGTTGTCGACCTGCGATGGGCGGTGGCGCCATGACGCAGCACACAACATCGGCGTGGGATGACACGCCGCTCTACTATGAGCTGCACGGGCTTCCGGTCGGTGAGGCGCCGGCTGTGGTGCTGTGCGACGGCATCGGCTGCGACGGCTTCATCTGGAAGTATCTGACGCCCTGGCTGAGCGAGCGGTACACCGTCTTGCACGGCCATTATCGCGGCCACGGGCGCTCGGGCAAAGCGCCGTCCATGGACCATTATAGTATTGCGGACACGGTCAAAGACCTGTTCACGGTGATGGATGATGCCGGCGTCGAGAGTGGCCTGCTCTTCGGGCACTCGATGGGCGTGCAGGTGACTATCGAAGCTGCGCTCAGCGCGCCCGAGCGGGTGAACGGGCTCAGCCTGCTCTGCGGCAGCTTTGGGCGACCGCTGGATACGTGGCACGACCACGCCATGTTGAAGTCTGCGCTGCCTCGCATGCAGTGGTTCATGAGTCGCTTCGGTGGGCTGGTCGAGCCGGCGCTGCGGCGTCTCATGCCGACCAGCATCGGCTGGCTCTTTGCCCAGGGGGAGGTCGACGGCGCGCTGCTGCGTCGGGAGGACTTCATCCCGTACCTGGAGCACCTGTCCAAGATGGACAGCTCAGTCTTTCTACGGATGCTGGAGGAGGCGTCCAAGCACACCACTGAGGACCGGCTGCAGCAGCTGGATCGCCCGGTGCTGATCGTGGGCGGAGAGCGCGACAAGTTCACGCCGTTCTGGGTCAGTGAGGTGTTGGAGAGTCATCTGCCCAACGCGGAGCTGCACATGGTGCGGGGCGGAACGCATACGATCCCGCTCGAGCATCGAAAGCTGACGGAGATGCTGATCGACAGCTGGCTGTCGCGAAACGCGCTGGCTGAGCCAGTCGCGGATGAGCCGGCCTACAGGGCGAGCTCGTCGTCCTCGTAGAAGAGGGTGTCCATCTGCGTGAGCAGTTTGTTGAGGAACTGCTCTTCCCTCCCTTTGATCTCCAGGAAGCGCACGCCCATGCCGGGGTGCATGACCGGGTTCGTCTCGTCGTACTCGCGGACCCAGCGGACCTCGGCGCGCGTCTCGAACGTGTGATCGACGCCGGGGACTGAGAAGCTGACCTGCAGAATGCTGCCCAGGGGCAGCGTCTCATAGGTGGAGATGAACAGCCCGCCCGCCGAGATGTCCTCGGTGAAGCCGGTGAAGAACTGGTGTCCCGTCTGCGCCCCGACCTCGATTCGCTTCGCATGCCGCTCGTGCTCGCGTCGCTCTTCGTAGTTGGGCTGTCGGGCTGTTGACTGCTGTGGCATCTGTCTTTCCTTGCGTGGCGTCTGAAGTGGGTATCGGCCCGCTTGCGCACACGGTTAAGGAAAACAATGCGCCGTAATTAGAAAGAGACTCGGAAGAGCTGCTGGCCCATCAGAAGAAGATCGCCGTCGAAGACCGCGGCGCTGCCCTTGATGCGCACGTACGTGCCGTTGGAGCTGTCGAGGTCCTCCAGGTAGAGGGCTCCGTTGCGGCGGGTGAGGGTTGCGTGGCGGCCGGAGACGTAGCCGTCGCCGGGGAAGGTGATGTCTCCGCGCTCGCGGCCCAGGGTCACGAAGCGGCCGCTCAGCAGATAGGAGTTGCCGATGAGATCCGGGCTCATGAGCTGGACGAGGCGACCCCAGACGCCCTCTGAGACCGGGCCGCCGAGCAGCTCGGTGCCGTCGGACGGGATCGGGTAGTCGGCGGGCGACTTGTCCAGGTCCTCGTAGCGGAGCAGCTCCTGGCCCAGGCGGAAGGTGTCGCCGTGTTGCAGCAGAGCGGGCTCCGTGATGCGGATGTAGGAGCCGTTCAGAGACTCGTTGTCCTCGACCGTGACCATGTCGCCGTCGACGGTCATGTTGGCATGGTGCGGGCTGAGGTAGACATCGTCGTCAAAGAACATGTCATTGCCGTCACGGCCCAGGGAGTTGACGCCCTCGAACATCTCGAAGGACCGGCCGTCGGACCCGTCCTCGTTGATAAGGACCAGGCGGATGCGCGAGTGGTTGCGCTCGCCCGGCTCGGCGACCAGCTCCGGCTCAGGCTCCGGGAAGCGGTAGCCGCAGAGGCCGCAGAACTTGGTGCTGTGGTCGAGTACGCCACCGCAGCCCGGGCAGCGCTGGCCGTCGTCTTCCTCGCCGGCGGGCAGGTTCTCCAACGGGTCGGCCGCGGTCTCGAACTCGCCCGTTGTGGAGGCGCCCGGGCGCTGATCGGCCGCCCAGTCGGGTGATGAGCCTTCGCCCCACCAGTTGGACTCGACCGGGGCCGTCTCTGCGGCCGGCACCTCGACGGTGTCCTGGGCCAGGGCCGCGACGTCGGGCTGGGGAGCCGCGGCGACGGGGTCGGGCTTCTTCGGCTTTGGCGCTGCTGCCGGTTTCAACTCTTGAGCTGCGGGTGCGCGGGACAGATCTCCGCCGCACTTCAAGCAGAACTTGAAGAAGCTCTCGTTGACATGGGTGCAGTGCGGGCACTCCTTCATAGGTCGGCGACCTCCACGACCGGAGCGTAATTCGGCCGCATGGACACGTCAAGGTAGCCACAAGCTTGATTGATGCCGATCCATGAGGTACCACTCCAAGCAGGCCCATCGAGCACCACACCTTTGAAAGTCTGCCCCAAATGCGCCGCTGAATGCTCCGACGAGACAAAGTTCTGCTCGCATTGCGGGGAGTCCGTCGAGGCTGTGGAGTCTACGAAAGACTCCGGAACGCTGACGGGCAAGGTCATCGCCGGCAACTTCCGGCTCGCTGATACGATCGGCAGCGGGGCCATGGGCGCCATCTACAAAGCAGAGCAGATCTCGCTCGGCAAGACGGTGGCGATCAAGCTGCTGCACCGGCACCTGCTCAGCGATCCGACGTTGAGCCGGCGCTTTCACCGAGAGGCGCGCGCCGCAAGTCGGCTGAACCATCCCAACGCGATCAACATCATCGACTTCGGACAGGCCGAGAACGGCGCGCTCTTCATCGCCATGGAGTTTGTCGACGGGCGCGACCTCGCCGAGACGCTCTTCGCCGACTACCCGATGAGCTACGACCGCGTGTTCAAGGTGCTCAAACAGGTCTGCCTTGCGCTGGACGAAGCCCACGCGGCGTCGATTATTCACCGCGATCTCAAGCCTGAGAACATCATGCTGGAGGACCGCCGCACCGAGAAAGACTTCGTGAAGGTGCTGGACTTCGGCATCGCCAAGATTCAGGACGCGACCACCGACGAGGACAGCGGCGGCTGGCAGACGGTGGCCGGCGTCGTGTGCGGTACGCCGGAGTACATGGCGCCCGAGCAGGCGCGTGGCGAGAAGCTGGACGCGCGCTGTGACCTCTATTCTCTGGGCGTCATCCTCTATCAGATGCTGACCAATGAGATGCCCTACACGGGGGACTCGCCCATCGCCGTGGTCACGCAGCACCTGACGGAGCCGGTGCCGGACGTGCTGGAGCGCGTGCCGACAGTCGATACAGAGCTGGCCGGGCTCGTGACGCGCCTCATGTCCAAGGATCGCGAGAAGCGCTACTCCACTGCCATGCAGGTTCACCGGGAGCTCGAGCGGCTGGAGAAGCGGCTGACCGGCGGCCCGACCTACACCGGCACGCTGGTGGGCGCCGGGCGCCAGCTGACGGGCCAGGTGCCTGTCATGCCCGACTCGGAGACCGAGATCGCTCCCATCGCCGTGCAGGTCTCGGGCATTCACGAGAACGCGACCGCCATTTTCGATTCTGACACAAACCTCGTGCCGTCCCTGGCGCGAAAGGCGCCCGAGCCCCTGGGCACGGAAGCCGGACTCGAGGCGGCGGCGCTGGTTCGTCAGCGCACCGCCACGCCGATTCTGGCCATAGCGGCCATCGTGGTGTTCGGCATCGGCGGCTTCTTTCTGATGCGCTACCTAAGCAAGGAGAAAGCATCGGATGATCCGGCCCCTGCCGCGGCAGTGGTTGCACTTGATACGTCCGACACCGCGGGCGTGGAGCCCACCCCGGCCAAACCTGTCCAAAAGCCGGTAGAGGTGGTCGCAGCACCCGACCCGAAGCCGGGCGGCGTCGTCGCGCCGGTCGAGCAGCCCGTTGTGGCGCCGGTGGAGAAGCCGGTCGAGAAGCCCGTTGTGGCGCCGGTGGAGAAGCCCGCTGTGGCGCCGGTCGAGAAGCCCGTGGAGCAGCCGGTGGAGAAGCCCGTGGAAAAGCCGGTGGTGAAGCCCGCGGGCAAGCCCACCGTCAAGAAGCCCACAGCCAAGCCGCGTACCCCGCGCAAGCCGCGCACCGGCGTCAAACCGTCCGGGGGCCAGAAGAACCTGGCGACCGTCCTTGCGGCCGCGACCGCCGCCAAGCGGGCCGGCAACTGGTCCAAGGTCGCCAGCGCGTACGCCGCCGCCTACAAGCTGAAGAAGAGCCCGAAATACCTCAAGGAGATCGGTCGCGCGCACCTGAAGTCGGGCAACCAGCCCAAGGCGTGCGGGTACTTCCGCAAGTTCATCAAACGCTACAAAGGTCAGAAGCGCATCGACCATATCGCTCGCCTTGCTCACTATGGGTGCGATCTGGGAAAGTAGCGGCTCACACTGGAGCCACCGCACATGAGAGCACCCGACTCTAACGCCACACATGACGGCGTCCGTCCCTTTGTCGGCGTCAATGGCCATCGCGTCCTTCTGGCAGACCGCGTGCGGACCCACGCGTTTCAGCAGGCGCTGGAAGAGGTCGTGAAGCCGGGCATGAGCGTCCTGGATATCGGGACCGGCACCGGCATTTTGTCGTTTATCGCCGCGCGCGCCGGCGCCGGCCGTGTGGTGGGCGTCGATCTGGAGCCGGTCACGCACCTGGCGGCCAAGATCGCCGAGGCGAACGGGCTGTCCGATGTCGTCAGCTTCATTCAGGCGGATAGTCGGAGCCTGGATTTCGGCGCGGAGTTCGACGTCATCGTCTCGGAGTGCATGGGCAACTTCTTCGTCACCGACGAGATGCAGCTGGCCTTGAAGGACGCGCGCCGCATGCTCAAGCCCGGCGGCTGCTTCATCCCCAACCGCATTGACCTGCACGTGGCGCCCGTCTTCTTCCCGCAGTTCAACGAGATCAACTTCTGGCGCGAGGACAAGTACGGCTTTGACTTCGGCCCCGTCGCCGATACCGCGCTGCATCAATGTTATGTGCAGGTGGTGCCCGACAGCCTGCTGATGGGGGCGCCCGTCCAGTTCGCGTCGATCGACTTCATGGACATGCAGCAGGATCTCACGCGGCGCATGCAGCTGGAGCTGAACAACTCGATCACGATTCACGGGCTGTGCGGCTGGTTCGACGCGCAGCTGTCAGACAGCGTGCTGCTGAGTACCCATCCACGGGAGCCGGTGACTCACTGGGCACACACCCTGTTCCCGATCGAGCCGACGCCTCTGCAAAAGGGCGACATTATCGACGTGGAGCTGTCCATCGACCACGCCGGCGACCTCGTACGGCGCGTGGCGTGGGTGGGTGACGTGAAGCGCGGTGGCGAGGTCGTGCACAGCTTCGATCACGACACCAATCGGCGCTTTGCCAACCAGCTCTAATTGAGGAGTAGTCGCCTGGCCAGTGCCAGCGTGTAGTCGGCGTCTGAGTCCCACAGCGCGTCTCTTCGATCGCGCATCACCGACCTGAGCAGGTACCCCGAGATCAGCTGCAGAGCGACCTCCTGCAGCGGAATCTCGGCGCGGATCCGGTCACCGCCCTCGCTCCGTACAAACGCGTTCAGCGCCTCTACAAACTGCGCGAGGGCCCCCGAGACCATCTCCGCGTGCGGGCTGGGCGCGATCAGCTCACGCGCGATGATCTGCATCAGCGGCGTCCGTTGGGCGGCAAACGCCGTCAGGTTCACCACCACCGCCTCCAGGCGCTCTTCAAAAGTGCCGGCGCCGGCGATGCCCTCCGCGGCGGCCACCGTCAGCCCCTGGAAGCCGCGCTCGACCACGGCGCTGTACAGCGCGGCCTTGGTTTCGAAGTAATAGAGCAGGGTAGGGCGCCGTATGCCGGCGGTCGCGGCGATGTCCGCCAGCGCGGCCCCGTGGAAGCCCAATGGCCCGAACTCGCCTTCGGCCGCCTCCAGAATCCGCTGGTCGGTCGGCCGGCGGTTCGGGTCTTTCTTAGGACGCCCCATCAGTGGCAGCGTAAGCCATGTCGCGCGGCGGGTCGATAGCGCGCAGACGCTCCACCCGCTCGTCCATCACCCGGCGCCAAAGCGGCGGCGCGAGCGCGATGAGAAACATCGTGGCGTAGCCCGCCGGCAGCTGCGGCGCGTGGGCGTGGTGCCGCAGAATCGGGTACTCGCGGCTGGCCAGAAAGTGGTGATCAGAGTGCCGCGGCAGCCCGAAGAGCAGGCGTCCGGTGATGGCGTGGGCCGAGTTCCAGCTGTGCTCCGGCTGCGTGCGCTCGTACCTGCCGTTTGCGTCGCGCTTGCGCTGCAGACCGTAGTGCTCGATGTAGTTGATGACCTCCAGCATGACGATCGCGACGACGCTCTGCGCCGCGAAGAGCAGCAGCCCGAGCGCGCCGCCGATCCAGGACGCCAGCGCCCCTGCGACGACGAGGTTCAGTGCATACCGCACGCGACGATCGTGCAGCGTGCCGGTTGCGCCGCGCTTGCCGGCCAGACGCGCCTCGATGGCGGCGAAGCTGCTTACACCGCCCAGGATGCTGCGAGGGACAAAGCCGTAGACGGTCTCGCCCAGGCGCGCCGTGGCCGGATCCTCCTCGGTCGCGACCCGCTTGTGGTGGCCGTGAACGTGCTCGACGCAGAAGTGCGGGTAGCTCACAGCGGTCATCAGAACCTCGGCGAGCGCGCGGTCCATGGCGGGCCGTCGGTGCATCAGCTCGTGCGCCGCGTTGATCCCCACGCCGCCGGTGACCCCGACTGCGAGGATCAGGCCGACGAGCTCCACCGCGGAGAGTCCGCCGCCGGCCACCGTGATCAGGGCGGCGATCAGCACCGTGAGCTGCAGCGGCACCCAGCCCCGGACCACACGCCGGAACCAGGGGTCTGCGGCCCGGTCGGCTTCTTGCTGTGCCGTGGGGTTGACCTCGTCGTCACCAACGCTCTCGTCCACAAACGGAACCAGGACGAAGACGAACAGCACGGGGGCGAGCGTCCACAGGCCGCCTGCCCACAAACCTGCCAGAGCCGAGAGCGGGACGAGATAGGCCACCGAGTAGTGCACAGCTTTCATGAGTACCTCCAGGGGCTTTATCTACTGAGTGGTAGATATTGTCCAGGGGTTTCTTTCAGCTGCCGCCTTTCCAGAGGCGCGCGATCGACGCATGTGAAGGGTTTTCGGTGTCCGACTTCGTGCAGACATATTGGCTGCATTCCAGGGGCCGAGCCCCGTAGATCCGGCAGCCCTCGCCGTTGAAGAACACACACGTCCCGCGCAGCACCCGATACAGCTCGTCGGCACGCGTCCCGGGCGGTAGGGCCGGCTCGCCGTTACGGTCCAGCTTCACCGGTGCAAACACCTCCACCGGCTCGCCGTCCACGTCGATGCTGTCGATGATCAGGAAACGTCGCACAAAGGCGTCCGGGCTCATCTCCGACAGCGCCGCGGCTTTTTCGACCTCGCCCGGCGCAAACCAGCCGGGACTGGACCGACAACAGATGCCCCGCCGGATGCAGCCGCGCGCCGGGTCCGGATGGGGCGCCGGCTCCTCACTGAGCCAGTATGGATTGGTGGCTTCCCCGGCGTCTGGACGGTGCTCGATCCGCTCGTCCAGAATTCGGAACTTCTTTTCCTGCTCAGTTTTCACCGTTGTCTGGACGATACCACGGGCAGGCATTACGATTTGCCCAACCCATCAGCGAGTCGAGAGGAAGCATGTCGGACAAGCCGAGGAAGGATCGCCGTCGAAGCCCACGCGTCAAGGCAGAGCACGATGTGACGCTGCAAGAAGACTCAACCGAGGCCATACCCTTCTACGCCAAGTCGGCGGACCTCAACCTGGGCGGCATCTACTGCACGCTGGGCCGGCACACGCCGCTGTTCTCCAAGATGAGCATCACGCTGAACCTGCCCGTGATGGATGACGAGGGCGAGACCCGCGTGATCGAGTGCGCGCTGGACGGCGTCGTCGTGCGTATCGAGCCCGAAGAGCCGACCGCAGGCTGCGAGGAGTATCACTGCGCGCTGGCGTTCGTGAACACCGACGAGGACGTCGAGCTTCTGCTGGCGAAGTACCTGCTGCAGACAATGGTCCGCGGCGAGGTCAATTAGGTAATCTCGACCCGCACGAGCTGCTTGCCGAGGAAGAGATAGTCGCCGTTCTGCAGGCCGACCTCTTCACGCACCCGATAATACGTTCCGTTCTTGGAGTCGGTGTCTTCCAGATAGAAGACGCCTTCGCCCATCACCACGCGCGCGTGGTAGTGGCTCATGAAGCGGTCCGTCGGGAAGTTGAGGTCGCAGTCCTCGCGCCCCACCGTCAGGTTGCCGTTCTCCACGCATCGGACCTCGCCGGTGCGGGCCCGCGTCAGCACCTGCATGACCTGATATTTCCACGCCCACAGCTGTGGAGTGCCGCAGAAGCACGTCTCCTCGACCCATCGCTCGGCGATCTTGTCGGGGAAGGTGTGGAACTGGAACATCTGCTCGCCGCACACAAATCGGTCGCCGTCGTGCAGGGGGATGCGACCGCGCAGGCGGATGAACGTGCCGTTGGCGCTGCCCATGTCCTGCATGTAGAGCCGGCCTTCCTTGTAATAGAAGTTGGCGTGCTCAGGGGATACGGTCGGGTCATCCGGAAACAAGATCGTCCCGCGGGTGCGCCCACAGACGTGCTCGTTGGAGTTCAGGTAGTAGCTGGCGCCGTCTCCACCGCTGCCGCGCAGCAGGACCAGGCGCGCCTTTCGCTTGACGGGTGACGCCTCGAAAAACGCCGTCTCCGGCGGCTCGGCGTCAACCTGCAGCCCCTCCAGACGGGTCCCGCACACCCCGCAAAACCGGTGACCGGGCGGGACAGGACTTTCGCAGTTGGGGCACGTCGTCACACTCATGCCGCAGGATAATAGCCGAGTTTAAAACGCGTTCCAAGAGCACCCGGTACGCGATTTACCCGCGCTTGGTCGGACCGAAGACCGACAGCCCGGTGCGTCCTTTAATTTCTTTTGTTTCAGGTAGTTGTAGTCGGAACTGGCTGCGGTTGTAGAAGTTCATGGGCTGGATGAAGAGCTGCAGCACACTGCGAATGAACTTGGGCACCTCGCCCAGCACGTCCTCGCGGTACAGCAGTTTGCCGGTCTTGACCTCCAGCGTGATGCCGTCCGCCGTGACCCGATATCGGGTCGGCACTTTATGGCCTTTATTGGTCCGAGTCTTGAGCACGGTCGCATGTGCGTTGAGAGAGTGGGCTACGACTTTGCCGCCCTTCGTGACGACGAGCCAGCCGAAACGCTCCTCAGCCCAGTCCTTCGGTGTCGCAATCTCCATAAAGGTGACGCGATGGCCCTTGGCGCGTCCGGTGAAGCGCAGCATGAAATGCGCAAGCTTCTGGGGCGAGACCGTCGTGGCTGCATGCTCACCCGAGCACGTGCCTTTGAAGGTCTGCCACTCCCCATTGTGCGTGCGCTCGCGACCGGTCAGGCGCCCGCCGGTCGGCAGCGTGTGAAGCTTCAGCACGCCGGCCCCGGGAAAGCTCACCTTGCCGTTGCCGGGGCGCCAGGACTTCGATCGCGGCTTACACACGAACTCCAGCTCGTAGCCCCAGGCCGTCATGTAGCCCTCGATACCCTTGCTGGTCTTGCGCAGCGTGTTTTTTGCAATGCGGATGTCGAGACCCGACGTCTTCGCCGCCCAGTCGCCTTTCGGGGCGCGCTTGGGCCACCGATAGAACTCGGGCTTGCCCGTCGGCTCCGCCAGCGGCGGCGCATATCGCATGATGTCGATCGTGGCGTGTCCGTCGCCCGGGCCCAGGTTGGTCAGAACGTAGCTGGCCTGCATCCACGCGCCGCCCTTGCGCTCCAGCGTGATCAGCCAACGCTCCAGGTAGGCTTCTTTGCCCTTGAACCGCTCGTGGTGGCTGCCGAGGTCCGCCTTTCCGACAGTCGACGATGCTTTGGTAAAGCCTGTGACGCGGTCGGCGTGTGCCGGTGACGGGAGAGAGAAAACGATGATGATCAACAAGGACGCTAAGCGCATCGAGATAGGATAGCGGACACCCTACGAATCATGATAGTCGAGTGGACGTTGTGCCCACGCCCTTGCTGCACCAGTTGCGCGCCGCGGTTGGCGCCGAGAACGTCCGTCGCGGCGATCCTGAGCGCATCGCGTACTCGTCGGATATGTGGCCCCGCCACCAGATCTGGAAGCTTCAAGGCGACCCGGCCAGGCATCCACCCGACGCGGTGATCTGGGTCGACGACGCCTCGCAGGTCCCCGAGGTACACCGGATCTGCGCGCGTCACAGCGTGCCCGTGTTGCCGTACGGCGCTGGCAGCGGCGTCTGCGGAGGCACCGTTCCGCTTCACGGCGGCGTCATGCTGGACGTCAAGCGTCTGAACAAGGTGCTGGCGGTCGACGACCACGACCTGACCGTGACCGCCGAGGCCGGGATCATCGGCATGCACCTGGAAGAGGAGCTGGTCGATCGCGGCTACACCCTGGGGCACTTTCCGTCATCGATTCTCTGCTCCACCCTGGGCGGCTGGTTGGCGGCGCGTTCGGCCGGGCAGTTTTCCAGCAAGTACGGAAAGATCGAAGACATGGTGGTCGGTCTCAAGGCCGTGCTGGCTGACGGCACCGTCATCGAGACCGGGCCCGATCAGCCGTTCGACTGGACCCAGATCGTCGTCGGCAGCGAGGGCACCCTGGCCACGATCTTGTCAGCCACGCTTCGCATCCATCCGGCGCCCGAGTCGCGCGCTTATCGCGGATATCGCTTTCGCTCCACAGAGGACGGCATCCGCGGCATTCGCCTGATGATGCAGGCCGGCTTGTCGCCCCACGTTGTTCGTCTGTACGACCCGTTCGACTCGCTGCTGCACTCTTCCGAGGGCTCGTCGACGGGCAGCGTCTCCGGCTCGTTGCTGGGGCCTGTACGCGAGATCTTCATGGGCCTGAAGAAGCGGGCCAGCCGCGCGGCTACTCGGGGTCGGGGCCGCGCGACCGCCATCTCGACGGCGCTGAGCTACCCGGGCACGCTGAACAAGCTGATCGATACGCTGCCGGTCTCCGCGCTGATGATCCTCGGGTTTGAGGGCTCGGCGGACTCCGTGCACGACGATATGGAGCGCGCCTGTGAGCTGCTGGAGCGCGCCGGCGGGGTCGACGGCGGCGAGGGTCCCGGCCTGCGCTGGGAGGAGAATCGCTACGCCGTCTCGTTCAAGCAGTCGCCCATGTACGAGGCCGGCTGCTTTGTCGACACGATGGAGGTGGCGACGACCTGGTCCAAGCTGACGGGCTTGTACCGCGAGGTCCGGCAGGCGGTCAGCCCCCATGCCCTGATCATGGCGCACTTCAGCCACGCCTACCGAGAGGGCTGCTCGATCTACTTCACGTTTGCGTCCTACAAGCGGGATGCGCAGGCGCTGGAGCGGCTGTACGACAAGGTCTGGAGCGAGGCGCTGTCCGCGGTTGTCCGCGGCGGCGGCACCATCAGCCACCATCACGGCGTCGGCTACTCCAAGCGCGATCACATGGGTCGCGAGCACGGCGGCGGCCTGCAGCTGCTTTATGGGACCAAGGACGCGCTGGACCCCACCGAGATGCTGAACCCGGGCAAGGTCCTGCCCGACCGCGCAGTGAGGCGATAGGAGGCTGATGGCCCAGGACTACACCGAGGTCCAGCCGGTTCTGGATACGCTGCAGCAGGCGCTGGACGAGGCGCTGGGCGGCCGCTTGCTGGTGCCGGGCGGCGTGCTCGAGGTGCGGGGCGTGGACGACGTGCGCGGGGTGGTGAGCGCGGCCCACCTCTTCGGTGGCCGCGTGGTGCTCGGCGCGGCCCACAGCGGGGCCCTGGCGTTGAACCTGAGCGGGCTCAGCGCGGTGCGCGACCTGGACATCACCAGCGGCGTGGTAACCGCGGAGGCCGGCATGACCCCTGCGGCTCTGGAAGCGGCGCTGAACGCAGAGGGCATGACCCTGGGAGCGGGGCATTTCGCGAGCCCAGACGGCAGCCTCGGCGCGGCGATCTCAGCCGGAGAGGGCGTCGCGCTTACGGTGAGCATCGGCGCGGTGCTGCCCGACGGAACCCTGTTCAACACTCCGGTGGCGCCACGGCGCGCCACGGGGCCCGACCCGGTCTTTCTGTTGCTCGGTACCGAGGGGCGGCTGGCTGTGGTCGTGTGGGTGACGTTGCGGATCTTCCCGCGGGCCCAGGATCCGGTCACGGTGGCCTACTCGGGGCGAGGCGCGGCGTTGCTGGAGGCGGTGCGGCTGGCGTATCGGGCAGGCGTACGCCCGGTCAGCGTCCAGCTGAGAAAAGCCGCGCGCGGTCGCGCCAGGGTGACCGTCGTCGTCGATCGGCACGATGACGAAGGCCGCTTTGCGCAGCAGATGACCGACGCCGGGGCCAAGACCACCACCCCGGACGACCCGGTTCCGCCGGCTGGCAGGCCTCGTCGACTGGGCTGGCGTGCGCTGGGGGCGCTGGCCAGGGGGCAAAAGCACAAGGGGCTGTGGATCGGGCCGTTTGACCTGCACGGCGGCTGGGCGCGAACGCCAGGCGACGCCCCGGCCGGCGATGTCCATCTGGACCGTCTGCAGCGCGTGGTCGACCCGCTCGGCACGCTGCGCCTGCATCCGGCGGCAGCCGAGGACGCGCCATGAAACCCGCCGAGCTCATCCTGCACGCCACCGACCACTGCGCCTACTGCCCGACGCTGTGCATGCATGCGTGTCCGGTGTCGACGGCGGAGTGCAGCGACGTGGTGACGCCGTGGGGCAAGATGTCGCTGGCGCGCTGGATCGCGAGCGGGCGCACCGACCTGACCGCCGAGACCGCGGCCGTGCTCTACAAATGCACCGGCTGCGGGGCCTGCCAGGACGCATGCCGTCACAGCGTCGATGTGGCGGAGGCGCTGCGACATGCCCGCAAGCAGGCCATCGACGCCGGTGCGGCGCCGTACGGGACTGAGCTCTTCGACGTGCCCGTGGAGAGCGACGATGACGCGATTCTGCCCGTGGGCGTCAGCGGATATCGCCTCTGGGCGGCTGGATACGCGGACAGGTTCCGGCAGGTGGCGGGCGCGGCGGCTCGACGTTGGGTGAGGCGGCCGGAGTTGGTGCTGGCGTCAGCAGACGACGCGCGCTGCATTCGCGACGTCTATTCCGAGGTGGGCATCCAGATCACCTCGCGGGTCGTGCTGGCGTCGGAGCGGCCGGGCGCGGCGCCGTTTGAGGCCCCCAAAGGTCCTGTCGCGTACCACGAGGCGTGCAACATCGCGCGCGGGCTGCCGCAGGACGCCGAGGTCGTGCGGGCAAACGCGCGTTCAGCAGCGGACGGCGACCTGATCGAGCTTCGATGGACCGGCCCGCAAGCGACCTGCTGCGGCGCCGGTGGGGCGTACGCTGCCACCTCTGAGGACGGCGCCCGAATCGCGGCCCAGCGGATCCTGGACAACGCATTGCTGAAGGGCGCCAAAACCCTGCTGACGGGGTGCGCCGGTTGCGCGGCCCATTTGGACGCCAGCAAGGGCGAGCGCGCGATTGAGGTGCTCTCGATCGGCACCGGCCCCGAGACCTGCTAGTCTACCGCGATCATGGGTGACAGCTACCGCACATTCGTGGTGGTCAACCCCCGCTCCTCGGGCGGGTCGACCAACAAACGCTGGCAGGCGATCTCCGCCAGCCTCTCGCGGGCGTTGGGGACCTGGGATCACGCGTTTACCACCGCCCAGGGCGACGCCACCCGGCTGACGCGCACGGCGCTGCGGGACGGCTACGAGATGATCGTGGCGGTCGGCGGCGACGGCACGATTCATGAGGTCGTCAACGGGTTCTTCGACGGGGAAGAGCCTGTTTCGGCGCAGCCACCCGTGCTGGGTCTGCTGCCGTCGGGCACCGGGGGGGACACCCGCAAGACCTGGGGTCTCTCTCGCGATCCGGACGAGGCCTGCGCGCGGCTTGGCGGGCTGGACACCAAACCGACGGACGCCGGGCGTATTCGGTGGACGGAGCCCGACGGGTCGCCGGCCTTTCGCTACTTCGCCAACATCGCGTCGTTCGGGATGAGCGCGCTGGTCAGCAAGAACGTCAATGAGTCCAGCAAGGTGCTCGGCGGCCGGCTGTCGTTTCTGAAGTCGTCGTTGGCTGCGCTGCTGCGATATAAGCGCACGCCGGTTCGCCTTGTCACCGATGGGGACGACACGCGGGAGGTGACGCTGACAGTCGGCGCGGTCTGCATCGGCAAGTACTTTGGCGGGGGCATGATGGTCGGTCCCGACGCCGACCCGTCTGACGGGCAGTTCGACATGGTGACCATCGCGCTGACCAAGCTGGACATGGCGCGGTTCAACAGCATCTACAAAGGCAAGCATCTGTCCAACCCCAAGGTTGACTGCTGGCGTGGCGCCGTTGTCGAGGCCGCACCCGTCGGCGATGTCGACGTCTTCATCGAGGCTGACGGTGAGGTTTTTGGGAAGCTGCCGGCGCGCTTCGAGATCCTTCCCGGCGCCTTCCGCATGAAGGTCTGACGCGTGGGGAAGCGAAAGTCATCCACCACGGCCAAAGAGCCTAAATCGAAGCCGAAGCGATCGACGAAGAAGCCGGCTAAGAAGAAGGCGTCGAAGCCGGTCGTTCCCGGCACGTGGACCAGTCTGCTGCTGGCCTGCGTGTCCGGCACGATGGTCTTCATGTCGTACCCCAACTACGACCTCTACCCGCTGCAGTGGTTCGCGTTTGTGCCGCTGCTGTTCGTCATTGAGAAGCGCGGTCCGGGCAAGTCGTTCCTCTTTGGTCTGCTGGCGGGCACGGTCACCAACTGGGGCGGCTTCTATTGGATCACCGGAATGCTCATGGATTTCGGGCATTTCTCACTGGCGCTGGCGATCCCGCTGTGCACGGTGATGTGCGTCTATCAGGGCCTGGTCTGCGGGCTGTGGGCCGCCCTGACGCGCTGGCTTGTCAATCGAACGGACGCTCCCATCTTGCTGGTCTCGCCCGTCGTGTGGGTGGTGGTCGAGTACTGTGTGCCGTTCATCTTCCCCTGGTACCTGGCCAACGGGCAGTATCTCTTCTATCCGGCGATTCAAGTTGTCGAGCTGACCGGCGTGCTGGGGCTCAGCTTCATCATCATTCTGGTCAACACCGGGCTCTTTCTCGGGCTCCGGGCCGCCCTTCGTCGCCGCTGGCAGCAGGCGCTGCGTCCGACTGCGTTCGTGCTGGCCGTCTTTGCGGCCAACGTGCTGTACGGGCTGGTTCGCATGCATCAGGTAGACGCTGCCATGGCCGAGGCCCCGTCCCTGAAGATCGGCGCCGGCGAGGCGGACGTGGGCATCTTTGAGAAAGAGGCCAAGGGGCTGAGGAATCGCACCCAGATGCTGGGCCTGTTGCGCGGCAACATCATGAAGCACCACCTGTTGGCGGCCGACCTGGCGAAAGACAAAGGCGTGGACCTGATAGTGGAGCCGGAGTCCAGCTTCATCCCAGTGCCGGGCCACAAGGTGCAGTTCAAGCGCAACGACCTGTTTGCTGTGGTCGCAGGCGCCGGTCGAAACGCGTGGGAGCTGCGGGACAAGCGCTGGACGGGACCGCGGCGTGCTGCGCGCGAGGCCCCGGCGGTTCACTCGATGTGGGCGGCGCGGGAGGACCACGTCTACGGCGTGGGGCCGGGCGGCATCATCTTGCGGCACAACGGCGAGGAGTGGACGCGCGAGCGCAACGACGATCGGGCAAACCTGCACGGGGTGTGGGCCGGGGAGTACTCGCCGATCGTGCGGCGCGTGGACGGCGCGCCCGTGGTCGCGGTCGCGGTCGGGGAAAAGGGCACGGCGCTGCTGAGTACGCAGAGTGGTGAGTGGGTTCCGACGCGCACCGGCACCAACGCGACGCTACGGGCGGCCACGGGCACGGGCGCCAAGCAGATCTACGCGGTGGGCGACGAGGGCACGGTGCTTCGGTTCGACGGCCAGAAGTGGTCAGCGGAGCTGTCCGGGGTGACCGTCGCCCTGCGCGGCGTCTGGGCGGCCGAGAACGGCCGGGTCGTGGCGGTCGGCGACGAGGGTACGATCGCGACGCGCAAGGGGGCGCGCTGGAGCGCGGTGACGCTGCCGGGCAAGCCGCGCCTCAACGGCGTGATCGGCAACCGGCGCGGCATGTTTGCTGTTGGGGAGCGCGGGCATGTCTGGCGTCTGACCAACGGCGAGTGGCGGCGCGTGGCGTCGCGCACAAACGCGGACCTGCATGCGGTCGCGGTCGACGGGCGCGGCAACTACTATGCGGTCGGCTCCGGCGCCACAATGCTCGTGCGCAAGGCGGGGGCCAACGACTGGACGGCGTCCGATGTGCTGCGCGACGCCGGTGACCTGTTTGCAGTGGCCGGCGTGCCGTTCACGGGCGCGCACGCTTTCGCGCGGGACGCTCGGTTTATCTATCGGTCACAGGCCCCGCTGCCGCCGCTGAAGGGATGGACGACGCTGGACGCGGTGGCCAACGTCGGCGCCGTCATGGCCAACGACCAGGACACGGCCTCCGAGGACTGGAATACGCCCGTGCGGGGCTTCGACAAGCCGATCTTGCTGGGGCTCTTGACGTACGAGCCCAAGGACCCGGCGATCAGCGCGCTGCGCAGCCGGGAGGACCGGCGCACGTACAACTCGGCCATGCTGATAGACAGCGATGGAAAGGTGCTGGGGCGCTACGACAAGAACTACCTGCTGATTTTCGGGGAGTTCATCCCGTTCGGCGACGTGTTCCCGCAGTTCTACGAGTGGCTGCCCGAGGCCAGTCACTTCTATCCGGGCGAGACGGTGGAGACCTTCTCCTTCAAGGGACACCAGATCGGCGTGCTGATCTGCTACGAGGACATCATCCCGCGCTTTACTCGCAGCCTCGCGGGCAAAGACCCCAACGTGCTCATCAACGTCACGAACGACGCCTGGTTCGGTAAAACCAGCGAGCCGTATCTGCACCTGGCGCTCTCGATCTTCCGCGCCGTCGAGAATCGGCTGTGGCTCATCCGCAGCACGAACACGGGCGTGACCGTCTTTGTGGACGCCGTTGGACGTATCGTGAGCGAGACCGGGCTCGAGGACCCCGAGGTGCTGGTCTCCGATGTGCCCATGATGCGCAGCAGCACGCTGTATCGCAGCTATGGCGAGCTGTTCGCCTACCTGTGCCTGATCGCGTTTGCCTTGCTGGTTATCGGGGCGCTTGCTCGACGTCGCCGACAGCGGCGCGCCAAAAGAGAAGCGAGCTAGTGGGCTGAGTCAACTAGTTGATCGCGGTGTTGGACGACACCAGATCGTGTCGCGTGATGCCCAAACCCGCCAGCGCCGTGTCGTAGACCAGCTCGGGCGCCGTCTTGAACAGCAGCGCCTGGGTCACAGGCGCCATCACCCAGGTGCCCTCGGTCATCTCACGCTCGAGCTGCCCCGGACCCCAGCCCGCATAACCAAGCATCAGGCGGAACGGGCAGTTGGGCAGGCCGACCAGCGTCTCCAGCGCCTCTCGGCTGGTGCTGACGGCGATCTCGGGGGTGACGACCTGCGTGTCTTCGAATTTCTGCAGCGGCGGATGCACGATGCAGCCGGCCTGGGTGCGCACGGGCCCACCGAGCCGAATATCGCCCAATGAGCCGTCCAGCCAGCTGATGCCGAGCCCGGAGCAGATGACGTGCGGGCTGCCGGGAAACGGTCGATTGACGACCAGACCCACCGCGCCATCCTTATTGTGCTCGAGCATCAGCACGACCGTTTCCGCGAAGTTTGGGTCGCGCAGATTCGGCATGGCGATGAGCAGCCCCGGCGCGGTGTGGTTCACGCGTTTCACTATATGCGTCCCCTTGTCGCAGCGCAACGGCTCTGTCAGGATGCTCAGCGGTGGTCGAGAAGCAGTCCGTCCCGCTTGTGAGTTCGCTTACGGTGGTTCTTCCGCAGCGCTATCGCGCAAGCGTTGTGGATGTCGTGCCGTATGGGCACGGATCCATCTTGATTCTGCTGAAGGACTTTGTCGTGGTCGCGGACAAGCCACCGGAGCCGATCTGGCGCCTGTTCCGGTACGAGGCGCCGGCGACGACCGCGGTCGAGGTATGCACATTCTCCCAGGCGGGCAAGTCCGGCGTCTTTCCGGTCCACATTGCCTGCGTGGGCACCGACGTCTACCTGCTGTTTCACAACGAGCTGCTGCGCGTCGACGTGGACGAGAAGGTGGTTCACGGCGTTTGCCGACTGCACCTGCCCCAGAGCGAGGATGAGCAGGCCGGGAGCCTGGTCCGAGCATTGGCGATGCGCGCCGGCACAGCCTGCCTGACGGTCGAGCTGGGCGAAGAAAACCTGACGCTGCACTGGATCCCGCTGGACGACCGGCCCGTTGTCGGCTGCCGCTTCCGCGGGGTGCGGGGCGAGCGCATCCTGTTCGGGCCCAACGACGACCTGTACGCGTTGGATATGCTGGACCTGACCATCTACCGCAACGGCGAGTGGATCGGGCACCGCGACCTGACCGACTGCTTTGATGAGTGGTATCGCAATCCCCTGGAGCTGTTGAGCATCGCGCCGGACGGCCGGGTCTTCGTGGCCAACGGTACGCGGATGGTCGCGGTCGCACCGGACCTGAGCCGCATCGTGGGCACCTACGCGCTGCCCACGGTGCCGACAGCCATAAAGTATCGCGGCGACTCGGAGGCGCTTCTGGCGACTGTCGATCCGGTGTCATGCACGCTTTTGATCCAGACGGTAAAGGTGTAGCTTCCCAGCCCATGAGGGGCACATCGGAGCTTGCGTGACGATCGAGTTGTTGGATCTTGGCGCCGGGAGCTATCGCGACCTGGGGCGCGCTCATGGCGACGCCTGGGGTGAAGAGGCGTGTGCGCTGTTCGGCATCCGGTGGCAGCTGACGCGCGACTCGAGTCCCGTCACGGGCCTGGCGGCGCTGGCGCGAGAGCACATCCAGGTGATGGAGGCCTACGATTCGGGGCTGTTCCAAGAGCTACAGGGCATCTCCGAGACCAGCGGCCTCGAGCTGTGGCAGCTGGTGATCCTCAATCACTACACGGACTTTCGTGACATCCGAGCCGAGGTTGCCGCGTCGGCGGGGGGCTGCAGCGCCATCTTTGCGCCGCTGGCGAGCGGTCCGGCCATCGCGCAGACGTGGGATATGCACGGATCGGCCGAGGACCATGTCCGCCTGCTGCGCGTCGAGCCGCCGGATGGTCCCTCCGTTGTCACGTTTACGCTGACCGGCTGCCTGGGCATGACCGGGCTGAACGCCGAGGGTGTGGCCGTGTGCATCAACAACCTGACGCCCGGTGATGCGCGCGTGGGCGTGTTGTGGCCGGCGCTGGTGCGGCGGATGTTGCGCGAGCGGACCGCACTGGCGGCGGTCCAGGTGCTGCACGACACGGAGCTGAGCAGCGGCCACAACTACCTGATCGCTGACGACACCCACATGTTCAACGTGGAGACGACCGGCGGGCGGAAGCGCGTGACGGCAGACGCCACGACGCGGCCCTGCTATCACACCAACCATTACCTGCACGACGAGCTGACGGACATCGCCCTGCCGCTGCACCCTGCAAGCACCAGCGTGGACCGGTTTGCGCTGCTCGGCGCCGCGCTGGAGTTGGCGCCCCGGTCGCTGGAGCAGCTGTGGTCGGTGTTGGGTAGCCATGAGGGACATCCGCGCAGCATCTGCGGCCATGTAGGGGGCTCCGACCCGTCCGCCAGCAAGACCTGCGGCGGCGTGATCTGCGACATGTCCAGCCGTCGCATGCTGGCGCAGCAGGGCTGCCTGAACGGCGCGGCGTGGAGTGAGGTGCGACCATGACCGAGAGCCTGGAGGCGCGCCAGCGGGCCCATGTTTTCTACACGTGGACGGCCCAGAGCGAGGCTACGCCGGTGTCGATCGCGTCAGGGCAGGGCGCCACCTTCACCGATCACGCCGGCAAGCGCTGGCTGGACTTTGAGGCCCAGGTCTTCAACTGCAACGCCGGCCACGGCGAGCGCCGCATCATCGAGGCGATGCAGCAGCAGGTGGAGGAGCTGGCGTGCGCGCATCCGGCGGCGGTCTTTGAGACCAAGGCCAGGCTGGGCGAGCTGCTCGCGTCGGTGACGCCGGGCGACCTGAATCACTTTCTGCTGTGCCTGTCGGGCGCGGAGGCCAACGAGAACGCGCTGAAGATCGCGCGGATGGTGACGGGCCGCAGCAAAGTCATCGCTCGCCGCCGCAGCTATCACGGCGCCAGTATGGGCGCGCTCTCGTTGACGGGTGATCCGCGCCGGCATCATGCGGAGCCGGGTCTGTGGGGCGTCATACGCGCGGAGGATCCTTACTGTCATCGGTGCCCGTTTGGGTTGGAATACCCGGCATGCAAGGTGCGGTGCGCAAGCCACGTCGAACACGTCATCCAGTCCGAGGGGCCTGATCGTGTCGCTGCGGTCTTCCTGGAGGGCATCACGGGCGCCAACGGGGGCCTGGTGCCGCCCGACGAGTACTGGCCAATGGTGCGCGAGATCTGCGATCGGTACGGCATTCTGCTGGTCAGCGACGAGGTCTTCACCGGCTTTGGCCGCACGGGCGCCTGGTTTGCCGTGGACCACTACGGGGTTGTGCCCGACATGATCACGATGGCCAAAGGCGTGACCAGCGGCTACGCCCCGCTCGGAGTGGTCGCCGTCAACGGCGGAATCGCCGGCTATTTTGAACACAAAACGCTGTGGTGTGGGCTGACCAACCACGCCCATCCGGTGTCCTGCGCGTCTGCGGCGGCCGCCATCGAGGTCTATCGGGACGACAAGCTGATCGAGCGGGCGGCCGCGCTGGAGCCCCGCATGTTGGCCGGTCTGCGCGCGATTCAGAGCCGCTACCCGATCGTCACCGATGTTCGCGGCAAGGGCCTGTTCGGCGTGCTGGAGCTCGACCGCCCGTCGGCACCGCTCAAGCCTGCGCTGCACGCCGCCGGTCTGCACACATTGGTTCGCGACAACTGCGTCTTCGTCACGCCCCCCCTGGTGATCACCGGTGCGGAGCTGGACGAGGGCCTGGCCATCATAGAAGCCGCTATCGCCGAGGTATTTTCATGAGCAAAGTGTTTGAAAACGCAGCCGCCGCCCTTCACGACGTAGCCGACGGCGCCAGCATCATGTCCGGCGGTTTTGGCCTCTGCGCCAACGCCGAGAACTGCATCGCACAGCTGCACAAAAGCGGCGTCAAGGACCTTACGATCATCAGCAATAACTGTGGCAACGCGGGCCAGGGTCTGGCCGTTCTGCTGCAGGCGCACCAGGTCAGAAAGGTCATCGGCAGCTACATCGGCGGCAACCCGGATCTGCAACAGCAGATGCTGGCGGGTGAGCTCGAGGTCGAGCTGACTCCGCAGGGCACGCTGGTCGAGCGCATCCGCGCAGGCGGCGCGGGACTGGGCGGCTTCTATACCCCGACGGGCGTGGGCACGGTGGTCGCCGAGGGCAAGGACCACAAAGAGATCAACGGCCGGCGCATGATCCTGGAGACCGCGCTGACCGCCGACTACGCCATCATCCGCGCCCGCGTGGGCGACGAGTTCGGCAATCTGCGCTTCTACGGCACCGGCCGCAACTTCAGTCCGCTGATGGCGACCGCAGGAAGAATCGCGGTGGTCGAAGTCGAGGAGCTGGTGCCGCTGGGCGAGCTGGGCCCCGACGACATCCACCTCTCGGGCGTCTTCGTCCAGCGCATCTTCAAAGGCACGAACTACGTCGACCCGATCGAGTACCTCACAACGCGGCCACGCGCATGACCCGCCTCCTCCCGATCGCCCTGGGTCTGACCGCGCTCGCGTGCTCTCCGTCGGGCGGCGGCAGAAGCGCCCCGAAGGTCAAAGCCGGCGACAGCTGCGAGGCCGGCGACAACGCGCGCTGTAGCGGCACAACCATCCTGACCTGCGAGGGCGAGACCTGGACATCCGGCCAGAGCTGCGCCGACCAGGATCAGACCTGCTCCAACGGGCAATGCGTCGACAAGCCCGCCGAACCCGCAGGCCCGACCGGCTCGGGCAGCGGCACCTGGACCGGCACCTGCCAGGGCCAGGGCACCAACGGCACCTTCGAGATGTCGATCGACGAGGCCGGCACCATCACCGGCACGTTCGCGGGCGCCGACACGGGGACCATCAGCGGTACCATCGCCGCCTCGGGTTCACTCACCGCCTCGGCCGCGGGCCTCGCGGGCGGCTGTGATTGGACGGGCACGCTGACCGGCAACGGCAAGCTCACCGGCAACGGAAAGTGGGACTGCGGCAACAGCTGCACCGGTACGTGGCGCGCTAACTAGATGTGGCCGCGGATCAGGTCAGGCCGATGACGCTCAGCCACTGAGTCAGCTTCTCGTCTTCGCCTTCCAGATCGACGTGTGTGATCCGGCGGATGCGGCCGTCGCGGCCGAAGATCAGGTGTTGGCAGCTGCGGAAGGTGTGGGACTGGCCCTTGTGGCCCAGGTGGCTGGCAAAAAGCAGGGTCGCCTGGCCGGAGTCCAGCTCCGTGAGGCGGTTTTCGCGCTCGACGTTTTGAAACGTGCCGTGCAGCGCCGTCGCGGACTTGTGGTATTCGGCCATGATGAGGTCCGGGCCCGTGAATTTTCGGCCGTGGATCTCGTAGACGCAGTCCGGGGCGACCAGGCGCGCCGCGCGGCGGAAGTCGTTGGTATCCAGAGCGTCCGCAAAGGACTGCGCTACCGCGCGGACGGTTCCGATGCCTGTGCTCATGAGTGGCTCTTCTCGCAGTCTTGGGATTGGGGGCTCGCGTGGACGAGCTTTAGCCGCTTATTTTCGGCGCGGCTCTCATGGGCGTTGGTGACGTAGACCGCCGGCTCGCTGACCGGGCAGGCCCACTCACAGCTGCCGCAGCCGATGCAGCGGTCGATGTCGACTCTCGGCTGCTGCAGCATGATGGACTTGCCGTGGCGGTCCAGCTTCTCGATCTCGATGCTCCAGATCGCCTTCGGACTGGTCGGGCAGAACTCCTCGCACTTCACGCACGGGGTGTCCATGGAGTACGGCAGGCAGCGGCCCTTGTCGTAGAACGCCGTGCCCATGCGGATGGGCTCGACGCCCTCGTCCAGGTTGCCCAGGCGATCCTTGATGCTGAAGCGGCTGATCGCGCCCGTCGGGCAGACCTCGCCGCACAGGTTGCAGCGCTGCAGGCAGTTGCCCAGGCGGTACTCCGCGATCGGCGTCCACAGGCCCTCGAGCCCGGCCTCGAAGCCCGCCGGCTGCAGCACATTGGTCGGACACACCTTGATGCACTCGTCGCACTTGATGCACGCCGACAAGAACTGGTCTTCCGGAAGGCTGCCGGGCGGGCGAATCAGCTGCGCGTCGTAGGCCTTGGGCAGCCCCTGCTCGCGCGGGTTCAGGTGACTGGCCCGATTCAGTGGCAGAAATGCGGCGCCCGCAACCACGCTGCCGAACAGCTCACGTCGTCCCAGCTGAACCATGTCCTCGCTGCCTTCGGTGGGCGGCAAGAAGGCGTAGCTGAGCGCGTCGTGCGGGCAGTCGGCGATGCAGTTGAAGCACATCAGGCACTCGGACTGCTTGGTGCTGGCCTGCGGCTCAGCGGCGCCGTCGCACACCTCCACGCACTTGTTGCAGTTGGTGCACGCGTCCAGGTTGCGGTGGATGCGGAAGACGCTGAACCGGCTCAGGACGCCGAGCAGCGCCCCCAGCGGGCACAGCGCGCGGCACCAGAAGCGCGGGATGATCCGGTTGGCCAGCACGATGGCGATGAACAGCCCACCGATGACCCAACCCCAGTTGAAGTTGAGCTGCGGATAGAGGTCTTTGTTGAGCTCGTGCGCGGCCGGGAAGATGCTGGTGGAGAAGCTGCGCACCAGCACGCAGATCGGGTCCATCAGCCCGATCTGCAGACTGCCGAACGCCGCCGAGACCAAAAAGAAGACCAGCAGGTAGTACTTGAGGTTGTACATCGGCCGCGGCCGGTTCTCGGCCATCTTCTGAGCGTCGGTCTTCTTCTTGGGAAAGATGAGGCCCGCGATGTGATTGATGATGCCCAGCGGGCAGATCCAGCTGCAGAAGATGCGGCCGAAGACCAGCGTGATGCCCACGATGACGGCGGCCCAGGCCAGCCCCAGATACAGGGTGCCGCTGCTGAGCATGGTGCCTAGCGCCACCAATGGGTCGGCCTCTAGAAAGATGCTGACCGGATAGCCGCCCATCAGGCTCTGGGTGGTCATCCCCAGCAGCAGAAAGAAGAGCACCAGGAAGAACGCCTGGTAAACGATGCGCACCTTCTTGAGCGTGCTGCCCTCAAACGTGTATCGCTTGGTCCAGGCCCGCCACGAGCGGCGCAACCGCCGGCGGGTCCGTGCTAGACGCATGATTCGTGCGTCCGGGGTCGTCATCCGGTGGTGACTTCTTTGAGGCGCAGCGAGCGCCAGTCCGCGGTGCCGATGCCGCGCTGGGTGGCCAGATTCAAGAACGTTACGTCCTGGACCTTTTGCTCCAGCTCCAGGGTGCCCCAGACGTCCAGTGCCACCGGATCGGTGCCGGCTGCCACCGCGCGAGACTCTTTGACGTCACCCAGGCTGCCGCCGGTCGGTCCGTTGCGCATCAGCACGCGCTGAGCGTCCAGCACGGTCAGCGTCGGCCGAACCGCGTCCGCCAGGTCCACGATCGAGCCGTGAATGTCCTGATGCAGCAGCCCACGGTCGCCGCCCAGAATGCCGTACCAGTTCTTCATCCCGCACGTGACGCGCGACTGCACGTGGTGCTTGACGATGGCCGCGTTGATGACCTTGTCGAAGCCCGGCAGCTCGTGCCAGACCTGCCACTTCTTGATGAGCTTGCCGCCGAAGTCGACCTTCACGTAGTCGGTCTTGGCCGGGTAGACCACGCGCGCGCCCACGCTCTCGCCGGCCGCCAGGATGCCGCTGGCCATGAACGTGGCGGCCCCGGCGTCGCACGGGCTGTCGAAGACGCACACCTCCGCAGCCCCGGCGTCAAAGCACAGGCGACACAGCTCAGCCACCAACTCGGGGTTGGTCGTGGCCGCCTGCTGCGGGATGCGCTTCCAGGCCACGTTGGGCTTGATCATCACCCGATCGCCCGCCGAGATGAACGTGTCCATGCCGCCCAGCGCCGCGATGGCCGCTCGCGTGTTGGTCACCGCCGAGCCGCCGCGCGCCACCGCCATCTGCGGATAGCTCTCGGACCGCACGACTTCGAACGACTCCAATACGTCCATCGCCCCATCAGAGCGTCGGGGCCGTCCGTACAGCCACGCACCCGCACCGCCGACGGCCAGCGCACTGGCGCCCAGTCCGGCGAGCTGTTTCAGGGCTTGGCGACGCGTTCTCATGAATGAGTGCATCGTAGGGTGCAGATCAGAGGCTCGCAAGTACTTCTTTCAGCAATAAAAGCGCCGTGTTTGCGTCTTCATAGCCGGCAACTCCAACGATTGCCGCGGCTTTACGTGAAAGCAGCACGTTGCCCTGATAGGGGTCTGTAGCGGTAACAACGCCATCTTTTTCGGAGGCGACCGTGACCGACGCGACCAGGTCCTTGAACGCCTGGTCCGGATCCGGGGGCGCCGCGACAAACGCCTCGGACTCGTCCGCCATCTCCCCGACCAGCGTGTTGCCCAGATAGGCGCGTCCGCCCCAGCCGTTGGTGCGCACCTCGGTCGACTTGGCTTGCTTCAGCAACGTCGCGGGCGGTGCCGCGGGTTTTGGGGCGGCCTTCTTCTCGAAGGTGGCCCCCAGCGCCTCCAGCATGGTCTTGGGCGCCGCCTTTACCGCGTCGCTGTCGCCCACGCCGCTGACCACGATCCGTGCGTAATAGCGGTCCTTGCGCATTTCGCCGCCGCCCTCCCACAAGATGGCGGCCGGCTCCGCTTTGTCCGTGACGCGCACGAACAGCTTCTCTGCGTTTTCGGCCGTGCCCATGTCGAACAGCTGAATCTCGATGTCGGTGTCCGAGGTACGCGCCGTCGCAAAGTACGCGCCCTTCAGGCCGTACTCGCGGTACATCTCCGCGGCGCCGTTGATCCGGTTCCACAGTGACCCGGACGTGTAGCGCTTGCCCTTGTCGGGCCAGGTGAGGCCGTCCAGCGCCACGACCGGCGCCAGCCACTTCTCCAGCTCACCCCCGCTCGTCGACGCCGCCGGATGGGTCGCGCTTTCGGCCGGCTCCTTACCCGCGCCCGCGTGACTGCCGCCCAGCTCGTGCTTGCCATCGCCAAACACTGTGGCGTTGACGTCCATATCCTCGGCTTCTTCACGCTCGCGCTCACCGGCGGCCAGCAGCACGCCCGCGAAGGCCACCAGCGGGAGCAGTGTGCCGGCCGCGATCAGACGTGCCTTCGTGGTTCTGAAGAGGAGGGCCGCGAGCACAAGCCCCGCCGCGGCCGATCCTCCCAGGACGGCCGAGGACATCTAGAGCCCCTGCTCGCGCAGCGACTCGAATAAGGTGCGCTGCTCGTCGGTCAACTCACCGGGGAACTCGGGCTTGAGCGTGACGAACAACGCCCCGCGCTCGCCGTTGCGTTTGGCCGCGCCGAGTCCCCGCAAACGCTGTTGCGTGCCCGACTGGCTGGCCTCTTTCACGCGGATCTTCTTGTCGCCGTCCAGCGTGGGCACAGAGACGGTGCCGCCCAGGGCCAGGGTGCTGATCGACGTCTTCACCGTCACATACAGGTCGGCGCCCTTCCGTGAAAACTGCGGATGCGGCGCCACCTTGATATCCAGCATCAGGTCGCCCGCCGGACCATGCGGCTGCGGCGAGGGCAGGCCTTTGCCGCGCAGGCGAATCGTCTGTCCGCTGGAGATGCCGGCCGGGATCTTCACTGTGACGGCGAGCTCGCGTCCGTCATGCGCCCGAAACGCGACCTTGCGCTGGCCGCCGAGCGCCGCCTCGTTGAACGTGACCTCGATCTGCATGCGGTAATCCTGGCCGGGGATCACCTGCCCGGGATGGAACCCCGAGCTGCGCGTGCCCCCGCCTGCGCCACCGCTGAAGATCGACCCGAACACGTCGGCGCCAAACCCCAGGTTGTTGAAGATCGAGGAGAAGTCCGTGCCGCGGAAGATGTCCTCCACGTCGAACTGCTGGCGAAATTGCGTGTGCCCGAAGCGGTCGTACTGCTGTCGTCGGTCCGGATCGCTCAGGATGGCGTAGGCTTCGCCCAGCTCCTTGAACTTCTCTTCAGCCTGGGGATCGTCCGGATTCTGGTCGGGATGCAGCTTCATCGCCTTGGCGCGATAAGCTCTCTTTACCTCTTTGGCGCTCGCGCTGCGTTCCACACCGAGCGTGGCGTAATAGTCGTTAGCAGCCAAAGAGGGGGCCTCCGCTAGGGGGCGGGTGCGGGCTTGGGCGCGGCGTTCTTGAGCCGCTCGATCTGCTGCTTGGCCGTGGCGACGTACTTCTTCTCGGTGGGCAGCTGCTCGCTGACCTCCAGGTACTTCTGCCAGAAGACCAGCGCGTTCTCGGTGTCTTTCTTCTCCTCGTACGCGAACGCCAGGTTGAACAGCGCCTGGGGGTACTCGGGCTTGACCTCGACCGCCTTGCGGTACGCGTTGATCTCCTCGTCGACCTGGCCCAGCTTGTTGTGGGCGATCGCCAGGTTGTACCAGGCCTTGTGATACTTGTTGTTCTTCTCGACGGCCTTGTTGTAGGCCTCGACCTCTTTGCGAATCAGCGCCTGCTTGGCGTCCTTCTCCGGCTGCTTGGCGGCCTGCTTGCCGTACGCGATGCCCAGGTTGAACCACGCGTCAGCGACCTCACCGTCCAAGCCGATCGCCTCGTTGTAGCGCTCGATAGCCTTCTCCAGCCGCCCTTTGCGGGCCAGAAGAATGCCGAGGTTGATGCGCGCGTCGACCGCTTTGGGCTCGCTGCCGATCACCCGATCGTAGTATTCGATGGCCTTTTCGTCGTCGCCCTTGTCCTCATACGCGATTGCGAGGTTGTACAGCGCCTTCGTATATTTGGGGTCGGCGGCGATCGCTTTTTCGTAGGCGCCGATCTCGTTGTCGAACTGCTTCTTGCGACCGTACGCGATGCCCAGGTTGTACCAGGCCTCTTTGAAGCTCTCGCGCTTCTCAGTGCACTTTTGATAGTGCTCTATCGCCTTGTCGATCTTGCCTTCGTTGAAGGCCTCGTTGCCCAGCTTGAACAACTCATCAGGCGCCGGGTCATTCTGCGCCGACGCCGTAGCGGGCAGCAGCAGTGCGAAGCTCACGAATAGAGCGGTCAAATAGCTTGTTCTGCGAGTCATGTCTCCCTCGGGGCGAACGAACCGCGTAACGATCGCGGATGGGGTTATCGATGTCAAGAACGCCAGACGTGCGACAGGGTCACTATCTGGGCGCCGTTGCGCGAGCACGGCCGCGCGGTTTACCCTCGGCACCGTGCTCAACGACCACTTGAACCTTGCACACACACTGGTGATTCCGCTGCTCTGCGCGGGTTTGGTGTCGTGCAAACCGTCGGACGAACCGCAGTTTCCGTATGGGCCCCCACCTGAGAGCTATCCGGTGATCGAGGTGTCCGTCCAGGGCGATAAATCCAGCGATGGCGATAAGCGCGGCGCCGGCTCCAAGCCGATCGCGGTGAAACCGACAGAGCCTGAGACGCCGTCCGACACCGGCGACGACGACGGGACCGACAAGCCCGCGGCCGGTGTGGTCGAGCCCGAGCCGGCGACGACCGACGGCTCTGAGTCCCCGGACACGGGCGACGATTCGGACACCGGAGATGCGACGACCGGGGAGGCCGGCATCGTGGAGACCGACACGGGCACCGGGCCCGAAGAGGTCACGCCGGAGCCGGTCGATCCGGCTGCGATGCCCGAGCTGGACGCCGGCATCCGCGAGGCGATCAGCCGCAAGGCCAAGCGGCGCGCGCGGCTGGAGGCGCGTCGGCTGAACGGCGAGGGACTGAAGCGTCACAAGGCGCGCGATTTTGCGGGCGCTATCGATAAGTATCGTGCCGCCCTCGGCTCCGACGCCCGCTCCCGCTTCCCGCGCTACAACCTGGCATGCGCCCTGGCCATGACCGAGAAGTCGGACGAGGCGCTGCAACACCTGCTGGCGCTGCGCGAGCTCGGCTACAAGGACAAGGTCGCCGACGCCCGCATGGACAGCGACTTTGAGTCCATGCGCCAGGACCCGCGGTTTCGCAAGCTCACGGCGTATGCGCGGCTGGTCCTGATGCGGCGAAAGGCGGTGCCGTCCGGCGCCATGAAGTCGCTGGCGGGCACCCTGCGCAAGGAGGCGCGCTTTGCCGGGGACATGGGCGGCGTCAGCCCGGTCTACGTGCAGGAGGCGACCGTATTTCATCGGCCGGGCTTCGAGAATCAGGCGCGGGCGATCGCCGAGGTGCTGTCTGACGCTCGGGTCCGCGGCCTTCACGAGAAGCTGCTGCAGGTGGAGGCCGACGTCATCGTTGTGGTGGCGACCGAAGAGGACATCGCGGCGGCGGCGGGGCGGGCGCTGGAGCGGTTCTACGACGTCCAGCTGCACGGCAAAGGGCGCAGTGGCGAGTACTCCCTGAAGCTCAAGTCCAGCGGGTTCTTCGACGAGCGCTTCTACGCAAAGGACGACTCGGAGACGATCAAGCGCAGCGGCACGTTCAAGGTGGCCGAGGGCAAGCTTCAGCGCAGCTATCGCGAGACCCGGGAGACCGAGGACGACGTCTTCGGTCCGGCCGAGAAGACCGATCGCGTGCCGTTCAAAGTGGCCGGCGACACCCTCATTGTGAAGGGCGTCAAGTACCGCCGCTGACGCGGACGACCCTTGCAAAAAACGCCGTGCTGTGCTATGGTTACGCGCGTTCTAGCAGTCCTACTTGCCGCTGTTTCCAGGAGCCCGCCCCATGTCCAACGACAAGGACACAAAACACCCCGACGTTGAAGAGCTCGATGAGGCGCTTGGCGCCGCCGAAGACGAGATAGAGCTCTCAGAAGACCAGGCGCGATCGATCGCGCAGTCGGGCCGGACGGATGAGATGGCGCGCGCCGCCAGCCTGGCGGTCGCGCAGGTCGAGCGGCAGAAGGACTCGCCGCAGGCGATGAGTCAGGAGATCACCCAGAAGTACCTGCAGATGGGTAAGACGCTTCTGTCGGACGGCAAAGAGCAGCACCTCAGCGGCCGCGTTCGCGATCGAGTCACCCGCATCCTGGGCCACGATCCCGGCGATGTGCGCATTCACTCCGGTGAGCGGGCGGCTCAGGCTGCCGACGCGCTCGGCGCCCAGGCCTTTGCGGTCGGCGACAGCGATGTCTACTTTGGGCGTGGCAAGTTCGACCCGGAGACCGCCGAGGGCATGGGCGTGCTGGTTCACGAGCTGACCCACGTCGCCGACAACGCGGTGGGCGCGGCCTTCTCGACCCAGGCCGGTAACGTGCAGTACAGCGCCGCTGAGGAGCGCGCCGAGGCGGCCGAGCGCTTTGCGGTCGATACCGAGGGCGAGGGCACGGATAACGAGGGCGAGACCGGCCACGAGATTCACGCGGCCGAAGAGGAAGCGCTGGACCTGCAGAAGCTCGAAGACGCGGTCGCTAAGCTGCTGGAACGCAGCGAGCGCCACTCGCATGACCGCACCGGCGTCAGCGGCCTCGGACCCGACCGGCGATAGCGCCCACACAACCTCCTCAAAAAAAGTGAGCCCTTAACGCGCGCGCGTGCGGTTGTGAGCCCGCGTGCTTCGCAGTATAAGGTGCAATGGCCAGAAGCATAGAAGCACTGCGCGAGCAGTTGACCGGCGGCGCGGCGCTTGACGAGAGCGCCCTGCACGAGCTGGAGCAGCACTACTCGACCAACGGTGACGAGCTCTCCCAGCTGTTCGTCACCTACCGCGAAATCGTGGAGTCCGTGACCGACGTGGCCAGCGTGAGGGTGCTCCGGCGCCGCCTGGTCAAGGTCTTGGATGGGGTTCTGGGCGACGAGTCCAACGAAGCGACCCGAGGGACGCTGCGCCGCCGAAAGGGCGAGCTGCTGACGTCGCTGGAAGATGGCGACGCGATCGGTGAGCTGGCGCAGGCCTTTCGGGAGCTGCCGGATGAGCAGGTGCTGGACGCGCTGGGCGGCTTTGTCGACCTGGACGCGCAGCCCGCGCTCAAAGTCGACGTGCTCAGAGCCCGCTTCAAGCTGGCGGGCGAGCCCGGGCGGCGGGCGATCGCGGCGCTGGAGCTGGGCGCGCAGCTGCTGGGCGATCAGCAGCTGGATGAGGCCGAGGAGATGTTCCAGAGCGTCCTCGAGCTGGAGCCGGGGGACGAGACCGCCACCGGCGCGCTGACGACGATCACCGAGATTCGCGAGGCCCGCCAGGCGATGCTGGACGAGCTGCGCGCGGACGTCGAAGCGGGCAAGGGCACGGACAAAGTGCCGGCGCTGCTGGCGCTGGCCGAGGCGATCTTCGATGACGGCGGCGACGAGGCGGAGGCGGTTGCGGCGGTCGAGCAGGCCTGTGAGTTGGTGCCGGGCAACGGCGATGCGGCGTCACTGTTGCTGTCTCGCTACGTGGCGGACGAGCGGTGGGACGATATCGCGACTGCAGGCGACCGGTGGATCGAAGCGGCCTCCTCAGACGACAAGCTGGAGGCGCTGCGGACGGTTGGTGTCGCGCTGCTCGATGGCGGCGAGGACTTCACCGAGCCGGCGTTGGCGCACCTGCAGGCGGCGCACAAGCTGAACGCGGCTGATCCGGGTACGGTCGATGGTCTGAACCGTGCGTTGAGCGCGCTTGAGCGGCACGACGAGTTGGTGGCTGTGCTGCAGGCGGGCCGCCGGGCATCGCGCGTGCGCAAGGACGAGCGCCGGTGGTTGGTCCGCGAGGCGGAGATCGTCTGGCGGCATCAGGGCCTGATGGACAAGGCCGAGAAGATGTTCCGGCGCGTCCGGGCCAGCGATCCGCGCGACATGACCGCGCTGCTCTTTTACGAGGATCACCTGTCGCAGAAGGGCGACTGGAAGCGCCTGCACGCGATTTTGAGCCAGAAGTTCACGCTGGTGGCCAAGGAGTCGCGCGTCGACGTGGCGTCGCAGATGGCGGACATCGCCGAAAACAAGATGAGCAACCTGGCCAAGGCGATCGAGGCCTACAAGCGCGTGCTTATCGAGGATCCGAGCAATCTGCGTGGGGCCGAGCACCTGGTCGAGCTGTACCGCAAGACCGGCAAGTGGCACGCCCTGATCGAGTTCCTGAACAGCCAGATCCGACGGCTGGGCGCCCAGGACATCGAGGCGCGCGTGGCGCTGCTGTTCCAGATCATCGACGTCTACCAGGACCCGGACAAGCTGCCGGTCGAAGAGATGGTCATCCACACCTACAACCGCATCGTGCAGGTGTCGCCGACCAACGTGGTCGCGCTGGACAACCTGGCGCAGCGCTACGAGGACTCTCGGCGCTGGAGCGAGCTGGTCAAGGTGCTGCAGAAGAAGATCCACGCCACGACGGACGCGGAGATGCTGCTGGACCTGTTCCACCAGGTGGCCGACCTGTACCTGTCGAAGATGTCCAGCGAGAGCCAGGCGATCCCGTTCCTGGAGCGCATTCTGGAGCTGGATCCGACCAACCTGGACGTCGTGCGCAAGCTGCGCTCGATCTACAAAGCCAAACACAACCTGGAGCGGCTGTACGGCACGTACGAGGCCGAGCTCAACCTGTTGGAGGGCAAGAAGCGCGAGCCCGTGCTGACCGAGCTGGCGGTGCTGGCCACGGACAAGCTGTACTGGCAGGCGCAGGCGATCGAGCACTGGGAAGAGCTGCTCGGCCTGAACCCCAAGAACGAGAAGGCGGTCACCAGCCTGTACGCGCTGTATGCGCAGGACGGGCGGTGGGAGAAGTACGTCGAGCTGCTGGAGAGCCGGCTGGAGCTGGCGCGGACCAAGCGCAAGAAGGTCGAGATTCTCGGCCGCATCGGCCAGATCCGGTTCGAGAAGCTGGACCAGGTCGACGAAGCGGTCAAAACGTACAAGCAGATTCTGAAGACCAGCGCGCACAACGCGGCGGCGCGCAAAGCGCTGCAGCGGATCTACATCTCGGCGCAGGACTGGGACGCGCTGAAGGCGCTGTATGCCGAGCAGAAGGACTGGACCGGGTACATCGCGTTCTTGGACGAGACCGCCTCGCAGGAAGACGATCCGGTGCTGGCGGCCGAGATTCAGCTCGAGGTCGTGAGGGTCTTTGAGGAGAAGCTCAAGAAGAAGGCGAAGGCCGTTGAGCGGCTGGAGCAGGTGCTGGAGAAAGACGCGCAGAACGTGGATGTCGCGGCGATGCTGGACGAGCGCTACTCCGCGCTGAAAGAGACGGAGAAGCGCGTGCCTGTGCTGCAGGTGATTGCGGATTACAGTCAGGCGCCCGCGGCGGTGATCGAGGCGCTGCGCATGGGTGTGGAGCTGCTGCTTGGCGGCGACAAGGCGTCCGACGCGCTCGACTGGGCGATGAAGGCGGTTGACGCCGGGATCGACGAGGGACAGCTCGAGGGCGTTGATCAGCTGGAGGAGCTGGCGGACAAAGCGGAGCGGCTGGAGGACCTGTCGGCGTGGTACGGCGATGCCGCCACGCGCGTTGGTGCGCCGGAGGACCGCACGGATCTGCTGAAGCGGCATGCCGAGCTGCTGCGCCATCGTCTGCGGAAGAACGCCGACGCGATCGAGGTGTATGAGGAGCTCAGCCGCGCGGATGACGTGGACTGGGACACCCTCAAGAACCTGGAGGAGCTGACCCGATCGGAGCGGGACTGGCAGGCGCTGGAGCGCGTGCTGCAACGCGAGATCACGGTGCTGGACGGATCGACGGCCAAGAAGAAGGTCGCGCAGCGTCGGGTGTGCCGGCTGCAGCTGGGGCAGCTGTACGAAGACATCATCGACGATCCGGATCAGGCGATCGCGTGTTATCGCGCGATTCTGGCGGAGAAAGCGGGCGACCCGGAGGCCGTTGAGGGGCTGGACCGCATCTTCAGCCTGGAAGAGCTGTGGGAAGAGCTGTTGGCGCTGCTCGAGGGCGAGCTGGAGCGGGCCGAGGAGCCCGTGTCCCTGATGAACCGCATCGCGGGGATTCTGTACGAGAATGTGGGAGACCCGTCCGGGGCGATCGATCGGCTGCAGCAGGCGTTGGACGTGGACCCGGTGAACGCGGAGACGGTCAAGCTGCTGGACAAGCTGTTTGATGCGGACGAGTCCCGTGAGCGGGTCAGCGGGATGCTGAGCCCGGTGCTGCGCGAGATCGAGCGCTACGACCGCCTGGTCGAGGTGCTGAGCGACGGGCTGGGGACGACCGAGGATCCGGACGACCGGCGCGCGCTGCTGGCGGATATCGCGACGCTGCGTGAAGAGAAGCTGAAGGACGCGGCGGGGGCGTTTGTGCTGCGGGCCGAGCAGGTCGCGCTGATGCCGTCCGATGTGGCGGCGCGCGGCGAGTTTGAGCGGCTGGCGGAGGAGCTGTCGCAGTGGCCGGATGTGGCGGCGCTGTATGCCGTGGCTGTCGGGCTGGAGGGCGTTGAGGCGCCGCTGGACCTCGGCGGTGTGGTGCCGCTCGAGGACACGAACGAGGAGACCGCGCTTACCCGCCGATTGGCGGAGATCTACGAGGTGCAGGTCGAAGAGCTCGATCGAGCGACCGAGTGCTATGAGCGCGTGCACACCTTCGATCCGGAGGATCTGGACATTCTGGCGGCGCTTGAGCGACTGCATGCGCGCCGGCAGGACTGGGACGCCATGCTGGCGATCCTGCGCGTGAAGGCGGAGCTGACGTGGGAGGTGGACGACAAGAAGGCGGTCTACCTGGAGATCTGTCAGCTGCTGCGCGACGAACTGGATCGGCCTGAGGACGCGATCGAGTTCTATCGGATGTTCCTGGAGCTGGACGAGGGCAACCTGGAGGTCATCGGCGAGCTCGAGAGCTTGTTCGCCGAGTTCGAGCGCTGGGAGGACCTGGTCGACCTGATGCGCCGTCGCATCGGGCTGGTCGACAACAAAGACGCGCGCATCGAGATCCTGTTCGAGCTGTCCGTGGTCTTCCGCGATCGGCTGGAGGACGTGGACAAGGCGATCGATACGTTCGGTGCGATCCTGACGGACGAGCCGGACCACGAGGAGACGATCACAGCGCTTGAGGCGCTGCTGCTGCGCGAGGATCTGGGCGGGTACGACCAGTTTGCGCTGCGGGTGGCGGATATCGTGCAGCCGTGGTTCCACGAGAAGGGCGAGTGGCAGCGCGAGATCAAGGTGATCCAGGTGCGTGCGGCGCTGGCCGCCGACGACGTGGCCAAGGCCAAGCACCTGTGCTCGGTCGGGCAGCGCACGGAAGACAAGGGCGACTCATTGGAGGAGGCGTTCGGCTTCTACGCTGAGGCGTTCAAGCTGGATCCAGCCAATGAAGACGCGACGGCGGCGCTGAAGCGGTCGGCGGAGACCCTGCAGTGCTGGGAAGACTGGGCCGACGTGCTGGAGGAAGGCGCACGGGACGACGAGCCGAGCGTTGCGGTGCCGGTCCTGATGACGGTTGGCGGGCTGTGTCGTGAGCAGCTGGCGGACGATGAGCGGGCGATCAAGACATTTACCCGCATTCTGGACATGGATCCGGTGCATGCGGGGGCGCTGGAGGCGCTGGACGAGCTGTATGACGTGGCCGACAACGCCACCGAGCGCGTGGCGATTTTGGAGCGGCGGGCGGAGAGCGCGGAGCACGAGTCGACGCGGCGGGCGCTGATGTTCGAGGTCGGCAAGATCCACCAGGCGTTGGGAAACACGGAAGACGCGATCAGCGGGTTTGCGTATGTCGCCGAGCACGGCGATGCGGCCATGGAGGAGATCGCGGCCGAGGCGCTGGACCAGCTGCAGCAGCTGTACACGGAGCTGGAAGACTGGATGCAGCTGGTCGGTGTGCTGTTGGCCAAGGCCGACGTTGCAGGCGACGACGAGCAGCGCATCGGGTGGCTGCTCGAGGCGGCGAGCACGCAGGAGCAGAAGCTCAGCAACACCGATGAGGCGATCAAGCTGTACGAGCAGGTGTGCGAGGTCGAGACGGGCCATCCGTCGGCCTTTGACAACCTGGCGCGGCTGCTGGATGCGGCCGAGCGGTGGGACGATCTCGAGGAGCTGTTCCTGGGGGCGCGGGCTGTCGCGGGGCCGGATGCGGCCAACAAGTACGACTTCATGCTGGGGCAGCTGTACGACCATCGGTTGGGGCGCGCTGAGGACGCGATCAACCACTACGAGGCGATTTTGGATCGCACGCCGGACTTTGTGCCGGCGCTGAAGTCACTGGCGCAGGCGATGGACATCCCGGAGCACGGGCTGCGCGCGTCGGAGGTTCTGTTGCGGGCGCACAGCGCGACCGACAACGCCGGTGAGCTGGCTGGCGTGCTGACGAAGCGCCTGGAGTCGTGGCCGGACGAGATCGAGCTGAGCGCGACGCACATTCAGTTGGCCAAGATCCTGGAGAGCGAGTTCTCGGATGCCGAGAAGGCGTTCGACAACCTGTGCCAGGCGGCGATCATCAACTGGGTCGAGCCGCCTGAGCTGCGCGATGACCTGGTGCGGCTGGCCGAGGAGACGGAGCGCTGGGACGAGCTGGAGGTGGTCGATCGGGAGGTGCTGGACGCCGCCGACGATGACCTGGAGCGGGTTGCGGTGCTGATGGAGATGGCGCGTGTGGCGCGGTTCCATCGCGAGGATGGCGACGCCGCGGAGGCGCGCTATCGCGAGGTGTTGGAGATCGATGCCGGGCACGCGGACAGCCTGGACGCGCTGCGCGAGATCTACGAGGAGTCGGGGCGGTCGGCGGACATCGTCGAGGTGCTGCAGGTCAAGGCTGAGCTGGCAGGTGACGGGGCTGAGAAGATCGCGATTCTGTACCAGATCGGGGCGCTGCAGCTCGGTGAGCTGGACGAGAAGGCCGCGGCGATCGAGACGTACGAGCAGATCGTGGCCCTGGAGCCGCTGGAGCGCGACGCGTATCGGCAGATCGAGCAGGTCTATGCGCTGCAAGAGGCGTGGGACGAGGTCGTGGCCGTGCTGGGGCGCGAGCTGGATGTGCTGGATGACCAGACCGATCGCGTGGCGACGCGGCGGCGGATGGCGGAGATCCTCTACCACAAGGCGGAGGACCGCGATCGCGCTCTGGACGAGGTGACCGCGCTGCTGGAGGTGGATACCGAGCACGCGACGGCGCTGTCGATTCTGGAGGCGGCGCTGGCGGATGGGCATGCGTATGACCGGGTGATCCGGCATCTGGTGCCGATCTATGAGTCGGTGCAGAACTGGGAGAAGCTGATCGCGCTGTATGAGAGCCATGCGGAGCGCAGCGAGACGGCCGGGCAGCTGTGGGCGTTGGAGGAGATCCGGCGGATTCAGCTGGAGAACAAGAACGACGCGGGGGCGGCTTACGACGCGTTCAAGCGGATCGTGCGGTTGGCGCCGGAGGATAGCGGCCGTCGGGGCGACCTGGAGAACATGGCGCGCGGGCTGCGCAAGCACGCGGATGTGGCGGCGTTTTACGGGACGCTGTTGGATGACAATCCGGATGCCGGCTACGCGGTGCCGGTGGCGCTGAAGGCGGCGGCGCTTTACGAGGATCCGCTGCACGACACGGACAAGGCGATCGAGAAGTACCGCTTTGTGTTGGAGCGTGAGGTGACCAACGAGACGGCGCTGCCGGCGCTGTCGAAGCTGTTTGAAGCGGATGAGCGTTGGGATGAATTGGCCGAGCTGCAGGGCAGGGCGGTCGATGAGGTGCTGGACGCCGGTGAGCGGCGACGGCTGCTGTTTGAGCAGGCGCGGCTGTACATGGATCGGCTGGAGCAGCCGGAGAAGGCGGTCGAGTCGCTGCAGCGGGCGCTGGACGAGAACCCGGACAGCCGGGAGGCGCTGGCTCGCCTGGAGGGGCTGTACAGCGAGCTGGAGCGTTGGGAGGACACCGAGGACCTGTACCGGCAGTGGCTGGAGGTCGCGGAGCCGCCCGACGAGACGACGGCGGTGCGGTATCGGCTGGCGCTCTTCGCGGTGGACCAGCGGGCGGACTACGCCATGGCGCTGGATGAGCTGGAGCGGACGATCGGCGAGAAGCCGGACCATGGCCTGTCTGTGGCGCTGCTGGAGCGGATCGTCGGGCATGTGGAGCTGCCGGAGCCGGAGGCGGCACAGGTTGGCGCGCAGGCGGCGGAGCTGCTGGCGAAGCTCTATGACAAGGAGACGCCCTGGGAGAGCTGGGCGGCGGTGCATCGGGCGCGGCTGGCGGCGGCGGAGGAGCCGCGGGCGAAGATGAAGCTTCATACGCAGCTGGGCGACCTGCTGTTGAAACGGGCGGAGGACCCGGAGCAGGCATTTGCGCAGTACGGGGCGGCGTTCACGCTGGACTTCGGCAGCGAGAAGCTGACGCGGAAGTTGGAGACGCTGGCGAAGAAGCACGAGCTGTGGGACGCGCTGGTGGTGGTGTATGAGCAGGGGTTGGATGAGGCGCCGGATGACGATATCCGGAGCCGGTATCTGCTGAAAGTCGCGACGATCAATAGGGAGCATCTCGCGAATGCGGCGGCCGCGGCTGCTGTGTATGAGCAGCTGCTGGAGATCAACCCGAGCGATGGCGAGGCGCTGGGCGCGCTGGAGAGCTACTACGAAGAGGCGGACGCGTGGAAGGACCTGGCGCGAGTGGCGCGGCTGCGGCTGGATACGACGCATGAGTCGGCGGATCGGATCGCGATCTTGTATCGCATTGCGAGTCTGGAGCTGGACCAGCTGGGCAACCAGGACAATGGGGTCGAGGCGCTGCGCGAGATTCTGAGCATGGATGCGTCCGAGAAAGACGCCAAGGACATGCTGGAGTGGCTGCACTCGGCGCGCGAGGAGTGGGCGGATCTGGTGCAGGTCTTCCGGTGGAAGCTGGACTACGCGGAGGAGAATGACGAGCGGATCGATCTGCTGAGCAAGACGGCGCAGATTCAGGAGCGCCAGCTGATGGCGCCTGAGGACGCGGTGACGACGTATCGGGAGATTTTGGAGACGTCGCCGCAGAACCTGTACGCGATCACGAGCTTGGAGCGGCTGTATCCCGAGATCGAGGATTGGGCCGGGATGCTGGAGATCCTGGAGCGCAAGCGTGGATTGTTCCAGGCGCCGCGGGACCGAGTGGACGTGGACTTCCAGATGGGCGGGCTGCTGTTCGATCGTTTGGGGGAGCCGGAGCGTGCGCTCGAGCACTTCAGGATGGTGCTGAGTGAGAGCCCCGAGCATGAGGGCGTGATCGAGTATCTGGAGAAGATGCTGGAGAACGAGAATGTGCGGATGCCCACCAGCTTTGTGCTGGAGCCGATCTATGAGCAGCGGCAGGACTGGGCGCGGCTTGGGATGTTGCTCGAGGTGCAGCTGACGGATGCGGAGGAGCCTCAAGAGCAGGTCGATCTGTTGAAGCGGCTTGCGGAGCTGCGGGACCAGGATCTGGACGACCCGGATGGCGCGATCGCCGCGCTTGGGCAGGCGTTTCAGTTGGACCCGCATGACGCTGAGGTGCGGGATGGTCTGACGAGCGTGGCGGACCGCAGCGAGCGCTGGGAGGCGCTGTCGGCGGTGTATCACGAGGCGCTGGCGGCAGTGACTGATGTGGATGTGACACGCGAGGTCAGCGGCTGGCTGGCGGAGCTGTCGGAAAAGCATCTGAACGATCCCGAGGGCGCTGTCGATCGGTACATGGAGGTGCTGCGGTACGACCAGTTCAACGTGACGGCGCTGACGGCGTTGTCGCGGCTGCTTGAGGAGCAGAGCCGGTGGGAGGAGCTGGTTGATGTGCTTCGCACGATGCTGGCCGAGGCGTCGGGCGATGCGGTGCGCAAGCAGAGGACGAAGCTGGCCGAGGTGCTGCTGCAGCATGTGAACGAGCCGGAGGAGGCGCTGCAGCTGTACAAAGAGCTGCTGTGGGAGGACCCGAACGACGCGGACGCCCTGGAGGGGATGGCGCAGATCGCGGCGAAGCACGCCTTCTTGCGCGATGCGGTGACGGAGATCCTGAAGCCGATCCACCAGGGTGCCGAGCGATATGACGAGGTGATCCGGCTGATGCTGATCAGCTTGCAGTCGGAGGAGGACCTGTTCGCGCGGGCCCATGTCTACCGGCAGGTCGCCGAGCTGTACGACACGCACGTGGGCGATCCGGTGCAAGCGTTCAACTACTACACGGAGGCGCTGAAGGCGGATCCGTCGTTGGATGACGTGCTGCGAGAGATCGACCGGCTTGCGGCGTCGCAGGAGCGGTGGGCTGAGCTGGGCCAGCTTTATGACGCGATGGTGGAGCAGACGGACTCGGAGGACACCCTGAAGGTGTTGCTGATGAAGTCGGGCCGGATCGCGCAGCGGCGGTTGGGACAGGAGGACGTGGCGGTGGCGCGCTTCAAGCGGGTCCTGGAGTATGACGCGGAGCACTACGAGGCGCTGGAGGCGCTGGAAGAGGTGTACGAGTCGCAGGGCAAGATTCGCGAGCTGATCGCGGTGTGCGAGGTGCGCGCGCGGCTGCCGATCGAGGTGGCTGAGCGGGTGTCGCTGTACAGGAAGATGGCCAAGGCGGCGCTGTATCGGCAGGACACGGAGAAGGCCGAGGAGTGCTGGCTGGCGCTGCTGGACGTGGACGCGTCGGATGTGGAGGCGTTGCAGGCGCTCGAGGCGTTGTATCGCGACAAGTCGGACTATGACCGGCTGGCGGAGACGATGGACCGGCGTGCGAGCGTCACCGAGGACGAGGCCGAGCTGGTCGCGATCAAGGTGGAGCTGGGCAAGCAGCGGGTCGGGCATCTGGATGACCAGCGCGGTGCGGTCGATGCGTATGAAGAGGCGTTGGAGTTGGATCCCACGTGTCTGGAGGCGCTGGCGGCGCTGGACGTGCTGTACGAGGACCTCAACGAGTGGGAGGAGCTGGCGCGTGTGCTGGCGGCTCGGGTGGAGCTGGCCGATGGGGCGGCGTCGCAGATCACGCTGCTGACGCGGCTGGCGATGCTGCATGAGGTTCAGCTGGGCCGCGTGGATGACGCGATCGAGAACTACGAGCAGGTTCTGAAGGTCGAGCCGATGCACAGCCAGACGATCGATGAGCTGGTGCGCATCTATCACAAGTACGAGCGGTGGGACGGCCTGGTCGACGTGTATGAGCGGAAGATCGGGCTGACTGAGGTCGCGTCCGAGCAGATCGCGCTGAAGATCAAGTCGGCGGAGGTTTACGAAGGAAGGCTTAAGAACGTTGATCGGGCGACCGAACTCCTACAAGAGGTGCTAGCTCTAGATCCAAAGAACCCTGCTGCCTTACGCCTGCAGGCGCGACTGATGGTCGTGAACGAGAACCCGGAGGAGGCGATCGCCACCTACGAGGCTCTTTTGCCGACTTTGGAGACCGATAAGGAGCGCATCTCGGCGCACCTGGCGCTGGGCAAGCTGTACCTCGAAGCGTGGGACAACACGGCGAAAGCGCTGGTGTGCTTCAGAGACGCGTTGGCGTTGGACGAGGATCACCCGGAGGCGAACTCGCTGCTGAAGGATATCTTGTACCGGCGTGAGAGCTGGGAGGCTGTCGTCCCGGTGTTGGAGCGCGAGTACAAGCGGGCTGAGGACCGAAAGAAGCTGGCGGATATCGCCCATGAGCTGGCGGTGCTGCAGCGCGATCGGCTGGGGGAGCCGGCGGAGTCGTACAAGTGGCTTCGGGCGGGCTACAACGCCAAGCGGGACCACAAGCCGATCGTCGAGGACCTGGTCGAGTACTACACGACCCGGGACATGTGGGACGACGCGGCGCCGCTGCTGGCGTGGCTGGTCAGCTATCTGGAAGCCAAGCGCATGTACGGAGAGCTGGCTGGACAGGCGCATCGGCTCGGGGCGCTGTACGAGCGAACCGGAGATGAGGCCAAGGCGCTGCGCTATTACCAGGTGGCGAACCAGTACGACTCGCGCAACGTGCCGAACCTGTTGGCCCTTGGGCGGCTGCTGCACTCGGTTGGGAAGAACGAGAAAGCGCTGCAGACGTTCCAGAGCCTGTTGCTGCTGCAACACGACATCGAAGATGACGCGGTGAAAGTGGAGATGTTCCTGTCGCTGGCCAAAGTGTGCTCGGCGACGGGTGACAAGACCAAGGCGCGCCGCCACTTGAAGCGGCTGTTGGCGTTGGACCGCGAGCACGCCGAGGCCAATGCCCTTCTCGAAAAGCTGTAGGTCAAGGCTTCTCATAACCATCCCTGTTGCTGTTGCCGTCTCGCTGGCGGTGGGGTGCAAGGATGATGGGAAGGAGTCGCCGCGTGCGCGGGCTGCGCCGGTGGTGCGGGCGGCGTCGCAGCTGAGCGTGCGGCGCGCAATGATGGACCAATGTAAGGCGAAGGCGATCCGGCTGGCGGGCAAGACCCGGTTTGATGGCGAGCTGCCGGTGGTCGAGATGCCGCCGACGGCGATGGCTGGGGATGACGGGGCGCGGCGCAGGCTGGCTGCGCTGGAGGCGATCGATGTGCTGGCCGCGCAGCTGAAGCGGGCGTCGTATCGTGCGGAGCTGTACTTCCAGGTGGGGTGGATCTATCTGCGGTCGCTGGAGAATCCAGCTGAGGCGGCGAGGTATCTGTGTCGGGCGCTGGTGCTTGAGCCGCGGGTGCGGCGGTATGAGCTGGCGGTGCTGACGGCGTGGATGGGGCCTGGCGCCGAGCCTGAGCTGGAGCTGGCGCTGAGGCCGGGCGAGCGCAGTCTGCCGTGGCGGGCGGCGCTGAAGGAGGCGCGGACCCTGACAGGTGTCAGTTGGGAGCAGCGCGCGGGCGCTTTTGATGAGGGTGTGTCGGCGCAGCGAATCGTGCGGAACAACCGGCTGATGCAGCGAGTGCGGCTGTCGGGGCGGATCGAGGCGCTGGCCGATGTATTGCGTGCGTGGGTTGAGCCGGGTGGGGATGTGGTCCGCCTGGTCGTGTCGTTTCCTCAGCGGTATCAGAAGCGCAACCGGAGCCTGCGGAAGCGGGGTGAGGTGGCGGATGAGCGGGTGTGGTCGATGCCGGGACCGGGGCCGCGCGGGGTTGTGTTTGGACGTGGTGAGGCGGCGGTTGGGCCGGTGTTGCAGTACGCGGCGTCGGTGATGCGGCGGGTGCGTGTAGGGGTGTCGCTGCGGCAGGGGGAGCGGCGCTTGTATCTGATCGGACGGCTCGAGGGTGAGGCGATGAAGGTGCAGGCGATTGCGGCGCGCCCGGATGCGCCCGCTGTTCGCGAAGCGGCGCGGGACGACTGAATCTTGATCTGGGGTTGTGCGCGCTCTATCGTTCGCGTTAGCTACCAAGGGAGTTTGGGGGTTTTGGGCGCATGTTTAACGTAAAGGTCTCCCTGCTGTACTTCCTGCTGATCGCTCTATGCGTGGTCTCCATCGTGGTGATCGTGGGCGAGAAGAAGGAGGAGGCAGTCGCGCAGGCGGAGCGAAATCTGCAGCGCATGCCTCACATCTTTGAGGTGCACAAGGAGCTCCGCGAGAGCCGGCTGCGCGATTTTGCTCATCGGTTGGGCACCAGCGAGCTGCGCACGCGGCTGAGGGTGCTGCGGAAGTTCCGCAAGCAGTTCATCGAGGTGGATAGGTACATCTGCTCGTCCGAGACAGGTGTGAAATGCGACATGACGAACACAGTCTTCTCGGCGGAGCGGGCGCGCATCGCGGAGGAGGAGTTCGGGGCTACGACGTTCAAGGCGTTTACGGACAAGCTGCTGGTCGAGGTCGGCAAGTATCGGCGCGGCTGGAGCGACGCGGATCAGGCGACGTTCCGTACCGCGACGATGGAGCGCCTGCGTGAGTGTTTTGGCCGCGGGTCGACGCAGTGTGATTGGAGCTTTACGTACTCGGCGCTGCAGGAGGTGCTGCCCAAGCTGAGGGCTGAGGTGGAGCGCGTTGGGGAGGAGGGTCGCTCCCCGGACCTCGTGCTGGTGTTTGACGGTCACGGCGTTGGGATTGCGAACGCGGACAACGATGGCTGGTCGTATCGGCGGGAGTACATGGACCTGGTGGGGCGGCTTCGGTCGTTCCAGAACAACGAACGGAAAGGCGTGCGGCCGGTCTACTACGATCTGCGGACGTTCGCGGAGACGGGCGAGACCGAGTACCTGAGCGCGATGGTGCCGATTACGGCAGACGATGATGAGACGTTCGTAGGGGCGATACTGGTGGCGGAGGCCATCACCCAGAAGCTGGTCGACTCGGAGAAGAAGATCTTCGACACCGAGGTCACCTACATCATGGACGACAAGGCGCTGGCATCGACGGTGGAGCAGGACTCGTACCGCTTCCTGCTGGCGAGCGCCAAAGTGAACAATCGGCTGAAGCGCCACCTCGTGTCCAGCGAGAAGTGGCTGGGCGTGAGCATCCCGTACTACACGCTTGGCGCCAAGGCCCCGAAGACGGCGGACGGCAGCCCGGAGGCCGTGCCCACGTTTGTGAACGGTGTTGCCTATGGGTCGCGCTATCAGACGCTGCGGGTCGGGTTGGCGGTGCATCGGGCGAACTGGGTGGGGGCGTTCTCGACGCTGCAGACCTACGTGCCGATGTTTGGCGGGATTCTGTTTTTGATCGGCGTGATTCTGTTCTGGATGTTGATTCGGAACCATACGCGGCCGTTTGAGGAGATCGACCGCGGGATCCACGAGGTCATCAACGGCAACTTCGACTACGAGTTCCCGTTCAACTACAACGAGGAGCTGCCGTCGGTGATGGCGCAGAGCCTGAACCTGATGAACGCGGTGTTGCTGGGCAAGCCGCTGCCGGAGGATGAGGACGAGACCGGCGGGGTCTGGGAGGGGGCGGCGATCGTCAGCTCACCGGCCAACGCGGCGCCCGGAGTCAGCGGCGGCTTGATCATCGAGATGGAGCCGGACGGCTCGGACGCGCCGCCTGACCTGATGCGTGAGCCGGCGGAGACGTACTACAAGCGCCTGTACGGCAGCTATCGGCAGTCTCGAAGCGAGACGGGCAATCCGGATGACGTGATCACGTACGTGCGGTTTGTCGAGCAGTTGGTGAAGAGCGAGCGTGAGTTGAAGGGCCGCCTGGAGTGCAAGCATGTGCGCTTCATGGTGAACCAGCGCGATGGAAACGTCGTGCTGACGCCTATCCCCGTCGCGTAACTTTCTGGCGGCGAGGTCTAGCTGAGGACTTTTTCGAGCTCGTGTCGGACGGCGGCGCCGGTCTGCTCGGTGCTTGCGGTGCCGCCGAGGTCGGGCGGGTGCGAGTCCATGGACTGGAGGGCTGCCCCCAGCGCGTCTTCGATAGCCTTTCCGGCTGCGATGGTGTCCGCGTCGCCATGCCGGTCCCCCAGCCAGTCCAGCATCATGGCGATGGACAAGATGGCGGCGCAGGGGTTGGCTTTTCCCTGACCTGCGATGTCCGGCGCGGAGCCGTGAACGGGCTCGAACATGGCGTGGTGGTCGCCCAGGTTGCCGCTGGCCGCCATGCCCATCCCACCCTGGAGGACTGAGCCGAGGTCGGTGACGACGTCGCCGGGGAGGTTGGGGGCGACACAGACGTCGTAGTGCTCCGGTGCCCGAACGAGGTTGTGGCAGAAGGCGTCGACGTAGGCGAAATCGGCCTCGATGTCCGTGTACTCGGCGGCAACCTCGCGGAAGACGTCGCGGAAGAAGCGATGGGCGCGCACGACGTTGCTCTTGTCGATGCAGGTGACGCGCTTGATGCCGTCCTCGCGCGCGGGGGCGCGCCGGCGTGCGAGCTCAAAGGCGCGGCGGGACACCCGCTCGGCGCCGCGGCGAGTCACGAGGGTCGGGGAGACGACGGTCTCGACGCTCTCCGCGCGCTCGAGGATGAAGCTGCCGGTGACGTACGCGCCTTCGGTGTTTTCGCGGAAGATCACGATGTCGACGTTTTCGGGCTTCCAGACCTGGCGGAACTCGCCGGAGATAGAGTGTTTGACGCCGGGCAGCAGGCGAATGGGCCGCTTGTTGGCGTAAAGGTCCAGCTTGGTGCGGATGCCGATGACCTGCTCATAGCCCGCCAGCTCACCGTCTGCGCGGCGAACCGGCTTGCCGTCGGGACCGAGGTGTCCGATGGCGCCGAGCACGATGGCGTCGGCTGCCTTGCAGCGCTCGAGGGAGCCGTCCGCCCACTCTTTTCCGTGCTCTACGTAATAAGAACCCGCGCACGGGATCGTCTCGACGTCAAAGGCGCACAGGCCCGTGGCCTCGATTATGCCGAGAACACGGACGGCCTCGCGCATGACCTCTGGTCCGATTCCGTCTCCGGGAAGAACGACGACGTGGTACCGCTTCATAGCGGCCGGACCCTATCACAACTTCCCTGTATGCGCGCAGCACCCCGATTTGTGGTGGAAAAGCCTTTGACATCGGTGCGGGTCAAGAGTAGATTCCCGCGCTGGATCGCCCCGCTAGAGGACGGTTTTTACTTTTGATGACGCTACATTACGGAACTTTAACAACTCATGACTAACTTGGACGTCGCCGGCAAGGTCAAGCTTCCCGAGCTGGACGACGATGCAACTTTCGAGAAGCTAATTGAAGAGTACCTGCAGTCCGAAACGATCCGCGAAGGCGAGATCTACGTCGGCAAGGTCCTCGAAATCGGCAAAGACTTCGTCACCGTGGACATCGGCTACAAGTCTGAAGGCCAGATTCATCGCGACGAGTTCGTGGGTCCCGACGGTGTCCTTGGCATCGAGGTCGGCTCCGAGATCGACGTTTACCTGGAGAGCCGGGAGAACGACAGCGGTCTCGTCGAGCTGAGCAAGGAGAAGGCCGACAAGCTCAAGATTTGGGACCAGATCTCAGAGGCGTGCGAGCGCGACGAGCTGGTCGAGGGTGTCATCACGGGCCGCGTCAAGGGCGGGCTCACGGTGGACATCGGGGTCAAGGCGTTCCTGCCGGGCTCCCAGGTGGACCTGCGCCCCGTGCGCAACCTGGATAAGTTCATCAACGAGACCTACAAGTTCAAGGTCATCAAGTTCAACAAGAAGCGTGGCAACATCGTGCTGTCGCGTCGCGCGCTGCTGGAGCGTGAGCGGTCCGACCTGAAGCGGAAGACCCTCGACAAGCTCAAGGTCGGCATGATCGTCGACGGCATCGTGAAGAACATCACCGAGTACGGCTGCTTCGTCGACCTCGGCGGTATCGACGGCTTGCTGCACATCACCGACATGAGCTGGGGCCGTGTCAACCACCCGAGCGAGATGTTCGAGGTGGGCGACGAGATCAAGGTCAAGGTCCTGAAGTTCGACGCCGACAGCGAGCGCGTCAGCTTGGGTCTGAAGCAGATCAGCGAGGATCCGTGGATCAACGTGGACCGCAAGTACCAGTCCGGTCAGCGGGTTGGCGGTCGCGTGGTCTCCATGGCCGAGTACGGCGCTTTCATCGAGATCGAGCAGGGCATCGAGGGTCTGATTCACGTCAGCGAGATGAGCTGGACCAAGCGGGTCAAGCACCCCAGCAAGGTTCTGAGCATCGGCGACGAGGTCGAGGCCGTGATCCTGGACATCGACACCAAGGCCAAGCGGATCAGCCTCGGCATGAAGCAGACCGAGGTCAACCCGTGGACGCTGTTGGCCGACCGCTACCCGATCGGCGCCAGCATCCGCGCGCGCGTTCGCAACGTCACCAACTTCGGCGTGTTCGTCGGCATCGAGGAGGGCATCGACGGCCTCATCCACGTGTCCGACCTCAGCTGGAGCGGCAAGATCAAGGACCCGCGTGAGGTCTACAACAAGGGCGACGAGATCGAGGCCGTTGTGCTCAACATCGATGTTGACAACGAGCGCTTCAGCCTGGGCGTCAAGCAGCTCACGACGGACCCCTGGGAGACCATCGAGAGCCGTTACCCGATCGGCCAGGTCGTGGAGGGCAAGGTCACCAAGATCCTCGACTTCGGCGCCATCGTGGCGATCGAGGACGACATCGAGGGCCTGGTGCACATCTCGGAGATTCGTCAGGAGAAGATCGACAACGTCGGTTCGGTCCTGAAGGAGAACGAGGTCGTCCGCGCCAAGGTCATCAGCCTCATCCCCGAAGAGCGCAAGATCGGCCTGTCGATCAAGCGCCTCCTCGAGTACGAGCAGACCGCCAACTACGCCGAGTACGTCAAGACGCAGGCCTCCACGCGCACCAGCATTGGAGACCTCATCCGCGACAAGATCGACATCACGGCGCTGCCCGAGGGCAAGAAGTCCGAGCCGATCATCGTCCCCGACTTCAACAAAGAGCGGGACGACGACGACGACGACTATCCGGATCACCTCGAGGAGTAGGGTAGGAGCCTCAGCTGCCCATGTCCGACACCGACCGTCCAGACGACTCGGGCCGGATGTGGGCGCCCTGGCGCATCGACTACATCTTGGGCCTCAAGCAGACTAGCTGTCCCTTCTGTGACGCACCCCACGGCGGGGCCAGCGACACCTCGCTCATCCTGGCGCTGGGCCGTCACGCCTTCGTCATTCTAAACAGATATCCGTACAGCGGCTGTCACCTGATGGTCGTGCCCAGGGTTCATGTCTCGCGGCTGGAGCAGCTTAGCGACGAGGCCTACACCGAGCTCATGAGCCTGGTGCGCGCCTCTGCTACGCGCTTGCAGGCCGCGTGTAATCCGCAGGGCATCAATCTTGGCATGAACCTCGGCGAGGCGGCCGGCGCGGGCATCGAGACGCACCTGCACATGCACCTGGTCCCGCGCTGGGCGGGCGACACCAACTTCATGGCGGTCACGGCGGGCACCCGCGTGGTGTCTCAGGGGCTCGAGCACGCGTGGGCCACCCTGCGCCCCCACTTCGAGGATCTGGATGTCACCTGACATCCGAGGAGCGCTGGCGCTAGTCGCCGTTCTGGTGGCGGGCTGCAGCAGCACGCGCACGACGCTGCCGGATCCGGTTCCGACGGCGACTCCCGACAGCGCAACCGAGCGCCCTCCAGATCGCACCACCCGGCCCCCCGCGGTCGATCCCACCACCGAGGACCGCCCCGAGCCCGATGCCCCCTGCCAGCTTGCAGAGACCCCGGCGCCGGCCCCGTGGTACGTCGACGCTGTCTTCTATGAGATCTTTGTCAGGTCGTTTCAAGACAGTGACGCAGACGGCATCGGAGACCTTCAGGGCCTGATCTCCCGCCTCGACTATCTGCAGGGTCTCGGTATTACCGCCCTGTGGCTTATGCCCATCAACAAGTCGCCCAGCTACCACGGCTACGACGTCACCGACTATCGCGACATCAACCCCGACTACGGGACCCTGGCCGACTTCGACGCGCTGATCGCCGCCGCCGACAAGCGAGGCATCCGGGTGGTCATGGACCTGGTCATCAACCACACCTCGCGGCAGCACCCCTGGTTCGTCAAAGCCAAGCGTGGCCCCGAACAGCCGCGCAACGACTGGTACGTCTGGAGCGACAAGGCCCACGACTGGGGCAAGCCCTGGGACCCCAAGGGTGACGTCTGGCATGTCGCCGGCAGCCGCTTCTACTACGGCCTCTTCTCGCCAAACATGCCGGACCTCAACTTTCAGGAAGCCGCCGTCCAGGCTGAGATCAAAGACATCGCCGCCTTCTGGCTGGCCCGCGGCGCCGCCGGATTTCGCCTCGACGCCGCCCGCTATCTGGTCGAGTCAGGCCAACCGGACGGGCAAGCCGACCAGCCCGACACCCACGCCTTCTGGCGCACCATGCGCAGCCAGCTACAAACCGCGGGCAGTGACGCCCTGCTGGTGGGCGAGGTCTGGACCGATCTCAAGACCACCGCCACCTATTTCGGCCAGAGCGACGAGCTGCACATGCTCTTCGGCTTCGACCGCGCAGACGCCACCCGCGACGCCCTGCGCCTGGGCGTGGCCGCCGGCTTCACGGGCCGCTTGTGCGAAGAGATGACCCTGGCCGCCAACGGCGTCATGGGCTCCTTTCTCACCAATCACGACCTGGACCGCTTTGCCACCGACGTCATCGACCCCGCGGCCCTCAAGCTGTCAGCCACCCTACTGCTCACACTGCCGGGCACCCCGTTCATCTATTACGGCGAGGAGCTCGGCCTGGCCAACGGCCCCGCGATGGGCGACATCGCCAAGCGCCTGCCCATGCGCTGGGATGACACCCCACACCACGGCTTCACCACCGGCGAGGGGCCCTGGGAGACCGACAAGGGCAACAAGTCCGTGCCGGATGTCGCCGCCCAGCTCGCGGACGCCACGTCGCTTCTGAGTCACTACAAAGCCCTCATTCAGCTGCGCCGCGCACACCCCGCCCTGAGCCGCGGAAGCGCCATCCGAGTTCCGGTCACGAGCGACGGCGGCAGTCTGCTCGCCGTCCTGCGCGCCACGGCCGAGGAGCGCATCCTACTGGTCTTCAATCTCGGCAAGTCCCCAGCGAAGGCGGTCACCCCCCAGGTCGACGGAGCCACCATAGACCCCTTCGATCTCGCACCGGCCACCGCCAACGTGATCCACCTGACGCCCTGATCGCCCCTCGCGGCTCGACCGGATCCCTCGACCGTCAACCGTCTGAACTTGGTTAGAATATTTCCCGAGTACCCTCCGTTGCTACCTGTAAGCCTTTTGCCATTCGTTGCGTTTTTGCGTCACACCTGGGTCCGGTCCGCCACACATTGTGGCCAAAAGGGCGCAAAAACGAGGGGAGCGAGGTGGCACAGCTTTTGTAAGGGAATACCGCGCAAGCTGTGCTGACAGGGAGGATGAGGAACATGAGGTCTGCGACCATTCTGGTGCTGATAGCGATCGCGACAACCGCCAACGCCAAGCCACCAGCCCCCCCACCGGCCGAGCCGGCCATCGAGCTCCGAGTCGAAGGCCGCCAACTCAAATACACTTATGACCTCTCCAGTCTCTTCGACAAGAGCATGTGGCGCGTCCTCGAGGACAACGGCTACTCCGAGATCACCGTGGAAGTCCGCCTCCGCGACGCCAAAGAGGTGGTCCGCGTCACGCAATACCACACCCTCAAGATCGAGCTGCTCAGCAGCGGCAAGGTCCGCCTGATGACCACGGCGCGCCGCGGCAAGATCTACAAGGACCGCAAGAGCGCCCTCGAGGCCCTGTCCTCGGTCCGCGGCCGGCCCATCCGAGCCAAGCAATTCGCCGGTGAGGCAGGCCACCTGGAGTTGACCGTGCTGGTCAACCCCGTCCAGGTCTTCGCCTTCCCAGACGAGCCCTCGCCTCTTGCCGAGCAGAAGGTCGTGCCGCGCACCTACTACGATCGCAAGATGGAGCTGCGCTCCAAGCCGGTCACCCCGTAGCAACAAACGCCATCATGATGGGCATGAGCGCCTCTTCGTCTGTCGTGCTTTGGTGACCCGGCGGCAGAGAGGCTTGGTATGCGGCGAGTGCTTGTGACAGCCGCTTGCTCTGCTGTTGATCCATGTCCAACGCCAGGACCACAGCCTCGTCGTTGCCACACTTCCCGCACGGTTTGAGTGACATGTCGACTTGCACGCCGGGCATCGTCAGGCAGTCGAGCACCGCGCCAATGCATGCAGCCGTGTGTGCCAGCGTCTGGTCGTGCCCGTCACCCGCCGCAATGGCTACCGGCAGCCCCCGGCCAGAGCGCTTGAACCCGCGCCAGCGCTCGATCGCGGACGCCAGTTGACGGCGCAGCGCCTCTTCCGTGAGCGGCTCCAATTGCGGTTCGTCCTGTTTCTTACAAGTCATCTTTTCCTCTCGATACAGTCATTTGCCAACAGGTACTGCGAATGTGTGACTCACCCCACCACGGGCGCTGTCGAGCCGACCACGCCCAGGCGGTCGCACCAGCCCCGGTGGCAGCCGTGCGCGCCCGCGGCACAAGCGACAGTTGACGCCGGCCCGACCGCCACAGTTGCTGCTACCGGGCCACCGCACGTTGGGTCGGGCCGGCGCGTGCGGGCTCGGTCCCTGAAGCGTGACCACTGCTACTCCTCTTCCGGTGGGGTGTCCCACATGTCGGAGTCCGACAAGCAGCCGGTGACCAGCTCCTCCCCCAGCGCGCAGAGGCCCGGGGATGCCACTCGGCCTCCTGGGGTCTCGGAGTGAGGGTAGAACGCCCCCCAACCGTCGGGGTAGCGAGTTAGCGACTGGTCCATGCCGCCCTCCTCTTTGTAGGTGTGATGGTCGATGACGGCGTTGTCTTTGCGGCGTAGCACGACGGTACTGCCGTTGTTTGTGAGGCCCAGGTTCTTGTCCGCGACCAGAACCTGCGTGGTCGGGCTCAGGTTCAACATTGGTGCGCCGCCGCCGAAGACGACGAAGGCCGAGCCATTGCCGTAGCAGCCGGCCGGGAACACCAGTCGTTCGGCGCCATTGATGTAGAGGGCGACCTCGGAGAGCCGGCGCTCGCTGTCGGCGGTGACGAGCACCTCGACGAATTCATCGTGCTGCCACTTGGCGAGGCCGTCGCCATTGGCGTCGAACCCCGCCGGGTCGGCCATGATCTCGTTGATCACCAGGTCGCCCTGGCCGGCATTGGGGCACTGGGGTGGGTCGGCGAGCCGGTCGTCGCCGAGGTCCGCATGACCCGGGTCGCAGTCGGGGAAGGCCGCATAGTTCGTGCATCGGCCGGCCGAGTGAGCCACGTGGGCTGTCGCGCCGTCGGTGGAAGCGTCCGAGGTCGGGTGTGGGGCCCACGTGCCGGTGCCGTCCGGGTGCCGAGCCAGCGAGTGGGCGCCGTCTCCCTCTGCGCCGTAGGCGTAGCCGTCCAGCACTGCGTTGTCGTGCGCCAGCAGCACGACCTGGCTGCCCGAGTTGGTCAGCTTGAGCTTGTAGTCGGCGACCGCGACCGGGCCGTCCAGCGCGACGGGCGTACCGCCTCCGAACAGCACGAGGGCCGTGCGCGCGGCCAGGCACCGCGGTCCAAACGTGTGGACGACGCGATCGCCGACCTGGACCGACATGCCCGTGAGGTCCACCTCGAAGCCCGAGGTGTTCAACAGCTCGATGAACTCGTCTTCGTGGGCGTCTGCGACGCCGTCGCCGTTGATGTCCGTGCCGCTCGGGTCGGCCAGCACTTCGTTGAGGACGACCAGACCGGCGCCGGGCAGCACGCAAGTCGCGGTGGACGGACCGCCCCCGCCCTCAGGCCCGCTGCCCGGGGCCAGGAACAGCTGGCCGGCATCGGGCGCGCCGGCGCAGACGCCGCCGGGGCACAGCTCAGCATGGCGGTCGCACCCGGCGAGCACCAGGGCTGCGCATGCGACAGAGAGCAACAGGGACAGGGTGTGGTTTGACATAAGCGGCCTCCGACCGTGTGGGTTTCGGAGGGCACCCTGTACAAGGTCGGTGCCAGTAGCGTCTTGCTGTGATTACAGGGGGTTGTGTGGGGGCGGGAGTCTCACCCAGTCTCACCAACGAGACTTGAGTCCCAATGTGGCATTGGTTGGCATGAGCCTACAAAGTACGTTTTGGGAGGGGAGCCCGGCGCGCCGGAGGCGGCTCAGCTGCGCTTGACGCGCTGGATGAGGGAGTCGAGGCGCAGCGTCCAGAACGTGGTCTTGCGGCCGTCGTCACCCTTCTCTTTGAGCAGCAGCTCTTCCAGCACGTCCAGGTGGCTCTTGTTGGCGAGGTGCTCAAGGCTGATCAGAGCCCACTGCCGGTATTGGGTGAACGCCGGCGCCGATGCCTTGTGAAAGACCTCCGCCAAGAGGCCCAGGTGGGCGTCGGCTCCGTCGATGGTGCCCATGACCAGCGCGACCTTCTCGAGCTCGTGCAGGGCCTCCTGCGACTTGGAGAAGGCGACCTTGAACGGGTCGAGCTCGGCCAGGACAACGTTGCGCTCCAGGTAGATCTTCTCCGTGGCCTCACGCATCGCGTTGTACTCATCGAGGCCCGTGTTGAACTGCGCGATGAGCTCGTTCTTCTCTTTGTCCGGAAGCTTCTCTTTCTCGATCTTGTCCTTGACCGCCAGAATCGCCGTCAGCTTCTCCTTGGTCAGCTTGTTCTGCGCCCGGATCTTCTCTGTGATCGGCTTGGCCTTCTCCGATACGCGGGTCTTCTCCGTGCCGAGCGTCTTCTGCGCTTCCATGATCGTCTTCGGGATGTCGTTCAGCGTGTCGCGCGCGCTCTCCAGGCGCTTCACGTAGCACGGCAGCTTGTTGCCGCAGTCGGCGACGACGTTGAAGTAGGCCGTGGGCAGCGGTTGATTGGCGCTCTCCTTGATGGGCCCCTTCTCCAGTGACATCAGCTCAGCCTTGAACGCGCCGGACTCTTTCGGTCCCAGGCCCACAGCGAGGTTCGTCACGTAGTTCGCGCGCGTGCTCTCGATGCGGTTCACGTCGTCGATCAGAGCGTCGTGAGCTTGCATCTTGGCGGTCTTGGCCTCGCCCTTGGACATCTTCTCGATCTCGGCCTTGAGCGCCGCGATCTTTCCGCGGATCTCCTTGACGTCGCCGCCCTCGCGATACAGCTTCCACAGCGCCGCGCGCGACTTGTCGGTGCCCATGAGCGCCAGACCGAGCCCGGCCTGAACAAACTGGGTCGCGTCCGGCGGCGGGTTCTTCCGGAGCAGCAGCTCCTCCGCGTACTTCACCGCATCATCGTTGGGCAGCGCGCCGACGGTCAGCGCCGTCGTCGTCAGCCGGTTCTGGTTCGCCATCTTCCACTCGGTGCGCTGGTCTTCGGGCAGACGCGCCACGTCCGGCGGCGGCGGGTCAAGCGGGATTCCAATCGCCTTCATCAGCTCCGGCGACGCCCGCTTGTCGCCGACGTCCCACAACATCTCGACCAGCTCGTGGCCCTGCGTGTAGCGCCACTTGGCCAGACCGCGGATCTCAGCAAACTCGTTCAGCTCTTTGTTCACGCCCTGGAACGCGGTCAGGATCGGATCCACGGCCAGCGAGCCGATCGTCCGCAGCGCAAATCGCGCATTGATCTGAGCCGAGTTGTTTTTGGCGTCCTTCATAAACAGCGCTTTCACCAGGTTCTGCGCAGCCGCTGTCCCGACCTCCTCGCTCACCTTCTTCCAGTCGACCTCCGCCAGGCGGTCGGCGCCGTATTGGTTCGTGTCCACGCCCTGCAGCGTCGGCTCCTGGCCAACAACCCACGTCAGGGTCTTGATCAGCGTCTCGTCGGTAATGATGCGTCCCAACGGCTTGCCGCGCGTCATCGCCGCGTGCTTTCCGCTGCCGTCGCCGCCAACCGTGATCGCCACCAGCTGGCTGGCCTCGTTGTCGCCGTTGATCATGTCCGCGATCTGGTTGCCCGTGACGCCCTTCGCGAAGTCGCCCTTAATAAAGAGGTCCGCGCCGTTGACGTTGATGCCGGGCAGGAGCTCCGCATGGTCCTTGGACGCGGAGTCGACAAACAAGATGTTGCCCACCGACCGCCCCGGGCGGCCCTCGAACGTCAGCGTGCCGTTCTCGCCCTCGCCGACCACCAGCGTCTGCGGCGTGATCAGATCGACCAGCGCCTCCAGCGCCTGCAGCCGCGTCGACGCGCTCCGCTGCTTGCGAATCAGCTTCGACAGATCCGCCTTCAGACTGTCGACCCGCCACTCGATCCCCAGGCTGATCGCCAATGGGCCCACCTCTTTGTCAGGCAGCGCCATCGTCACGATCTCGATCGCCTTGTCGCTCTTGCCGAGCTGCTTCAAGGAGATCAGGACCTCTCGCCGGTACATCGTCTCCGGGAAGCGCTCCAAGAGCTGAGTCACACCATCAGTGCACCCAAGTTCGCCGATCTTGATGATCGACTGCTTCTCTTTTTTGCCCTTCGAGAGCGTGTTGACCCAGTACTCGCAACTCTGACCGCTTTTTCCAAAGCATCCGCCGAACGTCATCAGCACAAATGCGCCGGCGATAACGCCCCCATAAACCCGCAACGACCTGCTCTTCAAACGTGATCCCCCTGAACGAGACTGGAATTCAGACCCGCAAGCTTATTTCGCGTCCCGAGGGCGGTCAACCCCGTCCTCTTGCTTGTCCCCGGGTTGAATATTAAGCTCTCCGCCACGGTCCAAGCATCGGCAGGATAGACCTGCGCTCGGATGCGAAGTTCCCGGAGGCCCGATTGAGAGTTCACGCCCTTGTTAGTTGCGCCGCTGTCCTGCTGTTTTCGACAGTGGCGATGGCACAGTCTGACCGCGCCAAGCGCTTCGAAGACATCGCCGATCACTTAAGAGTTGCGTACAAACCCTTCAACGAGACCACCCGAATCGGGTCAAAAAAAGGCAGGGAGGACCTCGTCCTGCACACCCGCGCCAACTGGGACGGCACCCTTCAGAAGTACATGGCCGCCTATCGGCGCGGCACCAAGCTCAAGGGCGGCGTCACCGTTCGCGGCTATTTCGTCGTGCCCGCCAAGCGCATCGCGACCTTCACCCTGGGACAGCGGGGCGAGAAGTTCATGGTCGTCATGCACGATGACCGAGACGGCGCCCGCTTCGTCCTGTGGGGCATGACCTTCGCCAACCGAAAGCGGTACCGCACCAAGCGGCGCCCCTTCCACCGAGGGTATCCGCCGCCCAAGACGGTTCCATACGGCTTGTAGCGCCGGTCTCCCTCCCCGTTGCGCCCCATCACGGCGCATGCCATCATTTGTCCCGTGAAATTCCGACTCCCCTCCATTGTTGTTATCGACGACGAGCGCAGCATTCGTGACACGCTCGCGCTGATCCTCGAAGGCGAAGGCTACGACGTCCGCACGGCCGGCAGCGCCGAAGACGGTCTCGCCATGCTGGAGTCCAAGCGCGCCGACCTGGTCGTTCTGGATGTGCGTCTTCCCGGCATGGACGGCCTGGCGGCGCTGCGCGAGATCAAAAGCCGCGACGAGCAGACCGACGTCGTCATGATCTCCGGCCACGCGACCCTCAGCGACGCCGTCGAGGCCACCCGGCTCGGGGCGTTCGACTTCCTCCAGAAGCCGCTAAACCGCGACCGCGTGCTCATCACCCTGCGCAATGCCTTGGAAAAGGTACAGCTGCAGTACCAGATGGAGCAGCTGCGGCGCGAAGGCGCCGGCAAGTTCGAGATGATCGGCCGTGCGCCCGTCATGGCGCAGCTCTTTCGCGAGATCGAGAAGGTGGCGCCATCGCGCGCTCGAGTCCTCATAAGCGGCCCCAACGGCTCCGGCAAGGAGCTCATCGCCCGGTCGATCCACGAGCACTCGCCCCGCCGCGAGGCACCGTTCATCAAGGTCAACTGCGCCGCCATCCCAAAAGATCTCATCGAGTCCGAGCTCTTCGGCTACGAGCGCGGCGCCTTCTCCGGCGCCGTCAGTCGCAAGCGCGGGCAATTCGAACTGGCCGACCGCGGCACCATCTTCCTGGACGAGATCGGCGACATGGCCCTCAGCGCACAGGCCAAGGTGCTGCGCGTTCTGCAAACCGGCGAGTTCGCGCGCGTCGGCGGCGAGCGCCCGCTGCAGGTCGATACGCGCGTCCTGAGCGCCACCAACAAAGACCTCAAAGCCATGGTCGAGAGCGGCGAGTTTCGCGAGGATCTCTTCTTCCGCCTAAACGTCGTCCCGATCAAGAGCCCGCCGCTCAAAGACCGTGTCGACGACGTTCCCGAGCTGGTCGACGCCTTCGTCACCGAGATCTGCGAGGAGAACGGTTACCGGCGCAAAGAGCTGGACACCGCTGTGGTACAGGCACTGCAACGCTACTCATGGCCGGGCAACGTCCGCGAGCTGCGCAACGTCGTCGAGCGCATGGTCATCATGAGCGACGACAAGATCACAATGCGCGACGTTCCGCGCGAGATCAGCGGCGGCGCCCCGACGACCTCCATCCCCGCCGGCATCGACAAGACGCTCCGGGAGTTTCGCGAGGACATGGAGCGCGAGTACATTCTCTATAAGCTCAACGAGCTGGACTGGAACGTGTCCAAGGCTTCGAGCGTGCTCGGTATCGAGCGCACCAACCTGCACAAAAAGATGAAGTCACTCGGCATTCGCCGCGAATAGCTGAGGCTACATGAGCTTTGGACAGACCCTGGACACCTCATCCAGCGTCGTGTCGCCGGCCAGCGCCTTCTTCAGGGCGGCCTCGTTCAGCAGCAGCGTTCCAACCTCCGCCCGCGCCAGCTCCAAGATGTCGCGCGCCGGCGCCTGTACTCGGATCAGGTCTCGCATCGCCGCGTTGACATTCAGGATTTCGTATACAGCGAGGCGGCCGCGGAAGCCCGTATCCATGCACGCGCCGCAGCCCTGACCCCGGCGCAATGTCGCTGACTCCAGCTGCTCCGGCGTCAAGTCGTGCTCTTTGATCTGCTCTTCGGTCGCTTTGTGCGGACGCGCACACACCGGGCACACGCGTCGGACCAGCCGCTGCGCGATCACCATCAGCAGGGACGACGCCAGCAGGTACGGGGGCACGCCCATGTCGGCCAGCCGGGTCAGTGACTCGGCTGCCGAGTTTGTGTGCAGCGTCGACATCACCAGGTGGCCGGTGAGCGCCGCTTTTACCGCGATCGCCGACACCGCCGGGTCACGCATCTCGCCGATGAAGACCACGTCGGGGTCCTGTCGCAGAATCGACTTCAACCCGCTCTCAAACGTCACGCCGCCCGTGTTGTTCACCTTGACGTGGTTGATCCCGACGATGCTCGCCTCGACCGGATCCTCCAGCGTGACGATGTTCACCTCGGCGTCGTTGATCTCCTGCAGCGACGCATGCAGCGTCGTCGTCTTGCCCGAGCCGGTCGGGCCCGTCACGAGGATCAAGCCCTGGGGCCGGCGCACCGTGCGCTTCAGCAGCGCCAGCTCGTGCGGTTCGAACCCGATCTTGTCCAGGCTCATCAGCACGTTGTCTTTCTTCAGCAGGCGGATGACGCACTTCTCACCGTAGACCGTGGGAATGGTCGACACGCGGTAGTGCACCGTCTCCTGCTGGTACTGAATCGCGATGTGCCCATCCTGCGGGATCCGCCGCTTGGAGATGTCCATCTCCGCCAGGATCTTGAACCGGCAGATCATCGGCCCATGCAGGCGCTGCGGCGGCGTCAGAATGGTGTGCAGCCGTCCATCCGTGCGCATTCGCACCCGGAAGTGGTTTTCGTAGGGCTCTACATGAATGTCGCTGGCCCGGCGCTTGATCGCCTCTACCAGCAGAAAGTTGCACAGCGTGATTATCGGCGCCTGGCTGCCGGCCAGCGTCAGGTCGTGGATGACCTCATCGTCCTCTTCGTCGTCCGACGTCGGCGCGTGCACCTCGACTGACGACAGCGACTCGATGGCGCGGTTGTAGAACTCTCCGCCCTTGAGGATCTCCTCGATCAGGCACTGTGTCTGCAGGTTGTCGTCCAGAAACTGCCGGAAGTCGTCCTCTGTGCACGTCACGATCATCAGCTTCTTGCAGCCGGTCGCGAACCGGATGTCGTCGATGGCCGTCAGGTTGTACGGGTCCATCATCGCCACCCAGAGGGTCTCGCCCTCCATGCGAATCGGCACGACCTCGTACTTGCGCACCATGCGCGTGGGCAGCAGCTCCAGCACCTGCGGGTCCGGCGCAAAGTTCGCCAGCTGCACGACCTGAACGCCCAGCTGCTCAGCCAGGACCTGACGGATGTGCGCCTCGGTGCAGAACTTCAGGTTGACGAGAACCGAGCCCAGTCGCCCGCCGCCCATCTTCTGGACTGCAAGCGCGCGGTCGACCTGCTCTTCGCTGACGTACCCGGCCTTTACGAGCCGTTCGCCAAGACGCAGGCGGCGCTTTGGCTGCCCCTCAGTGACCTCAGCCGGTTTTGTCTCCGGCGACTGCTCCAGTGCTGCTGACATTGACCACCCCTACGGCGACTGAACCGTACCTCAAGGGCATATCGATACATCGGGGTTCTTAGTGCAGGAGAAATCGCCGCAGTCGGTGAAGCCGTTGCCATCGTTGTCGATGCCGTCCGCGCACGTGACGTCGTTTCCTTCGCAGACCGTCAGCCCGGGGCCCTGGCAGTCGGTGTCGCGGCAGTCCAGAAAGCCGTCGTGGTCGTTGTCCAGCTGGTCGTAACAGAGCTCGTCCTTGTCTTCGGGTTTCTGGACCGGGTCCTTGCACGTGTCCAGCGTCTGGCAGCCGAAGTCCAGACAGTCCACAAAGCCGTTGTCGTCGTTGTCGAAGTCATCGGAGCACAGCGCCTCGGTGTCCTCGGCGTCCGCCTTGACGATGTTGCAGCCCGCATAGTCGCGGCAGTCGGGATCGTCGCAGTCGAACAAGAGGTCTTCGTCATTGTCCAGGCCGTCCACGCACCGCTTGAAGTCTGCGTCCGACTCACAGAACACACACTCGGCCCGGTTGATCGGCACGACCTTGGAGATCGGCTCCGAGCACGTCATCAAGACCAGGGCGCATAGCGCAGCGACCAGCGCCGATCTCACCCGGCGCCGTCCTTGATCTCATGCTCGACCGCGGCCGCCGCAAATCGGTAGAAGTAGACGACTGCGCTGTAAATCGACAGTCCCATGGACAGCACGAGCAGCCCGAAGCCGGCCTCGTGGTAGTTGATCGTGGTGCTCACCAGGCCCCAGTCCGCCGGGTAGGTGTAGTGGATCATGACGCCCGCCAGACCGGCCAGCTGAAACGCCGTCTTCCACTTGCCCGCCTGCGAGACCTTCACCTCGATGTCTTCCTGTGTCGCGATCGCCCGCAGCGACGTGATGCTCAGCTCACGGGTAAGCAGCAGCACGACGAACCACGCGGGGACGCGGCCCAGGTGCACCATCATCACCAGGCACGCCATGACCAGGATCTTGTCCGCCAGCGGATCGATGAAGCGGCCGACCATGGAGCCCAGGTTGAAGTTGCGCGCAATCCAGCCGTCGAAGAAGTCCGTGATCGCCGCCACGCCAAAGAGCAGGGTCGCGATGAACGACGCCATGCGACCCGCGTGGTCGGGCGCGGACGGGCTCATGTTCGGTTCGCACTGATACAGGTAGTACATGACGAACGGGATCATCAGGATGCGCCCGTACGTCAGGATGTTCGGCAGATTCCAAACCTGTTGGCGCAGACTCGGCCCCGAGCGGGGCTTCCGACGTCTTTTTTTTCGAGCGCGTTTGCGGAACCGAGGGGCCATGGCCGGCGGAGTCTAGCGCAGTTCACGACAACTTGTGAACATCGCTAAAACATCCGCGTCCAATGCGGCATGAGAGCAGTGCGGATGCTTCTATTAGTCGTGTTGGCGGCCGGGTGCGCCCGGTGGCCGTACACCATCCCCATCCAGGTGCCCCCCGACCTCCCACGCCTGCAGTCCGTGGCGTACGACGGGCTGCATCTCAGCCTGGCGGTTCACGACCGCCGGCGGGCGCGAGGCAGCAGCCGTGCCTTTGTTCACACCGTGCATACGGCCTTCGAACAGAGGCTGGTCCAGGCGGGCGCGCTGCTCGTCCACGCCGGCGCCAACACCCTGGACGTGTCCATCGACCGCCTGGAGAGCCGAACGTCCACCGACGGGGGCGAGGCCTGCGCCGAGATGACCGCGGTGCTCAAGCTGCACGAGGAGACGCAGCCGGCCGTGGTGTCCGTCAGCCGCTGCCGTCCTCTTCAATCATGGAGCGTCATCGGCATGGAGCGCGCCAACTACGCCGTCTGGTCCGAGGTGATGGGGTTGCTGCTGGCCGAGCTCGATAGGGCGGTTCAGGTGGAGCAGCCTGACGTCAGTCCGCCTTCCAGCGAGCCGATCCCGATCTAAAGGCGCGCGTCCCGGTACTTCAAGTAGTGGGTCAGAACGCTGCGCACGTACCGCTCGGTCGCTTTGTACGGGATGGCGCCACGCGCCGCGACGATGCCCGGACCCGCGTGATACGCAGCGATCGCCAGCTTGGCGTCGCCGTTGAACTTGTTGATCAGCAGCCGTAGGTACCTGACGCCACCCATGATGTTCTGGCGCGGATCGAAGCGGTCCGACACGCCCATGTCTTTCGCCGTGCCCGGCATCAGCTGCATCAGGCCGTGTGCGCCGGCGCTGCTGATCGCGCGCGGGTGAAAGTTCGACTCGACGCGAATAACCGCTCGCACCAGGTTGGCCGGCACCTTGTAGCGGCGCGAGGCCTCCAGGATGTGGCCTTCAAAGGTCTGACGCTCGCCCGCCGGACCCGCAAAGCGCTTGGGCGCCCATGCCGTGCGCGCGGCCGGTTTCGCGGTTGATCCGCTGCTTTTGCGCGCCGGGCGTGCCTTTCGAGCCTGCGGCGCCGGAGACCCGCCACCGAAGTCCATGCTTTTTTTGCAGCGGAAGCCGTCACGCTTGGCGCCCGGTACCGCGGACGAGTTGACCCATCGCGGAGACTGGCCCTTTTTGCGACAGACATAGAAGGAGTCCGCGGCCGCCGGTGGGGCAGGCAGCGTCATCGCGACGAGAGCAAGCACGCTGAGGGGTCGTCCAAACACGCCTGAGCATGGTACCAGAGGGATCCCGAACGGCAACTTACACGGGTTTTGCCATGACACAGCAGCGGTACGATTTTCTGGTTCTGGGCAGCGGCATCGCCGGCCTCAGTTATGCACTGGATGTGGCCGAGCACGGCAGCGTCTGCGTGGTGACGAAGCGCGGCGGAGCGGACTCCAACACCAACTATGCGCAGGGTGGCATCGCCGCCGTCATGGGCGATGACGACTCCTTTGAGGAGCACACCGCCAACACCATCGTCGCCGGCGATGGGCTCAACAAGCGCGACGTCGTGGCGCTGTGCGTGTCCGACGGTCCCGCCGCGATCAAGCGGCTGGTCGAGCGCGGCGTCAATTTTGCCAAGGACCTCGGTCGCGAGGGCGGGCACACCAGGCGCCGGGTGCTGCACGCGACGGACATCACCGGCCGCGAGATCCAGCGTGTCCTGCTCGAGCGCGCGCGGGCCCATCGCAACATTCAGCTGCTGGAGAATCACACCGCCATCGACCTGATCGCGCGCCGCAAGCTCAGCCGCGACGTCAGCGACCGCATCCTCGGCGCATACGTCCTGGACTGCGAGGCCGGCGCGGTCACCACGCTGTCGGCGCGCATCGTGGTCCTGGCCACCGGCGGCTCCGGCAAGGTCTACCTGTACACCTCCAACCCGGACGTCGCGACCGGAGACGGTGTAGCCATGGCCTGGCGGGCGCGCGCCAAGATCGCCAACATGGAGTTCATCCAGTTCCACCCCACGTGCCTGTACCATCCGCGGGCCAAGTCGTTTCTCATCAGCGAGGCGCTGCGGGGTGAGGGCGGCACGCTGCGCCGCATCGACGGGACGCCGTTCATGGACGCGGTGCACCCGATGGGCAGTCTGGCGCCTCGCGATATCGTGGCGCGCGCAATCGACCGTGAGCTGAAGCGCACAGGTGACGATCATGTCGTGTTGGACCTCTCTCATCTGGACGCGGACTACATGGAGGAGCGCTTCCCCACGATTCTGGGGCGCTGCCGCGACTTCGGCGTCGACTTTCGCAAAGCCCCGATCCCGGTCGTGCCCGCGGCGCATTACCAATGTGGCGGCGTGGTCGTCGATACGGAGGGCCGCAGCTCACTGCCGGGGCTGTACGCCATCGGTGAGGTCGCCTGCACCGGCTTGCACGGTGCCAACCGCCTGGCGTCCAACTCCCTGCTGGAGGGGGCCGTCTTTGGCCATCGGGCCGCCGTTACGTCCATCGGCGAGCTGGCCTCCATCGCGTCGCCGCCGGAGCTCAACGAGTGGGACAGCGGGCACGCCGTCGCCAGCGAGGAGGACGTCGTCGTGGCCCACAGCTGGGACGAGATCCGCCGCTTCATGTGGAATTACGTGGGCATCGTGCGCTCAAACAAGCGTCTGAACCGCGCACGTCGCCGCCTGAGCCTGGTCACGTCGGAGATCCTCGAGGACTGGTGGAAGCACTATGTGACGCGCCACAGCATCGAGCTGCGCAACATCGCCACCGTGGCCGAGCTCATCGTCGAGGGCGCCCTGCGACGTCAGGAGAGCCGGGGCCTGCACTACAACGTGGACTTCCCCGCAAAGGATGATGACGGCTGGCTGCACGACACGACGTTGTGGCGGGGAACCGGGCCGACGCCCGAGTAAATCTAGCGCTCGCTGAAAACGTAGTCGTTGTCGCGGCGCTGCGTGTGGCACATGACGCAGACGTCGGCGTCCGCATCGATCTTGGCGCCGGCGGGCGCATATGCCTTGAAGGTCCAGCCGCCGTTGTCGGCGCCGCTGGTCTTGGTCATCACGCTGAGCTGGAAGAGCTCGCCCTTGGTGACGCCTTTCATGCGGTAGTGCGCCTTCACAAGCACGGAGCCCTTCGGGAAGGGGGCGCCTGTCGCCGCTTTGTTGGCGTACAGCTCGCGGATCTCGCTGTTCTCGGCCCGCGTGACCTCGTTGAGCTGCTCAAACTTCTGCCATCCGGCAGGAAAGCCCTTGGCCGCGTTTTCGGGCGGCGTGGGCGTGACGTCGACGGGATCGCCGTTGGGTCCGTTGCCGACCGTGCCGCCCGGACCTGCGGGTGAGCAGGCTGCCAGCGCGACAAGAACGACGGCCATGACTGGGAGGCTGCTACGCATCGCGCCATATCGTATGCGTCCTAGCCAGAGTTTGTCCAATTATGATAAATGACCATATATGGCTTTCGCTCACCTGCACGTACACACGCAGTACAGCTTTCTGGATGGCGCGATCCGCATCCCGGCGCTGCCGAAGGCCGCTAAAGAAGCGGGCATGACCGCTGTCGCGATGACCGACCGCGGCAACATGTACGGCGCCGTCGAGTTTCAGAAGGCGTGTGACAAGCAGGACATCAAGCCCATCTTCGGCTGCGAGGTCTTCGTCGTCGAAAACGACCACGCCGACCCCAAGGACAAGCGGTACTCCACGCTCGTGCTGCTGGCCGAGACGGACCAGGGCTACAAGAATCTGATCCAGGCCGTGTCTTACGGCTGGTTGGACGGCTGGCACAACGACATGCCGCGGGTGGATCGCGCGATCTTGAGTCGCTTCAAGGAGGGCCTGATCGCGCTGAGCGGCGGTCTGGGGGGTGATGTCGGGCAGGCGCTTCTGCGACGTGACCGCGACAAGGCCCGCGACCTCGCGCGCGGCTGGTTCGAGCTGTTCGGCCCCGACAACTACTTCCTGCAGCTCGAGGACCTCGGTTTCAAGGAGAACAAGGAGACCAACGAGCAGGTCGCCGAGATCGCTGAAGAGCTGGGGGCGCAGCTGGTCGCCACCAACTATGTCCACTACGTCAAAGCCGAAGAGGCACGCGCTCAGGCCGCGCTGATGTGCATCGGGCTGGGTCGCAGCTACAGCGCGCTGGACAGCCTGCCCGAGGGCATGTGGTTCAAGCCCGAGTCCGAGATGCGCGAGTCGTTTGACTGGGCGCCTCAGGCCGTGGACAACGCGGGCGCTATCGCCGAGCGGTGCAACGCCCGCATTGAGCTCGGCAAGATCTACCTGCCCAAGTTCGGCGTGCCCGAGGGGTCGACGCTGGCCGGCTTCCTGCGCGAGGTCTCCCAGGAGGGGCTCGAGGCTCGCTTGAAGGTCATGGACGGTCAGGGCAAGACCTACGACCGCGCGGAATACCAGGATCGCCTCGACACAGAGCTGCAGATCATCATCGACATGGACTTTCCGGGGTACTTCCTCATCGTCTGGGACTTCATCGCGAAGGCCCGGGAGATGGGGGTGCCGGTGGGGCCGGGCCGTGGCTCTGGCGCCGGCTCGCTGGTCGCGTACTCGCTGAAGATCACCGACATCAACCCGCTGGAGTACGGGCTGCTGTTCGAGCGCTTCCTCAATCCGGAGCGCGTGTCGATGCCGGACTTCGACATCGACTTCTGCATGAACAAGCGCGACCTGGTGATCAAGTACGTCACCGAGAAGTACGGCAACCGCAATGTCGGGCAGATCATCACGTACGGCACGCTCAAGGCGAAGGCCGCGCTGCGCGATGTCGGGCGCGTGCTGGGCCTCAGCTTCTCCGAGGTCGATCGGATCGCCAAGCTGATCCCCGACGAGCTGGGTATCTCGCTGTCTGAGGCATTGAAGAAAGAGCCGCGCCTGACCGAGCTCTTCGACGAGGACAAGCGCTACAAGGACCTGTACGACCTGGCGCTGCAGGTCGAAGGCCTCACGCGCCACGCGGGCATGCACGCCGCCGGCATCGTCATCGGGCAGGAGACGCTGGAGCACTATGTGCCCGTCTGTCGCGGCGCCAACGGTGAGCTCGTCACGCAGTTCGCCAAAGAAGAGGTCGAGGAAGCCGGGCTGGTCAAGTTCGACTTCCTGGGGCTCAAGACGCTCACCGTCCTCGATCACGCCGTGCGCATCATCAACGAGACGCGTACTCGAGAGGGAAAAGAGCTCTTCGACCTCAACGCCATTGCGATGGACGACGCCAAGGTCTTCGAATTGGTCTCGAGTGGTGACACCACGGGCGTCTTCCAGCTGGAGTCGTCGGGCTTCAAAGAGCTCATGAAGCGGCTCAAGCCCGACTGCTTCGAGGACATCGTGGCCGCCGTCGCGCTTTATCGGCCGGGGCCGCTGCAGTCCGGCATGGTCGACAGCTTCGTCAATCGAAAGCACGGCACCGAGAAGATCGAGTATCCGCATGCCGCGCTGGAAGAGGTGCTCGAAGAGACGTACGGCACCATCATCTATCAAGAGCAGGTGATGAGCATCGCGCGCATCATCGCGGGCTACACGCTCGGCGGCGCGGACATGCTCCGGCGCGCCATGGGCAAGAAGAAGCAGTCCGTGATGGACGCCCAGAAGGCCGTCTTCATCGAGGGTGCGATCAAGACGGGCATCACGACGGCCGAGCACGCGTCGGAGATCTTCGATGACGTCGCCAAGTTTGCCAGTTACGGCTTCAACAAGTCCCACTCGGCGGCGTACGGGCTGATCAGTTATCAGACCGCGTATCTCAAGGCGCATTATCCGGTGGAGTTCATGGCCGCCCTGCTGACGGCGGACGGCGACAACACCGACAAGGTCGTGCGCTACATCGCGGACGCCACCCAAAACGGCATCGTGGTGCGCCCGCCCGACGTGAACGCCTCACAGAAGGACTTCTCCGTCGACGAGGGCGGCATCCGGTTTGGTCTGGGCGCCATCAAGAATGTCGGGGAGGGCGCGGTCGACTCGATTATCGCCCAGCGCGAGGACGCGCCCCTCACCTCTCTGTTCGACTTCTGCGAGCGGGTTGACCTCAAGCGCGTAAACAAGCGCGTGGTCGAGGCCCTGGTCAAGAGCGGCGCCTGCGACAGCTTTGGTCACGAGCGCTTCGTCCTGTTCCACAACATCGATCGTGCGCTGGAGCGCGGCCAGAGCATGGCGCGCGACCGGATGACCGGCCAGACCAGCCTCTTCGGCCTCTTCGACGACGACGACTCGAACGCCGGACCAGCGGACAGCTACGACCTCAAGTGCGATCCGTGGCTGGACCGGCACCGCCTCGAGCTGGAGAAGGAGGCCATTGGCTTCTACGTCTCCGGTCACCCGCTGGACGGGTATCGGGGGGAGCTGGGCCGGTACGCGTCCAACAACACGTCAGACCTGGACAAGGCGCTGGGGACGCGCGGCGAGTTGACCCTGGGCGCCGTGGTGGTCGCCATGCGCGAGCGGCCTCTGCGCAGCGGCAACGGGCGCATGGCGTTCGTCACGCTGGAGGATCTTTTTGGGCAGATCGAGACGATCTTCTTTTCCAAGGCGTTTGAGGCGTCCGAAGAGGCGCTCAAGAGCGGCGATCCGCTGCTGGTCTACGGCAACGTCCGGGTGGAGGGTGACGACGACGCCAAGACGCTGAAGCTGCGCGCCAACAGGGCTGTGCGGTTGCCCGACGTGCGCCGCGAGAAGACACGCAAGGTGAAGTTCATCATCGACGCAGGCCGCCACACCAGCGAGGACGTGCTGAAGCTGCGCGACATCTGTCGGGCAAACCCCGGGACCTGCGACGTGCTGATCAAGGTGCTGGTGCCGGGGAGCGGGGACGCTGTGCTCACGGCGGGTGAGGCTGTTCGGGTGGATCCATCCGAAGAGCTGGTCGCTGCGGCCGAGCGTATTTTGGGTAAAGAAGCTGTCCTGATGGGCTCTTAGCCCTGGCGTGCCCTACTGAGAGAGCTGCCAGGCGTCGTCGTGAGGCGCGAGGACTTCGCCGCCGCCTTTCGCGCCCAGCACGCCCGCCGTGGTGCCGCCTGCGACGACGACCCCGATGATGGTCCAGAACCACCACTTGGTGTGAATACCCGGCTCAGGCGTCGCGGGACCGACGATGGGCACGGCCTCAAGCTGTACGTCCAGCACGAGCGCTTTGCCGGCGATGACCTCAACGGTCTGCTTGAACGGCTTGAAGCCCTTCTTCTGCACGGTGAACTCGTGCTTGCCCGCCGGTACGTCCTTGTCGAACGGGGCCTTGCCCGCCAGCTTGCCGTCGATAGCGATGGTCGCGTCCGGCACGTTGGCGTTGATGCGCACGATGCCCGCAAACGCGATGAGATCCGCCTCGAGCTCGGCGGTCTTGCCGGCCTCGATGTTGACCGTCTCCAGGAACTCCGTGTAGCCGCGCTTGAACACGCGCACCGAGTACTCGCCCGTCTTCAGCATCAGCGGCCCGGTCAGCGGCGTCTTGCCCACGACCTTGGCGTTGATCTCGACCGTCGCGCCCTTCGTGAAGCAGAAGATCTCAACATGACCCGTTTTCGGCGCCTTTCTGCGAGGCGGCCGCTCGGCCAGCACGGCGGCCGGCGCGAGCAGGGAGGCGACAAAAAACACAGCCGTCGTAACGGCCAGTTTGCGTTTGGTGCTGCGGCGCATGACCAGCAGTTTAGGGGGACGCGGGAGTCGGATCAACATAGGGTCGTACGTCGGCAAGCTGCTTGAGCAGCACCGCAGGGTCGTTCGTGGGCGATTTGCACACCCCTCGCTCGCACACGTAGGCCGTCGCCTTGCCGCCTTTTGCCACCTTGTTTTGCACCGGCGGAATCGTGGCGCCCAACGTCGCCACATTAGCAGCGGCGGTCGTCGCGTAGAGCCGATTGGGGAGATAGTGGGACCGCAAGACCGTGCGCAGCGGTTCACCGGCGTCACCGGGGGCCTGCACCAGGATCACTTGGCGTGCCTGATCCAGATAGTGGTCCAACGCGCTCAGCATGGCCGGGATCCCGACGCCGCCGCGCTGAATGCGCATGGCTGCCCACTTGAACACGCCCTCCGCCGTCGTCCGCCACCGTGCGTCGCCCGTGTACTCCCACAGTCGCAGCAGGTTGCGCGCCGCGATCGAGTTGCCGCTGGGCTGCGCGCCGTCGTAGTCCGGCTTGTCGCGCACCAGCAGCTTCTCCGCATCGTGCGCGGTGCGAAAGAACCCACCCGACGTCTTGTCATGATACGTCGTCAGCAGCACCTCATGCAGCTGCTTGGCTTCGTTCAGCCAGCGCACCTTGTCAGTCGCTTCGTACAGATCGATCAGCCCCTGCCCCAAAAACGCGTAGTCCTCCAGGTAGGCTCGATATTTGGCGCCGCTGCCCGCCTTCCACGTGCGAAGCAGGCGCCCGTTCGTGCGCAGGTTTGTCAGCAGAAATTGGGCCGCGGTCTCGGCCAGCTGCGCATATCGCGGCTCGCCCAGCACAAAGCTGCCCCGGGCAAACGCCGAGATCATCAGGCCGTTCCAGCTGGTCAGGACCTTGTCGTCCGTCAGCGGCGGGATGCGGCCTTTACGCACGTCGTACAGCTTCTGCGCGGCCTCGGCGATCTTCGCTGTCAGCTGCGCCGGCGTCATCGCCAGCTCGGCGGCCACCGTCGCGTGCGGCCGCGGCACGTTGAGGATGTTGTGGCCCTCGAAGTTGCCGCCGGGGGTCGCGCCCCAGTACCGGATGGCGATGTCCGCCAGCCCCGGCCCCAGAATGCGCTGCAGCTCGTCCACGGACCACACAAAGAACTTGCCCTCGTGGCCCTCGCTGTCGGCGTCCGTAGCGGACCAGAAGGCGCCGCCGGGATCGCGCATCTCGCGCGCCACATAGTCCAGGGTGCGTCTGGCGACGGCCGCGTACTCCGGCTTCTTGGTAATTTGATAAGCCGCGAGATAGGTCATCGTCAGCTGCCCGTTGTCGTACAGCATCTTCTCGAAGTGCGGTGTCAGCCAGTTGCCGTCCACCGTGTACCGATGAAAGCCGCCGCCGACCTGATCGTGGAGGCCGCCGCCGGCCATCTTGTCCAGGGTCAGCAACACGGCGTCCAGCACCCGCTTGTCGCCGGTCCGCCGGTGGTAGCGCAGCAGAAAGTCCAGCGTCACGGGGCGCGGGAACTTGGGTCGCCGCCCGAACCCGCCGTTGAGCTTGTCGTGCATGCCGACGAAGCGGTTGGCTGCCGCCTGAAGCGCGGTGTGATTGGGCACGCCGGCCGCGGGCTGAGAGCGTGCCTGGCGCGCGATCCGTTGTGACAGCGCCGCCGCTTTGGCCACCACCCCGTCGCGATCGTTGTCGTACTCGGCTTTCAGCTCGCGCAGAATCGTCAAGAAGCCCTTGCGCGACCCCCGAACCCCATCCCGCGGCGGGAAGTAGGTGCCGCCAAAAAACGGCTGCTTGTCGGGCGTCATCACGATGGTCATGGGCCAGCCGCCCCGGCCGTGCAGCATGTTCACCGCCGTCATATAGACGTCGTCCACGTCCGGTCGCTCCTCGCGGTCGACCTTGATGCACACGAAGTTGTCGTTCATGTACTGGGCGATCTCGACGTCCTCGAAGGACTCCTCCTCCATGACGTGGCACCAGTGGCAGGTCGCATACCCGATGCTCATCAACAGGGGCCTGCCCAGCTTGCGCGCCAGGTCGAAGGGCTCGGGGCCCCACGGGTACCAGTCAACCGGATTGTGGGCGTGCTGTAGTAGATACGGGCTGGACTCGAAGATCAGCCGGTTGATGTGCTTGGGCGACCCGTCCGGGTGCTTGTGATGCGTGCGCGGCACGTATTTGGGGCCCTTGGCCTTGAGCGCCGCCAGCTTGCGGGCTTGCAATGACTCAGGCGGCGTGGTCGTCGTCGGAGAGGGTGTGGCCTGGCCGTCGGGCGGCGCGGGTGTCACGGGCTGGGCCGGGGGAGTCGGTGTCACCTGCCCGGCCGGCGCGGGCGTGGGTGCAGGGGTCGCGGCAGGCTGAGCCGGTGGCTGCACCTTCTGCGGAGGCGCTGCGGGCTGGGCTTGCGATGTCGGGGAAGGCTGTCTCTCGGCGCAGCCAACCAGGAGAGCGGTGGCTGCGCAGAAGCGAATGAGCATCAAGGACCCCACCGGGGTGTGCTGTAGCCGCCGCTGCGCTTGGACACGGGAAACTGCCAGCGGCCGTCGGCGCTGGAGATCCAGATTCGTTTGCCGTGGCCCTTTCGTTGGGAGACGAACGCCAGAAAGCGCCCGTCCGGCGACCAGCAGGGATCGGTGTTAGTGCCCTGATCCTGTGTGATCCGCTGGATGTTGCCGCCCGTGTCCACGGTGAAGATGTCGGAGCCGGTCGCGGTCATGCCCGCAAAGGCTATCAAGCCGTTCTTGCCCCAATGAGGCGTCGAGTTGTAGGCGCCGGCCATTGTGATGCGCCGGGCCGCACCGCCGCCGGCGCTCATGACGTACACCTGCGGGCCACCCGCGCGGTCGGACACAAACGCGATCTGCGACCCGTCAGGCGACCACGTCGGCGATACATTCATTCCCCCGCGCGTGAGGCCCTTCATGACTTTGCCGCTGCTGCTCATTAAGTAGATGTCCGAGCCGCTGCCCATGCTGAGCGATGCGGCCAGCTGCCCCGTCTTACTGTAGGCGGCGCCGCGATAGTGGTACGAGTCGTGTGTCAGCTTCTTGCGGCCCAGATAGAGGTCGGGCTTGCCGGCCCGAAAGCTCGTATAGAGGACGCCGCCACCGGGAGCAAATTTAGGAAACAGGTTGATCGTGTCGCCGCCTGCGATGCCGCGTGCGCCGTGGCCGTCCATCTCCATCATGCCGACGCCGCGGGTGCCCTTTCCGGTCTTGACCGCATACACGATGTGCGTACCGAACGGCCCCGGGATGCCGGTCAGCTTCTCGATGATCCCGTTGATGAAGGCGTTGACGGCCGAATGCACGCCTTTGGCCGACACGCCACGATGCGACTCGCCGCGTACTTTGACCCGCTCCTTGTCGACTACATTATAGAAGCGCAGCTCCACACGGTAAGGGCCCGTGCCGGAGATCCGGCCCTTGACCAGATAGCGCGCGCCCACGTTGAACCAGTCCGGCCAGCCCGTGTCGGTCAGCGTCTCCGCGTCCATGTTGGCCACGAACGTCTTGGGATTGAGGATCTCGAAGAACGTGCTCAACTCCAGGTTGCGTCGCAGCTGCGTGTGCACGGCGTCACACACCTTTCCCGCACCCGTGCACCGCACGTTTGGCACCGCGATGCGATCCCGCTTCTGCAGCCCCGGCGGCACCACGACGCGAGGGAGCCCCTCCTCATCAAAGAGCCCGTCGGTCTTGTCGTCTGTCTGGGCGTGCGCCGTCGTGCCGAACAGCATGACGATGATCAATATCGCGATATGTGGTCTGGGATTCATCAACAACGGAGCCTATAGCCCGCATGGGGCGATCTCAACCAATGTTTCGTAATCGTTGAGACTTCTGGAGGGGTGGATCGGGATTCTTAGCTTGTTGCTGTGTTTAATCGACTCGCACGGACTTATTTATAGTTATAAGCTGGAGATCCCGGCTGTGGAAAACGGTATTTGCAGTGATAAGCTGATGTTCCTGTCAGAACGACGCACAATCGTTCGGAATCGTTTGGATCACCGCTTGTGGAAAGTTCGGGGGAACTTGTTTTCAACGTTTTCCCTCCATTTTTAGGGTCCTGTAATCATTGGGTTTTCATAAAAAGTATCAGACCCCCCTTTTCGGTTCCGATGGGCCTGAATATTCTCGCTCTCGGTAACAACAAAACGGCAGTTACCAGTCCGAAACTCATTGGAGGTCGCCCTCCGGGAGGGCGGACGGGGCACCAAAGACGGGGCTTTTCGAGAGGAGACTCTCAAAAAGGTCCAGAGGCGAAGCCATAAGCCCGGTGTTCCTGAAACCCAAAGCGGCCAGCAGTGTGACGAGGATATGAACCTCATGTGGGTCGGCAGCTCTCGAAAGAGGCAAGCCAACCAGCGCGTGGATCGATACCTTGGAGCGCCGCACAGCACAAGCCCTCGGGCAGGTGCCAGGTAAGCGCATGAAGGGAGGCCGTGCATAACGCACGTGCCGTCGCGAGCTGGGTGAGAACCCAGGAGAGGATGAAGCCCAGGAGAGGATCGGCCGCTTGAAAGCCTTCACGGGCCTTCGGGTGTGAGCACGGTTCCGCGAGTCGCTAAAACCCCTGGAGGCGGGGCTTTTCGGAGCTTAACGTCAGGAGGGGCACGACCAACCGAGAGGTGTTCGGCGGCTTGCGGGGGAAAACCTCTGAAGGGTTAGAACCCCAAGAGCGTCACCGGGATGAAACAAGCCCGGAATGGCGACGGAGAGAGCGTCGAGAGGTTGAGAAAACCTGTGGGCGTGGCCGAGTGGAGGGGGTAACTCCACTCAGAACGGTAAAGTCGGGCTTGCCCGGCGGCGCCGGTCAGGGCTGTCCGTCGTTTTAAGCGCTGTAGGGGAAAGAAAGCTTAGGAGAGCGTCCCACGAATCCTGGCGGTGGCTTCGGCTGCAGCCTGGACCGGACGTCTCCATTTGCTCGAGCCGGTTTCGCGACCGGCGGGCGCGTCCTTCGGGGCACGCTCGGCGCTAGCGAAAAACCCGGTGACTGGCCCGCTCACTGCGACGGTGCCGGCGCTGCTTCGGCGGTGCAGGTGCATGTTGCGGCGTGGTCGAAGGCCCCCTCTTTTGGGGGTTGGTTGCGGAACGGCCCTTCGGGGACGCTTCGAAAGCCCCTTCTGCCACATCGAAACGGTCGGTCCTCCGCGCACAGTGTGCGAGCTCGGTGACCGCTTCCAGTGACTCCTTCGGGGGCTGCCGGTCGCACGTGTTCAGCGTCTCTTTCGGGAGTCGCCGCGCACAAGTCGCCACCGCCCGTGCACGCGTCGTGTCAAGCGCTGCGCTTCCTTCGGATCTTCGGGTCCGGCGGTCGTTCGGCTCTCGGCTTTTCGATGCATTTGTGTCGCGCAAACGAGCGCCGCGGCTTGCGGCTGAACGCCCTTCGGGGTGCTTGGTTGCCGCGTCCAGCGACTCGCCCTCGGGTGAGACGCCGGGTGTGCCCACGTCGTCCTTCGGGTCGGTATGGGAGGCCACGTGATGCACCCACTTTCGGGATTGGCATCACCCGCCTGGCAGCGGTGGTCCTTCGGGGTCGCCACGGCCATTGACCGCGTCCCTCTTTCGGGGGGCAGCCCTCCCTGGGGGGCCAGGTCGGACCGCTGAACTTTCGGGTTCGACGGGGGCGACGTGACACCGACTCTGATTCGGGCGTACCGCGGGCACTCACCTTGCGAGGCATGCGCGTTGTCTTCAACGAGCACCGCTTGTTTTGCGACCGCAACCCTTCGGGGGCGCGTGAACGAAACGACGCGACGCAGCCTACCCGGGCCGCGTCGGCGACTCGCGACCGCTCACCTTCGGGTGGACGGCCGCTGCGACCGCAACCCTCTTCGGAGGTGCGTGGCCGCGCTCCAACACGCTCTTCGGGGTGTGGCGGAGGATGAGCTGATGCAACCCATCAGGGCGGGCCGTTTAGCGAGGTGTTCACCGGAGCCGACGCACCGTGAGTTGTGCTTGCACATCGCACACCGCATCGAATCTGACGCACGTAACGCGTGGACGTCGCTGCTGCGACAAGGCTTCGTGTGGTCTTCCGCGCGCCGACCTACCGCGTCCCTCGGGGCACGGCGGGGGAGTGCATGGGCGTCCAACGGGACCGATGGCAAAGACGCGCTGATGCCCCTCGGGGTGACGGCACGCCCGAGCCGCTGGTTCTGCGATGCTGCGTTGCCGTGACCGTCTCCTCTTCGGGGGATAGGCGGACGCGCCCAAGGGTCCTCGGATCCGTCGGGAGCGCGCTTCTTGTTCCTTCGGGGGCACGGGGCGAGGCGCCCATACGATGCGATGCAAGCGGCTGGATGAGCACCAGGTCGACAGTCCTTCGGGGCGGTCGGTCGAGCCAACGCCTGTCAGGCACACGGTTTCTGTTGACGACCCTTCAGGGGGCCGGCTGCGGTGCCAAAGGTCTTCGGGGCTTGAGGTTACTGTTGACGGTCTTTGGGCCCGACGCAATTACCACTGGCCTGTAGGTAGGTTCATCGGTGTCACGCCAATCGTAAGCAGCGTGGATTTCGCGAACGCAATCGTCTTCGTCAGCCCCTCGGGGTCGGCGGCGTCGTGGCGCGGCGTCTGCTTCGGCAGTCAAATCGCCTGCGTTTTGCGCGTACCGCACGGTAATGCGGTCCCTTGGGCCTTCGGGTCCTGGTGGGATTGAGCTTTGCCACCGGACGGGACAACCGGAATTCAGCACTCGGCATTGAGATCCTTCGGGGCCTCGGCGCTGGGCGCGTTGACTCCGGTCGTTGAACGACCACGGTGTATGACCTTGGCTCCTTCGGGGGACTTGGGAAGACGCCAGCACCGCCTCACCCTTCGGGGAGCGTGCGGTGGGTTGCGATTCGGCCACACGTGCTTGCACGCGATTCGTCACCCATTCTTTCGAGGGTGAGTGGTGTTTCGAGGAGACTGCGCATTGCTGGAGGATGTTTGTTTTGGCCATGTGGTGCAGACCAGGTTTGCCGGTATCGGCGCGGAAGAATCGACCGGACAGCTAATGCTGGCAGGGATCCCCTGTCTCTAAAGGCTGCAGATGTCCAACTGAGGGAACCGTGTTGTCGAGAACAAATGAAGATAGCCACGTGGGGGTGGAGCCCGGGTCATACTTTGTAGTCGGGTTGAAGCTCATGAGAGGAGCTCCGAGGGATTCCCACGGTTCGTCGGAGCAGGAAAGATGCGGGAACACCCCGAAGCCGGTCAAACGGCATGGGGGGAACGGTCAACCAATGAGCCGTTACCGCACTTCTCCTGAGACTCTGTAGAGCAGACCAACGACACGAGAGGAGCGCGCATCGGCGGTGACGGCGGTGTGTGAGCCCAAGCTTTGCGTAAACTCTGGAAAGCGCGGTAACTGCCATTTGTTGCTACCTTGCAAGAGGCTCGGATTCGTCCGGGCCTTTTGCGTTTAAGGACACTGACGTCACTTTTGCCTGATACCTCACCCGTTCGTCGCGTCTGCCGCGATCCCTTCGTTGTCGCCTGCCTGCTGGGCCTGGCGGCGGTACTGGTGCATCTGCCGGTCCTCAGCAACGACTTCGTCTTTGATGACACGCCGGCCATCGTGGAGAACCCGCTGGTCTCCGGTGGCGCACCGCTTGCTGAGGTCTTCACAACCAACTTCTGGGGCGGCCGCGCCAACTACGAGCACGTCACAACATATCGTCCGCTGACCACGATCGTCATGCGGGCCACCTGGGGCCTGGGCGGCGGCAGTCCGGCCGCGTTTCACGGCGTAAATCTGCTGCTGCACGGCCTCTGCGTCGCGCTGGTGTTCGGGCTTGTCTTCATGGTCAGCGGCGGTCGCATGGCGCAGGCTGTCTTCTCGGCCGGGCTCTTCGCGGTGTTGCCTGTGCATGTCGAGGCCATCGCAGGCGCCGTCAATATTGCGGAGCTGCTGACGGCGGCCTTCTATACGGCCGCCCTGCTGTGCGCGCTGACCGCGTGCGACGGTGACGAGGACGACCCGCGCGGCGGGTGGTGGGTTGGAGCGGTCGTGCTGTTCTTGTGCGCGGCCTTCTCAAAGGAGCACGGGCTTACGTGGCCGGCCGCGTTCGCTGTGTTGTACCTGCATCGTCGCGCCGCCCACAAGACCGAGCCGCGCGCGTTTCGGGCGCCGACCAGGCCGCCGTCGTGGGCTCTTGCAGGCACGGTCGCGGTGATCGCCGTGTATCTGGGGGCCCGGTGGAACGCGCTGCCGGCGCTGCTGGGCGGGGACATCCCGGTGTCCGACAATCCGATGGTTGCTCAAGACATCGTTGGCCGGCTGAGCACCGCCGGCGCCGTGTACTTCCACTATCTACGGCTGCTGGTGGCGCCGCTGCATCTCAGCTGTGACTACAGCTTCAACGCGATCCCGGTGGCCGCCGGGCCACTGGACCCGGGCGCGCTCGTGGGCCTGACCCTGATCATCGCCAGCGTCGGCCTGCTGTTCGCAGCACTGAAGCGCCGCCCGGAGCTGGCCGCCTGGATGGCGCTGTTCGCGGTGCTGTACGCGCTGGTCTCAAACCTGGTGATCCTGAACACGATTCTGCTGGCCGAGCGCCTCATGTATCTGCCCAGCATCGCCTGGTGCGGGCTGGTCGGCGCCATCGTCGGCGCCGCCTGGTCCTCCGCGCACCTCCCTCAGATGAAGGCCGCTCTCATCGCGGCCGTGTTGATCGTCGGTGTGGGCTACGGCGTGCGATCGGTGGCGCGGACGGCGGACTGGCGCGACACGGTCACGCTCTTCCGGTCATCCCTGGAGAGCTTCCCCAACAGCAGCCGGGCCCGCTACAACCTCGGACGCGAGCTGCTGGCGCGCGGGGCCTACGACGAGGCCGACTCCGAGCTGCTGGACGCGCACAATATCTCGCCCGCAGACGTCGACACCCTCGGCGTGCTGGGCACGGTCCGCTTTCACCGCGCGCGCTACGCAGACGCGTTCAAGTACTACCAGCTGGCGTTTGCCAAGCGGCCCAACGGCGCCAACGCGGCCAATCTGTGTAAAGGCGCGGCAGCTGCTGGGGCCCACGAGGCGGCGATCCGGGTGTGCACGGCTGCGGCGGACGATCTGCCCGGCAACGCCATGGTCCGCTTCTACCTGGGCCGGGTCTTGTTGGCGGCCGGTCAGCCCGCGCGCGCTCAGGCGGCGCTGGAGGAGGCCGCGGCGATCGAGCCGGACAACCCGGCGATCAAAGCGGCGCTGGCCGCGGCGCGTGGACGCTGACCCGGTTGTTCCGTAGGATCTCGGGCCAATGTTGAGAGTTTTTTGTCCGGTAGTGGCGGCCCTTCTGCTGGGGGCGTGCGGCTCAGAGCCCGTGGCCAAGACCAAGAAGAAGGGCGCCGAGCCGGAGCTTCCCGATGCCGAGGCGATTCACAACGGCGCGCCCAACGTGCGGGTGGTCGTCAGCGGCAGTGCGTCGCCTGAGGTAGTGCAGGCCGCCGCCGAGCTGGTCAACACGCTGAGCCAAATCACCGGAAAGGCCTTCCCGGCGCCGTCACCGGTGGAGGAGGGCACGGAGCTGATCACGGTGTTGGTCGGCAGCGACGTGCCCGCGGACGAGCCGTCGACCGCGATCAACATGACGCACCAGGCCTATCGGATCACGAGCAAGGCCCAGGGAAATCGGTGGACGCTGAAGGTGCGCGGCGGCAGCCCGGCGGCGATTCAATACGCGCTCTACGACCTGTGCCAGCGGCTGGGCACCCGGTATCTGCACCCGGAGCAGACATTCTATCGCTCGGACGCGGAGTACGAGCTGCCGCTGCCCATCGACATCTACCGCCGCGCCGACCTGGACCTGCGCGGCTTCTACAGTCGGACGCGTCATCCCGTACCGCTGGCCGACTTTCTGTTCACCGCAGCGCCTCCGCCGGAGTACGGGCAGTATCTGGACAACGTGCTGGTGTGGCTGGTCCGCAACCGCCTCAACGTCGCCGCGTTCGATGTGCTCAACTCCGTGGACACGGCGACCTGGACCACGTTTGTGGCGCCGTATGTGGACCGCGCGCACGGCATGGGCATCGAGGTGCACCCGGTCGTCAGCTTTGCGGACGACACCGGCAACAGCTTTCGGCTGATCGGCGACCTGGGCAACGACGCGACCAACCAGATCGAGACGCAGCTGGATGTGCTGATGGCGGCGCCGTTTGACCGCATCGTGGTCCGGACAGACTCCAGTCCGCTGACGCGCCCGCCCGACGCGGTGCTGGTCGGCTGGATCAACGCCGCGGCAGCCCACCTGGCCGAGGACTATCCGGGCGTGGAGCTGCTGGTCGAGGTCGGCGCCCGCGGTGATGTTCAGGCCGAGGACGGCGGGCTGTTTTCGCATGTGGCCGCGCAGGCCGATCCGTCGGTGTCCCTGCTCGTTCGCACCGCCATGCTGTGGGAGGTGTCGGGTCCGGCGCCGGTGCTCGGTCGGAGCAGCTTCTCGGGTCAGGCGCAGCTGCTGGCCACCCAGAGTGGCGGGCGCAAGCTGTACTACGGTCCGCAGACAGCGCACTGGCGCGGCTTTGATATCGACGTGCCGCTGATGCTGCCCGTGATCGGGCTGAGTCGCGCGGAGGATCTCCGGACGCACCTGTCGGATGCGACGCTGCTCGGGCAGATCACGGAGTCGGGCGGGTGGGAGTGGGGTTATTGGCTGTGGGACGTGGCGGCGGCCCGCTTCGCCTGGGATCGCGAGGAGACGCTGGATCACGTGCTGGCCCACATGCGGCCGGTGATCGGCAAGGCCTACGAGCAGGCGCTGTCCGCCTGGGCCACCCAGCAGCGGCAGGTTTTCTTGGAGCAGGACCCCAACCTGCTCTTCTACCTGACCGGCGAGCGTCCGGCGGACGAGGTGGGGCTTCTGTTTGGCGAGGCGTCGCGGCCCAACCGTACGACGCTGGCGCAGGTCTACGCCATGGACGAGCCCGACTACCTGGCGTGGAAAGACGGTGACCTCGCGGCGCTGACCCAGCTGCGCTCGGACTTGACCGCGGTGATCGAGCCGATCCCCGAGCCCGAGGTGCCCGACGAGAAGGACGACACCCTCAAGGATCAGGTACGCCGTGAGATCGACCACGCCCTGCGCATGACGCTGCTGCGCTTCGACCTGGTCATCAACGCCTACAACACCGTGGTCGCCGTACGCGAGCCCCTGGAGGATCCGGACGAGCAAGAGGACCGGGTCGACGCGCTGGAGGCCGCGGTGCGCGACGCGGTAAAGGCGGCTGAGAAGCGCATCAAGGCCGCTGAGACGCTGTACCGATATCCGGCGGTGCACCTGTACGGCAAGCGCGAAGACGCCGATCAGAACCCGATCCCGTCACCGACCACATTCGACACAGGCTACCTGGACGCGACTCACGAGGCGTTCTACTGGGAGCGGCGCGAGGAGGAGCTCGAGACGTTCCTGGGCTCGCTGAACAGCACTGATCCCGGCAAGTGGGCCAAGCAGCCGGCCTTTGTGTTTCGGGTCGACAGGCCGGGCATCGCCGTCACGGCTCCGGAGACGCCGGCGGCCGCGGTCCTGCTGCAGCCGCTCATCCCGTCGCTGCTGGTCGGCGTCCACTCCTGGCCGGGCGGCGACGGCGACATCGACGTGACTATCGCCACCGATCGCGACGGCGACGGGCGCCCCGATCCGGGGTCCCAGGTGCGCATCGACGACGGCTTCAACTCGGCTAAGGGTGCGCTGTTGCAAGAGTCCGAGCTGCGCGTGCGGTTCACTGATCTCACAGGCTCGCTCGTGGGCGAGCTTGTCCTGGCGCCCATCAACTTCCTCTTCTCCGCCAAGCACGCGGGGCAGACCTTTGAGGACATCGTCGCGGCCGATCTGGACGCTCAGGTGGAGGTTGCGTCAGCGGCCGCGCTGATCACCGGGCTGTCGGGCGGAACCATCGACAACGCAGGCGCGCTGAGCTTGCTGCAGGACGCGGCCGGCGTGTCTCCACTGCCGGACCGCTTCGACATTCACGTTACTTACGTCGGCTTTGAATTACAGTCAGCCGAGCCTTGATCGCTTCGGCGTCCTCGAAGGGTATGCGCGTGTCTGTCAGCGCTGACTCGAAGTGCCGCAGGGCGCCGTTGAGATCGCGCCGATGGTGCCGAATCAGGCCCAGCATCAGGTGTGCCTTTCCGCTCTTGGGGTCGTTGCGCACGGCCTTGCCCAGCCACACCGCGGCCGGGCCGATCCGCCCCTCGGCCAGCAGCCGCATGGACAAGGCAAACAGGGGCGCCACCTCGGTGGGATGCTTTTGGATGGCCGCCTGGGTTTGCAGGCGCATGATGCCCAGTGGGACCTTTGACGCCTTGCCACGCAATCGCGCAGTCAGTCGGTCGTCAGCCGGCGCCGGCGGCAGCGCTGTGGGATCCAGCGCCTCAACGCGCGTGATCGCGTCCTGAACACACCCGCCGAGCGCGCCGCTGTTCCAGCCGGTGCGGACCGCCTGCACCAGCGCCACCACCCCCTTCTCGCGGATGGGCTCCAGCATCTGGCTGAGCATGCGCACGTACATCTGCCGCTGCGTGGCTCCCAGCGCTTTCGGCGTCGGCACCGCGTCCAACGCTGCCGCGAAATCGGCGTACAGGCGGCCGGTCCCCACCACCGCACACACCGACCACCTGCGGTCTCGGTAGGAGGTCACGTCTGCGAACAGACGCTCCGCCTTTGCCAGGGCCTCGGCCTTTTTTACCAGGGCCCTCCGCAGACGCCCGGTGTTTGTGACGGAGGGTAGGGCGATCGAGCGGAAAGACGACGCGGCCAGGCGTGCCAGCTCCAGCGCTGCCTCTCCGGCAAACTCGCCCTTGGGGTCCGCCGCGACGGCCTTTGCCAGCAGCTTGCCGCGCCGCTTTTCGGGGCTGAGCATCGCCAGTCGCGTCAGCGCCTCCGCCACCACCCTGGGGTTCGTCTTGTACAGCTTGGCCGTCCGGTTGTAGAGCCTGCGTGCCGCACGGTCGTCGCCGTCTTTGCGTAGCTGCTGCCCCAGACGCAGCGAGAGCTGTGGCGCGCTCTGGATCTTCGGGAACCGCTTCAGCAGCAGGTGGTATCGCTGACTCGACTCGGACGGCTTCCCCATCGCTGCCCACAGCGCCGCGGCAGTCTCTAATGCCTGCTGCACTTCCTTGGCGCGCGGGTGCTCGACGACGAGCTGGTCGTACGTCCGGGCCGCCGACTCGTATCGCATGTCCGCCATGTGTTTGTCGGCGTTGTTCAGCAGCTCGACCGGAGTCGTTTGAGCCGCTGCCGCCTGCGCGACCAATAGCGCCACAGCGAGCGTCATGGCTCGGACAGCTGCCCGACCTGCAGCACCACCTCGGTGACGCGGCGCGGCTCCTTGAAGTGGATCTCCACCACCGGCGACGGGCTGCCCTCGCTGGTCGCCTCGTCGCAGCGCACCGAGTAGGCGGTCACGTCGCCGCTCTTGCGAAAGCCTTCCATGATGGATGTCGCTTCACGGGCGAGGCGCTTGTACAGCTGCGGCGTGACCGACTCGGTCAGCACGATCGGCTCCGCCATGTGGGCCACTGCGGCGTTGATCCGAAACTCTACCGACGAGTGGTGGCTGACCGGACGTGGCGGCAGACGTGGTCCCGGCGGATCCAGCGCCTCCGTCAGGACGATGTGACCACGCGCATCGGTCTTCAGCAGCCCCCGCGTCGTCGGCCGCTGGTGCACCCCGCGCAAAGCCGTTGTGGTCCCCAGATGCAGCGGCGCGATCAGGGCCGTGGCGGGCAGCGCCTCCATGCTGCGGCGTCCCGGGCTGGTCGTCGGTACGATCTGGGGCGCGGCGCGGATCCGGCCGTCATGATCACCAGGATCCGAGTCCAGCCACAGACAGGACTGACGCGTGTACGGCAGGGCGCAGAACGCCTCGGACAAGGCCGCGGGGGGCCCGCCGGGCGCCACGACGACGGCCAGCGGATCCGACTTGAACAGGCGTTTGAGGGCCTCGACCCACTGCTGCTCATCGATCGGGTCCTCGACGCCCGCAAAGATCACCCGGTCCACGCCGTTCATCAGCGCGTGACAGGCTGCGTGCAGCGCCGGGTACTCGCTGGCCCCGGCCTGCTCCATGTTGCCCACGAAGCGCGTCAGCCGCTCAAAGCTGTCGGACTGCACCGGTCCCGGTATGTAGACCGGCGCCAGTCCAACGATGCCGGCGTATCTCACACCCACTTGCGCCGGAAGGCCAGGAGCGCCAGTAGGCCCAACAACAGCGCCATGGCCGTACCGCTGGTCGGTGTGGGGCTGGTTGCGCAGCCGCTGGAGTCGTCGTCCCCGGTGCTGCCGCCGGTGGTGGCCGACCCGCTGTCGGTCGCTTCGTCCGCGCCGCTGTCCGTGGTCGCGTCGTCCGCTCCGGTGTCGTCGTCGGCAGGATCGACCTCGTCGGTGTCGGAGGTGTCTGTCGTGTCGTCGCCGCCGGTGTCCGTGGTG